>NZ_JANFDA010000001.1:0-599485 GCF_040493455.1 Winogradskyella sp. 3972H.M.0a.05 | reverse complement strand
CTCCAACTCCTGCTCCAGTGATGTCAATCGCATCCGTGTCAGTGATGGCCAATATCGTATCGCTCTCGTCCGTGATAACGTACCTGTAAGACAGGTTCGTCTCGTACCCAGTCTTTGTAACGTAAACAGGTGCTCCATCGTTGTCAATACAGATCGTGGCAGTGGTACCGTCGACAACTGTCGAGCTATTGGCTCCTGTGGTCGCCATCTCGTCAATAGCCAATGTACCAGCTTCTGGTAATGCTCTAATTACAGCAATGGAATTGGATAAATCAAAGCATCCAGATAAGTCTGCAATGTTTTCACCTACTTCTTTACCAGATAAGCCGTCCTCATATCTTATGTAATAAATATTACAGGTTCCTGGACCCGCTCCATCAAGGTCAAAAGGCCCAGATGCTGGCGTGCCTAAAATATTACCTGTAGCTGCATCAGTAATTATCCATCCAGAATTAGTCCCCATACTTCCTGCAGCAATATTAACTGTAAGTGGATCTGCTTGACCATCTCTACAAATAGTAGCAGTCAACATATCATTACTAATTAATGTTGTGTTATTTGGAGCTACATCGAATGTAATATCACCTGCATTTACATCACATACAGACCATGCTGCAGCAAAGCCTCCAGTAGTTGTTGTGTAGGGTGCCTGCCCTGAAACAAAAGACGATGCATTGTCCCAACGGCCAGCAGTTACAGCCTGACCTGAACGTGGCTGATTCCCTGCTCCCCATTGTACAAAATCTAATAAAATGCTTGGATCTGATGACCCAAAACTATTGCTAGAAAACAAACTCAAACCATCATTGGTTACATCCATATTATAAGGTAATGTAATGGACTCGCCTGGTGCTAACATTGTGGATTCAGCAGTAATATTATTGATTCTTTGATAAGTGCCTGGGCCTAAGCATAACCAAGATGTCCCGACATCATCAGTTGCGTCTCCAAGATTGGTTATCTGAAGTTCATTCGCTATTGGATCTACATAAGTGTATTTAAATACAGCTTGCGCGTCAATTGTGGCAAATTGCAAAAATAAAATTGCAAAAAGCAACAATTTAAAAAAACGTAATTGTCCTTTTTTCATAGAATATCGATTTAAAAATTAATTAGATGTAAAAGTATTTTCAAATCGAAAAAAGAAATGTTAGCTGGCTTACATTAAGGACTGTTAAAGCGTTGAAAAAGGGTCAATTAAGCTCGAAAATAGCTCATTTAGGTTTATTTATAGTCTTTTGGACTAATTCCGTACTTACTTTTAAATAAGCGACTGAAGGTACTTGTATTATCAAAACCACATTTATAGGCAACTTCTTTAATACTGAACTTTTTATCATTTAGTAGAGAAATAGAATGCTCTAATCTTCTACTTTTAATCCATCTGGATGGTGATTCATCGTAAATCTCCTTAAACTTTCGTTTAAAACTAGATAAACTCATACCTGTTAAAAATGCAAAATCTTCTAGCTTTATATTATTAAGGTAGTTATTATTGATACAATTCTTAAAAATAAAGTCGTTGTCTAGAGTTTGAAAGAGCATAGCATCAATATTATCTGATAGATTATTATAACCAAAGTAATACATCAGTTCTTCAGCCTTAATGTCAATTAGTTTTGTCTCTCTTCTAGACTCATAGTTTCCTTTGAATAGTAAAGCTAAACTTTGTGCAAATGAACTTAAGAAATGGCAATGATGCACTTTTACTATACTCTTTTGTTCTTTTTGAGGCAGCTCTTTTCTTGAGCCTTTATTTACTTTATGATAAAATTCATTCAAAGTATCTATAGAGTAAAACATAAGATATGCTTCAAAACGATTATTTACAGAAAGGTTTTCTGACATAAGATATGAACCAACATTGACAATAGCAGACTGGTTTTCTTCTACCATAACTGCTTGGCTAGATGAGTATAATCTAACCGTTCCTTCTACAACATGAACAAAAAATGGCTTATCAATACCTAGATGAATTTCTATTATCTCATTAGAGTCATGTATATACTGAACGCATAAAATGTTCTCACCTTTTATAAATTTATGACTAGACCCCTCAGTAAAGTAATTAGGAAATTGCATATTATATTTTAGCTAGTGTACAAATGGTATTTGTTTTAAAGTCTTGAATATACAAAAGCCAGTGCAAATTTGCATTGGCTTTGTAATTTCCGGTCGCTATTAATAATAAATGTCCTAATTAATTACTTCACCTTAATTTTTAATTTACACCTATATCAAAAGTAAAATTCGATCTCACTTTTGGTAAGCCCTCTTTTTCAATATGGTATTGCAGTTTGGAGTTTTATAACTTACTTTTGGCGTCAATTTCGGGATGTAGCGCAGTCCGGTTAGCGCACACGGCTGGGGGCCGTGGGGTCGCAGGTTCAAATCCTGTCATCCCGACTAAAGTAAATCATTTACATTTCTCAGAAAGCTTACTTTCTTAAGAAATAAACACATAGCAGTATTTTTAGTATCTTTAAGATTCTGCCTCACACCCCTTTAGACTTTTCATGGCTTATAGTTATGCCTCTAAACCTAAAATGCATGCTATGAAAAAACATTACTTTTTACTTCTTTGTTGTTTCCTAATTTCTTTTGAAGGATTTACACAATGGTTAAATTTTGAAGATGAAACCAATACCAGAATTGTAATCTCTAATATCTCTGACAATGCCGATAATAATGCTGTAGACGATATGGAAAAGGACTTAGCCGTTGGCGATTTTGATAAAGATGGTTTAACAGATTTAGTTGTGGTGCGTAAAGTCCCCTTTTCTTCTCCAGGAGCCAAAACCGATTTATTATTTATGAACAGAAGTGGAGTCTTACAGGACGAAACAGACATCTATGCACCAGAGTTCTTAACCACAGCTACAGACGCAAGAGACATTATTTGTATTGATGTAGATAACGATACTTGGTTGGATCTTTTTATCATCAGCACTTTTGGCGATCAGCCAAAACTATACATGAATCAGGGGAATGATACCAATGGCGATTGGCAGGGGTTTTTAGATGAATCGAGCACACGTTTACCAACAATTACTGTGAACCCTATTCAATATTGCGCTGGTTGGGGCGGTGATCTCACAGGGAATAATTTCCCAGATTTGTATATGGTAAACTACTCACCTTCTGTAACAGCACTCGATGTTTTATTGATAAATGATGGTTCAGGGAACTTTACAGAAGAAACTCAAACCAGAATGGGTAATTTGAGAAACTCAAGTTTTGGAACTGGTGTAGAATTTCATGATGTGGATAATGATAATGACCTAGATATTGTCAAAAATCTGGGACTAAACACTGTAGCTCCTTTTAATGCCAAAGGTCCTATTGTACTTTTCAACAATGGCGATGGGACATTTACTAATTTTTACGCCCAACCAGAAAATGCTGCCTATATGTTTACAGCTGGTGATTTGAATGATAACGGCATGCTAGATTTCTATGTTGTTGATGACGCAGGAGACTATGTCAATAGAGTTACTGGGTTTACCGAAGACACAAACCTATCGATTTCTCAATACGCCATGCCTACCGACAGAACTGATGGGTTTGGAGGTAATGTTAAGATGATCGATTTGGATGATGATGGCGACTTGGATGTTGGGTTATCTAGTGTAGACACGGATCTTCCACCTTGTGAAACAGGTACTGGAAGACGTTTTATCATTTTCGAAAATCAAAACCTTAATAGTGGTAATCTTGTTCATCCTTACGGTGATACTCAGAATATTTGGAATGTCTCTACTTACGACCATGATTATATCGACATCAATGATGATGGCCTAATGGATATTATTCTGGGTACATGCGATGGGTATTTAATCTTTATGCAAGAAGACACGCTCTCCAATGATGAGTTTTTGCTAGGTGAGTCGCTCACCATTTTGCCAAATCCGAGCAATGGTAAGCTAGACATAACATTTCCAGAATCCATTTCTAACGACATCAGTTTAGAAGCTTATGCCTTAGATGGAAGTACTGTTTACAAAAATTCTACTTTGAATGTTAATTACAGACAAACACTCTCCCTAGACCTAAGCAATCACTTGCAATCTGGGATGTATTTCTTAAAGTTTACATCCGATACTCGTGTTTTCATCTCTAAAATAATTATTCGCTAATGACAATGAAACTATCTTAAAAATTGCTCGTATTTTTGCAATCAATTTAGGATACATGCAGAATTATTTTATTACAGGTATAGGCACAGATGTAGGAAAAACTATTGTATCTGCAATACTTACAGAAGCCTTAGAAGCCGATTATTGGAAACCTGTACAAGCCGGAGATGTGGACTCTGGGGATAGACATACAGTGTCACAATTGATTTCAAATTCTAGGTCAAAGATTCACCCAAATACTTATGCGCTTAAGACGCCTATGAGCCCTCACGGTGCAGCTGATATTGATGGCATCACCATTGATTTGGATACTATCAAAAGACCTAAAACCGAAAATAATTTGGTAATTGAAGGTGCAGGTGGATTGTTAGTCCCTCTTAATGATGACAATACTGTTCTGGATTTAATTCAACCAAAAGACAAAGTCATTATAGTTTCAAGACATTATCTTGGTAGTATCAATCATTCACTACTCACAATAAAACACCTTCAGGATAAAGGCTTTGACATTGCTGTAATCTTCAGTGGTGATGAACATAAAACAACCGAAGACATTATCAAAACGATGACTAATGTAGAAGTAATTGGTAGAATAAATGATGAACCATATTTTGATAAAAATGTCGTTAAAGAATATGCTGAATTGTTTAAAGACAACTTGTAAATGACCTTAAAAGATAGAGATAAAGCACACCTTTGGCATCCGTTAACGCAACATAAGCTTCATCCAGAAAATATTGCGATAACAAGAGCGGAAGGTTGTTTATTGTATGATGAAAACGGAAAAGAATACATCGATGCTATTTCATCTTGGTATACCTGCATGTATGGTCATTGTAATCCTTTCATCACCAAAAAAGTATCTGAGCAATTAGACAAGTTACATCACGTAGTATTTAGTAGTCTTACTCATGAACCAGCTGTAAAGCTTTCAGAAAAACTGATTGAGATTCTTCCAGAAAATCAGAATAAAATATTTTTCAGTGATAATGGGTCAACTAGTGTTGAAGTGGCTATAAAAATGGCTTTACAGTATCACTTTAATAAAGGAGAAAATCGTAATATCCTTATTGCTTTTGAAGAGGGATTTCATGGTGATACGTTTGGAGCCATGAGCGTTTCTGGTCTGTCTGTTTATAATGGCCCTTTTGAAAAGTTTTTTCTTGAAGTAAAACGCATCCCAACACCAAAGGCTGATAATATTTTAAGTATTCTTGAAGAGCTAAAAGCACTGGCATCTACAGGTAAAGTAGCAGGTTTTATTTATGAACCCTTGGTACAAGGAGCAGCAGCTATGAAGATGTTTGAAGCAGATGGGTTAAACCAAATACTTCAATACTGTCAATCTCAAAATATCATTACCATTGCTGATGAAGTAATGACTGGGTTTGGAAAAACCGGAAAAGTTTTCGCTTCAGACCATATTGAAACCAAGCCAGATATTATCTGCTTGAGTAAAGCATTAACAGCCGGAATTATGCCAATGGCTGTCACAAGTTGCTCGCAAGACGTCTACAACGCATTTTATAGTGATGAGATTGGAAAAGGGTTTTTTCATGGACACACCTACTCTGCAAACCCTTTAGCTTGTACTGCGGCTTTAGCTGGAATAGAACTGTTACAATCTGAAGAGATTCAAGATAGTATCAAGAGAATTACTAATGCTCATGAAGCGTTCGACAAACACATTAAATTACATCCTAAGGTTAAGTCGACTAGACAATGTGGAGTCATTTATGCATTAGACCTTAATGTTGAAATGGAACGTTACGGAAACCTTAGAGATAAGCTGTTCAACTACTTTTTAGATAACGGTATTTTCCTAAGACCTCTCGGTAATACGATATACATCCAAGCGCCTTACACAATTACAAAAGAAGAATTACATAAAGTTTATAATGTTATTGAAGAAGCTTTAGATACCCTCTAGACTTTTATCTAATAGGTTGACTTGTTCACCTGTCTCCTTAATCGTAACATAAAGTGCTTCGTAATACCATTCGCCGTCGGTTTTCTGTGCTTTTACGCTTACAGAACCTTCTCCTTTAGATCCTTTTATAGGAATCGTAATGTCAGCTTCACCATCATTATTCGAATAGGAAATATTTCCACTCATCATGCCGTCTGGCTCAATATTATCTCCTAAAATGTTTATTACAGTTTCATTCGTTTTGGCTGTTGTGACAGCATATTCATAAGGCTCAGAACCAGATATCATTTTTGTAGCTCCAAAAATCACAGCGCCTACTCCAAATACGAAAAGTAAAATCACAATAAGGCAACCTCCTACAGGCAATACCCAAGGCCAATTGCGACCAAACCAACTCTTTTGTTTATGTTGTTCCATTCTATTTTGATTAGTTATTTTAAATATAAGTATAAAGACCCAAGAAATTGTTACGTTAATACATGAATTGGATGTAATTTTGCCGAAATAATTTTTTTCTATTGAAAACCCCTATTTCCATTACAGCAATAAGTTCTATATCTCCGCTCGGTGTAGATCCTAAAACCATTTGGAGTAATTATCAAAACCAAGAACATTGCATCTCACATAAAACATTCAATAATACTTCTGCATTAACTGCTGCATTAACTGCTGAATTAACTAAAGCAGGACAACAACAAATTGAATTATTGAGACAGGAAAACTCAAAATACAAGTCCTTAGATAATTCAGTGTTGTATGCTATGTATGCTGCTAGAGAAGCTGTAAAATTTGCTGGGTGGTCTAGTGATGATAATTTCGGAATCAATATAGGATCCTCTAGAGGAGCTACGGAATTATTTGAAACTTATTATTCGGAGTTTTCAAAAAACAATCAATCACATCCATTAAGTTCTCCTACGACTACGCTTGGCAATATTTCATCTTGGGTGGCACACGACCTCAACTCAAAAGGTCCAGAAATTTCACATTCAATAACATGTTCTACAGCATTACATGCCATGCTTAATGGTATTGCCTGGATCAACTCTGGTATGTCAGATAAATTCCTAGTTGGAGGCAGTGAAGCATCGCTAACATCATTTACCGTTGCACAAATGCAAGCCTTAAAGATTTATGCTCAGCAAGAGAAACATGAAGATCATTATCCCTGCCAAGCTCTGAACCTAGACAAAAAACAAAACACAATGATCTTGGGAGAAGCTGCAGCAATGGCTTGTTTAGAACAAGGTAAGTTAGATAATGCTCTAGCAGTTATCAAAGGGTTTGGTTACGCCACTGAACTTCTAGAACACAATGCTTCATTGTCAACAGATGCTGTCTGTTTTCAAAAGTCAATGGAAATGGCTTTAGACGGTTTCGATAAAAACAATATAGATATTATCGTTACACATACACCAGGAACCATAAGTGGTGATTTGGCTGAGTTTAAGGCTATTGAAAAAGTTTTTTGTAACAAAATTCCTTCATTGACTACTAATAAGTGGAAAGTAGGTCATAGCCTTGGAGCTTCAGGATTACTGAGTATAGAAATGGCCATACTGATGTTGCAACATCAAACATTTATTCCTGTTCCATTTATCAAAAATGAACAGCCAAATCGCATCCAAAATATCTTGGTAAATGCGGTTGGTTTTGGAGGCAATGCAGTATCTATACTACTTTCAAAATAAAATTGTAAGACGTCAATAAACGTCTTATATTTCAGGAACTTTCAAACACTTTTCAATTATGGTAGAATGGTTTTCTAGCTTGAATTTATTTGCCAAAATGTATTGGTCGACAGCATTAGTAGGCTCTCTTATTTTTATCGGAGTCATGATCATGGCATTTATTGGTGGCGATGCAGATGACATAGGTGATGTTGATTCAGACATTGATTCAGATGCAGGAGCTGGGTTTCAATTTATAACTTTCAAAAACCTAGTAGGCTTTTTTACAATTTTTGGCTGGAGCGGAATCGCATGCATAGACGCTGGCTTGTCCAAACCATTTACCTTAATCATTTCTATAGTTTGTGGATTGTTAATGATGGTCATAATGGCTGCCCTATTTTACTTTATCAGTAAACTAAGCGACAGTGGCACATTAAACTACAACAATGCTGTTAATGCTATAGGTGAAGTCTACCTAACCATTGGAGCAAATCGCTCTAGCATGGGGAAAGTAAGTGTAAACGTGCAGGGAACTGTTCGCGAGCTTGATGCCCTAACCGACTCTTTCACGGAACTAAAATCCGGAACTATAATAAAGGTCATTGATGTTACCTCTAATGGTATTCTTATCGTTGACCAAACACGCAAACCTATCGAACCTTTAAAACTTGAAAACTAATGACATTACTAAACATGCAAGAAAATTTTAATATGGACGGCTTTGGTGGTCCAATGCTACTCATTTTCGTAGCCCTCTTTGTTGTATTAACTCTTATCATTCTAATAAAGCGCTATAAGCGTTGTCCTTCTGACCGTATTCTTGTAGTTTATGGTAAAGTTGGTGGTGGTAAATCTGCAAAATGTATTCATGGTGGAGCCGCCTTTATTATGCCAGTAATACAAGACTACGAATACCTAGATTTAACACCTATTTCTATTGAGGTGAATCTTGTAAACGCACTTTCCAAACAAAACATTCGTGTTAACGTGCCTTCAAGATTTACGATTGGTGTATCTACCGAGCCTGGTGTGATGCAAAATGCAGCTGAGCGCTTATTAGGTTTAGGCTTACAAGATATTCAAGAGTTAGCCAAGGAAATTATTTTCGGTCAGCTACGTTTAGTTGTTGCTTCAATGGACATTGAAGAAATTAATTCCGACAGAGACAAATTCTTAACTAACATCTCACAATCTGTTGAATCTGAATTGAAAAAAGTTGGTCTTAAACTTATCAACGTAAACATCACAGATATTGTAGATGAGTCTGGTTATATCGAAGCACTTGGAAAAGAAGCTGCAGCACATGCTATTAACGCTGCACGTAAGTCTGTTGCAGAGAAAAACAGAGATGGTGCAATTGGTGAGGCTAACGCCGTACAGGATGAAAAAACACAAGTAGCTGCTGCAAACGCTAAAGCTGTTGAAGGTGAAAATACTGCTAAGATATCTGTAGCAAATTCAGATTCGTTGCGTCGTCAGCGCGAAGCAGAAGCGGAGCGCGTAGCAATAGCATCAGAAAAAGTACAAGCTGCAAAAGCATTGGAAGAGTCTTATGCTGCGGAGCAGCAAGCTGAAGCTGCTAGAGCTGATCGCGAGCGTTCTTCTCAAATGGCTGATGTTATCGTTCCTGCTGAAATTGATAAAAAGAAAGTTGAAATTGATGCTGAAGCTGAAGCTGAGCGTATCAGAAGACGTGCAAAAGGTGAAGCAGATGCGATTCTGTTTAAAGCTCAGGCAGAGGCAAAAGGAATCTATGAAGTCTTAACAAAACAAGCAGCTGGTCTAGATGAAATTGTAAAAGCTGCTGGAAATAATTCAAAAGATGCCGTGTTATTACTCATTGCTGACAAATTACCTGAATTGGTAAAAACTCAGGCTGAAGCTATTAAGAACATCAAGATCGATAAAGTTACGGTATGGGAAAATGGAGGCAGTAAAGACGGCAAGTCTTCAACATCTAACTTTATCTCCGGAATGTATAAATCTGTGCCTCCGCTTCAGGAAATGTTTAATATGGCTGGAATGGATTTACCAGAGTATTTAAAAGGTAAAGACAGAAAAGAGATTGAAGCTGATGATGCTGAAATTGAAGATACAAGCTCTAATTCTTAAATCTAAATCCGCCTCCAAATAGGCGGATTTAATTTTTAATTCAGTCTTAAACTATGAAGCACTTTACATACATCAGAAAAATTCCAATCATGAAATTCATTTTTGGTTTAGTTCTGCTAATCTTTTCCATAATACTAGTATTTAGTGATATAAAAAGTCTTGTGTTGAGTGGTCTGGCAATATATTTTCTTTTGACAGATGGTACCGAATTCGATTTTGCAAATAACAGATACCGATCGTTAAAATCTATCTTGGGGATTCGTTTTGGAACATGGAAGGCGCTTCCAAATATTGATTATGTGTCTGTATTTAGAACTAGTGAAACTACAACACTTAGGTCAAGATCTGCACAGACCAATGTGAAAAATGAAATTATAAAGCTGAATCTATTTTACAATACAAACAGAAAGATCGAAGCATATGTAAGTTATGATCTTGAAGACGCATTTAAAAAAGCACACGAATTGGCATCTTTATTAAATGTTGATATTTTAGATGCAACCGAACCAGAATCTAAATGGTTATAGTTATTTTTGCCTTATATAGCTAATCGACTTATGAGTGAAATAAGACACAATTGGACCAAAGAAGAGATTTTAGAGATTTACAATAAACCCCTAATGGAACTGCTTTACGAAGCAGCGTCTATACATCGTCTTCATCACGATCCTAATACAGTTCAGGTATCTACCTTATTATCCATAAAAACTGGCGGTTGTCCAGAAGATTGTGGCTATTGTCCACAAGCTGCACGTTACCACACCGATGTTGAAGGCAACGACCTCATGACTGTACAGCAGGTAAAAGCTCAGGCTTTACGTGCTAAGTCTTCAGGTAGTTCTAGAGTTTGTATGGGAGCTGCATGGCGAAATGTAAAGGATGGTCCAGAATTCGATCAAGTTTTAGAGATGGTGCGTACCATCAATAAGTTAGATATGGAAGTGTGTTGCACACTTGGTATGGTTACTGAAAATCAAGCTAAGAGATTAGCCGAAGCAGGTTTGTATGCATATAACCATAATTTAGATTCTTCTGAAGAATATTATAAAGAAGTAATTTCTACAAGAGGCTATGAAGATAGACTCGAAACTATAGATAATGTCCGTAAAACTAATGTTACAGTTTGCTCTGGAGGTATTATAGGTATGGGAGAAAAGGTTGAAGATAGAGCAGGCATGCTAGTCGCACTTTCTACACTTAATCCACAACCAGAATCTGTGCCTATTAACGCTTTGGTTGCAGTTGAAGGTACACCTCTTGAAGACCAAGAACCTGTATCCATTTGGGAAATGATACGAATGGTGGCTACAACACGTATCGTAATGCCAGAAACGCAAGTACGTTTGAGTGCAGGACGAACAGAAATGAGCCAGGAAGGTCAAGCCATGTGTTTCTTTGCTGGAGCGAATTCGATTTTTGCTGGTGACAAACTTCTTACCACGCCAAATCCAGATGTAAATGAAGACATGAAGCTGTTTGAACTACTAGGTTTAAACCCTCAAAAACCATTCATTAAAAAGATGCAACCAAAAACTGTTGAGGCGGAAGATTCTCAATATCAGTCTCTTGGTGAAAAGCCAAAATGGACGAGACCTGAGCATACTATAGATCGTAACGAAGCTGCCAAAGAAAAAGCTAAAGCATTGAGATAACACATCTTACAGTGTATCAAAAAATACTATTCTCTTTTTCGTAACGTTTTCTTAACTTTGAAGCTATCTTAAAATTAAGTCGTTGCATCTAAATCTTCAACAAATTCCTCGAGTGAAAACCATTACCAAAGAGGAGTTCATTAAGAACTACTTTAAACCACAAAAACCTGTGGTCATTGAACGTTTTATTGAAGATTGGCCTGCCTACTCTAAATGGTCTTTAGACTATATGAAAGAAGTTGCAGGAGACAAGACTGTCCCACTATATGACGACAGACCTGTAGACTATAAAGATGGGTTCAATGAGCCTCATGCGACGATGAAGATGAGCGAGTATGTCGATCTGTTGAAACGCGAACCTACAAAGTTCAGAATCTTTCTCTGGAACATCCTAAAGGAAGTTCCTCAGCTTCAAAAAGATTTTACCTATCCTGATTTTGGACTAAGACTCATGAAGGGATTGCCAATGCTTTTCTTTGGGGGAAGAGATAGTTTCACTTTCATGCATTATGATATCGATCTGGCGAATATTTTTCACTTTCATTTTGAAGGAAAAAAACAATGCATTCTTTTTGACCAAAAGCAGAACAAATATCTATACAAAATACCTCACTCTCTAATCACTAGAGAAGATATAAATTTTGCAGATCCTGACTTCGAAAAATGGCCTGCATTACAACATGCCAAAGGATGGATTTGTGACCTTAATCATGGCGAAGTACTCTACATGCCAGAAGGTTGGTGGCATTACATGCGTTACATTACGCCTGGGTTTTCGATGAGTTTAAGAGCCATTGCAAGAAAGCCAAAAAACCTCAGTAAAGCAGTGTACAATGTCTTTGTTATGAGAACACTAGACAATGTAATGCGTAGAATAAAAGGGCAAAAATGGATCGATTGGAAAAACGAGCAAGCAATCACCAGAACGCACAAGTCTCTCGGCCTATAAAATCTTTAGTTTTTTCGTGACCTTTTCTATCTATTAGTGTCTTAATGAGTAATTGATAGAACATTAAAGGTTTAATCTATAATTCAATCTTGTGAAAAAACTAATAGTACTTCTAGTCTTAACTAATATGTCATTAATCAGTGCACAATCATTTTCTGGAAAAGGTGATCAAAAGTTTCAGGTTGGTGCAAACTTTCAAGAAAATGCAACTGGAATTAATGCCACTTTCGATTATGGCGTTGGAGAAAACATGTCTATAGGGGTATCTACAACTTATGCCTCAGGAGTAAAAAGTGAAATCGATGCTGACTTTGGAGATCGTTTTGACCTAAAAGCCAGATTTAATGCTAATCTTGGAAACGTTATTAATGTGGATCCTAATTTCGATGTATATCCTGGACTGCATCTAGGATTAAAAAACTTTGGAGGCCACCTTGGAGCAAGATACTTTTTTACAGATGGCTTTGGCATATATACAGAGTTAAACGCTCCTTTTGCAAAGTACAACACAGATCGTTTAACACTTGCCGAAAAACTACATAACCAGTTTACTGTTTCGTTAGGAGCTTGTTTTAGTCTATAAGTTCATTAGCTTTTTCGTAGACCAAATTTGATTCCCATCCTCTGTATAATAAGTAATCGCAGAGTTTTCGCTTGCGCTTATAAACGTTCTTTTCTGTAATCTGGTTAAGACGTTTCAAAGCTAGCTCATGAAGCGTATCCACATAGTCTTCATAAGTTATCTCACGCATGGCAATTTCTATATTGTACTTAGAAATACCTCTTAGCTTTAATTCTCTGAGAATTCTATTCTTTCCCCATTTTTTAATTCTGAATTTCCCGCTAACAAAATGCTTAGCAAAACGTTCTTCGTTAAGGTAATTATCTTCAATTAATTTATTCACAATTAGAAGCCTAGCATCAGGAATCATATTCATCCCAATAAGCTTCTGTTCCACATCCTTGTGACAACGCTCTTGATAGGCACAATACGCTTGAAGTTTTTGTAAGGCTTCTTTTACAGTATAGGAGTCTTTCATCGGAAAAACGAAATTAATAACTTTTTGTTAATAATTGCTTGGGGCTAAAACCCTGTATATAAGCTAATTTTGTGCTATATTTGCTAGCCCCTCGGTTAAGCTAAGCGAAAAACTCACTATGATAAAAAAGTACTCCCTCAGTCTACTGGCATTTTTGTGTGCCATAATATCAGGTTTTGCACAAACTCCTTGGATAAATGAGATTCATTACGACAATAACGGAAGTGATGTTAATGAAGGTGTTGAAATAGCCGTACCTACAACTTATTCTTGCGCAACTAATGATCTTAGGGTGGTTTTCTACAACGGTAGTACTGGAACTACTTATGGTTCTGCATCAGTTCCAACAACAGGAGGTGCAACGGTAAACAATGTTCGTTTTATATGGATTGCACAGTCTGGAATTCAAAATGGTGCTCCAGATGGTATTGCCTTAGTGTGTGGTAGTACAGTCATTCAATTTCTAAGCTATGAAGGTACATTTGCGGCTACTAATGGTGCTGCAAATGGGCTAAATTCTACAGATATTGGTGTTAATGAGAACAATTCAACAGGGACGACCGAAAGCATACAATTACAAGGCTCTGGTTGTGATTATTCTGATTTTACTTGGGTTCAAAATCAATCTAGTACTCACGATAATATAAATACTGGTCAGACTATTAATTGTGGTGGTTGTAGCATTACAGATATTTCAATATCTAATCCTCCTGGCTCTTGTAACGATAATGGCACTGCTTCTGATGCCTCAGATGATTATTATATTGCTGATGTAACTATAACATACAGCAACCCTCCTGCTTCAGGAAGTATAGATTTAACCGGTGCTGGAGTAGTGGGTGGAACGACTTCTGCTACTGTTGGAACATCTCCTCAAACTATCACAGGAGTACAACTTGCTGCTAATGGGAGTGATGTAGAGGTCACAGCCACTTTTAGTGCTGATGGATCTTGTACATATACAGAGACTGTTTCCGGATCGGGTGTAGCTTCTTGTTCTTCAAGTGGCTCTTCAGTTTGTCTTTCAGATGATTTTAATTCAGGCTATGGAAATTGGACTGGTTCAGGAACTTACCAAAACGGTACTGCAGGTCTTACAGGAAATGGAACAGGTTTCAATTCAACCGGAGATGAAATAATTACTACTAATGTCGTTTCTAACCCACAACAAATAGAGTTTCAATTAGCTAGATCTGCAAGTACTGCAAACAAAACATTCAGCGTTCAGTATTCCACAAATAACACAGGTCCTTGGACTACTGCTCAAGATATTTTAGTGGGCTCAGTGACTACGTCGCATCAATTATTTACAGTTCCTCTTAGCTTAACTGGTGATTATTACATTAGGTTAGTGATGTCTCAAAGATCAGGAGGGTCTTATTACCTAGATGATGTTGAGGTTACCTGTGGTTTATGTACAACACCTACCAATGCTACAAGTTTTAATGCCGTTGAAAGCTGTGGATCAATAGACATTAGCTGGATTGCGCCTTCTTGTGCTGAGGAAGTATTAATTGTTGCCAGAGAAACTAATGCCGTTTCTGCAACGCCAACAGGTGATGGCAGCGCTTATACTGCAGATGCTATTTTTGGAAATGGCACAGACTTGGCTACAAATGAATATGCAGTTTATAAAAGTAACGGTACTTCAGCTAATATCACTGGATTAACTAATGGATCCACATATCATTTTACAATATTTTCGAGGACAGGAACTAGTTGGAGTACTGGTGTATCCACTTCTGTAGCATATTCTGGTGTTATTGACAACCCTACTGCTTTTACCTCAGTAAACAGTTGTGGTGATGCACTGCTTCAATGGACACTTCCGAGTTGCTATGATGAAGTTTTAGTTGTTGCAAGAGCTTCAAATCCTGTAAGTGCGACACCAACTGGAGATAGTACAACTTATACTGCCAATTCTACTTTTGGAAGTGGTGATGCTTTAGCTGCAGGGGAATTTGCTGTATATCGTGGCACAGGGACTTCAGCAACAATTACAGGTTTAACCGATGGTACAACATATCATTTTACAATTTTTAATGAAGCTGGTAATACATGGAGTTCTGGATCAACGACTTCTGTTACAGTAATTGCAAGTAGCTCATCTAGCCCAACGATATTTAGTCCAGGGGATTTGGTATTTGTAGGTTTTGACAGTTACATTACTGATGGTAACGATAGGTTCTCTATCCTTACTCTTGTAGATATTGGCCTAAATACAGAATTTACTATTGCAAACTTATTGTATGAGTATAATGCCCCAGCAAATACCTCAACTGACCGTTGGTATGATTGTAGTACTGATTTTGATCAGAGTGGAGAACCGCCTTATGCTACGCTACAATACAACGGTTGTGCAGATATTCCAAAAGGCTCTGTAATTTGTGTCGAAACAGAAACCTTCCCATCAACTATTCAAAGTATTACGGTTAATGGTATCGATGTCACTTCAGATTTTACTATTCTAAACAATCCTTCGCATGCTAATGATAACCTGCCTGGTAACATTAGTACCTCTAGTCCAGATACGATGTGGTTAATGCAAGGAACATTCTCTGACGTGATGACTGAACCTGACGGTCCCGATACAGGAGATACCGATCCTGATAATTATAGAACATTTACTGGGACTGTTCTTGGTGGTGTACAAACAAAAGGAAGCTTCCAAGCGTTTTCAGTTGCAGGTAATGCTGGTGGAGATAGAATTTCGAGGATTCACCCAGATATTGAATGTACAAGGTTAGAAATTGGTAATTCGAGTACATCTAGATTCTATGCATATCACGATGTCGCTGGTACTGGAATTTCGACAGGAACTCAATCTCAATTATTAGCCAATATCACTGATAATAGTAATTGGTTATTAGTTAGTGCAAACAGCGGTCAAGCATCGGATGATATAGCTGCAACATGTAATAGTTCCTACACTGTTAATGGTACAGGAACTACAGCTGGTCTATGGACTGGTACTGTAAGTGATGATTGGTTCAACTGTTCTAATTGGGACAACTTTGCTGTTCCTGACGCTCTAACAGATGTTACCATCGATGCTACTGCTGCTAGAGATTGTGTCATTGATAATGATTCTGCATTGTCTTCAAACTTTGGTAATGAGGCCGATTGTAATGATATTACCATAAGTGGTAGAACCTTAGTTATTGAAGAATCCGATGATGTTCTAAACGTCAATGGTAATTTAGTTATTAATGTCAGCGGTTCTTTAGACATGGACGATGGTAATAACGGTACAGATGATGGTCAAATATTTTTGACTGGAAACTGGACAAACTTACTAGGAGAAGCTGTTTTTGAAGAAGGAAATAGTACTGTAACATTTGAGGGTACAGTAGCTCAACTTATCACATATAATACACCTCCTCCAATTCCACCTGTTGTTTATGATACAGAAATTTTCCACAATGTTGTTCTAGATAACGACTTTGATACCAATACTTCAAATAACTTATATGCTAATGGTGATCTTACCATCAATGCCGGCAGAACGTTAGATGTCAGAGATGGCGATTATGTTCACGTTGATGATGTAGTAACTACCAATGCGACTGCAACATTCTATATTCATAATAATGGCTCACTCATCCAAGTAAATGATGCTGTTACCAATGTTGGAAACTTAAGCATGGAGCGTTCCGTAATGATGAGAAGACAAGACTATGTCTACTGGTCATCTCCAATTAATGGCTTCAACATTGACAATGTTTCTCCAGGTTCTCCGACTTACCATATCTATAGATGGGTACCTACAGCTCCTAATACAGGAACAAGCAACGGTCAAGGTAACTGGGTGACTGCAAATGGTGAAACCATGGGTGCTGGAGTTGGGTATATCGTTAGAGGAGATAGTAGTTTCAACAATACAACTCCTACCCAACTTGATGCTGTATTCCAAAATGGTGTACCACGAACAGGAACAACTACTGTTACTGTTTCTAGAGGAACGGATAATGATGGGCTTAATGGTAATGATGATGATGATGACTGGAACTTGGTTGGAAATCCATATCCTTCAGCAATTTCTGCTTTAGACTTCCTGAATGCCAATACAAATCTAGATGGTTTCGTGAATATTTGGACGCATGGTGCTTTACCAAGCAATGCTATTCCAGATCCTTTCTATGAAAACAATAATGGATTCAATTACGATCCAGATGATTATATAACTCATAATGGTACAGGGACTACCAGTGGTCCTGCTGGGTTTAATGGCTATATTGCCGCTGGGCAAAGCTTTATGGTTAATCTAGATGATGGCCCAGCTACAACAACTTCGATTACTTTCAATAACTCTATGAGAAGTAGAACCTATGACAATTCAAATTTCTATAGGTTATCTAGTGAAAGTAGTAGAACTACCGATGCAAACGAAAGACATCGCATATGGTTAGATTTAGCCTCAGAAAATAATGGTGTAGATAGAATATTAGTAGGTTATGTAAATAATGCTACTATGGACAGAGATAGACTTTATGATGCCATTACTTCAAATAAAGAAGGGCAACAAAATTTCTATTCTATTATTAATGAAAAGCCTTTTGTTATTCAGGGAAGAGCATTGCCTTTTGTAGATACCGATGTAATTCCTTTAGGATTCAATAGTATTGCTCAAGAGAATTATACGATTGCCATTAGTGCAGTTGATGGTATTTTTGAAAGTGACCAAAATATTTATCTAAAAGATAATCTATTAGGTTTTGTTCATAACCTAACTGAAAGTCCTTATACTTTCACAGCTGAGTCTGGAGCGTTTAATGATCGCTTCGAGATTGTTTTCCAGGGAGATGCATTATCTATTGTTGAAAACGAACTCGATCCAAGTGGCTTAATAATTACCGAACTTCCTAATGGCAATGTTGAGTTTACTGTGCCATCGCAATTCACTATCGAAGCTGTTGAAATTATTGACTTGTTAGGTAGAACTATTTATAGATTGAATGGGAATAGTCACACCTTAATCCATAGATTAGACAATCTGAGTAAAGCAGCTTATATCGCTAAAGTTCGTTTATCCGACGGACAAGTGATTACCAAGAAAGCTATCAAACAGAAATAATTTACCCCTTTTACACATAATAAAACCCTTCCAATTGAGAAGGGTTTTTTGTTCTAAATAAACGTAAAATGTAGGAATTTTATACTAATTTGTTAAAATTAATTGCATTTCATCGATTTATATGGTTTTTAAACTGATTTATTGAAGTTAATTCCCATATTAGCAATCCCAAATCACAATAACTAAAAACCAAATCTATCATAAACCCTATTTATGATTTTTGCCCCAAGTTTAATCATGAATTGTTACTTATGAAAGGAGCCCCAAATCTACCAAAACCTACTTTTTTTGAAAACAAGCTTATGGTCAGTTTTCAAAATAATTTAAGATTGCTCAGAAACATAGTCATGTTAACCAAAAAGCTATTCATGCTATAACCCTTTGGGGATAGCATGAATTAATTTTTTGGTGTACGCCTTAGTTGGATTATCATAAATTTCATCTGCCTCACCTAGTTCCTCAATTTTTCCTTCATTCATTACTAAAAGCTGATCTGCCATATATTTTACTACGGCCAAATCGTGAGAGATAAATATATATGTGAAGTTATAGTTGGTTTTCAGTTCATTTAGAAGATTCAAAACCTGTGCCTGGACAGATATATCCAACGCAGAAACGGATTCGTCACAGATAATGAGCTTTGGTTCCAAAGCTATGGTCCTGGCTATTCCTATTCGCTGTCGTTGTCCTCCAGAAAATTCATGCGGATACTTATAATAATCTTCTTCCGTAAGACCTACTCTTTGCAAAATTTCTAAAACCTTTTCCCTTCTTGCATCATCATTAGTGCCAATTCCATGAGCTTTCATAGGCTCCATGATTGCTTTTCCAACTATAATTCTGGGATTTAAAGAGGCATAAGGATCTTGAAAAATAATCTGAATATCCTTGCTTAGTTTTAGCCTTTCAGAATCTTTTAAATTCGTAATGTCTTCTCCTTTATATAGAATTGCTCCAGACGTAGCCTTATCTAACTGAAGAATCGCATTGCCTAAAGTAGATTTTCCACAACCAGACTCTCCCACTAAACCGAGCGTCTCACCCTCATACACCTTAAAGCTAACATCATTTACAGCTTTAAAATTTTCTCCTTTTTTAAACCAGTTTAGTTTGGTAACATACTCTTTCTCTAGGTTTAGAACTTCTAACAATGGTGATTTGCTGTATAAGGTTTTATGTTTTTCTTGTCGTTCTTCCTTTGTTATAATATCATCTCTGGTTGTTCCTTCTACAAAATCACTTATTGTTGGAAGAGTTTTTAATCTGAATTCCGTCGAGGGTCGAGAATTAATAAGGGCTTTTGTATACGTATGTTTTGGTAGTTTGAATATGCCTTGCGTCTTTCCTTGCTCTACAATTTCACCTTTGTACATTACCAAAACTCTATCTGCAACTTCTGAAACCAAAGCAAGATCGTGAGAAATGAAAATAATGCTCATACCCTCTTCATACTGTAACACTTTCAATAACTCAATAATACTTTTTTGCACTGTAACATCGAGTGCTGTTGTAGGCTCATCTGCAATAAGAATTTTTGGCTTACAAGCAATAGCCATGGCTATCATAACACGTTGTTTTTGCCCTCCCGAAATTTCGTGCGGATAAGATTTATAAACTCTTTTCGGGTCAGGTAATTTTACTTTCTCAAAAAGTTCTAAAACCAACTGTTTTGCTTCAGTTGATTTCTTTTTGGTATGTTGTAAAATGATTTCTAAAACCTGTTTCCCACAAGTCATTGAAGGATTCAAAGAACTCATTGGTTCCTGGAAGATCATTGCGAGTTCATTTCCTCTTATGTTTTCGAATCCCTTGTCCTTAACCTGAGTTAAATCTTTACCTAAAAAGTCAATAGAACCGTTGGTGATTTTAGAAATTTTCTTGGGCAAAAGCCCCATGATAGCAAGGGAAGAGATCGATTTCCCTGAACCCGACTCTCCGACAATTCCAAGAATTTCATTAGGCTTCAAATCAAAAGAAATTCCATGAATAATTTCTGTTTCAATTTCATTATTAAAAAATGAAATCCGAAGATCTTTTACCTCGAGTAATTTGGAATCCGCCATACGTAAATGTAGTCATTTTCTTCATCTTAATTACGGAAAAACCGTAAAGTTTTTCTGTCAGAAAGTATTTCATCGAAAATGTTAAAATTAAATTTTTGCGTTAACAAAATTTTAATAGTTTCGTTGCGAAATTTTCAAAAAAACCATTAATTATTTAAACATTTAACATGAAAAACAACCTCACACTATTTTTTATTTGTTTTTTCATGGTAGGTGCAGTGTTCGGTCAAGAACGCAATTGCTCTACAATGGAGAACCTTGAGTACAGGAAACAACAAGACCCAGATCTCGAACGAAGGATGCAACAAATCGAGACCTTTACTCAGACCAAAATTCAACAGATGCAAGCCAACAGAGTTGATGGCAACATTATCACTATTCCCGTAGTAGTACATGTATTGTATCGAAACAGCACTGAGAACATCAGTGTGGCCCAAATCCAGTCTCAAATGGATGTTCTAAACGAAGATTTTAGACGTACAAATCCAGATGCAGACAACACATGGTCGCAAGCCGCGGATACAGAAATTCAATTCTGTATGGCAACAGTAGACCCTAATGGTAATGCTACCACTGGTATTACCAGAAAATCCACAACCAGACAAGATTGGGGTACTACAGACGACATGAAAAAATCCTCGCAAGGAGGTGTCGACCCTTGGGATACAAGTCAGTACCTCAACATGTGGATCGTACCAAAAATGACTGACCCTATTGGTCGTACCATTTTAGGTTATGCTCAATTCCCTGGTGGAAGTGCTTCAACAGATGGTGTTGTAATGGCTTACAACTATTTTGGAAGAGTAGGAAATGTAACTGCGCCTTTCGATGGTGGAAGAACAACTACTCACGAAGTAGGACACTTTTTAAACTTACGCCATATTTGGGGTGATTCTAACTGTGGAAATGACTTTGTTGCAGATACGCCTACACATCAAACTTCTAATGGTGGTTGTCCAGTTGGTCAGGTATCATGTGGCTCAGTAGATATGGTTCAAAATTATATGGACTATACTAACGACTCTTGTATGAACCTATTTACCCAAGGACAAAAAGACAGAATGCGTGCAGTATTAGAAGCTGGTGGTGTAAGAAGATCTTTAGCCTTATCTGACAAGTGTGGCGGTGGAGGTTCTACACCAACGTGTAACGACGGTGTTCAAAACGGAGATGAAACTGGTGTAGATTGTGGTGGTTCTTGCCAACCATGTCAGACAGCTTGTACTGACAACGAAGTAAATCTATCTATTACTTTTGACGATTATCCTGAAGAAACATCTTGGACTATTACTAATGATTCAGGACAAACTGTAGCATCAGGTGGTACTTACGGAAGTGAACCAGACAGATCAACACTTACTGAAGACCTTTGTTTACCAGACGGATGTTACACATTCACAATTAATGATTCCTATGGTGACGGTATCTGTTGTTCTTACGGAAATGGATCTTATAGTCTTACTGGACCTTCTGGTTCACTAGCATCTGGCGGATCTTTTGCAGGTTCTGAAGCTACTCAATTCTGTTTAGGAAGCGGCCCAGCACCAACATGTGATGATGGTATCCAAAACGGTGACGAGACTGGTGTAGATTGTGGAGGCTCTACTTGTGCACCTTGCTCTACAGGTTCAACGTTGTTACACGAAGGTTTCTTTGAAACTGGATGGGATGGCTGGACTGATGGTGGTAGCGATTGCTTTAGATACTCTGGATCTCGCTCTTATGAAGGCAATTATTCCATTAGAATTAGGGATAATTCAGGAACAGCATCAGCTATGACGTCTGAATCATTCAATCTTACAGCTTATAATCAAGTTGAAGTTAAGTTCTACTTCTATGCAAATAGTATGGAAACTAATGAAGACTTCTGGTTACGTTTCAACAATGGTTCTGGATGGACAACAGTTGCTACTTGGGCACAAGGACCAAGTTTTAACAATAATACGTTCTATTCTGCAACTGTTGTATTGAATGACTCTGAATACAACTTTGGTAGTAATTCTCAGTTTAGATTCCAATGTGATGCTAGTGCTAATGCAGATCAGGTGTATATCGATCAGGTAACTATTACTGGTATCTCTGGAAGCGGAAGTAGACAAAATACTACAGAACTAATCAGAACATTGAATGAAGAAGTTACTTCTGAAGAAGATTTTGTATTGTATCCAAACCCAGTAAAATCTCAACTGAATATTAAGATGCTTGATAATAATGATGCTATTAATTACCGTATCATTAACATGCTTGGACAAACAGTTCAAGAAGGTAAAACAACCCAAATTATCGATGTTGAAAACCTAAGATCTGGCATCTACTTCTTAGAGGTAAATGATGGAGACGAGGTGTTAACTAAGAAATTTATTAAAGAATAATTTCTTCATAAAACAACCTAATTTTGGAAAAGCTCGGCGATTTTGCCGGGCTTTTTTGTTATTTACAAGTTTAATTTAAATGCAATTCATCGGTTATATGTGTATTTTATGGATTGTAATTGTTTGAATATTAGTTCATTTCTTACAAAAAATGCATTTCATCGTGTTTTTTTGCTTTTTATAGATATTTTGTTCTATATTGCCAATCGAATATTTAACCCACTTCTACTATGAAAATAACCTACCCTCTAGTACGTAGTCTATTTATAGGCGCGCTTTTGTTTGTGACCAATGTTTCCCTGTCGCAAACTACAAGCTTAGAAAAAGCTCAAAATTTCATTAATTTAAAAGGCGAAGTAACTTTTGATTTCCAAGTAAGTGGACGAGAAGCCTTAGGGCCTATCTCCCATCAAATGTCTATTGTTAATTTTGACCCAACAACAAATACTGTAAAGGTATGGGCCAATCAACAACAATTCGAACAATTCCTAACACAAGGTATTCCATTTCAAGTTTCAGACTTTGATAATGTCTCTGGTGTTTTACAAGAACCTCAAACGGAAGAACTTCCTGATGTCGCGTTTGATGCTCAGGCAAATACCTTAACATTTCCAATCACTAGTTATCCAACATATGCTGATTATGCTCAGCAGATGCAAGACTTTGCTAACGATAACCCTGGGATTTGTGAATTTGTAAATCTAGGAGCAACTGCTGAAGGTGATAAGGATATCTTATTTGTAAAGCTTTCAGACAATGTGACTACAAATGAACAAGAGCCTCGATTGTTATATACATCGTCGATGCATGGTGATGAAATTGCTGGGTATCCAATGATGTTAGAGTTAATTAACTATTTAATTACCGCTTACAATGACACTGGCCATGCTGAGCATGCAAGAGTCCAGGCATTATTGAATAATTCTGAAATCTGGATTAACCCAAATGCCAACCCAGACGGAACCTACTATAATGATCCAACAAACACATCTGTAGCTAATGCTAGACGTGCAAATCATAATAATATAGACCTTAACCGTAACTATCCAGACAATGTTGCTGGTGCGCATCCAGATGGTGAGGCATATCAACCAGAAACAATCCTATTTATGGATCTAGCGGACGATTATCATTTTGTAATGTCTGCCAACTTTCATGGTGGTGTAGAGGTAGTTAATTATCCATGGGATAATACGTTTACAAGACATGCGGATGATGCTTGGTACCAGTTTATTAGTAGAGAATATGCTGATAACTGTCAAGGAAGCGGTGCACCAATGGGTTATTTTGATTATCTAGATAACGGTATTACAAATGGAGCCGATTGGTATCGAGTAGAAGGGGGTAGACAAGATTACATGAATTATTACCACCAATGTAAAGAAACAACGGTAGAATTATCAGACCAAAAAACACCTCCTGCTAATCAATTAGATGATTTCTGGAACTACAATCGTGAGGCACTAATCGATTACTTAGAGCAAGGAACCTATGGTTTTAGAGGTGTTGTAAAAGATGCAACCTCAGGTAACCCTATCGAAGCTACCATTACTTTAGTAGGCCATGATAATAATGGATCACATACAATATCAGAGTTACCGCATGGAGATTTTTATAGACCAACTATTGCTGGTACTTATGACATCTTAATTGAAGCGACATGTTACCAACCCGTAACCTTGCCTTCACAAGCAATTTCAAACTATTCAGTTGTAGATCTAGGAGACGTTTTACTGACATCTGTAGCAAGTCAAGTACCGACAGGTTTAGCAGCTTCAAATGTATCTAGCTTTTCTGCAGATATGTCTTGGGGAGCAATTGCTTCAGCAAATTATGATATACGATATAAACCAACAAGCTCTGGTTCTTGGACTGAAGTTACTGGACTAACAACAAACTCAGAAGGTTTAACTGGCTTAACAGATACAACAGAATATGAGGTGCAGGTAAGAACTAATTGTGGTTCATCAGTATCAGCTTACTCTTCTTCTGTAACGTTTACAACAACAGCTCCTGCTCCTTGTACAGGAACTTTAATCACATCCTACCCTTATGTTGAAACTTTCGATTCTGGTATAGGTGATTGGGTTCAAGGTTCTGGAGATGATGGTAACTGGACATTAGATGCCAGCGGAACTCCAACTAATAATACTGGACCATCCAACGATATTACTGGTGGTGGCAACTATTTTTACACTGAAGCAAATGGTGCAGGTTTAGGTAATAATAACACTGCTTATCTAGAAAGCCCTTGTTTTGATCTAACCTCAGCATCTAATCCTTATTTTACTTTCTATCATCATATGTATGGAAGTGCTATGGGTACATTAACCTTAGAAGTTTCTGTCGATGATGGATCTAACTGGTCTTCCTTATTCTCTCAAAATGGAAACCAAGGAAACCAATGGAATACAGAAAGTATAGATATCTCAGCCTATGTTGGTCAAACTGTTAAGTTCAGGTTTACTGGTTTAACTGGAGGTGGCAACAGAAGTGATATGGCTATAGATCAAATACGTGTTGGAACTCCACTTTACTGTGCTTCTAACGGAAACAATACTAATGATGAGTATATTTCTAGAGTTCAGTTGAGTTCAATAGACAATTCATCAGGTGTTGGAACTTCAGGTACAGGATATTCAGACTTTACCTCAACAGCAAGTACTGACTTAGATGTTGGAACACAATATACAATTACAATTACGCCTACTTGGCCAGGCACACCTTATGATGAAGGCTACTCAGTTTGGATTGACTACAATGCTGATGGTGACTTTAATGACGCTGGAGAACAGGTCTTTACACAAGCACCGACGCAAACTAATCCAGTAAGTGGAAACTTTACGGTTCCGGCTAGTGCAAAATTTGGTACTACTAGAATGCGTGTGTCGTTAAAATACAACGGAATACCTACAGCTTGTGAACAACCATTTAATTATGGTGAAGTTGAGGATTACGCCATAAATATTACTTACGATGGATTACTATACATGAACAATGCATGGACGCCGTATGCTCCTAGTGGATCTACAGGGTCTGAAAATGTATTAATCATGAATGGATCGTGTAGTATTAGTTCTGATATTATGTTGAACAACATGACAGTAGAATCAGGTGCTTCGGTTGAAGTTGACAAAACTGCATCGATTAGTCTTGGTGGAAATTTGGTAAACAACGGAAACATTATCTTAAATTCAGATTCTGATGAGTATTCAAGCTTAATTGTTACTGGAACAGTTACTGGAAATGCACGCTACTTAAGACATGTTAATGCTAATGCTGGCGGAAATGATCTTATTGCGCCTCCAGTTTCTGGTGAAGCGTTCAATTCGTTCATTACTAACAACAGTAATATTCTAAGTAACCCTGGAAATACACAATTCTTATTTGGACCTTTCGACAAGGCCACAAGTAATTACTTATTATATTCAAATACTGAAACTGCAACGTTAGATGCCGGTACAGGATATAGAGCTGCATCTACAGATAATTCAACCTTTAGCTTTAATGGTACTGTAAGCACAGGTAATGTTAACATCCCTATTTTAGATTCTGGGTCTTCATTTGCCAAGTGGAATCTTATAGGTAACCCATATACATCTTATGTGTCTTTAGCAGATTTCCTTACGGCTAATAATACACAACTAGATGGATCTAGTGCTGGTGTGTATGGTTACGATGGTGACGCTTCTAATGGTTGGACAATATGGAACCAAGCCTTTTCTGATGCTAACCCTGGCTCTCTTATTGCGCCTGGTCAAGGATTCTTCGTAGCCTCGACATCTGGTGGAGGAACTATTGGGTTTACACCTAGTATGCGTTCTACAGGAACCAGTGATGATTTTATTATAGGTAGAGAAGGTATAGTTGGTAACATTTCTTACTTGAAATTAAATCTAGATAATACTACTAACACTCATAACACAGAGTTTTATTTCAGTGATAATGCTTCTCTTGGTCTTGATCCTGGATATGATGCTATGTCATTTGGTGGAACAGCTCCAAGCTTTGGAATCTATTCTCACTTAGTTCAAGATGGTGGTGGTACAGATATGGCTGTACAAGCCGTTGGGAACATTGACATAAATAATAGTGTTGTTATTCCTCTAGGAATCAATGCTGCACAAGGACAACAGCTTACAGTGAGCATTGCTCAAACAACTTTAGATCAAAATGTTGATGTCTACTTAGAAGATAATCTGACCAATACATTTACATTACTTAATGAAGGAGATTATGTCTTTACACCAGACACTAATCTTGATGGTACTGGTCGTTTCTTCTTACGTTTTGAGCCTGAGGCATTGTCTACTAATGAAAATAGTTTTGATGCTTTAGAAATATATACTACAAGCAAGCCTAAACAATTAATTATAAAAGGTCAGTTACAACAAGATACTAATCTTAACCTTTATGATGTTCAAGGCCGTTTGATTATCTCTAAAGCATTAGATTACAGTTCTATCAATAATGCTGTCAATATGACTAGCGTAGATGATGGAGTTTACATTGTGGAGCTTGTCAACAAGACACAATCAAAATCCACAAAAGTGATTATCAGGTAAATTAGTTACAACCCTAATCTTAAGCATGAATGTGCGGATTTTCCGAATATTTTTTACGGATTTTCCGCATATTTTGTTGATTATCAGATTTTTTATTAACAATTTACTTCACCTGCGCTGAAAAAGGGTTACATTAATAAAGAGTCTTCGGACGCTATTAATTAATCACAAATAACCCTCGCAAATGAAAGCTAGATTTTTGGCGCTCATCTTTTTGATGAGCTTATCAAACTTGTTTGCCCAAAACAGCCCTCTCTGGCAAACAATGTCCTCGAAAAGTAACAGCGAAATTAAAGCTGCGCATCGTAATTCAACTCCAACCAATCTTTACAATTTAAACATTGAAGGATTAAGACAACAACTAGCCAACTCACCAAACAGGCTGGTCAATGGAGCATCTTCAAATGTTATTATATCCATTCCAAATGCTGAAGGCACACTAGAACAGTTTAGGGTATTCGAAGCTTCTGTCATGCACCCAGACTTACAAGCACGCTATCCTAACATTAGGTCTTATGCAGGGCAAGGTATAGATGATCCTACTGCGGTATTACGCTTCAGTATTTCTCCTTACGGATTTAGTAGTATGGTATTGTCTGCAAACAAACCAGCATCCTTTATAGAACCCTATACTGAAGATTTAAACACCTATGTAGTCTACAATCGTTCTCAAAGACTCAACACTAATGACCCTTTCGAATGTTCTGTCGTAGAGGGAGTGTCTAAAAAAATGTCTGGAGATGCAAGTATGCAGCGAAACGCTGATGATAGTATTCTTAGAACTTATAGACTTGCCGTCTCAGCAACTGGAGAATATACACAATATCATGGTGGTACTAAGGCTCAGGCTTTAGCTGCTATCAATACTACGATGACTCGTGTTAATGGTATTTTTGAGGTAGACTTTAATGTTAACATGGTACTCATCGCGAATACCGATGACGTTATCTATACCAGTACTTCTTCGGATCCTTATGGCAATACTACAGGTGGATACAACTCTGCCTTACAAAGTACATTGACCTCAGTTATAGGAGAAGCAAATTATGATATAGGACACCTTTTTGCTAATCTGCAAAATAATGGTAATGCCGGTTGTATCGGTTGTGTTTGTGTGAATGGACAAAAAGGTAGTGGATGGACGTCTGGAACTACACCTGAAGGCGATTTCTTTGATGTAGATTATGTTGCTCACGAAATGGGACACCAGTTTGGTGCCAATCATACATGGACTCATGGTGGTAATGAAGGCACTAATGTTCAAGTTGAACCTGGAAGTGGAACAACCATTATGAGTTATGCTGGTATTACAGGTTCTACAGATGTTGAACCCAATGTAACACCAAACTTTCATGCTGTCTCCATTGAACAGGTCACAGATTATGTAAAAACAACAAGTTGTCAAGTAAACACCAATACAGGAAACTCAGTGCCAACTGTAAATGCTGGTGCTAATTATACGATTCCTAGAGGTACGCCTTTCATTCTTGAAGGATCCGCAAGTGATGCAGATACTGGAGATGTGCTTAGCTATGTTTGGGAACAAATGGATGAAAATAATGCTTCTACTACATTCCCAAGTACTACTGCAACATCTGGTGTAGCATTTAGAGCATACGAACCAACAACTGACTCATTTAGATATTTCCCAAGATTACAAACCATCAAAGCTGGTGCGACGTCTTGGCAATGGGAAGCTGTTCCAAATGTCGCCAGGACGCTCAACTTTAGACTCACAGTAAGAGATAATGTTGCTGGCGGCGGAACTAACAACAGTGATGATATGATTGTTACCGTGAATGGTACTGCAGGTCCTTTCGTAGTGAATTCACCGAATACCAATGTAACTTGGAATGCTGGGACTACCCAGACGGTAACCTGGGATGTTGCAGGTACGACAGGCAATGGTGTTAATGCAGCTAATGTAGATATCTTCCTTTCAACTGATGGTGGTGACACCTATCCTATCGCTTTAGCTTCAGGCGTGCCAAATGATGGATCGCATGACATCTTAGTGCCAAATAATCAAGGAACACAAAACAGGGTTATGGTGAGAGGTTCTAACAATATCTTCTTCGATATTTCTAATACCAACTTTACCATAGCGGGTGAGGTCGTTTGTAATCCTGATGTTCCTACTGGACTAGCTGCTTCAAATGTTGCTACTACGACTGCGACTCTAAGTTGGGATGCAGTTCCTGGAGCAACTTATGATTTACGATATAGAGAAGTTGGTAGTTCTACCTGGACTACAAATGCTGTAACTGGTATATCTGATAACCTTTCTGGACTAGCTGCTTTAACGCAATATGAAGCTCAGGTAAGAAGTAAATGTAGCGGCGGAAGCAATTCAGCTTATACAGCTTCTGTGACGTTTACAACCTTGGACGTTCAACTTAATTATTGCGGTTCAACAAGTTCGAATGTAAACGATGAATACATAAGTAGAGTTCAATTGAATACTATTGACAATTCTTCTGGAGCACAGTTTTATTCAGACTTTACAGGAATCAGCACAACGCTAACTAAAGATACACAATACACGATTTCCATTACACCTACATGGACTGGTACTTTATATAATGAAGGCTATTCAGTATGGATCGATTATAATAGAGATGGTGATTTTGATGATGCAGGCGAACAAGTGTTTACGCAATCTCCGACACAAACCACACCAGTTTCAGGAAACTTTACAATCCCTTCAAGCGCGGTTGAAAATTCAACGAGAATGAGGGTTTCCATGAAATATAATGATGTACCTGATCCTTGTGAAAGTTTCACTTGGGGAGAAGTTGAAGATTATACAGTCATTATTGAAGGCTCTGGTCCAGATACCGAAGCTCCAGTAATTACATTGAATGGTGCTTCAACAGTAAATCTAAATGTTGGTGATACTTATACAGAATTGGGTGCAACTGCAGTCGATAATGTCGATGGTGATATTTCTGGTAATATTGTCATTGGTGGTGATACCGTCAATACAAGTATAGCAGGAACTTATGTCGTAACTTATAATGTAAGCGACGCTGCTGGAAACGCAGCTACTGAGGTCACCAGAACTGTAAATGTGATTCCAGATACTACTCCTCCTGTAATTACCTTGAATGGTTCGGCAACTGTAAATCTTAATCTTGGCGAAACCTATAATGAACTAGGCGCTACTGCTACAGATAATGTGGACGGTGATATCTCTGGTAGCATTGTTATTGGTGGTGATACCGTTAACACAAGTATAGCCGGAACTTATGTCGTGACTTATAATGTTAGTGATGCTGCGGGTAATGCTGCTACAGAAGTCACCAGAACTGTAAATGTAACTGCGGATACTACGCCTCCAGTAATTACTTTAATAGGAAACGCATCTATAAGTTTAGAACTTGGACAAACATATAACGAGCAAGGTGCGACGGCAACAGATAATGTGGATGGCGACATTTCTGCCAATATTGTAATTGGTGGCGATACGGTTAACACAGGTTTAGCCGGAACTTACATCGTTACTTATAATGTAAGTGATGCAGCAGGTAATGCAGCTACTGAAGTGACTAGAACTGTAACTGTAAACCCAGATACTACGCCACCAGTGATTGTACTCAACGGATCGTCTCCTGTAAACTTAACGGTTGGTGATACCTACACGGAGTTAGGTGCAACAGCTACTGATAATGTCGATGGTGATATTACAGGAAGTATTGTTATAGGTGGTGACACCGTAAATACAGGCTTAGCTGGAACATATGTGGTCACTTATAATGTTAGTGATGCAGCAGGTAATGCAGCTGCTCAAGTCACTAGAACTGTTAATGTATCTGACCCTTCTAGTGGTTGCTCGGGTGGTATTTCCACCTATCCATATTCTGAAGGATTTGAAGGAGGAATTGGTGCCTGGAGTCAATCTGGTGCAGATGACTTAGACTGGCTAGTAAATTCTGGCACAACACCTTCAAACAATACAGGTCCATCTAGTGCTACTGAAGGTTCTAACTATATTTATGTGGAAGCCTCTGTCAATGGTACAGGCTATCCAAATAAGCGAGCAATAATTACGTCGCCATGTTTTGATTTGAGCGGATTAACTAATCCTAATTTCGATTTCTCTTACCATATGTTTGGCGCTGCAGATATGGGAACAATCGACTTAGAAGTTAGCGATGATGATGGTGGTTCTTGGACTAGCATTTGGAATCAATCAGGTAATCAAGGGAATCAATGGTTAGATGTTAGTATAGATCTCTCTGCTTACGCTGGAAGTAATATTCAATTACGTTTCAATAGATTTGTAGGTAGCACATGGCAGGCTGATATTGCTATTGATGATATTAATCTATTAGAACCTGCGGCTCCTACCTGTGATGATGGTATCCAAAATGGTGATGAAGAAGGTGTAGATTGTGGTGGTTCATTCTGTGATCCTTGTAGTACTTCCAATGTGGTATTACATCAAGGGTTCTTTGAAACTGGGCTTGATGGCTGGATCGATGGTGGTAATGATTGCGCAAGAGTAAACTCTGCAAACTCTTTTGAAGGTAATTTCTCTATTAGAATACGTGATAATTCTGGAGTAGCATCTTCAATGACCTTCTCTAATGTTGATGTAACGCCATTCTCAGAGGTTGAAGTTGATTTTTATTTCTATGTAGAAAGCATGGAGAACAACGAAGATTTCTGGCTTAGATTCTTTGATGGTTCTACGTGGATAACTGTCGAAACCTGGGTAAGTGGTGGAAATATTGAGAACAACAACTTCTACAATGCCACAGTCACGATTCCTTCATCAACCTATAATTTTGCGTCTGATTCTGGATTTAGATTCCAATGCGATGCGTCTGGTAATGGAGATAGAATCTTTATCGATCAAGTTACTATTACTGGTATTTCAGGCACTTCTAGAGGTAACAATGATAAACTGGTAATTGTTGGATCGAGAGATGTTATTGCTGATAGCTTTGAAGAAGATTTCAAACTCTATCCAAATCCTGTTAAAGGAAATATCCTAAATATTGAATTACCAGAAGGCGATAAATTCACTTATAGAGTTATTGATATAATGGGTAAAACTATAATGAATGGATCTTCTGAAGGTATTATAACTATTGAGAAGCTAGATGCTGGTATTTACTTCCTTGAAATTAATGATGGTGAAGAGATTATGAGGAAGAGATTTGTAAGAAACTAATTAACTATACTATTTAATTAACTGAAACCCGGGCAAATAACCCGGGTTTTTGTATGGTAATTCTTACTTATGGTGCATCTTGTCTATATTTCTTAAAATTTTCATAATTTCTCGATAAAAGTCATTATTTTGCGATGTATCGCTAACAATAAAACTTTTTTTAACTCACTATAAGTTTTTGCCTTAGGCCATAAATTTTAACCTATGATCAAAAAAATACCTCAACTCTTCGTTGTATGTTTTGTGCTTGCACTTACTATCACAATTTTTCAAACTAAAACAGAAGAAACTTCAACAGATACCAATCAAGTTTCGATTGAAGAACTAAGAGAAAAGCATAAAAGCTTCTTGGAAAATAGCCCGTTTAAAGAAACGCTCACATGGGATAAGAAAAAGCGTAAACTCAATGGGTTGCCGCCAAACCGTTATTTCGAACAGATGTGGGAGCTTAGTATAAACCCTTCAACAGGAAAATTGGATGATGGTGAGCTTACACTTCTTAGAGAACAATTAATACAACAAAGGGAATCTCAAAGAAATCCGGGTGATGCCATGAATGCTTGGGAAGAACGTGGACCAAATAATGTTGGGGGTAGAACTCGCGTTGTTATGTTCGATCCGAATGACGGAACAAATAATACTGTTTATGCTGGTGGTGTAAGTGGTGGTTTATGGCGAAATACAGATATTTCTAATCCTGCTTCATCATGGACTAGAGTAACTAATGTTCCTGGAAATCTTTCGGTTACATCTATAACTGTTGACCCAAGAAATTCTAATACTTGGTACATAGGAACTGGAGAGCAATACACAGCTGGTGATGTTGTCGGAAATGGTGTATATGTTACCACTGATGGTGGAACGACCTGGACAGCAGTTAATATTCCTCCTGCTGGCGCTGGCACTTTTAACTTTAACGCTTCTAACCTATTCTTATCTGGAATTTACTACGTAAATGATATCATTGCATGGGATAATGGTAGTTCAACCGAGCTATTTGTTGCTGTTGGAGCGCACCTTTATGATCAGGCAGCTAATCCAACCAACTGGTTAGGACTTCAATCCGCAGGATTGTATCGTTCTACAGATGGAGGCACAAACTGGAGTCGAATCGAATCTGTTAATATGCGTTTTTCATTTAGTGGAAGTAACTATTATTATATTCCTAATGACTTTGAAATTAGTGCCAATAATACACTATGGATGGGAACCATTGCTACGCCAGGAATTGGTGGAAGTGGTGGTAGAGTTTATAGCTCTACTAATGGTAGTACATGGACAGAAGCTGCTGCTTCTCCTCTCACAGATTCTAATAGAGTTGAATTAGAATGTTCTGCAACAAACGCTAATAAAATATATGCTTTAACGCAAGGTGTTAGTTCGCCTGTTCATATTTATGAAACTACAAATGCTTTTGGAAGTACCTCATCATTGAGTTTACCTAATGATGTAGATACAGGGATTCCTGCCAATGACTTTTGTCGTGGTCAAGCTTTTTACGATTTAGTCATTGAAGCAGATCCAACCAATGATGATATTGTTTACGTTGGTGGTATTGATTTATTTAGGTCTACAAATGGAGGTAGTTCTTGGGCTCAGATTTCGAAATGGTCTAACAACAACAATCTGGCAGCACTTAACTGCTCATTAATGCATGCGGATCAACATGCATTGACTTTTAGACCAGGAAACTCTAATCAAGCGGTTATTGGTAATGATGGTGGTGTGTATTATGCCTCTAGTTTATCAACAGCACAAACCTCCGATGTTTTGGGAGCGAGAAATACTGAATATAATGTTACCCAATTTGTAAAAGCTGGTATTGGACCAGATGGAGTTGGTGACACAAATGGTATATTTTCTGCTGGTTCTCAGGACAACGGTACTCAGGCGTTTAGAGATGGAAATACTTCACCTGGTATAAATCCTTCCGAGGAGCTTAGTGATGGTGATGGTTTCTATACGTTTATTGATAAAGACGGGCAATATGCTATAGCAACTTTTGTAAATAATGTCATCTACAGGTTCAACTTACCTTGGAATGGTTTAGGTAGAAGACAAGGTGGTGCAACGACCCTTTTGAGTGATCAAACCACAGGAGATTTTGTTAACCAAATGGGCTATGATAGTGATGCTAATCGTCTTCTAACAAACAATTCAGTTGGTACTAGTTATTCTATTCGTAGTATTAATGTTGCTGCCAATAGCAATGGTTCGTTTACGAATGCTGCATTAACTGGAAAGCCTACAGCCTTCAGGGCATCTCCGTTCGCTGCCAATACTTGGTATGTCGGTATGTCTGATGGCGGATTATTAAGGTTAACCAGTGTGACAAATTCTTCAGCCACTTGGCAAACCATAACGACGCCTTTTGTTGGTTCTGTGTCTTCGGTTCGTTTTGGAGAAACGTCTCAAGATTTAATTGTTACCATTCACAATTATGGTGTTACTAGTATTTGGTATTCATCAAATGGAGGTACAAGCTGGGTAAGTAAAGAGGGAGACCTTCCAAATTTACCTGTAAGAGATTTTCTTCAGAATCCATTAGAGCCAAATGAAGCTATTGTTGCAACACAATTGGGTGTTTGGCAAACTTCCGACTTTGATGTTGCGAACCCATCATGGACTCAGGCTTACAATGGTATGAGCGATGTTAGTGTTACATCTTTTGATTATTGGGATATAAGCGGAGATGATACCAACAATATAGTTATCGCTTCAACTTATGGTCGAGGTGTATTTACAGCTAGTTTTACAGAAACAGCAGCACCAGATACAGAAGACCCTACTGCACCAGCTAATTTAGTGTCATCGAATATTACTTCAACATCAGTAGATTTGAGTTGGGATGCTTCAACAGATAATGTTGGTGTTACAGAATATGAAGTGTATCAGGATGGCGGATTAATTACTTCGGTTTCTACTACAACACATACGGTTACGGGATTAACGCCTTCAACCAATTACGATTTTTATATTATTGCCAAAGATGCGGCTGGTAATAGTTCGCCTCAAAGTAACACTGAGAATATTACAACATTGGCTCCAGATACTGAGGATCCAACGACGCCTTTAAACCTTATGGCTTCTAATGTTACCTCAACAACTGTAGACCTCTCTTGGGAAGCTTCTACGGATAATCAAGGTGTTGTAACTTATGATGTTTACCAAGACGGAGGTATTATCACTAATGTGTCTACAATTACACATCAGGTGACAGGTTTAACACCAAACACCATTTATGTTTTTAAGTTAAGAGCAAAAGATGCTGCCAATAATGAATCTGAAGATAGTAATGAAGTTGCTATTCTAACCTTGCCTACTAGTTTAACCTATTGTGGTTCTCAAAGTAGCGATGTTAGTGATGAATATATTAGCAGAGTACAATTGAATACTATAGACAATTCTTCTGGTGCTCAGTTTTATTCAGACTTTACAAACATATCGACTTCTCTAAGAAAAGGAAGTTTATACACGGTAACGATAACACCAACCTGGACTGGTTCAGCTTTTAATGAAGCCTATTCAGTTTGGATCGATTATAATAATGATGGTGATTTTGAAGATGCTGGAGAGCAAGTATTCACGCAATCGCCAACACAAACCACACCTGTTTCTGGGGACTTTACAATCCCTGCTGGTGCTATGGAAGTTGATACAAGAATGAGAGTCTCTATGAAATTTAATGATATTCCTGATCCTTGCGAAAGTTTCACCTACGGAGAGGTAGAAGATTATACAGTCAGAATCGTTGGTAGTAGTGATCTCATTTACTCAAGTAGCGCTTGGTCACCATATGCGCCTTCTTCTTCAACAGGAGCAGATAACGCTATAGTTCTAGATGGCACATATAGTCTTACAGGTGATATAGAAATAAATGATATTAGAGTAAATAGTGGAGCCTCTATGGTTATTGAAAAAGCACAATCCTTAACTGTTAATGGGAATCTAATAACAAATGATAATGTTGTCTTAGAATCTGATTCTGATGAGTTTTCTAGCTTAATCGCAAGCAACCCAGTCGTTGGAAATGTAGAGTATAGACGATATGTAAATACTACTTCTGCTTCAGCTGGAAATGACTTAATAGCGCCTCCTGTTTTTGGAGAATCGTTTACAGATTTTAGAGCCGCTAACTCTAATATATTAAGCAATCCAGGCAATACATTATTCCTGTTTGGACCATTTGATAAGCCTACAGCTACCTATCTGTTATATTCCAATACTGAAACAGCACCTATGTATGCTGGTACTGGTTACAGAGCGGCCTCAACCAATGCTAGTACGTTTACATTTACAGGATTAGTTGAGACAAGAAATATGAGTGTCTCCATTGTAAATAGTGGCCCATCGTACTCTATATGGAATTTAGTAGGAAACCCTTACCCTTCCTATATCCTATTGTCTGATTTTCTAGCAGCTAATAATGCTCAATTCGATTCAATGAGTGGTGGAGTTTATGGTTATGATGGTGATGCTTCCAATGGTTGGACAGTGTGGAATCAAGCCTATTCGGATGCAAATCCTAATGCAAGAATCGCACCTGGACAAGGATTCTTTGTGAGTTCAGGGAATAGTACAGGTACTATCAGTTTTACTTCAGCAATGCGTTCTAATGGAAATTCAGATGATTTTATTCTTGGAAGAAGCGGAAATAGCAATGACATTGTTCATCTTGGGTTATTGTTGGAAAACTCTTCTCAAGAAGACTTCAAGACTAATTTCTACTTTACCAATAATGCTACTAATGGTTTAGATCCTAACTATGATGCAAGCATTTATGGCAATGTAGCACCTTCAAACTTTGCATTGTATTCTCACTTACTTGAAGATAATAATGGTATCGATATGGCTGTACAATCCTTGGGATTTGATGCATTATCTGATGCAGTTATTCCTCTGGGAATTCATATTCCTCAAGGGCAGCAATTCACTTTAAGTATTTCTGAGACTACTTTACCGTCGAATATCGAAGTCTATTTAGAAGACACACTCAATAATACATTTACCTTATTAAATAATGGTGAATTTACTATGACTGCAAATGAAGATTTAAATACTATTGGACGTTTCTTCTTACGTTTCTCAGAAGATACGCTGAGTGTAAATTCTAATGAAGCTAACGCCATAGATATCTATACCATAGATCAACATAAAGCACTTTATGTAAAAGGTCAGTTATTGGAAGATTCTCAATTATCGATTTACGACGTTCAAGGTAAATTGATTAAGTCTCTAGAATTAGCTAGTAATGAAACCTTGCATACTATTGATATGGCTTCCTTTACTACTGGAGTTTACTTTGTATCGTTAGAAAATAATAGACAGAGTAAGGTTCAGAAAGTAATCATAAGATAGAATTTCTATACGTGAAGGATTTCATTATCCTCTAATAAGTTATCACCTCGCAATCGTAATAAAATTTGAGCGATTGCGATGGTGTCTTTTTCACAATAGGTAATGATTCTGTCAATGTCTTTATCCTTGTAGTATACTTCATAGACCTGACTTCCATCAATATCATCTTTTGGAGATGGAATGCCAAGTACATTGGTCATTAACTTTAAAGAGGTATAGTGCTTATAGTCTCCAAACTTCCAGAGTTCAAGTGTATCTATATGTGGTACTTCCCATGGTTTTTTTCCAAAAAGATTGAGTTTATACGGCAACTCTATTCCATGAATAATCATTCGCCTTGCGATATACGGAAAGTCAAACTCTTTACCATTATGGGCACACAGTAAGTGTTTTGCTTGGCTAAAATGAGAGATTAAGAGATTCTTGAAATCGTTCAGTATTTTCACTTCATCTCCAAAAAAAGAGGTCACTCTAAATTGTCTTGGATCACTTGTAGCATTCGAAAAATATCCAACCGAAATACAGATAATTTTACCAAACTCAGCCCAAATCCCTGCTCTGTTGTAGAATTCTTCAGCAGTAAATTCGTCTCGTCTTTGATACTTAGATTTGCTGTCCCACAACTCTTGTTTTACTTCATCTAAATCATTAAAGCTTTCTGTTTCTGGGACGGTTTCAATATCTAAAAATAAAATGTCTTCGAGGTTTAATCTTGAAATCATTGGCCTAATAGTTTATAGGCTTCATCGATATAAATTCCAAGGTCTTCAGAAAACATCCCAACTGTAGCGTCTGGACTTTTTTGATGCCCTAGTCTAATAATAATAACATTATCGTTTGGTTCCACTACGACATATTGTCCAAGATGTCCGCGCATCATAAAGAATGATTTGTCTCCGTCTTCTTTTAGCCAAAACCCATAACCATATTGTGGGCTATCAGAAAAACGTGGTGTTATAGATTTTGCTACAAACGTAGAGTCTAATAATTGTTTGCCGTTCCATTTTCCATGGTCTTTGTATAGCTTTCCAAGTCTTGCAAAATCTAATGCATTACTAGCTATACAACAATAGGCTTTCTCGTGTCCTTCTCCTTCGCTATCAACTTGCCAAAACGCATCGCTTTCGCAGCCTAAAGGCTTCCAATAGCTTTCTGTTAAGTACTCGGATAAAGACTTTCCAGTAGCTTTTTGGAGAATCAATCCCAATAATTGTGTGTCTCCACTTAAGTATTTGAAGCGTTGACCAGGTTCTTCAATAATCTCTCTATTGAGCATTACTTTTTCCAAATTATCATCGAAGTAGGCTCTTGTAGTCACAGAAAATGGGGAGTAATAAGCCTCGTCCCAATCCGATCCCGAAGCCATAGATGATAGGTCTCCAACTGTTAGTTTTGCAGCATTGCCTTCACTAAATTCAGGATAAAAATCGCTCACAGGTTGATCTAGTCCTTCTATCTTTCCTTCCATGATTGCCTTACCTAGCATAGCAGATACATAGCTCTTTGCCATAGAAAAGGAATTACTTTTAGAGGTTTTTCCAAAACCATCGTAGTATTTTTCGAACCAGACACTATCATTTTTAATAATTACATAAGCTACTGTACCATATTCTTCATTTGCTTGATTTAACCCTTCTGTTTCGGTAACAGTATTATAATCTTTGTGGTTTGGCCATGGTTGTGCAGTGCCATTACCAATAGTATTGTTATCAAACTCTTTATAATCTTCCAAGTAGGCCGTAGTATGCCCTTTCATATAAATAGTTCTAACTGCTTTTATGAGGTAATCTGTATCTGTTATATACAATAACCCAACTAACAGCACTAATACGATTAATAGCCATTTCACAAATTTCTTAATGTACTTCATAATATTATCTAGGATTGAATTCTAAATATAATAAAATTACACTGTAAAGTGCTTTAACTCTAAAAGAGCTTTTGTTGCTTCGCAGGGCTTTCGTGCTCTAGAAGCCATTGCTTTCTGTGCAAGCCTCCTGCATAACCCGTAAGACTGCCATCACTACCAATAATTCTATGGCATGGTACAATAATCCACAATGGGTTTTTACCATTGGCACTAGCAATGGCTCTAATTGCTTTTACATCTCCTAACTCTTTTGAAAGGTCTAAGTAAGACTTACTTTTACCGTAAGGTACTTTGAGTAGTTGATCCCAAACACGCTTTTGAAAATCAGTGCCTTTTGGATTGAGTTTCAGGTTGAATTCTTTACGTGTTCCTTCAAAATATTCATTAAGCTGTACAGCACATTCTTGAAGGTTTTCAGGTATTGTATCTGAAAGCGACTCTACCTCATCGTGAACAGACACAGAACTAATCCCATCTTCGTTTCCTTCAATATAGGCTACTCCGATAGGTGTATGTATGTAGCAACTTTGCATTTATTCGTTAGATTCAGGATTTTGTTCTTCAATGAGACCAAGACGTTTAGCTCTGGTTTCCCAACTTTTTCTAGCGTACATCTGTAGGTCAGCAACATTATCACTCTCGTCCATAATTTCGAATCCAAGCAGTGTTTCTATGACGTCTTCCATAGTTACCAAACCACTTACAGATCCATACTCATCCACAACTAAGGCAATATGATTTCTGTTTTTAACCAATTCTTCAAAAAGCGTTGGGATGGGTGTATCTCTATTAGTAACGAGAATATCGCGTTTTATTTCATCTAACTTTTTTTCGCCATTGTCAAACGCCATTTCTTTAAACACATCGTCTTTTAGAACCAAGCCAATAATGTTATCGAGCGTATCTCTGTAAACTGGAATCCTTGAAAATCTAAGATTGGTGTTTTCCTTAAAGAAGGCTGCAATCGATGTGTTAGCATCTTCTACCTTCATCACTGTTCTTGGTGTCATAATATCCTTTACCAAAACTTTTTTGAAGGATAACAGGTTTTTAATCACTGTGCTTTCATTCTCTTCAAAAACACCTTCTTCTTGTGCGATATCTGCCATGGCATGAAAATCTTCGCGACTTAACACACTACCATGATGTCCTTTGCCTCCAATCAGTTTTGTCGTAAGTTGCAACAGCCATAAAATGCCTGTCCATTTCAACGGAAAGATTAAAACATTGAGTGCTTTTGTAGTAAAGTTCGTTAGTTTCTTCCAGTAGGTTGCACCGATTGTTTTTGGTATAATTTCGGAAGCAACTAAAATTAAAATCGTCATTATTGAAGATACAATTCCCACCATAAGGTCTTCGGTAATTTCGATTCCTAAAACACTTCTAGTTTGCGTTCCGTACATTTCGGCATAAGCAACTTTTGCTTGTACACCAACTAAAATAGCACCAACAGTATGTGCTATTGTATTGAGCGTAAGAATAGCTATGAGTGGCCTATCGACATCTTTCTTGAGTTCTTCTAAATTATTGGCATAGGCCTTCCCTTCTTGCTTTTTTACATTGATAAATGTCGGCGTAACACTTAGCAATACAGCTTCTAAAATGGAACATAAAAAAGAAAAGAAAATGGAAATGATTCCATAGAAAATGAGTAAGCCCATAAACAAATAGATTTCTGCTGCTAAAATAGTCAAAAAAGATTTTGTAACTTTATAGATATATCCCTCTTATCGGGTATTGTTTTCCTTCCCTTAAGTTCTCATATTAGTTGCATCCTTGTTAATTCATTGTAACAGGTATATTGTATAATCATATATTAAAAACACCATGGCAGAATTTGAAATGCAACCCAATTCGCAAGTAAAACTTTATGTAACGATTAGTTCTGATGCTATTGTCGGTTCTAATGTATCACTAGATGGTAAGTTTATAAAGAAGAGCATTAGCTACAGGTTTACTGTAGATTTAGGTAATAGTAACGATTTAAACAATTCTAAAGTTAGAACGTTCTCTCACTTTCTCATTGAATCTGGAGACATCGATCCTATTATGGAAAGTACTACAATGAAGTGTGTGATAAGAGATGGTCATAATGAGCAAGAGTACCAAGGTCGAAAAATACCTGGTGATGATGACTATTTTGTTGCTTTGAGATCCATTAAATTAAAATTGGCTTAATCATGAAAATCAAATTATTTTTTATCGGTTTAATGATTCCTGCTTTTCTGTTTAGTCAAGATGCAGAATCTAGTTTGGGTGATTTTACACTATCTAATAATTCTTCACCAGCTTTTTTGCTAGTCGAAGAAACACCAACGTCTATTTATACACCAGAGAATTTAAGAGCTCTAGCCATACATGCGTTGGACAATTTGGGTCAAAGCATTTCTATTGAGTTTGCACCTTACTTTTTTATTGGCAAGGAAAACCGAACATATTACAATTACGTTGGTTTAAAAACTGAAGACGACTCCGATTTTAAAGCAGATATGAAGACCAGTGAAATTAAACAAGACATCTTTTCTGGTGCGTTAAAAACCTTATCCATTTCTGGTGCTTATGTCGATAAAGAGTTTGCTGGTATTGGTGATAAACGAAAAACGTATTCTATTGGTGCTCGAACAACGCTTATTAGAGTCTATAGTAATGGTAGCAAAAAACGAATCGTAGATAATGCGACTTCCCTAGCTAAATTGTTAGCTGATTTTGAGTTGAGTGATGATGCTTTCGATAGGATTGAAAATGCAGCTACAGATGAAGAAGCACAACGAATTTTAAAAGAAGAAAGAAAGGCATTTGTTAAAAGTACAGATGCGCAAAAAAAATTCCAAAAGACTGAAAAACCTGCATTTAGACTTGATGGTGCACTTGGTTATAGTGCCTTATTTAAAAACAACAATATTGATTCTGGTACTGCAAATCGTTTTGGCAGTTGGTTAACTGCTGAGGCTTCTTTGATTCTCAATGCTGGAAAGGATAGTAAAACCAATGATTATTTTAACCTCTTTTTTACTGCTCGATATGTAGAAGATGAATTTAACCTGGACACTGAAGGTAATTTTACAACCAATTATTATAGAGATTTTGGTGTAAAGGGTGAATTTGAATTTGGACGATTCGCTATTTCTTATGAGTATATCTCAAGAAATGGAACGATTGATAGTGAGCGCTCTGTTGGAAATGTCAAATTCGTAATCAATAAAGACATTAGTATTATTGGTGGCTTTGGTAAGGATTTCCCTGAAAATGATAATCTAATTACCATATTTGGGCTCAATCTTGGATTGAATATGGGAGATAATACGGTTTCGTTAAAATAAAAACACCCTTTTGGTCAATACCCAAAGGATCATTTTAAAACCATTAAATAAAAAAGCCAGAATACTTCTTATTCTGGCTTCTGTGACATCTATAAAATATCTGCTTTAGTTTCTTTTCTGTTCTAATCGTTTCTTGGCTTCTTCCAATTCTTGTTTTGCTTTTGCTATTTCAGCTTCAGCACGTTTAATATCATCTTCTGGGCTACCTCCAGAAATTAAATATTTTAAATCTTTTCCTATGTCTTCTACAAGTTCAGCAAAGGTTTCATTCGTGAGCTCATAGTCCATGTGCAGTCTCAAACTGGTTCTGGTAAGTTTACATTCGAAGTCGTTAGCTCCATTTGACCATAGATAAGAATTCCCTTTTATGGTTAAATCTTGCTTACCTAAATTATCTATAAGGTAACTCTTCACGATTTCGAATCGAGACTTATGGAAACGTGCCTTTATTCTGTAATCGTCATCTGTTTTACTTACAGATATAGAACTACTGTGTGAAGAACTATAAGTTTGTGGAGGTTTTGGTGGTTCAGGAGTTGTGGTTTGTGCATTTACACTAATTGAAAATACTAAGGCTAATACCATCTTTACTAAAGTTTGCATAACTGTTCGTTTTAATAATTAATACTGAAGCAAATGTATAGTGTGATTTCTGATAAAAAGAAGAAAACAAGAGTGTTAACCTAGGATTAACCAACTTTAGAAAGTGTATTAACTCAACTTAAATTCTAAGCCTACACCTCTTATGCTTTCAATTGAAATAGAAGGGTCTTGTTTAAAGTATTTGCGCAATCTACTGATAAATACATCCATACTACGACCAGAGAAGAAATCATCATTATGCCATACCGCTTTGAGGATTTCTTGTCGCTTTAGCAATTGATTTTTATGTTCAAACAGGAATACTATTAAAGCTGCTTCTTTTTCTGTTAACTGCTGAATCGTATTATTAATTGTAAGTTGTAGTCGCTTTGTGTCAAAGACATACTTTCCAATCTGAATCTTTGTGTTGCTAGGAATTGAATGAGCTACCTTAGAAGTGCGTTTAAGGATGTTGCTCAAGCGTAAAACCAATTCGTCTGCTTCAAAAGGTTTTACGATATAATCGTCTGCGCCTAATTTTAACCCTCTGATCTTATCTTCTTTCATTTTTCTAGCTGTAAGGAAAATAAAAGGGATTTCCGGGTTGATCTCAATGATTTGTTCAGCTAAGTTAAAACCGTCCATCTTTGGCATCATAACATCCAACACACAGATATCAAAAGTTTCCATTTTAAACTGCTCCAGAGCTTCATTACCATCCTTTGTCCAAGTAACTCCAAATCCAGAAATTTCGAGATACTGCTTGAGTATTCCTCCAAAATCTATGTCGTCTTCTGCTAAAAGGATCTGTTTCATTGGTTTTTATGGATTGGAATCGTGATTGTAAAAATAGCACCTTCTCCCTCTGCACTTTCAATAGTGATCTTCCCTTGATGGGCTATCACGATTTGATTTGTATAGTATAATCCTAGACCAAGGCCTTTAACATCATGTACTTCTTTATTGCCTACTCTATAAAATTTTTCAAAAAGCTGTTTCTGATTATGTTCTGATATCCCTATACCATTATCTGTAATAGAAATTTTCAGATCATTTTCTAAATCTGCCGTAAAATCTATATCTACATTTCCTGCATTATATTTTACTGCATTCTCTAAAATATTGAATAACCCAGTGGTGAAATAAAATTTATCCAGAATAGCACTCGCGCTATCAGTCATTATGTTACGCTGAATGTTTACGTTATCATTTTTTACTGAAAGCTGAAAGTCATCCAGAACAGTGTTTAAGTAGTCACTAATTACAACCTCCTCCTTCACCAATTCTATATCCTGATATCCAAGGCTATTGTTTAGTACTTGATCAATTAGCTTTTGCAATCGATTAGTTTGCCTATCGATAGTATTGATTGTACTTTCTACGATAGTTTGTTGTGCTTTCACCTCTTCTTTTTTCAGCATTTTAGTAGATAGTGAAAGTGTCGCCAATGGAGTCTTTAATTCGTGAGTAATATTATTGATAAAATCCGTTTTTACTTCTGCAATCTTTTTTTGTGTTATAAGGCTTTTTATTGAATAATAGAGCAATCCGATAACCAGAGAAAAAATTAAAATCGAAAGCACCAGCACACTAGTCATTCTGCCTAGAACAATACCTTTCCAGCCATCTATATTAATATAATCTTCTGTGACTAACTGAAAATTATAGCTTAAAACTTTTGAAACACCATCTTCCACATAATCACGCTCATAGTCTGTTCTTACTTGTGAATTATTGATCGCATAATCATTATGAGCTTCAAATGACTTTCCTAGTAAAAATGTTTTTTTATTATCTACAAATTCAAAATAAAGTGTGTCATTTTTTAGACTATCTAGTATAATTAGAGATTTCAGGCGCTTCTGGTATTCTAAAGGGTACTGTACTCCTCTTCTTTTAAATTCATCTTGATAGGCATTAATAAACAACTCATTAACAGAATCTCTTACTTTTGGAACTTCTCCAAGCAATTCGGTTTTATCAATTCGATTTAACTTATAGTCAGAAATCTTTAAGAGCAAGTGACTGAACATCCTGTCGTAGATAGAATCCATAATTGGCATGTCATCATCAAACCGAGAAATTGTTCGTTTTGTTTCCTCTAAAAAAACATCTTTTTCTAGCTTATAAGTGTTATTTATGAGGTATGCCTGAATAAAGGATAACGCTATAAGTCCTAAGATGGAAACAATGATAAGAATGCGAATGTTCTTCTTCATAGGTCAAAAATAGAAGAAGTCTTGGATTATATCGCTTCTATATTGTGCGTTAACCTAGTGTTAACCTAAAAATCAAACAGATTTACGAGATATTAATCAGTAATGGTAGGCGTTGATATATACTAGTAAATTATTAATATCGTCTTCGGACAAGTGAGGGAAAGAAATACAATGTTGTGAAAAGTCTTCTTGTTTTTCTACAACTCTTTTATTCTCTTTCACAAACGAAGTAAAACTAATTGAATCGTAAGGTTTAATAACCGATTGCAAAGCAGGACCAGTCATATGTCTGCTCAATTTATGACAAGCTGCACAATTGGTGTTGAAGACTTGCTTTCCTAAGGATGCCGATTCACTAGATTCATACAATAAATATGTTCCGCAAACAGGTTCAGGGTTAGGTGTTGCACACCCCAAAGTTTCAGAGCTTTGCAAAACTATCCATAACAATACTAATCCTGAGATTAAGACTAGTGTTGATATGAATAAAAATCGTTTCAAAACTTAACCTAAAATTTTCACTACATCTTTAGCAAAATAACTTGCTATAATATCAGCGCCTGCACGCTTAAAAGCCATAATGCTTTCTAATATAACCTGGTCATGATCTAACCAACCATTTTGTGAAGCTGCTTTAATCATTGCATATTCTCCACTAACCTGGTATACTGCCACAGGAACATTGAAGTTATTTTTTACATCTCTTACGATGTCTAAATAAGGTATGCCTGGTTTTACCATAACGATGTCAGCACCTTCTTCAATATCTTGGCCTGTTTCTCTAATGGCCTCATCTCTATTGGCAACATCCATCTGATAGGTTTTCTTATCCTTAGGAACATCAACCATGTCTACTGGAGCTGAATCCAAAGCATCTCTGAAAGGGCCATAAAACGACGAGGCATATTTAGCTGAATAACTCATAATACCTGCATTATGGTAACCTTCATTTTCTAACAGCGAACGGATTTCCAAAATACGACCATCCATCATATCACTTGGTGCCACAAAGTCTGCACCTGTCTGTATATGTGATAAGCTCATCTGAGCTAAAACAGAATTGGTAGCATCATTAATAATCATTCCACTATCTACAATCCCATCGTGCCCATAAGAGGAGTAAGGATCTAAAGCAACGTCAGTCATCACCAACATATCAGGACAAACATTCTTAATAGTTCTTATAGCGCGTTGCATTAAACCATCTGGATTTAAAGCTTCAGTCCCGTTGTTATCCTTCAAGTTATCTGGAACTTTTACAAAAAGTAATACTGCTTTCAACCCTAAAGCCCATAGCGTTTTAACCTCATCTTCTAATAAGTCTAAACTAAAGCGAAAGTAATTGGGCATTGAGGTTATTTCTTCCTTAACGCCTGTTCCTTCAACTACAAATAATGGGACTAAGAAATCATTTGGCGTAATGACATGTTCTCTTACCAAACTTCTTATGGCTTCATTTTGACGTAAGCGTCTATTTCTTCTAAGTGGAAACATATATTATTTATATCCTATTTCTTCTGTCAAAAGTACTTTGCTTTTCGCAAAATGCCCAGTGCCAAAGGCAATTTCTTTACCGTCTTCATTTACCAAACTGCTTTCAGCAATGAATAAATTTCTTGATTTGAATTTTACCTTTCCTATTGCAGTTATAGTGCCTTCGCTTATTGGACGAACTAGGTTAATATTGAAATTTGTCGTCAATACAAAGACATCGTTTACAACAGAGTTCACGGCAAAAAATGCTGCGTCATCCAAAAGCTTAAAATACACAGAACCATGTATAGCGCCTAGAGCATGGAAGTATTTTGGCTCAATAGTCAATTGAATTGTAGCTTGTTCTTCCTCTATATGTATTGTAGTTGATTGGTAAATTTCCTTATTGAAATTTGCGCTCAAATACATTCGCTCTAACTTTCTATAATGCTCCATTTATTCTAGTTTTAGACCCAATCTACGGGTTTTTTGAGAACCTCAACAAGTTTTTCTTCCTCGCTACCTATCTCTGGGTGATAATCGTATCGCCATTGTACGTGTGCTGGTAAACTCATCAAGATACTTTCTATGCGACCATTGGTTTTCAATCCAAATAAAGTTCCTTTATCATGTACCAAGTTGAACTCCACATATCGTCCTCTTCGTATTTCTTGCCAATCGCGTTGTTCCTGTGAGTAATCCAACTCCTTTCGTCTTTCAACAATAGGTACATACGCATCTAAAAAGCTGTCTCCTACTTCTGTAACGAAGCTGTACCAATCTTCCATGGTCATCTCATCAGTCTTCTTACAGTAATCGAAGAATAAACCTCCAATACCTCTACCTTCATTGCGATGTGCATTATGGAAATACTCATCACATCGTTTTTTATATTCTGGATAGAATTTTGGATTGTGTTTATCACACGCAGTTTTACATACTTGGTGAAAGTGTTTTGCGTCTTCTTCAAACAAATAGTATGGCGTCAAGTCTTGTCCTCCACCAAACCATTGGTCCACAATATTGCCTTCCTTGTCATACATCTCGAAGTACCTCCAATTTGCATGTACTGTCGGTACCATAGGGCTTTTTGGATGAATCACTAAACTCAAACCGCAAGCAAAAAAATCGACATCACCTACATTGAAATACGCTTGCATAGATTTTGGGAGTTTGCCGTGTACTGCAGAGATGTTTACGCCGCCTTTTTCAAACACATTCCCGTTTTGAATGACACGTGTTCTTCCGCCGCCACCTTCTGGTCGTTCCCAAAGGTCTTGTTGAAATGATGCCTTACCGTCAATCTGTTCTAGCGTTACTGTAATAACATCTTGTAAGTCCTGTATGTACTGATAAAATTTGTCTTTCATGTTTAAAATTTTCTACAAATATCCTTCGACATTTTAATGGAATCTATGACATAAATCATATTAAATCGATAACTCATACAACTCCATATCCATAGGCTCTCCATTTGGAGGTGTATACGATTTTAATAATGTTTTCTTCCAGATAAAATCGTTCTTCTCAGCTACTTTAATACTTGCTAAATTGCTTTCATGTGCAATTATTTGAAGCGTCTTTAATCCTAAATTTTCAAAAGCATGTTGTGTTAGTTGCTTTATAGATGTACTGATAATGCCCTTTCCTTCATATTCGTAACCTATGCAATAGGCAAACTCGCCTTGTTGTATTGTCCAGTCGAGCTCTTTGATATACACCAATCCTACCAAACCCTTCTTTTCCTTTTCTTTTATCGTGTAGAGAAACTCTGTTTTCTCTTGAAATTGTTTTGCCTTTTTTTCTGCAAAGAATTTTGAAAGCTCTGGCGTAAGATTCTGCGCCAAGGTTAAAGGAAAAAATGCTCTCAATCGGTCTTCATTGGCTACAGCGAAGTTGCAAAGATTCCAGTAGTCTTTTTCGTGTACTGGTTGGATATTGAATTGATCAAAGCTTAACAACATCTGATGTATTCGTTTCTTCTAAAGCCTCTACGGTTCTAATAGATGCAGCGGTTACAGACAATGGCAATACCAAGATGATTCCAACGACAGGAATCAACAACAGCAACATAAATCCTATACCATTTCCAATGGCCAAGCCTCGTCTTTGCCTTACAAAAGATAAGCTTTTGGAATAGTTGTAATGACGTTCCAATGTATAGTCCATATTACCAAAACCTGCATAATAGGCTTGTACTAAAAATAGTAATGCTGTAGAAAAGATATTGACGATTGGAATGACCTTCAAAATAAGAATCGGTATAGTCAGCAACAATTCCATTCCGAGGTTTCTGATATTGATGCGTATGCCTCGCCATAATTGCGATTGAAATGTACTTTTGCGATGCGAATGCAGTCCTCCTCCAGTAAGATGATTTTCTATTTTCTCTGAAACTGGACTCATAAACGGTGCCGAAAGCGCCATAATAATGTGCTTATACAAGATCAGCCCAATAGCCAAAATGATAATCCCAGAAATAAAATTACCTATACTGGTAAAGGTTTCTTTCCCCCATTCCCAAGGCCAGATTTTTGCGATATAAGCGCCAAGGTTATCGGACAAACCGTAAGCCGCTATTATAATTAAAGCTGCTGTGACTATGCTAATGATAATGGGGACACCAAAATATTTCCAAAGTCCTAGCTTAGAAATCAAATTAAATGATCCTGCATAAGCTTCTAATCCTTTGACTGTGTTCTTTAGCATGGTTGATTATTTATAAAAATTCATCTCGTCTACATATTCCCAAACATGTTCTGGAAGCATTGGTCTTACGTTTTTTCCTGCCATTATCGAATATCTTATAAAGGTAGAGGATAATTCCATAATTGGTGCATCGACTTTAATGATTCTAGGATGATCATTGAATTGAGAATCTACTTTTCCATCGGAAATTCTTGGGTAGACAAAAATGTTATGGTTTTCTAATATCACTTCGTAGTTTTTCCACTTGTGGAAACTCTTCAGGTTATCTTCTCCCATAATCAAAGCAAATTGATAGTCTGGGAATTTCTCTTGAAGGTATGTAAGTGTATTGATCGTATAGTTGGGCTGTGGTAAACCAAACTCAATATCGTTAGGTCTTAATTTTGGATATTCTTTTGTAGCTCTGTATACCATCTCCAACCGATGATGGTTATCCAATAAAGAGCTTTTCTTCTTGAAAGGACTATGCGGCGTGACCACAAACCAAACCTCATCCAAATCACTATTTTCAGCCAAATGGTTTGCTATAGTGAGATGTCCTACATGAATAGGATTAAACGTCCCAAAGTATAGTCCTATCTGTTTCAATTTTACTTTTTTTTTGAGTCAATAAACCCTTCAACTAAGTCTTCTGCTTCTTTAAGGGCTTTATTTAAATCATCATTAAGAATGACTTTATCAAACAGTGGTGCTGTTGCTAATTCGGCTGACGCTTTAGCAATACGCATATTGATCTTGTCTTTAGACTCTGTTTTGCGCTTTTTCAATCGTATCTTGAGCTCATCTATACTTGGCGGTTTCACGAAAATTGCCAGTGTTTGTTCTGGAAATTTGCGTTTAATTCTTAAACCTCCTGAAACATCAATATCAAAAATAACGTGCTTACCCGTAGCCCAAATACGTTCGACCTCGGTTTTTAAAGTCCCGTAAAAATTATCGCGATAAACTTCTTCCCACTCTAAGAATTCATCATTTTTTATTTTGTTCTTGAATTCTTTGAGCGACAAAAAATAGTAGTCTTTAGCATGTTCTTCTCTTCCTCTTTTTTCTCTTGAAGTTGCAGAAATTGAGAACTCTAAATTCAGTTTTTCAATATCTAATAAATGTCTAACGATGGTGGTTTTTCCAGAACCAGAAGGTGCTGAGAATACAATTAACTTTCCTTCTTTCATACTAGAGAACGTTTAGCAGTTGTTCTTTGATTTTCTCTAGCTCATCTTTCATCTGAACCACTAATTTTTGCATAGGAGCATAGTTACTCTTAGAGCCAATGGTATTAATCTCTCTACCGATTTCCTGGCCTATAAAGCCTAGCTTTTTCCCGTTAGAGTCATTAGAGTTAAGTTCTTTAATAAAGTAATCCAAGTGGTTTTTTAATCGGACTTTTTCCTCAGTAATATCGAACTTTTCTATGTAGTAAATTAACTCTTGCTCAAAGCGGTTTTCATCTACACGTTCTTTGATCTCTGCAATGCCTTTTTCTAATCGCTCTCTTACGCCTTGCATACGTTCTGGGTCCATAACGATAACAGCTTCTAGAAGTTTATCGATATTCTCTACTCTAGCTGCAAAGTCTTTTTCTAAGGCATTACCTTCATCCGTTCTGTAGGCATCAATCTTTTTTAGCGTGTCTGCAATGGTTTCAGAAATAATCTTCCACTCGTCTTCATCAATATCTTCTCTTTGTGTAGTGATAGCATCTGGTAAGCGAATTGCCATCTGTAGATAATCTGTATCATCGCCAGTTCCGTCAACAGCTTTTAATTGCTTAATGTATTCTTTGATAACGACATCATTAATCTTACTCGAGGTTTCTTCACCTGTAATTTCTACGTACAGTGAAAAGTCAATTTTTCCTCGTTTCAATACTTTGGCAATGGCACTTCTTATCTCTAGTTCTTTCTCTCTATAGATTGAAGGCATTCTACTATTGAGATCGAGGTTTTTACTATTGAGCGATTTTATTTCGATCGATATTTTTTTTGTTGGTAGTTGAATCACAGATTTTCCGTAACCTGTCATGGATTGTATCATAGACACTAATTGTAAATGTTGCGCAAAGGTAAGCAAAAACGCACAGTTATAGTGAAGTAATTGTATCGAAACCATCCTTGAAAAGCAAATAGAAGTTTTAAATTTGTGACTACCTAAACACAAGAAATGTATTTAAAAGAATTTGAAATTCGCTGGAGCGATATTGATGCCAATGGTCATTTAGCCAATTCGGCCTATATAAACTTTATGAGTCATACCAGAATGTCCTTTTTTACAGAATATGGCTTTTCACTCAATGAAATGGTGAGCCACAATCTTGGACCTGTAATGTTCTATGAAAACATCTATTACTTTAAAGAATCTTTTATCGGGAGACCTGTTAGAGTTAGCTTACAATTATCGGGTCTAAGTGAAGATGGGATGTTCTTTAGGTTTACACACAATTTTTACAATTCTAAGGGCGAAAATTTAGCCACTTGTGACGTAATGGGAGCTTTTATTGATCTAAAACAAAGACAGCTTTGCGGCCTGCCTGAAGAGCTTTTAGAATTAACGAATAAATTCCCAAAATCTGATGATTTTAAAGTGCTTACAAAGGAGGATACGCGCAGTCATGGCAAGCGTCCAGTAAATCTGCACTAAAAATAATTTTGTAAATTGAAGCCACTAACTTTTAAATTTTAATCTATAATGGAACACATTAATTGGCTTGCTCTTGTAGTGGCTGCCTTAATTCCTCTAGCTACTGGTTTTGTATGGTATGGTCCTCTTTTTGGAAAGGCTTGGATGAAAGAGTCTGGCATGACCATGGAAAAGGCAAAACAAATGAACCCTGTAAAAACTTATGGTTTGTGTGTGGTATTTGCATTTATTCTTGCTTTTTACTTAAACATTGAAGTTTTTACTGGAGGAGCACCACCAGATGACCTTCACGGTACTCCTGCCTTTATGACCTTCAAACATGGATTGCTTCATGGTGCATTTTTACCTGTATTTACAATTCTTCCTGCTTTTGCGACCAATGCGTTATTTGAGCAAAAATCATTTAAGTATGTGGCTATCAATGTCGGATATTGGATTTTAACTGCTGGTTTAATGGGCGGATTAATTAACGCTTGGGTATAATCTGAGTAAACACAACAAAGACATTAAGAGGCTGTTTTGGCCTCTTTTTTTGTGCTTGAGTTTTCTTTGAACGGTTGATGCTGCTTATAAGACTTTATCTGCACATTCTTAATGAATGGTTTCATCAATTGATTTTGAATCGTTTTTCTATGTCTTATATAGCATGTTAAATCTTCAGGTAGAGCACCCAATGTGCTTTTTATTTCTGAAGCTGTTCTACCTAAATTGATGCGTTTAGAACCATGTTCAATGCCAAGACGTACATAGTCGTTGAGAATTCTGGGGTAAATAGCATGTGATTTATTCAAACTATAATCTAATCCTATAAAATGAGCATCTAGATTATCTTGATTGACCATCGCAGATAGATAACCTACCAGTTTATCATCTGAGAAGTAACCCTTCACAATAAACTTATCTCCAAAAAAGGCTTTAAGGTGTGTATAGGTATTAAGGTTTAAGACTTGGGCATTAAAGTTGGAATTAGAAATAGTATTCTCATACAATGCTTGCAGCTGGTCTTTGTATCGTTCTATACATTCTGGAGTGAACAACTTTGCCTTGAGACTTTTACTAGTCGAATCAGCTTTGTTTGCTTTCACCCTATACTTAGACTTAAGCGCATTTTTATAATCATCAAAACTTGTCCACTCCTCTTTGAGATAGATAATCATATTGGGCTCTACCTTCATAGGGATATAGTCATAGCATCTTAGGGAGTTTGTAATATAAAGTGACTCTTGCTTGAAGTCTTTTATGAAAATCGCATTGAGAGTTCTATTGGGTTTATAAAGCTCTTTTACAGCATCGGCTATCGCTTTGAAAGTCTCTTCCTTATCCTCTCCTTTTTTCAAAAATGTACCATATTCTCCACTTAAAAAGACATTACCGCAAAATAAAATACGTGGGCTATTCTTATTGAAAAAGTTATTGATGTTGCGCTTTATTGTGTCCGAAATCTTGATATTCTTAGTAATCGTTTCAATGCTAATGGTAACGATTTGTGTATTCGCAAAAGCTATTGCCTCATCTCCTCTAAAAATAATGATGTACTTAAACTCTATGTCATCATGAGCTAGTTCGAAAGCTTTAAAAAATTCTGGAGTATAATAAGTATTATCACAGCAACCCAAACTATCCCAATGTTTGGAATCAATATCATCGATGTGATCAAAAAAAGAAGCTGTCAACTGTCCCATTAGGTTGATTTAAGTTTAGATTTAGGATTAAACGAAACTAAGTATACGCCAGCAAAAATTAGAAGCATTGCGATAATTTTAACACTATCTATGCCATCGATTCCCATGACCAAAGCAAAAATTCCTGCTATTACTGGCTGTAGATAGATAAATGCGCCAACGGTCGAAGCCCTTAGTTTGGTTAGTGCTAATGGATTCAATATATAAGTCGCAAAAGTGGCTCCTATTATTACAAATGCTACGGAAAAAGTAATGTATGGCGTGAATGTTTCCCATTGGATTTCCATTAATTCACCATAACCAAAAGGAATGACTAATACCAAACCAAATAGGAACAACCATTTTATAAACGTAAATGGATGGTACTTAGCTGTAAGCCTCTTAATCAAAATTATATAAATACTGTATGAAATCGCGTTCAGAAAAATAAAGGTATTTCCAAGTAAAACATTATCTGCTGCTCTTGGAGATTTTCCATAAATAGTTAAAACTATGGCTCCGCAAAACCCAAGAAATACACCCAATATTTTCAGCTTGGTGACTCGTTCTTTTAGTAATATTGATGATAGAATTAATATTATAATCGGTGTACTAGTTACAATAGCTGAAGCATGTATTGGTGAGGTATACTCTAATCCTTTGAGGAATAAAAGCATATTGATCGCTACCCCAAAAATTGCTGCATAGAAAAACTGCAAATAGTCTTTCTTCTCAACTTTTTCTGATTTGAAAAACAGACCAAATAACCAAAACAATAGTGTTGCGCCTGCTACACGTAAGATTACAAATGCAAATGGTTTTATGTAGCCGCCATTCATAACAATTTTGGCAAACGTATAGTTAAACCCATAAAGCAGCTGTACCAAAAAAACAGCAATTAATGCCAGCTTCCGATTAAACATGCATTGCTAGTTTTGCTGCTTCCACATTTTTCTTGGAATTGCCAATAAAAATTTGATCATCTACAATCATTACTGGTCTACTCAAAAATGTATAATGGTCCAAAATGTAGTGCTTGTAATCTTCCTCAACTAGATTTTGATTCTTCAAATCCATCTCTTTATAAAGTTTTGCCCTTTTACTGAATAAGCTTTCATAACTCCCTGAAAGTGCTTTCATTTCGTCCAATTGCTTTACAGTAATGGGTTCATTTTTTATGTCTTGGAGAATGTAGTCGTCTGATGGGTTGAGTTCTTTCAGAATACGAATACAAGTGCTACATGTTTTGAGGTAATATATTTTTTTCATTTTGAATCTTAAATAGACTACAAAGAAACGGTATTCTGAGTAAATCTATATCTTATTCAACCTTCAAAAACGAATCTATGTCCGAGAAAGGAATCACAAATTCTGTATAGCCTTGGGCATACGAAGCAATTTCGTAGACATTGTACAGAAATACAACTCCTTCTTCTGTAAACCCTATGTTGGCAGGTAGATGAAATGGTTCACCAAAAAAGTAATCCTTAATTGAAGCATCTTCAGCATTAACTTCTTCTTCAAAATATTTTTGGGCAAGTTCAGTTAATTTATCATTTAACTTCAGAATATCTTCATTCTTAAGTAAGTCTCCTGTTTCAGCATTAAAATTCAGAAATGTGATATTGTCATTCCCATGAGCGCCTCCAGTATCTAAATAGGTATTCATAGCTACCGAAATAATCTCTGGAGATTGATAGATGACTTCTCCTTCTACTGAAGCAGTCCACTCTTGTGCACTATCTGGAAATTCCTCTTTGAATCGTTCGTATTCTGTGTTGAAGGTCTTAACAGCATCAGCCAAATGGACATCCGTTAGTTCTTCTTCAGAAAAACTAATCGCATTCACCACATGATTTTCTATAACCTTGTTTATTTTGGAAACTGCAGGTGTGTTCCCTTCCGCCTCGGGATACAGGATGGTGATTTCAGCACCTTTTACAGAAGCAATAGCTTCTTCTGAAAACGCAATGTTTATTTCCTTCTTACATGAAAAGAGTGCTAACGAAAGCAGTAAAATTGCTACTCTAAAAATGCTGTTGATAGGTTTTTTGTTAAACATCGTCTAAAGGTACCTCTAAGATTTGAATACAACGAATTTAAAATTAAATTTGTTGCGCTGATACAATAAGATTTATGAAATTTAATACTAAAACTATACACGGAGGACAAGAACACGATAAGGCTTATGGTGCAGTGATGCCTCCAATCTATCAAACCTCAACATATGCTCAGAGTACACCTGGCGGTCATAAAGGGTTTGAATATTCTAGAACACACAATCCAACACGAAAGGCTTTAGAAAATTCTTTTGCAAGTATAGAAAATGGTAAGCATGGTTTTGCATTTGCCTCTGGAATGGCAGCCATTGATACTGTAATAAAGCTGTTAAAGCCAGGTGACGAAGTCATTTCTACTAATGACCTCTATGGTGGTTCCTATAGACTTTTTACCAAAGTGTTTTCTAAATATGGTATTAAGTTTCACTTTATTGGTATGGACAACGCCGATAAGATAGCTTCTTATGTCAATGAGAATACGAAACTGATTTGGGTTGAAACACCTACAAATCCAATGATGAATATTATTGATATCAAAGCTGCTTCAGAAGTTGCTAAAGCCAATAATATTTTACTAGGAGTTGATAATACTTTTGCGACACCTTATCTACAAAGACCATTAGATCTTGGTGCTGATATCGTGATGCATTCTGCTACAAAATATCTTGGTGGCCATAGTGATGTGGTGATGGGTGCGTTGGTTGTAAATGATGATGATTTGGCTGAAGAAATAGCATTTCTTCAAAACTCAAGCGGTGGTGTTCCAGGACCTCAAGACAGTTTCTTAATGCTGAGAGGTATAAAAACACTACATATTAGAATGCAACGCCATAGCGAAAACGGAAAAGTCATTGCAGAATATTTAGCGTCTCATCCTAAGATTGAAAAGGTATATTGGCCAGGGTTTGAAAGTCATCCTAACCACGATGTTGCTAAAGCACAAATGGACGATTTTGGCGGGATGATTTCTTTTGTAACTAAAGGCAACAGCTACGAAGACGCAATTAAAATAGTTGAGAAGCTTAAGATATTCACTTTAGCAGAATCTCTCGGTGGCGTGGAGTCTTTGGCTGGTCACCCAGCAAGTATGACACATGCTAGTATCCCAAAAGAAGAACGTGAGAAAACAGGTGTTGTAGATGCTTTGATTCGCTTGAGTGTTGGTATTGAAGATGTAGATGATCTTATTGCTGACCTAGAGCAAGCCATAGGGTAAAAGTTATTTGTCATACCTGCGCAGGCAGGAATCTATATGACATTTTAAGGGTTTTGCATCACACTTCGACTTCGCTCAGTGTTCATACAGAAGGGTCAAAGTCGGTTTTAAAAATGATAAAATGCATCTTCTAGATGCTCTATCTCAAAATCATTATTTTGTTTTACGATAGCAATAATATCGAATCGTACTTCGACATCAAGACTATTGACATTAACATACTCATCAACCGCTTTTATGAGGTTTTTGATTTGCTTGGGTTTTACAAAATCCTGAGGGTTTCCAAAATCTGAAGTAGATCTTGTTTTTACTTCAATAATTGCAAGTATTTCACCTTGTTGTGCTATGATATCGACTTCGGCTTTATCAAATCGATAATTGCGTTCTAGTATGTCATATCCTTTTTCAACTAAGAAGTTTACAGCTAACTGCTCGCCTTTTTTACCAAGTTCAGTGTGTTTTGCCAATCTTAATTTTTGAAGGTTAGTATTGATTGGTCTTTTCCTGATTTTAGCTCAACCTCTCTACCCAAAATCATAGCACGATTATCTCTTTCGTGTCCAGCAGGCATGTTAAAGGCAATTGGGAAGTCATATTCCGAAAGTGCATCGACGATGAGTTGTTCTATGGAGCTTCCCCAAAGTGCAGTGTTATTCTTTTTCATTTTGGTAAAATCCCCAACCAGAACGCCTTTGCAGTTATCGAAATAGCCCGCACGCTTTAAGGTTTGCAGCATACGATCGACATGATATTTATATTCACCAATTTCTTCTATAAAGAGAATTTTTCCAGAGGTATCTATAGATGTATCGGAACCCAGCATGGTATGTAATAGCGTAAGGTTTCCACCTACTAGTTGTCCACTAACCGTTCCTGATTTATTTAAGGTGGATCCTTCTAAAGTATAAGACAGAGACGCTCCAAAAAGTGCATCTTTAAAGGTGTCAATCGCTGGTTTTATCTTACTCAAATCCTTAGTAAGGCTTGTACACATCAAAGCATGGATAGATTCAAACCCTTCGTTATGCAATTGATTGTGCAATGCAGTAATATCGCTATACCCTATGAGCCACTTTGGTTTTTCTTTGAATTTGGTATAATCAATCTTATCCAAAATTCTAACAGTTCCATAACCGCCTCTGGCACACCAAACAGCACTAATAGTTGTATCATCCATCGCGTTTTGCAAATCTTCGCAACGTTCATCATCAGTTCCTGCAAAATGGTTGTTTTGTTTGAAGACATGTTGCCCTACAACCACATTCAACCCCCAACTTTTTAGCAGAGCTTTAGCCTGATCTACTTCATCTTCACGATTAATTAAAATTCCAGATGGTGCAACAATCGCAACGGTATCTCCTGCTTTTAGATATGGTGGCTGTATCAAGGTGTTTGTGTTTTCAGAGTCTTTTTGTTGTGTCGTAGCTGTATTCATTCCGAAGAAAAAAAAGCAACATACAACAGATATTAAAAAGGCATATTTGGACATATCGTAAAAGTACATTTTTTTTCCTTATCCCTTTAAGAATGCGTACTTTTGTGCCCTCAAAAGATGAATATTATGTCGAACAGATATACCATAACAGCAGCACTTCCATATACCAACGGTCCAATTCATATTGGTCACTTAGCTGGTGTATACGTGCCTGCTGATATCTATGCAAGGTACTTACGCTTAATTGGTAAAGATGTTGCCTTTATTTGCGGAAGTGATGAGCATGGTGTGCCAATTACCATCAAAGCAAAAAAAGAAGGTGTCACACCACAAGATGTCGTTGATAAATACCATGCTATCATAAAGCAGTCTTTTGAAGATTTTGGAATCTCGTTCGATAATTATTCGCGTACTTCTGCGAAGATTCATCATGATACTGCTTCAGAATTTTTCAAAACGTTATATGACAAGCATGAATTTGTAGAGGAAGTTACCGAACAACTGTATGATGAAGAAGCAAAACAATTCTTAGCAGATCGTTTTGTTATAGGAACCTGTCCAAAATGTGGTTATGAAGAAGCTTATGGCGATCAATGCGAAAACTGTGGAACAAGTCATAATGCTACAGATCTTATAAATCCAAAATCAGCCATTACAGGAAACACACCTACACTTAAAGAAACTAAACATTGGTTTCTACCCTTAAATAAGCATGAAGATTTCTTGAGAGAGTGGATCCTAAAAGGGCATAAAAAAGACTGGAAACCAAATGTGTATGGACAATGCAAATCTTGGATCGATGATGGGTTAAGACCAAGAGCCGTAACCAGAGATTTGGATTGGGGAATTCCTGTTCCTGTTGAAGGAGGAGAAGGTAAGGTGTTGTATGTTTGGTTCGATGCTCCTATCGGCTACATTTCTGCTACAAAGGAATGGGCAGAACGCGAAGGTAAAAACTGGGAAGACTACTGGAAAGATGAAAACACCAAACTTGTACACTTTATAGGTAAGGATAATATTGTATTTCACTGTATCATTTTCCCATCGATGCTAAAGGCTGAAGGAAGTTATATTTTACCTGATAATGTCCCTGCCAATGAATTTTTGAATTTGGAGGGCAATAAATTGTCAACTTCAAAAAATTGGGCTGTTTGGTTACATGAGTATTTAGAAGATTTCCCTGAGAAACAGGATGCATTGCGCTATGCTTTAATTGCTAATGCACCTGAAACAAAGGACAATGATTTTACTTGGAAAGATTTTCAAGCTAGGAACAATAATGAATTGGTTGCCATCTTCGGAAACTTTATTAATCGTGTGGCTGTACTCACTAATAAGTACTATGATGGGGAAGTTCCTGAGCCTTCAGAATTTACTAAAATAGATGAAGATACTTTAACAGCAGTTAAAGCCTATCCTGCCGTGATTGCTAGTTCTATAGAACGTTATCGTTTTAGAGAAGCAAGTCAAGAACTTATGAATCTTGCACGTTTAGGAAACAAGTACTTAGCAGATGAAGAGCCTTGGAAAAAAGTTAAAGATGATCCTGAACGGGTAAAAACAATCATGTTCGTTGCGCTTCAAATAGCATCTGCATTAGCTATACTCAGTGAACCATTGTTACCATTTACTTCAAATAAGCTGAAGTCAATCTTGAATAGTGATGGTAATTCTTGGGAAGAGGTTGCAACTAAAGATATTCTACTTCCTTCTGGTCATAAACTTCAAGAAGGAAAAGCTGAACTATTATTCAAACCAATAGAAGAAAAAGACATCCAAGCACAATTAGATAAGTTAGAGGCTAGCAAAAAAGCTAATGAAGCTGCCAATGCTACTGTTGAACCTCAAAAGGATACCATTACTTTTGATGATTTCACGAAGTTAGATATCCGAGTCGGTACCATCCTCGAAGCGGAGAAAATGCCAAAGGCCAAGAAGCTTCTCGTTTTAAAAGTGGATACTGGAATTGATGTTAGAACCATTGTATCTGGTATTGCTGAAAGTTATAAAGCGGAAGACGTTATCGGAAAAAAAGTAACTGTTTTGGTGAATCTTGCACCAAGAGCCTTGAGAGGTGTGGAAAGTGAAGGCATGATTTTAATGACCGAAACACCTGAAGGTCAATTGGTATTTGTGAATCCAGATAACTCTGTTGAAACTTCTAATGGGTTGAAGATTAGTTAAATAAGTCAATATTATCTAACTAATCTTCAGCATAATACTTTTCATATTACATCTCTGTTTAACACTAGTTAACACTCATTGACACCATTTTTTTGAGATCCTAAAAAGTATTTTTTTATTTTTGTAGTACTTTTATTACAAAAAAGTCCCTTAATCTAAAAAATTCTTTTATATGAAACGAAATCTACTTACGCTTATAGTATTATGCATAACCTTCTATTCTCTTGCACAAGTGCAGGTAACTCCAGGAACTGAACCTTTTTATTTAGATAGAGACGTTTGTACCTATTATGCAAATCCAACTCCAAAGAAAGTATCAGTACTAAGGTCAAATGCCTTACAAGAAAGAATGGCTAACGATACACCTTGTTCTACAATTAATGTTATCTACAACGGCTTTACTGCTGAAGCTCAAGCTGCTTTTGAGTTTGCAGTAAGTATATGGGAACACTCTTTAGAATCTTCTGTACCAATCACTGTAAATGCCAACTTTAGCTCTCTCCCACCTGGTGTTTTGGGTGGTGCTGGACCTAATGGGCTTTTTCCGCTTACTGGTGATGAAATTCCTGAAAATACACTTTACCCTGCTGCATTAGCCGAAAAAATCACTGGCTCGGAAATTGGAGGTGATAACTCTGTAGACATTAATGCCACTTTTAGCAATATTGCTAACTTTTATTTTGGCTTAGATGGCAACCCTCCTATTAATCAAATCGATTTTGTTTCTGTAGTTTTACACGAATTAGGCCATGGGTTGGGAATCTCTGGCTTTGGAACTGTAAACAATAATAATGAAGGTGCAATAAGAAACTCTGGAGGTTTTGTAAGTATATGGGATCAATTTATTGAAAATAACTTTGGGATTTCTATCTTAGCATATCCAGATCCTTCTATTTTATTACGCAATCAACTTACTAGTAATAACCTATTTTGTAATAGTGCTGAAGCAACAGCTCAAAATAACAACATACAACCAAAAACATATGCGCCTACTGTTTTCCAACAAGGCTCTAGTTACAGTCATTGGGATGAAACTACTTACCCTGCCGGGCATCCAAACTCATTAATGACACCATCTATTGCATCGGGGGAAGCAATGCATGATCCTGGTCTAGTAACTTTAGGATTTATGCAAGATATGGGTTGGACTATATGCGGTTCTTTGCTCAGTGTAAATGAGCTTACAGTAAATGATTTGGAGGTCTTCCCTAACCCGTTTACTTCTAGTATAAAAATAAAACTCCAAAACGGTTCTTATTCCAATTTTGATGTCAGTATCGTAGATATTAACGGAAAAGCTGTTTACAACAATTCTTATAATGTTCAAAATGGTGAAATAAACATTAATGATCTAAAAAATCTTGGAAATGCGATGTATTTCTTAATTATTAAGGATAATGAGACTGGGGCTAGTTTAACAAAAAAGATAGTCAAGCAATAAGCATTAGCGTAGATCAATGAAAAGATATAATTTAGGGGACTACGAATCGTAGTCCCTTTTTATATTATCATATTCTTAAGGCGTTAATATCATGCTCAAAATAGCATACCATCCAATCTACAAACATCCTTTACCTGAAGGACATCGTTTTCCCATGATAAAGTATGAATTGCTCCCTGAGCAACTCCTCCATGAAGGTACTTGTACTAGAGATAATTTTTTTGAGCCTGAAAAACCTAATGACAAGCATATTCTTAACGTTCATACTCCTGAGTATTATTATGATTTGGTCAACATAACGCTAGATCGAAGTGCTGCTCGCAAAATTGGGTTTCCATTGAGTGAGGTTCTGGTAGAGCGTGAAGTAATCATTGCTGATGGTACTATAAAAGCTAGTGAATTCGCTTTAAAACACGGTATCGCCATGAATATTGCTGGAGGCACACATCATGCCTATACAGACAGAGGTGAAGCATTTTGTTTACTGAACGATCAAGCAATAGGTGCACGATACCTTCAAGCAAAAGGATTGGTTAAAAAAATTCTGATTGTTGATCTTGATGTGCACCAAGGTAATGGTACCGCCGAGATTTTTCAGAATGATGCTTCAGTATTTACCTTTTCTATGCATGGTAAGAGTAATTACCCCTTCAAAAAAGAACAAAGCGATTTAGATATTTCCTTAGACAATGATACAGATGATGAGACTTATCTAAAATTACTGAAATCAATGTTACCCAGACTCATCCAACAGGAGCAACCCGACTTTATATACTACCTAAGTGGCGTGGATATTATTGCTTCGGATAAGCTTGGAAAACTGGGCTTATCTATAGAAGGCTGTAAAGAGCGAGATCGTTTTGTACTGCAAACCTGCAAAGACCAAAACATCCCTGTAATGTGTTCCATGGGAGGAGGCTACTCTCCTGATATTAAAATTATTGTAGAGGCACATGCTAATACCTACAGACTAGCGCAAGAGATTTTCTTTTGAAACACTGTAAGGTTTGTTGGGAAAAATTGACAACCTCTACATGACAAAAGAATTCAGAGAATTTAGCACAGGAGCTATCTTAAATGTAGCCAACGAGACATTACTACAAAACTTTCAAACTACAAAGCCTATTGGGCTTTTCACATTTATTTGGACCACAAGTTCTGATGCCGAAATTGAAGTAGATGGAATTCCTTTCACTTTGGAGGCTAATAAAATTCTGGCATTAACGCCAATTCAAAACTTTCAATACAAAAAAGGGAAAGACATTATCGTATATCAGTTTAACAGAGAGTTTTATTGTATCAAAGATCATGACAAAGAAGTCGGTTGTGTTGGTTTATTATTCTTTGGAAATGATTTTGTCCCTATTATTAGTCTGAATAAAAAAGAGCAAGAAAAATTCGACTTCCTTCATAATGTGTTCTTAGATGAATTGGAAACCAAGGATAACATACAGGCTGAAATGCTTAGAATGCTTATGGCGAGGTTCATGATAAAAGCAACTCGAATCCTTAAAAATAATTCTGAAACATTACGAACGCATGAATCTAAAATAGATCTGCTGAGGCATTTCAATGTTTTGGTGGATGCACATTTTAAACAAGAGCATAGTGTTTCTTTTTATGCGGATAAGTTGTTCAAATCTCCCAAAACCTTATCTAATACATTTGCAAAATTCAAGAAGAGTCCACTCAAGATTATTCATGAACGCATCATTCTTGAAGCAAAGCGTCAATTAATGTATACCGATAAATCTGCAAAAGAAATTGCTTATGATATCGGTTTCGAAGACGCTTCACACTTAAGTAGATTATTCAAAAAACACACTTTATTATCGCCTTCTCAGTTCCAAAAACAGCTCAAAACAACCGCTTAGGGAAAAATTGACAAGCGCTAAGGAAGTTTCACCATTCTATAGCCTTGTTTTCAGTCGCATCTTTGCAATGTAAAATTAAAACAAGGTAAAGATGAATGTAAAACATACCTCGATTTTCAATCTTATTGAAATCTTCAGAAAAGGAAAACAAAGGATAGAACATACTATAAGTCCTAAAACGCATTGTGAGCAAAAACACATTCACGACTTCTATTGTGATAGTGAGAAGCCACATATAAATATTCAATAAATAAAAATTAATACTTAAAAAAATAGAAATTATGAGCACATTTAATGTACCAACTAGAGACCAAGTAAGCGAAAATAACCAAGCAATTTTTGACACTTTAAAAGGAAAACTTGGATTTGTCCCAAACCTTTATGCTACTTACGCTTATAGCGACACAGCACTAGAAAACTACTTAACATTCTCTGGAGCAAAGACATCACTTTCTGCTAAAGAAAAAGAAGTTGTGAATCTTGCTGTGAGTCAAGTGAACGATTGTATCTATTGTTTATCTGCTCACACAGCAATCGGAAAAATGAACGGATTCTCAGATGATCAAATCTTAGAGTTTAGAGGAGGATACTCAACGTCAGATACTAAGTTGAATGCTTTAGCTAAGTTGGCTAAAAACATTACTGAAACTAGAGGAAAAACTGATGCTGATACTGTTGAGGCTTTCTTTAATGCAGGATACGATAAAGGAAATTTAATTGATGTAATCTCTTTAGTAGGTGATAAAACCATCTCTAATTACATCCACTCAACTACTCAAATTCCTGTAGATTTTCCAGTAGCTCAACCATTAGAAGCTCAAACCGTTTAAAAAATCATATCAAAAAATGAACGCAACTATAGAACATGCTCTAGCTGACCTTAAAGACCTTTTAGGCAAAGGGCAATTCCTTGAAGCAATGGATAAATATCTAGATGATGATGTGGTTTTACAAGAAGCCAATAATACACCAAAAGAAGGAAAAGAAGTATGCATCATTGCTGAAAAAGAATTGTTAGAAACCGTTACAGAATTCATTAGATACGACATAAACAATATCGCTATCGCTGGAGATGTATCTTACTATGAAGCTGTAATGGAATTCAAAACCAATGATGGTCAGCATCACAGATTTGAACAAGTCAATAGAACACAGTGGAAAGATGGCAAAATTATCAACGAACGCTATTACCACGCATAACAATAATTAACCTTAATTTTTATACAAAATGAAAAAAGTAATTGCAATTATCGCACTATTCGTAGGATTGACATTTAATGTTAATGCTCAAGACAAAATGATGAAAGACGCTAAAGTTGTGTCTTTTGAACAAACAAAAGGTGAATTCACTCAACAAAGTGTAACACTAAAAGAAGGAAATTACATCTTTGAAATATCCAATAATAATGTAGGACACGATGTAGGATTTGTATTAGTTCCTAAAGGCAAAGATGCATCAAAGCCAGAAAACCATATTAAGACAGCTTATGTTACTAAAGCTGTAGGTAACAACAAGGCTGAAAAGTCTCAAGTTACTGAGTTGAAAAAAGGGGAGTACATATACTTCTGCCCTTTGAACCCAACACCACAATATACTTTAACTGTAAAGTAGGTTTGTTTGTTAGATTAATTGAAAGTTGAAAAAGCTCCCAATATTGGGAGCTTTTTTATTAATACCATCCAAGACTTTTTAAACGTTCAATATCACTTTGTATCCATTGAAGATTAAGGCTATCGGAATCATCTTTGTATTGAACTCTCAGCTCTTGCAACTTCTTGTGTAATTGCTCTTGAACTGTTTTATATTCTGGTGAATCGTATACATTATTTAGTTCTTGGGGATCCTTTTCTAAATCATAAAGTTCCCATGCTTCAGTATTATAGTAAAAACGAATGAGTTTGTGTTGTGCCGTTCTTACCCCATAATGACGTTTCACCATATGGATTCCTGGATATTCGTAATAATGATAATACAAGGCATCTCGCCAATTGGCATTATTTCCTTCAAACAATGGCAATAAACTAAGTCCTTGTATATCTTCTGGGATGTCAACCTCAGCAATGTCTAAAACTGTTGGAGCAAAATCTATATTCTGAACTAAATCAGAGTTTACAGTACCTGCTTCAATTGACTGAGGATATCTAATCAATAAAGGTGTTCTAAACGATTCTTCATACATGAAGCGTTTATCGAACCAACCATGTTCCCCTAGATAGAATCCTTGATCAGAAGTATATACTACAATTGTGTTTTCAGTAAGGTCATTTTCATCCAAATAATCCAACAATCTCCCAATGTTGCGATCCACACTTTTTATCACGCCAAGATAATCCTCCATGTAGCGTTGATACTTCCATAGCGTTAAAGCTTTTCCCTTTGGTGTATTTTGCTGGAAATCTTCATTGATGGGTCCGTAAACCTTAAGCCATTGCTCTTGCTCTTCTTTGGTTAATCGGTTGAAACGCTCCGTGTAACTACTCGAGTACCAACCCAAGAATTCTTCATAATCCAATTTCTCCAAAATTTCTGGTGCAATCTTATTGTCCATGGTTAATGCCATATGGTCTGCGATGCGCATTTCTGCTTCTGCTGAAGCATTACTTTTGGTCTTGTATTCATCAAACAATGTTTCAGGCACTGGTATCTTTTTGTATTTGAAATCTTCCAAGTCGTGCATAGAAGGCCACCATTGTCTATGAGGTGCTTTATGATTGTACATAAGCATGAACGGCTTATTAGTATCTCTCAACGAATCTAGATAATGAATGGCTTTGTCTGTAATTACATCTGTAACATAGCCTGTTGTTTTTATGTCTCCGTCTGGAGTTAAAAATTCTGGGTGATAATAATGGCCTTGATCTGGCAATACTTCCCAAAAATCAAATCCCTTGGGTTTAGATTTGAGATGCCATTTCCCATAGATAGCAGTTTCATAACCTGCACCTTGAAGCAATCTTGGAAATGTTACTTGAGTGGTATCGAATACATCTAGATTATCCCTAACACTATTGAGATGGCTAAACTTACCAGTCAAAGCCACAGCACGACTCGGTGAACAAATAGAATTAGTAACAAAAGCTCTATTGAATAGCATACCCTCATTAGCCAATCGATCTATATGTGGTGTCTTAATGAGCTTATCGTCATAAGCGCTTAGTGCTTGGTAAGCATGATCATCTGTAATGATAAAGACAATATTTGGCTTTGCACGCAAGGATTCTTCCTTCTCTTTACAGCCTAATATTGAAAGGCCAAACACAAATATCCAAAGTAGTTTGTTCATGTTATTTGGATCTTTCTAATTTCCATGCCTCTATTTTATTCTGAAACTCTTTAACCTTTTCTGGATTCGCTTCAGCTAAATTATTATCATTACCAGGATCTGTTTTCATATCAAATAATCCAATAGTTTCAGTGGTTAAGTTCCATTGAAAAAACCAATCATTAGTCCTCGCCCAATAGGCTTCAATCTTCATTCCCATCATATCATCTTCTGAACGCATCTGAGTTGCTTTTCCGACGATAATATTTCGGTCAACTTTATTGGTGTCTTCTATAAGTTCCTTGTAAGATCTTCCAAAATAATTCTCAGGAACTTCAACATCGATATAATCCAGAATTGTAGCAGGTATATCAGCACTATGCATCAAAGCTTTGGACTTAGCCCCTGCTTTGATTTTGTCCTTCCATGAAAATATAATTGGTGTTCTAAAGGATTGATCATATACTGACAGTTTGCCTTTGTCGCCTCCATTATGCCAACGCAAGGAATCGTGTCTAAACTCCTGATGTGGTTCTTGTTCCCAGCCATTGTCATTGACATACACAAAAAGTGTATTGTCGAATTCGTTTTTCTCTTTAAGGTATCTTACCAACTCACCAACACCATCATCAAACCATGTACAGTTTGCGTAGTAACGTTTAGCAGATTCTGTCATATCTTCATCCTTGTAGATATTATAATATTTGTCTGGAGCATCAAAAGGATAATGTGGTAATTCTGGTGCAAACCAAATAAAGAATGGTTGCTCATTATACTTATCTATAAAATCATACACTGGTTGCATGGTCGCCCTAGCGAGTTGTCTTCCATCACCTCCCATAAATTGTAAGAACCAGTCATTTTTGCCTTTGTCTTCTTCTTTCCAACCTTTGGTCATCCCTTCATCGAAGCCTCCATTTTGATAATTGAACTCCCACCATTTCCCGCCTTGAAAACTTTTATAGCCTTCTTTTGCCAAAATCCTCGGAAGCGTTTGAAAGTATTTCATGGCGTGGTGTTTAAAGCCTATTGCCCATTGATCTGAATCTTGATATGGAATTCTTTGACTGTTAAGGGTATCTATTACCATTTGATTAACTTCCTGTTCATAATCAATTGGCAATGTTCCTGTCATTAGTGTTTGCAACGACGGTCTACAATGATTTTGCGGCACATAACCTTCCGTAAACAACGTTCCACTAGCAGCTAGAGCATCCATGTTTGGTGTTTGGACATAATCAGCCCCCATAAAACCAAAGTAAGGATAGCCTTGATCGTCACCTACCAACAAGATAATGTTAGGGTTTTCGGCGACTACAGTTTCTGCTTCTTTTTTGGTTTTCTTTTTACAGCTCAAAACGGCTATACAAATAAATAAAAGTGCTATCTGTCTCATGTGATAAGGTTTCAATTAATAAAACAATGAATAAATTACGGTTATTATTCCAATAGTAGTAAAGGCTAAGGCATTAAATTTTAATGATGTATTGAATAGTCCTTTTGGGTTGTAAAAATAGTTTGCCTTCTCATATTTGCTTTCAATGATTGATATTCCTATTGAAGCCACCATACACAATGCAAAAACAATTTCGATACGATTCATGAATGGTAACTCTGGAAATAAAAACTTCAGGAATATTGAAAACGGAAACGATAAAATCACACTCCACAATGCAGCATTAGAAGACATCTTTTTCCAGAATAACCCTAAAACAAAAATCGTTACGACTCCTGGGCTAATAAAGCCTGTGTATTCTTGTATAAATTGAAATGCTTGGTCTATATTCCCTAATAATGGTGCCACAATTGCACCAATAATCAAAGCAACTGCCGAAGACATCTTTCCGACTTTAACCAAACGTTTTTGAGAAACATTCTCTTTTGCCTTAGTCAAAAAAGGTTCGTAAATATCTAATGTGAAAATTGTCGATGTACTATTCACCATAGAACTCAACGAGGACCCAATAGCAGCAATCAATGCAGCTATAGCAAGCCCTTTGAATCCAATAATCACATAATTATTAATAATCCATGGGTAGGCTTCATCTGGTTTTGAAATTGGTGCATCCAACACAAACGCTGCAATTCCAGGAAGGACAACGATAAATGGCAACAATAACTTCATTAATGCAGCAAATGCGGTTCCAAGTTGAGCTTCTTTTAAGCTTTTAGCAGCTAAAGACCTCTGGATAATATATTGGTTCGTTCCCCAATAATAAAGGTTCGCCACCCAAATTCCTCCTATAAGCACACTCAATCCTGGAAGATTCTTATATTCTGGATTGGACTTATCTAAGATGAGATCGAACTTATCTGGTGCTTTGTGGTATAACTGATTCAAAGCTTCTATGATATTACTATCAATAGCATTGAGAATCATTATGGTTGCTATAATCCCTCCAATAATCAACACCACTACCTGTACTACATCTGTCCAAACTACTGTTTTGAGTCCACCAAAAATTGAAAAGGTAGCTGAATACAACACTAAACCAATAATACCAAGCCAAAGCGGAATGCCCAATAGTGTTTTTAATGCTAAGCTTCCGAGGTAAAGAATAGAGGTAATGTTTACAAACACGAATAAGAATAACCAGAAAATCGCCATACCAGTTTTGACGCGATTGTCAAATCGTTTTTCCAAGAACTGAGGCATGGTATAAATTTCATTCTTTATAAAAACCGGAAGAAAAAATTTAGCAACTAACAATAAGGCTAAAGCTGCCAACCACTCATAGGAAGCAATCGCCAATCCAACAACATAACCTGAACCAGACATCCCAATAAATTGTTCGGCCGAAATATTTGAAGCAATCAGAGAGCCTCCAATTGCCCACCATGGTAAAATATTACTAGCAAAGAAGTAATCCTTAGCGTTTGTACTTTCCTTTCGTGATAGATATATCCCAATACCTACGATAACGAGTAAGTACGCAACTAATATGATAATGTCTAATTGTTCCATGTTTTGAGCTTATTGAGAGATGTAAAATCCGTTAGGTTCAATCACTAAAGTACCTGACTGGTTCTTAGTTCCATTCTGGTACAACATATTGCCTAGTGTTTCTCCTTCAATTGGAAGTTCAATAGCTGTATTTGTAGTATTAATGAATACAAATACTCTATCATTTTCATAAGTCCTTTTGAATCCAATGAGCCCTTCTATACCTATAAACAAAGGTTGATAATCTCCGAGTCTAAACGCTTTGTTTCTGGTTCTAATAGAAATGAGTTTTTGATAATGGTACCACAAGGAGTTTTTATCTTTTTTTTGAGCTTCTAGACTGAACCTGTGTATCGCATCTGTATTCCAAAACGATAAATCCCACCATTCTCCAGTATCCTTATACCAAAGTGCATTCCCAGAATCGGTTTGGTTTGCGGTCCAAGGGAAAGCTTCTCTAACCGGAATATGGTTGGCATCACTTCCCCATTCGTGAGTTTGTCCGGTAAGACCTAGTTCTTGTCCGAAATATATTGAAGGGATTCCTGGTAATAAGACATTTAAAACTGAGGCGATTCGCTTTTGTCCTTCATTGTTATTGACTACTGAAGCCCATCGTGCGGTATCATGATTTTCTAAAAAATTGACTGTAAATGTACTATCCGTAAAACGCGACAAGCTTTCTTTTACAACATTGTGAATGCGACTGGGTTCCATCTTCACGCCATTTGAAGCCGGATCTATATACATGTCGTGTGTGCCTTCTTCTCCTGCAATTGCAAAGCGTAACGGAAAACTAAATGCGGCATCAGCTCCACTTTTTGTAACCATGGATTCGCCATACTCATTCCAGTTGGACTGCTCTCCCAAAACGAAAAGGTTTGGGTTTACTGCTTTACAAGATTGGAATATTGGCTTCCAGAAGTCTTGATACATATTGGTAAACAACCCTTTATAATCCAAGTCATCCATTATGTGATCTATTCTAAACCCATCTACACCATCATCGAAATTGCCGTCTTTGTTTGGATCTACCCAATACACATAGAAATCAGTCATCCATTGTTTTACCCTTTCATTATTAAGGTCTAGAAACACAATGTTATGCTTATCTCCTGGCCAAGCAGTAAAATCATACATAGGCGATCTAGACGGCATAAAGATTTGTTCTGGATACACATTTAGAGAATCTGAATAATAGATAAAATCTGAATACTTTGATTGCGGGTTTTTATAAGAATCATCAAACCAAATATTACCACTTTGAGCATACTGCGTTTCCATATCCATTAAAAACTTCAGTCCTTTTTCATGAACCGCTTTTACAAAATTGATGTAATCTTCTTTTGTGCCATACTCTTGGTCAATGTTCTCGTAATTGGTTGGAAAGTAATTATGGTAAAAACCCGATTCGTATAATGGCGTAAACAATATTGTAGTAACTCCAAGCTCTTTTAAGTAATCCAACTTTTCGACAAAGCCATTAAGGTCACCATGCAAGTCGCCATTACTGTCATAGAAACTGCGTTGCATGACATGGTATATAATCTCATTATTCCAATTAATAGCTTCGTCAACTTTTTCAGTTTCTTCAGAATTTTCTTTACAGCCATAAGCAAAAACCAATACAGCTGATAATGCGATAAAATATAGTTTGCGTTTCATGTTAGTGAGAATGTTTTGAAAAGGTGGTTTTCCTAAGTACTGTCTTTCCTATAGGGATAAGTTTCACAGGTTGAGCTTCTTTATTTTTTGTATTATACAAATGTCCTTCCAAGTACGTGTCAGAATTATAAAATGACACAGATTCTTTACTGGTAGTCCATTCAAACTTGGAATCCTTTGGCAATACTAAATCTTTATAATCTTCACGCTCAGGAAAGCAATAATAGTCTACAAACTTCTTATCTGAATATGTTTTTATAATGTCTTCCCTATGTGGAATTTCATAAGCATACACTATAGGTCCTCGTTGCAAATAATACTCTCCATTATTGGTTATGTTTTGTTGAGTTTCATTTTGAAATGTTATCGTAAAAGATTCTGAAAGTTGCCATTCTTTTTCAATTTTATAATAACCATCTATCAGTTTTATGTCTGCATCTTCCAAATTGAAAGTACTGTTTTGTGTCCATTCTGGTTTACGTAAATACAAAGCAAATCGTGTAGGTTTATCTAAAGACAGTTCAATTTTAACCTCTTCAGATAAAGGATAATTAGTTTGCTGTTCAATCTTAATATTTGATCCTTTTATATTGGCGCTTATCTGTGATGGCCCATACATAGTAATAGCGATACCATCTTCAGATTTCATATACATCTGCTCTAAAAAATACGTGAAGTTTCTACCATAGTTTGGCACACAGCATACTGCTGGCTCGGAATGTGTTGGTGAATATTTGTAACGTGGATCTGCTTTTGCCTCTCCATTTTCGTGATGATGCCCATCTAACACGTAACAATTATCTGCCTTACCATAAGTTATTGCTGTACCTCCTTTGTTTCTGAATCCCAACATGGCATTATACGTGAGTTTTTCTGCTGCATCTGCAAAAGCTACATCTCCTGTTTTTTGAATAAGACTTCCGTAAGAATTACGCAACTCCAACAAAGTGCAATACTCACTACTTGTATTGGTTGGGTGAGCTTCCATCTTAAGAATCCATTCATTACCATGACCAGCACCACTTGGCAATATGCAAGGCTCAAGTTTAGCTAACATATTACCATAAGCATTCTCTAATTCTGAATACCCTGTATTGTAATATGCATTGACCATGGTTCTTATATGCTCGTAAGTATGCACACCATGACCTTCGAACAAAGAATCTTTTTCCTTTAAATAAGGATAGCGCAAATCGTTGAAAGAACGATTTATTGAGTATGTCGAAAAGGCTTTGTACAAATAAGTTGCATAATCTTGATAGGATTGGTTTCCTGTGATTCTATATAAGGTTTCACAAACATCTGTCATCATTAAACCATGTGTCACGCCTCCAAAAGCATTTTTTAAATAAAACGGATTCTTTGAGCCTTCACCATACTTATTCATAGTAACCTTCATAGCGTTTTCAACTGCATTTAAAACCTTCTCATCATTGGTCAATTCATAGTATGCCAACATCGTTCTATAGGCGGTTGTCTGCGCCCAAAGTTCTCCATTAGACCCATCGTGCTGATAGCGCAGATTGGGTTTATAAATGCCTATGTATCCATCGTCATCTTGCGATGCTAATAGGTTACTAATAATATCGTGAGACTGCCGAATGGCTTCAGTATTATTGGTCAAAAAGGCATGTCGTATAAAACCATCCCACCAATTGCCAATGGTTTCCGCGTTCCACCACATAATCGATTTTTCCCACGCTGCTCCTGTAAGCACCAAATCGCCCATTTCTGGAATATCTTCCATACCGCCTCGTCGAGCCGTATTGTATAAATCATCGGATTTTATTCCAGGGTAAAGCTCATCTAAAGCACCTACAACACCTTGCTCTAAATCCTCATTCATCATATTCAGAATCCATCCTTTGGGCTTTACGCTTCCTGTCGGGAATTGTTCAAACTTTGCTGCTATCGCATTGGTTGGGTTATCAAAAAATGTTAGTTGGCCGCTGTCGTCAATAATCGTTGATGCTACCTTATTGACATTTTCAGTAAAATCTTCACCTTGAGAATTGGTTTTGTCTTCTTTACATGAAAAGAAGATTATAAAAACTACTATAGAAATAATTGCCTTTTTCATTTTAATCGTGCTATTAAGTAATCTCTCATTTTGGTATTTACTTCTTCTTGATTCGCTAAAGGCTCTTGCGTAAATGGCATTTGCGGCATATAAGGAAATGGTCCAAACTCTGGTGTGATGGTGAATTGTTCTTTATCACTGTGGTATGAGATTGTATTTTGCCAAATGTTCGCAAACCGCTCTAAGTGATCTGCCCATTCTGGGGCAAATGGACTGTTGACTTGTGATGCTTGCTCTGTGGCTACTCTTGCATGTAAATGAGAAACGTGTGGGATTATTTTTTGAATTGCTTCTTGTTGATCTTGTAACAAAGATTCTGAAACCACACACCAATGCGAAAAATCTCCAACCAGTTTTAGCTCTGGAAATTTTTCAAGATATTTTAATGTTGTTGTTGAATGAAACGTAAATCGCCCTCGGTGAATTTCGTGATATACCGGAATGTTATGTTGTATTGAAAAGTTTTCAATAGCTTCAATGATTCGGCAATTATCATCAAAGCTATAGTGGTCTTTTCCTGTGTGGGAATTGATAAAGTTAGGTCGATAATGAACCATATCTTCAAGACGCCTTATAACTTTTAAAGTGTAAGCTTCTGGGGTTTCAATTTTAACTCCAAACACCTGTTGAAGCACGCAAGTAAAGTTAGGATTAAAGCTTCTAGCCTTGTTTAATGCATCATAAAAATTGGTTTCAAAAATTGAATCCTTAGGAACATTAATTTCTATGCCATCAAAACCTTTAGCCTTTACTAAAGCCAGAAAGTCAGATGCGTTTAGATGCTCGCTTCCCCAAAAAGGATATAAATACCTTAAATCCATTAATACAAAACAGGGTTTAAAGGCGTATTAATAACTTCACCTACTTTTGCACCCTTACACCACTTTTCCCAATCGTCTTTTTGACCATCATTGGATGGCTGCTTTAAGATCATATCTTTATCCATGTAGATTATAGTCATCACTTTTCGCATCGTATCTGTAGTGTTAGCGCCTGCTCGGTGAAATACCCATCCTGAGTGAAAGCTAATCTCGCCTGCATCGAAAGGCTCAATGATGTGCTCAAAATCAGTGACTTTTAACCGTTTCTCAATCTGAGCTTCACTATCATCGCTAATCGATAACTCTCTCCCTTCCATTATTTCATGACTCCCCGCACTAAACTCTAATGGCCCCATTTCTAATGGTGTTTCTTGTAAAGGAATCCAAGCCGTAATGGTTTTATCCGTTGCCAATGGCCAGTAATGCTGATCTGCATGCCAAGGTGTAATACCTCCTCCAGCTTCTTTAAATAAAGCTTGGTCATGATACAAACGAACACCTTCAACTTCCATTAAGTCTGCGGCAATTTTTGCAATACGCTTACTAAAAACCAACTCTTTAATAACCTCATCTTGTAGCCAAAGATTAAAAAGTTGAAGAAAGGCTTTACCATAGGTTGAACGCTCTTCCAAAGGAACATCAACATCATTGAGTTCATCAACTTTATTACTAATAACAGCATTGTAATGTGCTAAAGTACTTGGGTCTAAGACGTCTTTCAGCTTAATAAATTTATTAGCTTTATAAAACTCTACCTGTTCTGCCGAAAGTGTGTATGGTGTGTCAAGAATGTCAGTAGCTATCATAGTTTTAAAGGTTTAATTCGATTTCAAAATTATACCTTGAACGTGATAGTACTTTTACGAAATTTAACCAAAACTATGCATATCTAAACTTTATTTAATATTTTTAATTGACTAAACTGTTAATAATAGGTTGTTTTGAAGCCCGAATTAGAACATATTGACATAAAAAACACCAAACGTTCCTTTCATTTTTTTAAACATGAAAACACGGTGTTCACTCCTTTTTGGCATTATCATCCGGAGCTCGAATTAACTTTAATTTCAAAGGGGGAAGGCACTCGGTTCGTTGGTGATTCCATTAGCTCGTTTTCAAATTTTGATCTGATTCTAGTTGGTGAAAACTTACCTCATCATTGGGTTAGCATTACAGAGAATGGTATTAAAAACCATGAAGCTTATGTATTTCAATTTGATAAAAATCTATTTGAACATTTTCCTGAGTGCAATACCTTCAGAACACTTTTTGAAAACGCAAAACGAGGCATTCATTTTTCTAAACCCAAGGATGAATTGATTAAGAAGATTATTGCGTTCGAAGCATTGTCGCCAATATCTCGTCTTAGTGCACTCATAGAAATTCTTCAAAATTTAATAGAAGACAATGACACAGAAACGTTAGCTTCTGAAGATTATCTAAATCGATTTTACACTGAGGGGTCTCAAACCAAGATATCAAAAACCACTAATTATATTCTGGATCATCTCGATCAAAAATTGAGTGTAAATCAATTAGCAGAATTCACTCATATGGTGCCTCAATCATTTTGTAGATGGTTCAAAAAGCACTCTGGTCATTCGTTTATTTCATTTTTAAATCAAACCAGAATCGAACGTGTTTGTCATTTGTTAGTAAGCACCAATATGAGGGTTCAAGAAATTGCCTTTAGTTGTGGTTTTGAAAGCTTAAGTCATTTTAATAGAACTTTTAATAAATTAAAGCACATGAGTCCGAGAACGTATAGACAATTAAATGCAGTATTATGAAAACAGTATTCACTTGTGGTGGAGCATCCTGGAATTCGGTGATTACACTAGATGAATTTCCAGAATCGATTCCACAAACCATTCATCATTGCGAATTTGACGAAACCTTGGGTAATACAGGAGCTGGTAAAGCTTTAGCACTTTCGCATTTGGGCTTCAAAACCACGTTTCATGCTTTAATTGGTGACGATACTTTGGGAAAACAGGTAAAAACTGAATTACAACACCCAAACCTAAACTTAATCACAGACAGAGATCCTCAAGGCACGGAGCGTCACCTCAATATCATGAATAATAAAGGTGAGCGCATATCTATTTTCATGAACCCTAGTTCCGATAAACCCAATATTGACTATTCTAAATTCGAAGCGCTAATAAATGAGACAGATTATGCAGTTATTAATATTTCTAACTACTGTCGAAATTTGCTTCCAATTTGCAAGGCTTTACTAAAAGATATTTGGACAGACTTGCACGATTATGATTTAGGTAATCCTTATCATCAAGATTTTATCGAAGCAGCAGATTATATCTTCCTTAGTTCCGATAATCTAAAAGACTATAAATCGTTCATGGAGCAACAAATCAAAAACGGTAAAAAACTGGTGGTGTGTACTCATGCAAAGTATGGTGCTTCTGCAATAAATGAAAAAGGCGAGTGGTTAAACGTTCCGATTATTGATGCTTACAACATGTTGAATGCAAACGGTGCTGGCGATTCGTTCTTTTCAGGATTTTTATACGCTTATTCAAAAGGTCATGACACCTTAAAATGTTTGCAGTATGCAACCATAGTCGCTGGACTATGCATTAATTCTTCAGCAATATATAATCCAAAATCTACTCCAGATATTATTGAATCAGAATATCTAAAGCACTTCCAAACCCTCTAAAACACTGAGCTTAGAACTTCGTTAAAAAAATTTTAACATCTAAAATTTGGATTTACTAGACGGGTGGTCATATTTTTGCCTCGTAAAAAATTTATAATGTCAAAAACCTTAAAACACGAGATTAAAGCAGATGCCCTTTTGGACAAAGGCGTGCCTTTGTTATGGTCTAAAGGTTACAATGCTACTAGTGTAAATGACATTGTAAAGGCTGCAGGAATCCCTAAAGGATCTTTCTATTTTTATTTTGACAGTAAGGAAGACTTTACAGCAAAAGCAATAGAACGTTACTTTAATCTTCAGTTTACTCCTGCTAAGGAAGTGTTACTTAATAAGAGTATCTCTCCTAAGCAACGTCTTCTAGATTTCCACGAATTTAGATACAATATGCTCAAAAACGATATGGAATGTCGTATGGGTTGTATGGCCTGCAACCTTGGTAGTGAAATGGCTGAGCATAGTGAAAAAATAAGAAATGCCATCCATAACAAAGAGCAAATGGTTATTGATTTAATTACTGAAGTGATTCAGGAAGCTCAAGACTATGGAGAAATTGACAATACTATAGAAGCCAGAGATCTTGCCACATTTATAGAAGATGCTGGAAAAGGCTCTATGACAAGTATGAAAAACATGAATAGTTCTTATCCTATCGACAATTTTATGACGATGATAAGAAAAGTTCTTTTGAAATAATTTTTTTTGAATTAATCATAGACGACTGGTCAATTATAAAAAGAATGTTAGAAATTCTGTCCCCAATTGATCATTTCGAATCGTTATAGACATAAAAAACTAAAACAAATCATTAATCAAACCAGGACATTATATAATCGACTGGTCAACTAAACAATCAAATTATGAATGCACTAAAAAGAATGGGAAATGCTTCTAATCGTTTTGCCAAACGATGGGCAGAATTTATCATAAAGCGCAAATGGGCTGTCATTGTTGCGACACTAATTCTTGCAATGGGACTCGGTTCTCAAGGCAATATGGAGTTCGATGGTGATTATCACGTATTTTTCAGCAAGTCAAACCCAGAGTTGGAAGCCTTTGATGCGCTTCAAGAAAAATATACTAAGGACGATAATGTTATTCTCGTCCTCTCACCTTCCAATGGCAATGTCTTTACCAAAGACAATTTAGTCGCTATAGAAGAACTCACTGCAGAAGCATGGAATACACCATACTCTTCTAGAGTAGATGCGATTACAAACTTTCAACATACAAGAGCTGAAGGTGACGATCTATATGTTGATGATTTATCCTATGAGTCCTCACTTAAAACCGAAGAGGAAATTACAGAGATAAAAGATATTGCATTAAAAGAACCTTTATTGGTTAACAGAATTATCAACGAAAAAGGAAGTGTTACTGCTGTAAATATCACAGTAAGACTACCTGGAGAAAATAGTGCTACGGAAATCCCTGAAGTAACTGCCTTTGTTAGAGATATGATCTCTAATTTCAAAGAGAAAAACCCAAACTTCGAAGTTCACTCTTCTGGTTTAGTGCCTTTGAACACAGCGTTCTTTGAGGCATCAATGAGAGATTTGGCATTGACTATGGTGATGCTCATCATTGTAATCCTAACTACGTTCATTCTTACAAGAAACATATATAGCACAATAGCCACTTTGGTTGTAGTCATGTTCTCAATAATGAGCGCAGTCGGTTTCGTTGGGCTTATGGGAATTAAACTAACACCACCTTCTTCGGTATTCCCTACTATGATTCTTACGCTAGCAGTTGCAGATAGTATTCACATCCTCATCACCATGCTGCAAAAAATGCGTAAGGATGGCATGAACAAATTTGATGCACTAACTGAGTCCTTGAGATTAAACTTCATGCCAGTATTCATAACAAGTTTAACAACTATCATCGGATTCTTAACCATGAACTTTGGAGACGTGCCTCCATTCTGGGACTTAGGTAATATTACAGCATTTGGTATGCTTATGGCATTCTTATATTCAACCACTACACTACCTGCGCTTATGGCAGTGTTACCTGTGAAAACCAAAGCGAAAAAAGAAGCCACAAAAGAAAAAGTTGGGTGGTATACCTCTTTAGGGAACTTTGTAGTTAAACGTCCAGTAAACCTTACGATCATTTCTGTGTTGGTGATTTCAGCATTGACATTTTTAGCAACTAAGAACACGTTCAATGATGAGTTCATTAACTATTTTGATGAATCAGTAGAGTTTAGAAGTGATACAGATTACATCAGTGAAAATCTTACTGGAATTTATAATATCGAATACTCTATTGGTAGTGGAGAAAGTGGCGGTATCAATAACCCTGAATATCTTAAAAACCTAAATGATTTTGAAGATTGGTTGAATGAACAACCAGAAGTTATTCATGTTAATGCTTTTAGTGAAGTTGCCAGACGAGTAAATCGCTCAATGCATGGCGATGATGAAGCGTATTACCGTGTGCCTGATAATCGAGAAGAAGCCGCTCAGTACTTATTGCTATATGAACTGTCTTTACCGTTTGGGTTAGATTTAAACAACCAGATCAATGTTGATAAATCTGAAACCAGAGTAACTGCGACCATAGAAAATGTATCGAGTGCAGAAATGATTGCATTCTCGAAACGTGGAGAAGAATGGTTGAAAAACAATACACCAGAAGCTATGCATGCTATTGGTGTGAGCCCAACATTGATGTTCTCTAAGCTAGGATTTAGACAAGCGGATAGCATGTTCAAAGGAAATATTATTGCCTTGATCCTAATCTCATTGGTGTTAATGGTAGCGCTTAGAAACTTTAAACTTGGATTGCTGAGTATCATTCCAAACGTTACGCCAGTTCTTGTTGGATTCGGTATTTGGGCATTGTACAAAGGACAGATAAACACTGGTATGGTTATCGTTTTTGGAATGACCTTAGGGATTATTGTAGATGATACAGTACACTTTATGAGTAAGTTCCTAAGAGCCAAACGAGAACTTGGCTACGACTCAAAACAAGCAGTGGTTTATGCTTTTGAAACTGTTGGAAAAGCATTGGTAACCACAACGATTGTACTCTTAGCAGGATTCGCAGTATTGTCTACCTCATCATTTGCACTAAACAGCTACATGGCAAGGATTACTGTAACGATTATTCTTTCAGCTTTAATCATAGATTTCATCCTTTTACCATCATTATTAATCTTAACGAGTAAAAAGGAAGACGCCAAAGAGAAACAGAGAACTGCACAACTAGCATTAGATAAATAAATCAATTAAAACAAATAAAAATGAAGAAAATAGCTTTTATAATAGCATTATCGACAGCTTTGGGAATCAACGCTCAATCTGCTGAAGAAAGAGGTCTAGAAGTTGCTAAAGCAGCGGAACAAGCCGATTTAGGATTTGGAAGTTCTACCGTGAACTTAAAGATGATCTTGAAGAACAAAAATGGTCAAACCAGCGAACGTTTACTCACTACAAAAACACTTGAGTTAACCGAAGATGGGGATAAATCGTTGATCGTCTTTAATAGTCCAAAGGATGTAAAAGGTACCTCAACACTAACGTTTACTCACAAAGTTGGATCGGATGACCAATGGTTATTCCTACCGTCAATAAAGCGTGTGAAGCGTATCTCATCGAACAATAAATCTGGTCCTTTTGTAGGGAGTGAGTTTGCTTACGAAGATTTATCATCACAAGAAGTTGAGAAATATACCTATAAGTTTTTAGAAGAAAAAGGTGATTTACTTATTGTGGAACAAGATCCGGTAGACCCTAAATCTGGTTACACCAGAAGAATTGTGACCTACAATAAAAACAAAGGTTACAGAATTGAGAAAGCTGAGTTTTATGACCGCAAAAATGCGCTCTTAAAAACACTTACATACAGTGATTATAAGCTTTACAAGAACAAGTTCTGGAGAGCAAGCACATTTACAATGGTAAACCATCAAAGTAATAAGGAGACTATTTTACAATTTTCGGATTACGATTTTGATGTGGCCTTAACAGATGAAGATTTTACACAGGTAGCCTTAAAACGCGCCGGAAACTAATAACCCCTTAATAGCAATAAGCAATACCATTAGTTGCAGCTTCTATTTTTTTAGATGATACAAACGATGGTTGGTTGATTTAGTTTACATGTGTCAGTGACTAATCGGTATTGCTTTTATTCTTAAACAAATGAACTATTATTCAAGAGTCCTTTTCACTTTTGCAATTCTTTTATCAATATCTATAACTGCTCAGGAAGAATCAAAGAGTGATCTTGTTGATGATTTTGAGTTAGAAATTGAAGCAGAGTATCGTTACTTCTATAACGACGCGGCTTTTCAAAATCAAAAAGACCATTTTCCTTCTATTGCATTTCGACCAGAGTATAGTGTTGAATGGAACAAAGGTTATGAAAGCATAAACTTTACAGGGTTCTTCAGGCTCGATCAAGATGACCCACGAACGCATTGGGATATTAGAGAACTCTATTACCAAAAAGCTAAAAACAATTGGGAGCTTAGTGTAGGATTGAAAAAGATTTATTGGGGTGTTACAGAAAGCAACCATTTAGTAGATATTATCAATCAAACCGATGCTGTAGAATCTTTTGATGGTGAAGAAAAGCTTGGGCAACCAATGGTACAATTTACCATTACAACCAATAGCTTCGGAAACTTTGACTTTTTCTATTTACCATATCATAGAAAAAGAACATTTGCCGGAGAAGAAGGTCGACTACGTTTCCCTATAGTTATAGATAAAGATGATTTGACTTACGAAAGTGGTGCTGAAGAATGGCGACAAGATTTTGCCGTAAGGTGGTCTCATTATTTTGGAGCTTTCGACATTGGGCTTTCGCATTTTTACGGCAATGGTAGAGAACCATTGTTCACATTTGATAATCAAGGAAATATTAATGCTTTTTATCCTGTCATCAATCAAACAGGATTGGACTTACAGGTAACACATGATGCATTTTTGTGGAAGGTTGAATCGATTTACCGTTCTGCTGAAGCACAAGACTTTTTTGCACTTGTGGCAGGATTGGAATACACCTTCAGTAATATTGATGGTAATGGTTTAGATATTGGTTTATTGGGTGAATATCTTTATGATGATCGTGACGAATTAGCTCTAAATGCATTACAAAATGATGTGTTCTTCGGAAGTCGAATCGCCTTCAATGACACTCAGGATACTTCTATTTTAATTGGTGGTATTGCCGATCTAGAATCTAGTAGTAAGATTTTCAGTTTAGAAGCATCAAGGCGTTTTGGAAGCACTTGGACCGCAGAAATTGAAGCTCGAATTTTCAGTAGTATTGATCGAAATGAATTTATCCTTTCAAACTTTAGCGAAGACAGTTTCTTAAGGTTTTCAATTTCTAAATTCTTTTAAAATAAAAAATGCGCGAGTCCATAGACTCGCGCAACTAATTAATACACCACCTTATTTTCCAGAGAAAATCTCTTTCAATTGTGCAACTACACCTCCGTGACCAGAAACTGTAATTTCACCAATCTTATCAGCAATTTTTTCAACATACTCCATCTCTTTCAACTTGTATAACATTTCATTTTCTTCCATCAACTTTGCTGTGTTTAACAAGCTACGAGTCGAAGCTGTTTCTTCTCGTCTAGTAATGATATTAGCTTGGGCTTTCTTTTGAGCCACAAGTACCTGGTTCATGATGTCTTTCATTTCACCTGTTAAGATTACATCTCTAATACCTGTGTTCAATACTGTGATACCTAACTTTGAAGCTAACTCTTTTACGTCTTCTAATACAGCCTCGGCAATATTATCCTTACGTTCTAAAAGTTCGTCCAAAGTATATGTACCTACATAAGCACGCAATACTAATTGCATTCCAATGTACAATTGCTTTTCGTAGTCCTTGTTCTCTAAAAGTGCCTTTTCAATATCTGTTACTTTGTACTGAGTGTAAAAGTTGATACGAATAGCAGCCTTGTCTTTAGTCAACAATTCCTGACCTGCAATTTCTAATTGTAATTGACGTAAATCTGCTTTTGCAATTTTAATTGAAGTATCGTTTCTCCAGAAACGATAGATACCTGGCCCAAGTGTTTTTTCGTACACATCATCAATGATAAGTACTGCTTTTTCATGAGTAGCGACTTCAAAAGATCTGATGTACTTATTCAATTCATACTTGCTGAATAACGCTTTATCAATATCTTCTGTAATATCGATCTTGCTTAAGTCTACTCTTGTAAACTCGCGCTCTACCAAACCTTTCCAGTACACATATCTTCCGGCAGATAATACAGTATTTAAAATGTTGTTTTCAAACACCAATACCAGTTCATTATCTTTTACCTCAACAACCTCCAACATAGCCTCTAAGGTTTTATCCTTTACTAAGAGCTCTAATGCTATGGGAGCGTGGAATGTCTTGGCTAAGTCATAGATATAAACATCTTGTCCAAAGCCTAACCAGTATTTACCTTGCGTCAATACTTTTTGGTAATCCCCTTTTTTGAAGACCAAACCAACTTTTCCTGCATTAATTCTTACTTGTTTCATTGTTCTTAGTTTTTATGATTAAACATTAATTTGCGGCAATTCCTGTAACGGAGGCTATGCCTGCTCTAATGCTAAAGCACAAGTAACTTTAGCATCTGAGTTTATCTTTAAAAATTTATTTCTCTTTAAAAAAGTGCGATTACCAATCATCACTTCATTACGGACCTATTCATAGTATTGCTTGCTACAATAAGTTTTTCGCAGCTCTCTAAGAGTTGTTTTAGAACAAGTAGGTGTTCTAAAATGTCATCTAATCGTTCTGCTAAAAGTCATTGCTTAGAGCAATACAAATCAACAGGTCAAGGTAATGTTGAGATTGCCTTTTATTGAACACTAATAGTATTATACAATAGGCCAATTGGCAACCAACACTTTTTGTCAATTTTTTCAGCGTGACAGGCTGTGAGACCAGTTTTAAAAGATGGTCGGCTTTAGTGGTCTATAATGACCTGCTACGTTAACAGCGTAGTACTCTACCATTGAGTTACAAAAGCCAGCGAGATTACTCTCGAGCTTATGACCGGAGTCGAACCGGCAACATTAAAAGAGACATTTTTTGAGAATGTCATCTGTCCGCTAGACCTCAAATCTAGTGCGTCTACCATTCCGCCATATCCCGTTAGAGATAGTGGGATTCGAACCCACACTGAACTTTGGTGGAGTTTTTTGGATAAACCCAAACCTTCAAGTCTAGTTGCATATAGAAGCATAATACATCCCTGCAATCTTCTATACAATGGTGCTATACAGAAACACGCAACAAGACCAGCTTGATATTTTTAAAAAAAGCGTGCTGAGAATACCTCCGCTTGTAGACAAACTTTCCCAAGATTATAGCCGTAGCCCTTCCTTGGTTTTCCACGCTCTTCCCATCGCTTAGGGAATCACGTACTTGTCCGATGCCTAATTACATTACAGCTGTTCGGCGACTTAGACTTGGCTTGCATAGAGGCTCTACGGCCACGCTTTGCAATTACGAGGGTTGGCTCCCCCACCATTCATAGGCGTCCTCTCTTGAGGCGGCCTACTAGAATGTTCACCACATGGTATAGGTTTGCGACCTCTACCATCCTATATGTTTCAATAGGTTTAGGCAACTACTAGCTGCTGTAATGTCCGAAGTCTTTTGCATTTAAGATATAAAGTCAACCTTTGTGTTAAAAATACAATGCTCTAAACTTGAGCTATATCCCCATTTTGTTGGAGATAGACTATCGTCTGGCCTAAGAGAAGGGCTTCGGAAATGGCTCCGTAGATTTTGGCCTACAAAATACCAACCTTCTCTTTGTGTGCCTCCCAGCACACGGTATGTTGAGCTACCGAACAATTTCTTGTCGGGTACCTCTAATACTGCAACACGCTCCATAAGGTTGGATGACCTATACGTAACCTATTACTACAACTTTTCCTGTTGGTGTCTCCACCTCAAGCCTCCAAAAATATTGGCTATAAATCCTAATTTGCTTCAGCGGTTGCCCCTAGCTTTTTATGATTTATGTTAGTTGCTTGCTTACCTGTACTGATCTCTAGAGAAAACAGTCTCCACTCGCAGTGCCTGCAAGCAGATTTATCCTTGTTGCCAAGTTTATCTAAGGACGATAAGCCGCCCCGTCATTATTTCTAATGACGATTTCTTTCTATAATGAAGTACTTTGACTTCATTTAATTTCAATGAACGTAATTCTACCTTTATCGGTAAATGTTGATACAAAGGTGAATTTCTATTACGCAATGATTTTGCGTAATTAAAAATTCATGAAAATTTGTGGAACAGACAGGAATCGAACCTATATCGTCAGAACTTCAATCTGCTGCATTGACCAACTTTGCTACTGCTCCATTTTGGGTGTCTATTAGGAGTCGAACCTAATCTTAGAGTACCACAATCTCTCGTGCGAGCCGTTACACTATAGACACCAGATAACCTGAAAGGATTTGAACCTTTACCTCAAGAGTCAAAGTCTTGAATGCTAACCATTACACTACAGGTTATTGTAAGCTCAATAGGACTAGCTCGCCTCATAATCATTTTGATAAATTTGAGCTCGTGAATGCTTTGCATTTCGAACCCATACCTCAAAGTCCGTAGCCTTGAATGCTATCCATTACACCATGAGCTTGTTGAACTCCACCCAAGATTCGAACTTGGACTACTCAGTGTTTAAGACTGATGCCTCTGCCATTTGGGCTAGTGGAGCATAGTACAGGAAGAGAGATTCGAACTCTCAGATACCTCGAGTCTAAGTCGAGTGCGTTTGCCATTTTCGCCATTCCTGTAAATTGTTGAGATGCTAGGACTCGAACCTAGACGTTTCGCCTTATGAGAGCGATGCTCTACCAATTAAGCTACATCTCATTATTATTAGTTGAGATATTAGGAGTTGAACCTAAACCTACCACCTTATCAGAGCGGCGCTCTACCAGTTAAGCTATATCTCATTATGTTGAGGCAATAGGGATCGAACCTATGACAATCACGATGTAAGCGTGACGCTCTACCACTGAGCTATGCCTCAAAATTTGTACTCCATAAGGGAATCGAACCCTTGTCTTTCGGTAGAAATGAGTTTGCGAATTCAACGAAACCAATTTCCTAAATATGCGTCAGTGAGTTAAAGCCGAATGCACTAAACCACTATGCTAATGGAGCATTTCGTCTGAGAAGTAGGACTCGAATACCGAATCTAGTTCGGCACAGGCTCTACAACCTCTCGCATCCAAAGCGAGTAAACAGCCAATTGTTCTATTCCCAGATTTGCGGAGGATAAAGGAGTTACTCATTAAATACTTATTCAATAAATAGGTATTCGTGAATGCTTCGCATTTGAACCTTCACCGGATTTCTCACGGACTTGTTTAGCAAACGAGCGCAACGAACCAGTATTTGCCTACCCTCCATGTAGCGGAAGAGGTGGGAGTTGAACCCACACGAGTCGTTAGCTCCGAACAGTTTTCAAGACTGTGGCCACCACCAATTGCCCTTCCATTGAATAATCTCTTAAAAAATGTGCTCTGTAAAGAAAATGGCCCCTTATACTTCCCTTTTTAGAACCCAGCACCATATCTTATGGTAACAGAGCACAGTTGCGGTTCATACGAGAATCGAACTCGTATCTCCCGAGAGACAGTCGGGAAGGATATCCATTACCCCAATGAACCAGATGTATATCTACCAAGGTTAGTTCGTCATATTATTATTTTGATAAATAAGAACTCATGAATGCAAAGCATTTCGAACTCGGACTTAGAGATTAGAAATGCGAAGCATTCAGGAACTCCACATTTTATAATAATTAGTCTGTGAGCTAAATCTCTTGTGCTATCCAATTACACCATAGATATAATTTGCGCGCCCATAAGGACTTGAACCTCAACCCTAAGTTTTGGAGACTCAGATGCTAGCCATTACACCATAAGCGCGTGTATTATGAGCACCTACCGAGACTCGAACTCGAAACTGTAGATTGGAAATCTACTATGTTGCCAATTACACTATAGATGCTTGTTGTGGGAATCATAGGATTAGTTCGCTTGATTTTAGTTTTTGAATCGCTGTGCTCATGAATGCTCTGCATTTCGAACCTATTCAACCGAAGCACCAGTTTTTAACTCAATCATTTCTATTGTTTTAAATCGGTTTCGCTCAGTCGCAAGCTCTAGTCAGACTGGCTCCACTCTCCAACTTGGACGCATTCCCTAATTTTTTTTGAGACAAGGATGAGATTTGAACTCATAAAAAAACAGTTTTGCAGACTGCCGCTTTAACCATTCAGCCACCTTGTCTAGCGATATTGGAAAGACTCGAACTTTCAACCTGGCGGTTAACAGCCGCCTGCTCTACCATTGAGCTACAATATCTTTTGTGGAGACACGGAGACTTACACTCCGTACTGCGAGTTGCAAACCCACTGTTTTGGCTTGGTAAACTATATCCCCAATTTGTTGACGCAGCGAGATTCGAACTCACGACCTTGGTGTTAAAAGCACCCTGCTCTACCGACTAAGCTATACGTCAATTATGTTTGGTTTTCAAAATGTCAAAGAACACGCATAAAAAAAGCATCTCTTTTTGGGAGATGCTTTTGTTTTTATATATCATATATGCCTATACTGATATACATTTATTTTTCTCCCTTTCGGTTATTTTTAAATCGGCTTCACTATTCACTGCGCCAAAAATTTTCGGCGAGCAAAACTCATATTGAGTATGGGGCATATGTTGTAAATATTTTATCACGTCTTGTTTTGTTATCAATTTTTGATGGTGCAAATATGAAATGAAAATTTTAATTACACAAGAAAAATTTTAATTTAATTTATTGATTATCAACTAATTATGTTTAATTTCAAGCATAGGAATCCCTGTCCGCTTAGTCGCAGATTCTCAAGTAATTTGGCAATAGTCTGTCTCCCAATTGCTTACTTTTCAAGTGCCTTTATTTAGATGTTAAAACTTATCTTCAAAATATTATCAATTTTTTTCATAAAAAAAGCGCCCAATTTCTTGGACGCTTGTAACTATATTCAGTTTTTGGTTTAATTCATTCTCAAAAAACGATTAAAAATAGTCACATAGCGTCCTCTCCCAAGCGAATAATTCACTCATTCCTTGGTAATCTCGCTTGCAATTCAGCGAAATCGGTGCTCTATGTACTATTGTTTTTATCATTTGTGGTACAAATATGCTATTATTTTTTTTAGAAATCCAAATTTAATTTTTCCCTTATGCCGAATTTCTACTTGCATTAATGTTGCCAAACAGTGATCTAGTCACTATTTTTTCATAAACTTCTAACTCTTCTGCATCAATATTTTCTTGTTTTTGAAGTTCTTGGATTTTCTTTAATGCAAATTGTTGAATGGTCAGTAGTGGTAATACAATAGATTCTCTTATAGCAATAGATGCTTTACCTGCTGGTTCTTCTTGCATGAGTTCATTATAGCCTGTTAGTTTAAGGATAAGTTGTTTGCTTAATTTGTATTCTTCATAGATAAGCATCCAAAATCCACCAAACTCTCCATCTTCTGCCATGTATTTGGTGAGATCGAAAAAGGATTTGCTCAATGACATCATACTGTTTTCGATTAGTGTTTTAAAAAAGCTTGAGTTTTTATAAAGCTGTTTTACTTTTTTAAACTCGCCTTTCTTTTCATAGTATTCCAAAGCCGTTCCTACGCCAAAAAACCCTGGAACATTTTGTTTTAACTGACTCCAGCTTCCCACAAAAGGAATCGCTCTAAGGTCTGAAAACACCAACTCATTTGATGTGCCTCGTTTTGATGGTCTACTACCAATATTGGTTTTAGCATAGTACTTAAGGGTACTCATACGTTCTAAATAACCCAAGAAATTTGGGTGTTGCTTAAACTTGGTATAGGTTTCATAACTTATTTTCGCTAAACTATTCATTACGGACTTATCTGACCTGGACAGTTTTTGATTGGTGTCCGACAATCGATTCAAAATACCTGAACTTATCAATTGTTCCATATTGTATTGAGAAGACGCTAAGGTTCCAAAGTTTGAACTAATCGTTTGCCCTTGAATAGTGAGTTGTACTTCTTTGTCTTCAATCGTTGGCCCAAGTGATGCATAGAAGTTATGTGTTTTGCCTCCGCCTCGTGCTGGTGGACCACCACGGCCATCAAAAAATACAACAGCTATTTTATGTTTTCTCGACACTTTGGTGAGTTCTTCCTTAGCTTTAAATATTGCCCAATTGGCCATAAGGTATCCGCCATCTTTGGTTCCATCACTAAACCCTAACATTATGGTTTGCTTATTTCCCCTTTGCTCCAGATGCTTACGGTATTCTACATTAGAGTAAAGCTCCTCCATTACAGATGCTGCATTTTCTAAGTCTGGTACCGTTTCAAAGAGTGGAACAATATCAACAGTCATTTCATCCTCAAAAGATACAAGCTTTAACATGGCATAAAGCTGCATTACATTTACCGCTGTTTGATTATTGCTTATAATGTAACGATTGGCTGCTTGTTCTCCATTAGATTCTTGAATTTCTCTAATGGCTTGCATTGTTTTTAAGGTTCGGATAGTGAACTCGTCTTTAAACCAATTAATATCTAGCTTACCTTTTACTTTTGAAAGTGTTTTTACTTGTTGCTTTGGTGTTTGATTTGTGAAATTCTCAGGAAATATTCTGGTTTTTTTCTTTTGAAGTGTTTTTACCACATCCTGAAATACCTCATCATGCTTTCTACTATCTTGTCTTATATCTAAGGTAGCAAACCTAAACCCAAAGAGTTTAGTTTTATTAATTACACTATCAATGTCTTTAAGATACAGGGATTGATGTTGCTCTACAACAACGGATCTTATGTTTTCTAGAACAGAAGTAAATTCTTCTAAGGTAATTGCACTTTTAGCATTTGGACTAATGCTGGCATTATAGAGTTTTTGCTCCAAAGCAATTACATGTTCTTCAACACCTCTGAAAGTAAGCCTTCGTTTTAGTCTTCTAATGTCTTTATAGTAATTTCTTAAAACAGCTTGCTTCAGTTTCAAGGCAACTTTAATGGTTGTGTCTGGTGTTACGAAAGGATTTCCATCTCTATCTCCTCCTGGCCAAAATCCTATATTGATAATTTCATTTGGCATCTCGATGTCATCATAAATATTATGTTGAATGTAATCGAAAATCTTTCCGAAGGAATTATAAAACACATGTTCCAAGTACCAAATTAAACTTATGGCTTCATCGTAAGGCGTTGGTTTTTTCTTTTTGAAAAACGGTGTTTTTCCAAGCTGAGCCAGAAGATCATTGATAAGTAAAAGATCATTTTTCCTAATGGCTTCTGTGAGGTCTGTTATAATACCCAACACTGAGCCTGGATAAAACTGGGTTGGATGTGCTGTAAGCACAATTCTTACTTTAAACTCATTGAGGTATTTTATTAAGGTATTTAATTTACCCTCTGAGGTGGCATTCTCTTTCAGGTTTCTCAGTGTACCAATACCATCCATATTATTTACAACAGGAAATGCAGCGTCTTCGATGGCATCAAACAATACGACTTGTCGTTCGATGTATTGTATAAACCTGAACAGTAGTTTTATTTGACTCTCTTTATCTCGCCTTCCCTGATATTTTTCAAAAAAAGTCTGAACAATAGTTGTTGGATCATCACCTCTTGCAAATCCTTTTTCACATGTTTCATGAAACAATGGAAGCAACACGCCTGTCTTTGTAATAGCATAAAATGGTAATGTCATAAAGATGCTATTGTAGATCTGATACTTCGCTAGAACATTTTCATTGAACCTTACTAATTTTGGCTGTACCGACATTGTTATTGTGCTTTTATATAAAAATAATAAACACATATTAGAAGTCATTCTAAATAGCGGAAGACCAGATAATTTTTATCATTTATTCAGTATTTTTGATTAAAAATCGAGAATATGTTATCCAAAACCATAGAATCTGCACTTAATAAGCAAATACGAATCGAAGCTGAGTCTTCTCAAATATATCTAGCCATGGCAGTTTGGGCCGAAGTAAAAGGTCTTGAAGGTGTTGCCAATTTTATGTATGATCAATCTGATGAGGAACGTGATCATATGCTGAAATTAGTAAAGTTCGTTAACGAAAGAGGCGGTCATGCTCATATATCTGACCTTTCTGCTCCAAATGTAACTTTCAATTCGTTTCAAGAGATGTTTGAAAAGTTATTAGAGCATGAAACATTTGTGTCTGCAAGTATCAATGAGCTGGTTCATATTACGCTTCAGGAAAAAGACTATGCAACACATAACTTCTTACAATGGTATGTTTCTGAACAAATCGAAGAAGAAGCAATGGCTAGGACTATCCTAGATAAAATAAACATGATTGGTGATGATAAGGGAGGATTATATCTTTTTGATCGTGATATACAGCAGCTCACTGTAGTAAGTTCTGCCGCAATCAATCCTGCAGCAGAATAATTGTTAAACTTTATTTAGATTCAATTAAAATAACTATTTTTGCCCAGATTTTGAATTTCCTCAATGGGCAAAAAGAAAGACAAGCAACTTAAAACTGAACGTATTCTTACCTTAAAAGCCAATGGCTGTGAGGTCTTGGGTAAGTGTAAGTCTAAGTGCTGTAAAAAATATAAGAAGTCTGAAAGCAAGCGTTGTAAAAAATGTCCTTGTTTTGATCTTATAAAGAAAGTTGCCTAACTCGTAAAAATAGACTCTATCACATTTCTGGATTCACTTCCGTAAATACCATCTACAGTGATTTGATTATCTCCTTGAAATGCTTTTAGTGCATTTTCTGTTTGCAAACCAAAAATGCCATCAGTGCTTCCGCTGAGATAATTTAGCTGAATTAAAATCTTTTGAAGCAGTTTTACATTTTCGCTACTATCGCCTTTTCTTAGATATCCTGTTGGTATGGTTAGTGAATCATCTAGATTATCGGTTAAACTTCTAAACTCTAATATCCTATCTAGATTAAAGGTTTGAATATTTACCTCATCACTTTGATTACCACCCAAACAATAGATAGACTTACCACTTTTGGTATAACCAATAAAAAAACCAACATGACCAAAAGGGCCATTTTTTTTCTTACGCCAAAACACAACAATATCACCGGGTTGAGGCCAAGTCGTTTTGTGACCAACATTGAGCCAACTACGTGCCATAGCACTATTGGACATCGGCAAATCGGCTTGCAATGCTACCCAATTTGCAAAAATGCTGCACCAGGCAACTTCATCTGTGCCAAAATTGAGGCCAGTCATTTCTTGGTATTCTAAAATTCGTTCGTTGTGATCTGAACCGGGAATTTCTTTTTGTCCAAGTTCTCCAAAGGCAATTTTTAATGTATCCGACAGCATAACATGTAATCTTTATGATTAATAAACGTGTGTGAATTAATTATGCTTAGGAGTCTTATAAAGTTATGAAAAAATAAGAAGCCTGAAAAATCAGGCTTCTTTAGTTATATAATATCGAAGTGATTTACAGCATCAACAATTCGTTGCAAACTACTTCTGTGATGTATCGTTTCTCACCTTCTTTGGTTTCATAGGTGCGATTTGTCAATTTTCCTTCTACGGCTACTTCTTTTCCTTTGGCTAAATATTTCTCTACAATTTCTGCCGTCTTTCCCCAAGCTACTATATTGTGCCAATAGGTGTTTTCTACTTTTTCACCATTTGCGTTCTTGTAGCTTTCATTGGTAGCAATGGAGAATTTAGCTAGTGTTCTACCATTATCTAAGTTAATGATTTCTGGGTCTTGTCCTAGATGTCCAATCAACTGTACTTTGTTTCTTAGCGTGTTCATAATTTTAAAATTTTAAGGTTAAACAGTTAATACTATCGAAACGTCCTAACGGTAATCAGGCTCTTATGTTTCGACAAGGCAAAGATGCAACGCAACTGAAAAAATAGTCGGTAGTTACCTATTTAAATTCGTTTGTAAACGAATAATCTTTATCTTCACATTATGATGAAATTAACTATATCGAAGGCCATTGAAGTTTTGCAACAGACACCAAAAACCTTACATGCTTTTCTATACAATCTATCTGATGACTGGATTTTTTGTGATGAAGGTAGTGAAACCTGGAATGCTTACGATATTGTTGGGCATCTTATTCATGGGGAAAAAACAGACTGGATGCAACGCCTAGACATTATACTTAAACAGGGGGATAATAATACTTTTGAACCGTTCGATAGGTTTGCACAATTTGAAAACTCTAAAGGCAAGTCATTACACAATTTGCTGGGTGAGTTTTCAGAACTCCGGTCACAAAACCTTGAACAACTAAAAGCATTAAATATTACTGAATCTCAATTTAGTTTAAAGGCTATCCACCCAGAACTTGGTGAAGTTACACTTGGCCAGCTATTAGCAACTTGGGTGACACACGATCTTGGGCACATTGCTCAAATTGCAAGAGTCATGGCAAAGCAATACAAACAAGATGTTGGTCCATGGGAGGCCTACATTTCTATACTACATAAATAGATGAGTACTATTATAGAAACTGAACGGTTAATTTTAAGAGAGCTATTAGAAAGTGATATCAATGAAATGTTTGAGTTAGATTCAAACCCATTAGTGCACAAATTCCTAGGCAATAAACCTATAAGTACTAAGGAGCAAGCTCTTGAAGGCATACGCTTTGTAAGACAACAGTATACAGAACGTGGTATTGGTCGTTTTGCTGCTGTAGAAAAATCTTCTGGTGAATTCATAGGTTGGTCTGGACTAAAACTAAATCAAGGCGAAAAGGAAATACTCAACGGATTCGATAATTTTATTGATGTAGGGTATCGTTTCATTCCTAGATATTGGGGCAAAGGTTATGCAACAGAGTCAGCAATAGCAACTATGGATTATGGTTTTAAGGTAATGCAATATGATACTATTTATGGCGCCGCTGAAATAGAAAACATTGCATCGAATATAGTTTTACAGAAGATTGGATTACAGTTTGTAAACAAGTTTCTCTATGAGGATATAGAAGTAAACTGGTACGAATTAAATAAGGATAATTATGGAAAAAAAATGTCCTGAGTGTGGTACTAAGATTGTTGGCAGAATAGATAAAAAGTTTTGCAGCGATGGTTGTCGAAACACTCACAATAATCGCATCAATAAAGACAGTAAAAATCTCATTAGAAATACTAATAATCGCTTACGAAAAAACTACCGCATACTGGAGGTTCTCAATCCAAATCAGAAAAAGAAAGTTTCCAGAAGCAAGCTCATAGAACATGGCTTTGATTTCAATTATTTTACAAGCATTTACACTACAAAAGCAGGAGCTATTTATTACTTCGTATACGATCAAGGATATTTACCGCTAGATGGCGATTATTATGCCCTTGTAAAACGTGAAACATAAATTTTTGTATCTTTAAGAGACTCAACAACTTATGCTATGGTGCTAAAATCATTTTGTTATGAAAGCACTACTCACTCACTGCGCTTCGTTTATTCTTTTTTTGTCTATTACTACTTCCTTTTGTCAAAACTCAATAAGCACTGAAAACATAAATGACCTATCGGTTACAACTATCAATACCAATGAAGGAAATGTTCAGGTATTGTTGCCAAAAATAAGCCATGGACAAACTATATCTGGAACTGTAATGCTAGAACCTAATGGTAAAAACGATAAAAAAACTAATAAAAACCTCGAAAAACTAAAACAACTTACACTTTCTATCGGTAAGGTTTCAATACCATTAAATGATACATCGTTTACGTTTAGTGCAAGTTCTCCTGAATTAAGTATTGCTCTAAAAAATGAGGGCAAAACAGTTGCATCAGGCAACATATCTATTGCTAGCGATCCTGCTAATTGTTCGTCAATATGTTTTCCAAATTATGTCACAGCTTCTAGCTATTCTTCAGTCAATGGAACTGTTTTCGACGGAAACGCTTGTTCCGATTGTGTAACCCTGAGCGGTAATCCTGTTGCGGTTATAGCAGAATCAGAAAACATGTTAATCGTTAGAATTCCTGAAGGGTTGCAAGGACGACAAATGCTTTCAATTACTGAAGATCAAAACACCTACGAACAAGATCTCAATGTTTTACAATTATCACTTAGTGTAGGTCAATTAAATCTACTGAGAGGTCAGCAAACCGATTTGTCGATTACAGTATTTGGTTTTGAAGGGCTGGACGAAAGCATTCCCTTAGAGCTTACAAATAATAGTCAAAACAATATTTCTCTTCAAGATGGTAATGCTCAAGAAATCCTTATTGTACCTAGCGAGAATCCTTCAGGAGTTTTTCAATCTGTACAAACCATTCGAGCAATAGATAACGGAAGCTTTTCAATTTCAGCAAATATTCAGCCTTCAGATCCAAACCAAGACCCAAATAATGAGCAACTTTGCACTTGCAAAATAGGTGATGATTTATTCTTGATTCAACCCGAAGCTTGTGAAGAATTAGGCGGACAATGTCATACAGGTGAAAACAATTCACCTCCAATTGAACGCACGCAAGTTAACGTGACTCCTTCTTTAACATTTCATGGTATTTTGATCAGTATTGATGATGACATAGCCGATGCTGAAGAGGATATCTTGGAAGAATGGGAAAAGTGGGATAAGGCCAAGGGAGAAAAGGACGAAGCAGATGAAAATCACAATGATCTGGTAGCCATAGATGAAATTTTAGACAAGGTTCCAGGCACTTATCAAGATAAGCTCAAGAGAATAGTTGATTCATTAGCAAATGCTAAACGAGATTTTCCTGATGGTATAAACCATGATGTACTGCAAAATGCTGTCGCAAATGCTGAAGCCAGAGTAAAGGCTTGTGAGGAACATCTTGAAACGCTTAAAAAACAAGCCCAAGACCTTGAAGAACAACTCGAAGAAGATGAAGAAGCCGTAAAGAAGATTGTTGATGAAATGAGTGAAATTTTAGATGATTATGGTTGCAAAAATGGACCATGTAAAGCAACTGTTACTTTTGAAGATGGTAAAGCAAAAATTGACTATAATTTCCCAAAAAACAGTATGGATGCAGGAGATCAACAATTGTTTGATGAACTGATTGCTGAATACTATAAAAGAGCCAAGGCTTACAAAGACAGTCACAAGAAACACAAGCAAACATTAGATGCTATTGAGGATGCCGAAGATGATTGCAAAGACCTATCTGATGCACTCGATAAAGCCAAAGAAGCCAAAGATAAAGCAGATGCCGCGGCTGCAATTGAACAAGAAGCTGAAGCCATTTGTGATGAAATAAAACGCCTCCTAAAACAGCTTGAGCGTTGGTGTAAGAACAACCCTGATCACTGTGATTTCTTAAAAGATATTGAAGACTTACTAAAGCAATGTCCAAAAACTGATGCTGAGTTAGATGATTTTTGGGATGCCTTTGATGACCTCTTAAAGAAGAAAAAAGCGCTAGAAGACGATTTTGCCAAACAAGCAGAAGATGCTCAAGGAGATATGGATGAAGCGGAAGACACGATCAATGATTTAAAGGGTGAAATCGATAACCTTGAGCAAGAAAAGCGAGAAGACCAAGCACGAAAAGACCAAATAAAAAGAGATAAGGCTGCTGCCGCAAAAGCAGAAGCAGATGAAGCCAGAGCTCGGGCTGCCGCTGCAAAAAAGAAAAAGCGAGAACGCGATAAAAAAGATAAAGAGGTGAAAGATATTATCAAGAAAGCTAAATCTCATGAAGGTGCTGACGAAGTATTAGGAGGTTATATAAAGGATTTGATAATGTCACTTAGTTTGGATGAATTAGACAAGGCCTCTGGAGATGCTAAGATTGGAAAGCTACTTGGTGCAATACTCACAGCAAAAGAAATCCCTGAGTGTGCCTGTAAACTATACAAAGCCTTGAAAGAAGCATTAGCAGCTCACAATAGAGGTGAAGATCCTTTTGTTTATGCCAATGAATTCATACGTCATTTTAAAGATTGTGCAGATTTACCACACATATCTACAATCATGGAAGGTGCACAACAACTATCCGAAGCTATTCAAAGTCTAACACCTGCTCAAACAAAGCAAGCTTTAGAAGGTATTACTAGAGTGATACGAATACAGGAGTGTAAGTAAACTCGGGGGTTAATGAGTGTTCATCGAGATTGGTGTAACAAAACATAGTGCAGTGTTACTTATAATATATAACACTAAACTATGCCCTCAAACATTCTTATCTTAGCAAACAACATCAGCACTACACTTGGCTTTGTAATAGTCATTTCAGTTGTGGCCATTGTTATTTTTATTGCCTATTACTTTTCAAGAAAACAACGTGTTTTAAGAGCACTTTCAAAATTTAAGTACAGAAAGATTACCCAATTTCAAACTAATGAGCTAACTAAGGTCATTGGTAAAACATTACATGTGCACGAGCCTTTTGTTGCACCTTTCAGCAAGAGAAAATGTGTGGCCTTTCATTTTGTTATACAACAAAAAAGAAGCAACGGAAAAAGCTCTTATTGGAAAACACTTGTGGAACAATCTGACATTCAGGATTTTTTTGTTGAAGATCAAGGTGAAGTTGTTATGATAAAACCAACTAAGGTTCCAAAAAATTATATCAATTATATGGTTACAGACAGAAGTGTTTCTTCTGGTGTGTTTAATGCACCTTCACCCAAGTTTTTAGAGCTCTTGAAACACTATGGTGTGAATAGCAAAAATCTTTTAGGGTTCAATAAAAACTTACGCTATACCGAAAGCATCATCGAAGTCGGTGAAACTGTAACTGTAGGCGGTATTGCTAAGTGGAAAAAATTATCCGAACCTTTGTCTGGGTATTCATACTCGCAAATTGCAACTCTGGAAAGTAGTGATGAGCAGAAAATTGTAATCACAGACCACCCCTCTGCTCAATTCTCTCAAAGGAAACTATAAAGTTCTATTTCCAGTTTTGCCCTTTTAGCTTCATGGCAGCTATAAGGATATCTTTTTGACTAATTTGTCCTATTAGTTTACCATTTTCAACAATTGGAAAACGTCTCCTTCTCGATTGTAAAAACTTATTAGCAGCATCAAACACATTCATATTGCCATCTATGGTTTCAACATTCCTTATCATGCGTTTTTCGACATTGTCCTTTTCCATAGGCATATTGTAATATCTGCTTTCGCTTAGCTGTTTCAAACAATCTCCTTCAGAAATAATCCCAACTAGTTCATTCTTTTCATTCACTACAGGACCTCCCGAAATTCTATTCTTAATTAAAGATTCCACAACTTCTTCCACAGACTGATCTGGGCGAAAGGTAATCAGGTCTGTTGTCATGTAATCACTAACCTTTAACGGTGTCTCCTCTACAGCATTTTGTTGTTGCCGTCTCGAACCTTGAAAACTTTTAATTCCCATAATCTTATGTTTTAATTGCTAATATATTTTGAAAGTGCTCCTTATAAATATACACATAATATAGGCTCATCCCAAAAGAAATATATGTAGTCGAATTTTTAGTAACTTTAAAAGCAACTAACTTCTTTTCTCATGATTAAAAAAGCCATAGCCGTCCTCATTATCATTTTATCTGTGTATTGGAGTTTTTCGGCACTAATGCCTGGCAAAATTTCTGACATCGATACTTCTGAAAATAGCTTTTCTACACAACGTGCGCTTATTCACTTGAAAGAGATTTCCAAAGCACCGCATTACGTTGGAATTAAAGAGCATGGTCGTGTACGAAATTATATTATCAACGCATTGGAAGAACTTGGTCTAGACGTTGATATTCAAAATGAATACAGCATTAGCAAATGGGGAAACATGACGAAGCCAAAGAACATTTTGGCAAGAGTTGAAGGTTCGGACAATTCTAAAGCGCTGATGTTATTGACACATTATGACAGTAGCCCTCATTCTTCACCTGGAGGGAGCGATGCGGGATCTGGTGTAGTAACTATAATAGAAAGTCTTAGAGCCTATTTGCATGAAGGGAATAAGCCAAAAAACGATATTGTAATACTCATTTCAGATGCTGAAGAACTAGGATTGAATGGTGCCGATATATTTGTAAATAAGCATCCTTGGGCAAAAGATATTGGGTTGGTTTTAAATTTTGAAGCCCGTGGAAGTGGTGGTCCGAGCTATATGCTTATTGAAACCAATGGCGGCAATTCTAAAATGATAGATGGCTTTAAGGAAGCAAGTCCAGATTTTCCTGTGGCCAACTCTTTGGCTTATAGCATTTACAAAATGTTACCAAATGACACTGACCTTACAAGGTTTAGGGAAGATGGTGATATAGAAGGGTTCAATTTTGCTTTTATTGATGATCATTTCGATTATCATACAGCATTAGATACATATGAAAGATTAGACAGAAATACTCTGGAGCATCAAGGGAGTTATGCGATGCCATTACTCAAATATTTTGCTGATGACAACCTCAACAACCTTAAAAGCGATTCGGACAAACTGTATTTTAATATGCCAATGTTCAAGCTCGTTACATATCCATTCTCTTGGATAATGCCAATGCTAATCATCGCCTTTTTAGTATTTGCAATATTGGTGTATTCTGGTCTTCAAAGAAATCAGCTAAGCCTAAAAGAAATTGGAAAAGGCTTTCTACCTCTCCTATTATCAGTTCTAATCAATGGCGTCATTGGGTATTTTGCTTGGCCCGTTTTAAAAACGTTATATCCTTCCTATGGAGAAATGTTGCACGGTTTCACCTATAATGGACATCTGTACATTGGTATGTTTGCGTTCCTGTCTCTGGCTGTTTGCTTTTATGTCTATCACAAGTTTTCTAAACCAAAGAATGCAGCAAATCTCTTAGTCGCACCAATCTTTTTGTGGCTAATTCTATGTACGTTCTTTGCAGTAGGATTAAAAGGTGCTAGCTTCTTTATTATTCCTGTATTGTTTGGGCTTATATCGCTTTATGTCTGTATTAAAAGAGCTAACGATAGTATTATCACTGTAGCGTTGTTGGGCATGCCACTTTTACTGATTCTATCGCCTTTTGTAAAGATGTTTCCAGTTGGTCTTGGTCTAGACACTTTGGTTGCAGCCACTTTATTGGTTTCATTGATATTTACACTTTTAATAGGTGTGTTTTCGAGTTTCAACCATAAAAACAGATGGGCTCATGCGATGACATTTATTGCATTGATACTATTTATTTCAGCCCACTTCAAGTCTGAATTTAATGAGTTGAGACCTAAACCAAATAGCCTAGTCTATGCTCAAAACCTAGATGATAGTACAGCTGTTTGGGCGACTTACGATAATGCACCTGACGAGTGGACTAAAGCCTTTCTTTCTGAAAACCCAAATGATGCACAATCGTTAAGTAAAAACACCATAGGAAGTAAATACAACACCAGTTTTACTTTTAGTAAAAACACTGATGTTAGACCTGTATTGCCTCCCCAGATTAATGTCCAAGAGGATACTATAATTGGTAATAGTAGACATATAAAAGTGTTTATTACTCCACAACGTACCGTACATCGTTATGAAGTTTTTGCAGATTCGAGCAATCATTTTAATGCATTCTCCATTAATGGTCTTTCAGTAGAAAAAGATGACAATAATATGGTCTTCGAAAACCGTTGGAGAAATCGTTTGTTTTCATATTATGTTACAGATGATCAGTATTTAGAATTGGATTTTGAAGTCCCTGCAGGTCAAAGTACGTCTTTAGAGCTCTATGAAGCTTCTTTCGATTTGTTGTCCAATACTTTATTTAATGTTTCGGAGCGTCCAAAAACCATGATTCCAAAACCCTTCATTCTTAATGATGCGGTCATATTAAAGAAGACAATTACCATTGACTAAACAAATTAGCATCCTTTTAAGAGCCTTGTACGCTTAATTTTTTTAGTTTTGCGCTGCAAAATTATCTAACAATGAAAAAACTTATTTTATTAGTCGTTGTAGCAACATCTTTTGGTATTACGGCCCAAACGAAAACGGAATTGGTAAAACACTTTGAAGCGTATTACCAACAAATGAAAAGACAAGGTGATGTACAGGGTGTTATTAATGCCATGACACATTTAGAGGTTTTAGCACCTTCGCTAGCTAGAAAAGATACTTTGGCTTACATCTATGCCTCTGAAGGAAGAAACTTAGAAGCACTAAACACTATAGGTATAGAATTAGGTCCTAATGATTCTGATATTAATGTTGAAGTTAAAGCCATAGCGCTTAAAGCTCTGAACCAATCTGAAAAAGCTTTGGTACATTATGAAGAGTTGTTCAAAAGAAAGCCAAATCCTTATTTAGCTTACGAAATGGCTGACTTAAAAACACAACTGAAAGACTATGCTGGCGCTAAGCAAAATGTTGAATATGGTTTAACTAATGTTAAAGCTGACATGAAGCGTGCATTCTACGAAACCCAAACGCCATATCAAACATCATTAAAAGCTGCTTTGTTGTGCCTTAAAGGATTGATTGTTTTTAATGAAAACCAAACTGCTAATATCGACCAAGCTATTAAATTGATGAACGATGCACTTGCAATCGATCCTAACTTTAATTTGGCAAAAATAAGTCGTGAGGCTTTAGAGGGCAGAAGAAACCAAGCGAATCAAGGTGCGAAGAATTAAAAGCTAATTCTTTAATTACATACAAGACATTTTCAATGTCATATTGAATGAAAAAAGGTGAACTTTCTGTTCACCTTTTTTAGTTATTGGCTTCTATCCATATAACTTCATACATTTTATAAAGAGGGTTCCCAAAATAATCTATTGGAGGATCACCCCAATAATCCAAAAGATAAATTTTATCATATACTTTTTCTTTATTAAGCACTTCTCTTTTTTCCCATTCCTTTTTTAAATCTTTAATCGTGTTGAATTTTAATGAATCTAAGTCTTCCTGGAAAAGTTCAACAATATCATTCCCTTCTATATACTTAAAGTGTTCATCAAAAATGAAAAAATCTTTATCCAATGATCCTATTTTTCTTATGTAGTTAATTTCGTATTTTGCCCTAGTAATTCTTCTACCTTCTTTCTTGAAAGTAAACGTTTCTTCACTAAAACGATCAAAAAATAAGTAAGCAATCTTTTTATTTTGGCTTGAGATTTCACCAAATACAAGTAACATAAAAATTACAATAAAGGCTTTAACTTGTTTAATCTGCATTTATCCGTTTACTTTACTTTGATACAACTAATATAGTTATTTAAATCTCTATCTATTAGTGGAAAATCAATTGCTAAATCGTAAACAGAAGGGATAAGAAAGAAAAGCAAAACGAACCTATTAAACATGAAAAAAGGTGAACAGAAAGTTCACCTTTTTTGCCCCAAATCTACCATAAACTTAACCTACTTATGTTATGGTGACTCAAATATAAAGAGGTAACTTTCTTACAACAATATTTTTTGGACAAACTACTTATATATTAGCTTAAACGAGAAAAGGGCGAACTTCGTGGACAAAATACAGGTCAGAATTGTAACTCAAAGAGAATAAACCCATTACGGAAAAAAGTATGGCAAATAAAAAAAGGTGAACAAAGAGTTCACCTTTTTTTGCCCCAAATCTACCATGAACTTAACCTACTTATGTTATGGTTCTACTAATGTATATTTAATTTGTCTAACAGAGTATAAATATTGGATGAAATGCATTTTTTTTGGTTAAAACACTGGTTTTTTCGGACAAAGTGCTAATTTCAAGATTTTTACCTAGTAAGCCCTTTCCTTATTTCCTTCGTAAAAATTAATGAAAGCTCTGTTAACCACACGGTTACCTCCAACCGTTGGATAGTTCCCTGTAAAATACCAATCTCCTAAATTCTTCGGACAGGCTTTATGAAGATTTTCCACGGGTTGGAAAATAATCTGCACTTCGGCTTCAACCGTTTCATCACTAAGTAACTCTGCAATTTTATTTGATATCTGTTCTGGTGTAAACTGGTCGTAAATCTCCTTTACAAAGTTCTTTACATCCTTATCTTCTAAATCTACTTGTGCTTTACACTTATGATATACCTCTTCTACTAAATGATATTTATCATGGTCTTTAAGCAATGCTAAAGTAGCTCTAAAAGCAACCAAGCTCTCGAGATTGGCCATGTCTATCCCATAACAATCCGGATATCTTATTTGTGGTGCAGAAGAGACTACTACTATCTTTTTTGGATGCAGTCTGTCCATCATCTTTATGATACTCTTCTTCAAGGTTGTTCCTCTTACAATACTATCATCTATGATTACAAGATTATCTGTTGGTTTTATCACACCATAGGTAACATCATAAACATGTTCTACTAAATCATCTCTGCTACTATCTTCAGTGATAAACGTTCTAAGTTTTACATCCTTGATGGCTATCTTTTCTATTCGTGGTCGCTCCGATAGGATTTCAATCACACGTTCTTTAGATAAACCACCTTTACCTGCTAATATGGCTTGCGTTTTTTTGTAGTTAAGAAATTCTTCAACGGTTTCTATCATTCCAAAAAATGAAGTCTCAGCTGTATTAGGGATATATGAAAATACTGTATTCTCTGTATCTTCATCAATAGCTTTAAGCACTTCTGGCATTAATAATTTACCAAGCTCTTTTCGCTCTTGATAGATCTCAGCATCGCTCCCTCTAGAAAAGTAAATGCGTTCAAAAGAACAGGCCTTTCGTTCTAGAGGCTCTATGATTTTTTTGATTGCTGTTTTACCAGATTTTTTAGTGATAATAGCATGTCCAGGATCTAATTCTACAATCTCTTCAAACGGAACGTTAAATACAGTTTGAATCACTGGTCGTTCTGAAGCGACAACCACAACTTCATCATCTTTATAGTAATATGCTGGGCGTATTCCGGCTGGGTCTCTAAGTACAAACGAATCACCATGTCCTAACATACCTGCCATAGCATAGCCTCCATCCCAATTCTTTGAAGCCTTTTTCAATATTTTGGCTACTCTAAGTCGTTCAGCTATTAAAGGGGAAGCATCTTGCTTGTTATATCCTTCCTTTTTTAAATCCTTATAAATCTTAGATACAGAATCATCTAAAAAATGACCAATCTTTTCCATTATGGTAATGGTATCTGCCTTTTCTTTTGGGTGCTGTCCCAGTTCTATCAACCTATTGAACAATTGGGTTACATTGGTCATGTTAAAATTACCCGCAACGATAAGATTTCTGTGTTGCCAATTGTTTTGTCTTAGGAATGGGTGAACACTCTCCACGCTATTCTTCCCAAAGGTTCCATAGCGCACGTGCCCTAACAAAAGCTCTCCGATGTAAGGAATGTTTTTCTTTTGAAGTTCAACATCATTCTTGTACTCTGGATGTTCTGTAAACTCTTTATTGATACGTCCGTTGATTTGGGAAAAAATATCTTGTATCGGCTGTTGCGCAATAGATCGTACTCTACTGATATAACGTTCACCAGGCTGAGTATCTAATTTAATACTCGCAAAACCTGCACCATCTTGTCCACGATTGTGTTGCTTTTCCATCATTAGGTACATTTTATTTACACCATAAAAGGCTGTACCATATTTCTCCTTATAATATTCTAAAGGTTTCAGGAGTCTAATAAGTGCTATACCACATTCGTGTTTTAAAGTATCGCTCATTTTGGATTATAATGGGTTGTTGTAATAAAAAAACGCGCTCCATTTTAGAGCGCGTTTCGTTACGTTAATTTTATTTCAAATTGTGTTAGATTCTTAAATTGCTGGAGACGTTTGCGTACCTCATCGGCCTTGAGTGTCTCCATTCGTTGTGTTCCAAATTTTTCAACACAGAACGATGCCAAGGTTGAACCGTAGATTACTGCGTTCTTCATATTTTCAAAAGAAGTATCTCCTGTTCTTGCTAAATATCCTGCAAAACCTCCTGCAAAAGTATCTCCTGCTCCTGTTGGATCAAAAACTTCTTCTAGAGGTAATGCTGGTGCATAGAATGCATTATCCTTGTGAAATAGTAAAGCACCATGTTCACCTTTCTTAATAACCACATATTGTGGCCCCATTTCATGAATCTTTCTGGCCGCTACAACAAGTGAATACTCTCCTGTTAGCTGTCTTGCTTCTTCATCATTGATTGTAATCACATCGATATGCTTCATAACCTTGTGCAAGTCTTCCAAAGCATTATCCATCCAAAAGTTCATGGTGTCCAAAATGATTGCTTTTGGTTTAGTGGTCATTTGCTCAATAACGCTAAGCTGCGTTAGTGGATGTAAATTTCCTAACATTACAATTTCTGCATCTCTGTAGGCTTCTGGAACCACTGGTTCAAAATCTGCTAATACATTTAACTCTGTAACCAAAGTATCGCGCGAATTCATATCATTATGATACAACCCACTCCAGAAAAACGTTTTTCCATCTTTAACGATTTCTACTCCAGTAATGTCAATGTTTCTGTCGGAAAGCAAGTCTAAGTATTCCTGTGGGAAGTCACCACCTACAATAGATACTATTGATGAATCTACCTTAAACTGTGATGCTGCTAAACCTATAAATGTTGCTGCCCCTCCAAGAATCTTATCTGTTTTACCAAAAGGTGTTTCGATAGCGTCGAAAGCTACAGTTCCGACAATCACTAATTTGCTCATAAAAGCGTTTTGAAATGAAGTGCAAATTTACTCAAAATTTATTCTGTACAAAAGCTTGTTTTTAGTTGAAGCTTATTTTTAGTACTTTTGCTGTAATAGCCATTCTAATCATAGTATAACCCTAAATCTGTTATATCATGAAAGACCTTCTGGCTATTTATTTTTTTCTGTTATTTTTTACATGTTATTCCGTATCTGCCCAAGTTGGTGTAGGTACCACTGATCCTACTGCCGAATTAGAAATTGAAACTACTGATACTGGCATTCCTGCTCTTGAATTAAATCCTCAATCTTCTCCTACTGGAAATACTACAGGGCAAATTGCTGTTATTGGCGACAAGCTTTTTATGTATGATGCTACTCGTAGCAAATGGCTTAGTGTAGAGGTTACACCTTTACAGCTTGGGAGGTCAGGAGGAGCTGATGACACCAATTTAAGAACTGTTGGTAATCAAAACAATAACCGTTCTGGTTATTTAATGCCTTTTGATGGTACTATAACTTATGTTTCCGTAAAGTCGAATTCTAACAATGGTGCTCAATCTAAAGAGTTTTCTATCCAGGTAAGAAATGGAAATACTACAAATTCAGCAACTACGGTAACAACTTCAGCTTCTGAGTATACGAATAGTTCTTTGAATATAGATTTTTCGGCCGGAGATTTTATTAACGGTAGAATTATCGATGATGGTAATGGTGACGTGAATAATGTTTCGATGATTGTTTGGGTAAAGTGGCGTAATTAACTTTACTTCCTTCCAAAGTCAGCTGGGATTTCTCCCCAAGCTTTGGTTTCCCATTTTACGATAACAGTCCTATACGTATTGTTGTTTAGCCAATTAATAGCACGATCTACAAGGTCGAAAACTGGTTTATTCTTATTGTTACGTTCAAGTTTGGTATTGCAGGTTTTCTTTTTCACCCAACTCATAGCGGTTCTGGAGTCAGTATAGATAATTCGGTCACTATCCTTTTGCTTTAACAATGCTAAAGCATGTACTATGGCTAAAAATTCACCTATATTATTTGTAGCCTCTTCAAATGGGCCTTGAATAAATATTTGTTTTTTGGTTTTGGTATCTACACCTCTGTATTCCATCTTACCAGGATTTCCAGAAGATGCTGCGTCAACACTAATTGAGTTAAAGTTTGGCTTTCCAATTTTCTTAAGTTGTTCTTCAGTGAGTTCACTTTTGAAGACTTTACTTTTTCCAATATAATCTTTATAATTTCCTTTCAGCGCTTTCTTAGCAGCTTCAAACGTAGTAAAGGATTTATATTGAGCACCTTCAAAATTTGTGATTTGTGCCTTACAATCTTCCCAAGTTTCAAAGACTCCTGTATGGTGTCCTTTCCAAACGGTATAGAATTTCTTCTTCTTTTTACTCATTTTATAATCTTGAACCTAATTCAAGCACATATCATTATTGATTTTAAACTACTTCTCGATACATTCTTAAACAAGTCAATAATGCTCGAAGTGAAGTATCGAGAACTATTGCTCACCTAACAACTTCGCCATTACTTTCGGAAAGTGTTCCATTTCTAGCTCATGAATTTTAGCAGCTACATCTTCAGCTGTATCAGAAGTATTTACTGAGCATTTTGCCTGAAAAATAATCGCCCCTTCGTCATAATGTTCATTAACGTAGTGTATTGTTATTCCTGTTTCGGCTTCTTTATTAGCAACAACAGCTTCATGAACATACTTCCCATACATCCCTTTTCCGCCGTACTTAGGTAACAGGGCTGGGTGAATATTAATAACCTTATTTGGAAATTCGTTTAGCATAGTTTCAGGGAATTTCCATAGAAATCCAGCTAATACTATCAAATCGGGTTGAATACTTTTCAGGATATTTAGCACATCATGAGTGCCTGTAAACGCTGTTCTATTGAATGACAACCCGCTGACTTTTAGTTTTTTACATCGATCTAAAACTTTGGCATGAGGATTGTTAGTCAACACAGCGGACACTGTAGCGTCATCTCTTTCTTGAAAAAACCGAATCAGATTTTCAGCATTAGTTCCGGAACCGGAAGCAAAAATTACAATACGTTTCATGTTTAGATATCAGTGCTACGAAAGTTCGAAAACAAAAAAAAGAATAATAATTTACAATTAGACGGTAAAATAAAAAATTGTTGAATCTATATTTTTAGTAAATTATAGGCACAATTTGTACGCAAAGGTGTTTATTACAATAAAGTTTTTTATTTTTGCCACCTAATTAAAACTTAAAAATTAAAAGATTATGTCAGACATTGCATCAAGAGTAAAAGCGATTATCGTTGATAAATTAGGTGTTGATGAAAACGAAGTCGTAACCGAAGCAAGCTTCACTAATGATTTAGGAGCAGATTCTTTGGATACAGTGGAATTGATCATGGAGTTCGAAAAAGAGTTCGATATCCAGATTCCAGATGATCAAGCTGAAAACATTGCAACAGTAGGTCAAGCTATTTCTTATATAGAAGACGCAAAATAAGTCACATTTTTTATGGAATTAAGGCGAGTTGTAGTAACTGGTTTAGGTGCTTTGACGCCAATCGGGAATACCAAAGACGATTATTGGAATGGTCTTGTTAATGGTAAGAGCGGTGCTGCACCTATTACTTATTTTGACACTGAAAAGTTCAAAACCAAATTCGCTTGCGAAGTAAAAAACTTTAATGTCGCCGACTTTATTCATAGAAAAGAGTCTCGTCGAATGGATAAGTTTACGCAATATGCAATGGTTGCTTCAGATGAAGCTATTGCTGATGCTAATCTTAACCTAGATGAGGTAAATAAGCTTAGAGTCGGTGTTATTTGGGGTGCAGGAATTGGAGGTTTAGAGACCTTTCAAGAAGAGGTACTAAACTTTGCTGAAGGAGACGGAACTCCTAAGTTTAATCCTTTCTTTATCCCAAAAATGATTGCTGATATTGCTCCTGGTAATATTTCCATTAAAAATGGATTTATGGGACCAAACTATACTACAGTATCAGCTTGTGCTTCTTCTGCCAATGCTATGATCGATGCGCTAAACTATATTCGTTTAGGACATTGTGATGTAGTAGTTACAGGTGGAAGTGAAGCTGCTGTAACTATAGCTGGAATGGGTGGATTTAATGCCATGCATGCCTTATCTACAAGAAATGAGAGCCCTGAGTCGGCTTCAAGACCATTTGACGCAACCAGAGATGGTTTCGTACTTGGTGAAGGTGCTGGTGCTATTATTCTTGAAGAGTATGAGCATGCTAAAGCTAGAGGTGCAAAAATATATGCTGAAGTCGTTGGTGGAGGTTTATCTTCTGACGCACATCATATGACGGCTCCTCACCCTGAAGGTATTGGCGTTATGGCTGTAATGCGTAATTGTTTAGAAAATGCTAACATGAAACCTGAAGATGTTGATCATATCAATACTCATGGTACCTCAACACCACTAGGTGATGTAGCAGAATTGAAAGCAATTACAGAAGTCTTTGGCGATCATGCTAAGACTATTAATATTAATTCGACTAAGTCTATGACGGGTCACTTGTTGGGTGCTGCTGGAGCTATTGAAGCCATTGCATCAATCTTAAGTATTGAGCATGGTATCGTGCCTCCAACAATAAACCACTCTACAGTTGATGAAAATATAGATCCTGAGTTGAACTTAACATTAAACAAGGCACAAAAACGAGACGTTAAAGTTGCTATGAGTAATACATTTGGTTTTGGCGGACACAATGCTTGTGTGTTATTCAAGAAAATAGACTAGACCCCGAATGAGATTCATTCGTAACATATTGAAAAATTCCCGTTCTACTAAAGACGGGAATTTTTTTTTACATCTCGAAAAGATTCTTGGCTTCAAACCAAAGCATAAAGACCTCTATGTAAAAGCGTTTACTCACCGTTCGATGAATATAAAGGACAAAATGGGTAACGCGCTCAACTACGAGCGTTTAGAGTTTGTAGGAGATGCTATGCTTAGCGCAGTAATAGCGTCTTATCTTTTTGAGGAAGTTCCTCATGGCGACGAAGGGTATCTCACCAAAATGCGTTCTAAAGTGGTCAGTAGAGAGCACCTCAATGAATTGGGAAAAGAGCTCAATTTGATTGATCATGTAGAATCCAATATCCCTATTCAGAATTTTGGAAATAATATTCACGGTAACCTTTTTGAAGCTTTGGTTGGTGCTATTTTTTTAGATAAGGGTTATAAAAGTTGTGAAAAGTTCATCTTTGATAGAGTTATCAATCCTCACGTAGATATAGAAAAGCTCGAAGGTAAAGTGATAAGCTATAAAAGCTTACTCATTGAATGGTGTCAAAAAGAAAAAAACACATTCAATTATAACGTCTACGAAGACACTGGTAATGATGACCTAAAACACTTTTCGGTAAAACTTTCTATTAACGATAGAGTTGTTGCCAAAGCCAGAGCAACTTCAAAAAAGAAGGCAGAAGAAAAGGCTTCTAAACGTGCATTCTTTGCGTTTCAGCATCAAATTTCCAAAGTTATATAGCCTTTCTTTATTAGCTTATCATAAAAGTTATACTACTATAACGATTTCGTAACATTATCTCCCAAACATTAATAAAATCTTGAGAGTAAACTACTACTAATGTGCTATATTTACACCTCAATGACAAAAGGTTATGGCGTTGCACAAGCTACTTGTTGACGATTTTTATGACGCATCGTATACTCTCATTGCAGTTCATTGTAGAATAGAGGATTATCGATTGGCTTATTTATTAAACCAATATCTAGACCTAAAGCTAGAACGAAAAGAGAAGGATCTAGACTACAATTATTTTGCTGCTTCATATCCAATTTACGAATGGGAGAACACTAGTCAATTTGTTACTTGGAATCTCATAGCCAATCAATGTAAAACCGAAGAGGAGAGTTTGCAAAGTTCAGGTTCTTTATTCGAAACCGACAGAGTTTATAAGACGTATCAGTTAATCCCTGAGCTTAAGAATGTAGATTACCTCATTAAGATTTCCCATGAATCGAATAGTATTAACAGTCGTTTGATTATCGGAAAGCTTCAAAATATCCCACAGATAATTACAACTTATTCTGTAGAGGTAGATTCTTTAAAGTCTAAAGACAATTTAATTTTTTAGTCTATGCCAAATCGTAAGAAAACCAAAATAGTAGCTACACTAGGTCCAGCAACAAGCAAAAAGGAAACTTTGAAAGCAATGTTGGATGAAGGTGTTAATGTATTTAGAATTAATTTTTCGCATGCCAACTATGACGATGTTATAGAACGCATGACCATGATACGAGAGCTCAATGATGAATTTGGTTACAATGCTGCAATACTAGGAGATCTTCAAGGGCCAAAGTTGCGTGTTGGTGTGATGAAGGGTGATATTGTTGTTAATGTAGGTGATGAAATCATCTTTGCAACTGGAGCTCCTTTTGAAGGTACCAAGCAACGAGTCTATATGACTTATGACAACTTCCCTCAAGATGCAAAACCAGGTGAACGCATTTTGCTAGACGATGGTAAACTAATTTTTGAAGTTGTTTCTACAGATAAAAAATCTGAAGTTAAAGCTAAAGTAATACAAGGAGGTCCTTTAAAGTCTAAGAAAGGTGTTAACCTCCCAAATACAGCTATTTCTCAACCAGCCTTAACTGAAAAGGATGTTAAAGATGCCATTTTTGCTATTAGTCAAAATGTGGATTGGATTGCATTATCCTTTGTTAGGCATGCCGATGACCTTATTCAGTTACAAGACTTAATTAAAGAACATAGTGAGCATAAAATTCCAATCATTGCTAAGATTGAAAAGCCTGAAGCAGTAGAAAACATCGACAAGATTGTTGCGTATTGTGATGGTTTAATGGTTGCAAGAGGTGATTTGGGTGTTGAAGTTCCTGCTCAAGAAGTACCATTAATTCAAAAACAATTAGTACTTAGAGCCAAGCGTGCCCGAATCCCTGTGATTATTGCTACACAGATGATGGAAAGCATGATTAGTAGCCTTACGCCTACCAGAGCGGAGGTAAACGATGTTGCCAATTCTGTCATGGATGGAGCTGATGCTGTAATGCTATCTGGAGAGACCTCTGTTGGACAATATCCTGTTCAGGTGATTACTCAAATGTCTAATATTATTAAAAGTGTTGAAGATTCACACCTAATCCAAGTACCACAAGCACCTCCACATATTAAAACCAAACGTTACATTACCAAGTCAGTATGTTATCATGCAGCTCATATGGCTAACGAAATTAACGCTAAAGCGATTTCGACTTTGACTAATAGTGGATATACTGCATTTCAAATTTCAGCTTGGAGACCATCTGCCCATATCCTAGTGTTTACATCTAACAAACGTATCCTTACTCAACTCAATTTGCTTTGGGGCGTAAAAGCATTCTTCTATGACAAGTTTGTAAGCACCGATGAAACCATAGAGGATGTAAACGCTATTGCATGCAAAAAAGGGTATTTAGAAGAGGGTGACATGCTTATCAGCCTTGCTGCTATGCCAATACAAGATAAAGGTATGGTAAATACACTAAGGGTTACCGAAATTACAAGTTGTAGTTTTTAAAAATCAAACTTTAGCTGAACACTAACAGGCTCTTCTTTTTTTTCTTTTGAAGGTTTATCGGTGTTGAGGTTTGACATCGAAATTCCCAGTAACCTTACTGAGTTTTTTAATTTCTCCTGATAGAGCAATTCTTTTGCGGTTTCTAGTATAATGCCCTCGTCACTGATAAAATAGGGTAATGTTTTGCTTCTAGTCTGAAGCGAAAAATCGCTATACTTAATCTTTAGCGTCACGGTTTTACCAGCTACTTCACTTTTATTCAAACGTTTCGATACTTCTTGGGCAATATGTTGAAGTTTTTCAAGCATGAAAATTTCAGAAGACAGGTTTTCACTGAAGGTGCGTTCGGCAGCCAGAGATTTTCGGATACGATTTGGTTTAACTTCACTGTTATGAATCCCTCTCACCACATAGTAATAATAACGGCCAGATTTCCCAAAACGCTCAGATAAGTAATCCTTTGTTTTAGATTTTAAATCCTTTCCTGTAAAAATCCCTAGTTGGTACATTTTCTCTGCGGTGACCTTACCAATACCATAGAATTTTCGAATATCCAAGCCTTCAAGAAATTCTAAAACGTCTTCTGGGTTCACGGTTTTCTGTCCATTGGGTTTGTTATAATCACTCGCGACTTTGGCTATAAATTTATTTATTGAAATCCCTGCTGAGGCTGTAAGCTGTACCTCATCAAAAATGCGTTGTCGTATCTCTTGTGCAATTAGTGTTGCACTTGGATTTCCCTTTTTGTTTTCTGTCACATCTAGATAGGCTTCATCCATAGATAGGGGTTCTACCAAATCGGTATAATCGTAGAATATCTTTCGGATTCGTTTAGAGATTTCGGCATAACGCTCAAAACGCGGTCGCACAAAAATTAAATCCGGACAATTTCGTCTGGCCTGGGCGCCTGGCATCGCGCTTCTAACACCAAACTTTCGTGCTTCATAACTTGCAGCACTTACCACGCCTCGCTTTCCACCACCACCAACAGCAATAGGTTTACCTTTTAATTCAGGATTATCTAGCTGTTCTACGGATGCATAAAAAGCATCCATATCGACATGAATAATTTTTCGTATTGGTATATCGAGTGACATCATGTAAATTTAGGCAATAGATATTTTAGTTTATGATAGAGATCGAACGAAAATTTTTGGTGAACTCCAATGCCTACAGAGATGAAGCGTATAAAAGTATTCGTATTGTACAAGGCTTTCTAAACACAGATCCTGAACGTACTGTTCGTATTCGTATAAAAGGCGATGAAGGGATTATTACTGTAAAAGGAAAGTCCTCTGAAGATGGCCTAAAACGTTTTGAGTGGGAAAAACAAATTTCGGTAGAAGATGCTGAAGCTTTACTCGAATTGTGTGAGCCTATTAAAATTGACAAAACAAGATATCTAGTTAAAAAAGAACAACATACCTTTGAGATAGATGAGTTTTATGGTGCTAACGAAGGTTTGATTATCGCAGAAATAGAGCTCAATTCTGAAGACGAGTCTTTTGTTAAACCCGCTTGGCTAGGTGATGAAGTAACAGGAGACATCAGGTATTATAATTCTCATTTGAGCAAAATACCTTATACAACTTGGATATAAACTAACTTAAACCTCACATAATGAAAACCATTCTATTTACTTTATTGCTTTCTATATGCATTGTTGGATGCAAGCATAAAGAGCACACTCATGAGCATGATGGAGACAAACACCATAAACATGAGCACAAGTCTGAACATGAACATCATGGTGAAAAACATCATCATGACAACGATGCTGATCATAAATCTATGGCTCAAGTTAAAAAAGAATTGACCGAAAAAGGGTTTCAGGTTATGGACTTTGTTGATGAAGAAACCCAGGATACCATTCTTATGCAACAATATTTCATTGCCTTTTTAAAGTCTGGACCTAGTCGCTCACAGAGTGAAGAAGAAAAAGCAACGCTTCAAGCTGCTCATATGACACATCTTGCAAGAATGTACGAAGAAGGTTATGCAGATATTTCTGGTCCTTTTGGTGACGATGGTGAGATAAGAGGGATTACGATTTACAATGTGCCCACTCAAAAAATGGCAGATAGTTTAGCAAATCTAGACCCTATGGTAAAAGCTGGCCGCTTGGTTATTGAAACACATCCTTGGTGGGCTGCAAAAGGGTTTCCTTTAAGGTAATCTGTAAAAGAGTAAGCAGTAATATTTTTGCGCAATGCATCCATATTACTGCTTAACACTATCAAAAACGAATCATATTAATTCTCTGCAGGCAATTCAAAAGAGATAATCTTTTCTGTTTTATAGCCATCGATATCGGTCATAAGAACTCTCAACTGAATCTGACTTGCATTAACCTTTATAACTTTATCTTCTATTGATTTTGATGTTTCTATAAGCTTGCTCCAGTCCTCACCACAATGTTCCTTAACATAGGTCTTTAATTCCTTCATGTCGACTTCAGAAAATCGCTTATAATCTTCTTTATCAAAGACCAGAGTCTTAAAAATGTTATTCGACCTTGGTAGCATCTTCAAAGGCTTCCAACTAGAATTGTATTGATCATATTCCTTAAGATCGCACTCGGTCTTACCGTTCACTAAAGTCAATCGATTTTGATGTCTTTGAAACACCTGAATGGTTCTATACCCTTGGTGGTGCTTTACCTTAATATACCTACCTTCTGGGCTTTTGCCTAGCTTTACTTCGAATGCTTTAGAGTCTGGATTTTCTGAGTTCTTTATGGCTTTAGTATCTCGTTTCATTTCGTCAACAAATACTGTGAAGGCTTCAAATTTTACTTTGAGAGGACGTTCAATCTTTTTCTCAGTTAAAAACCCGTTAAACACATAGCCTTCTTCAAAATGCTCATAAGCATCTATCCCTCTTATCTTCACCCATTCGCCTGTAACTTTTTCATTTTTATCTTTTATATCCAACATCAGGTTTGTGTGTTCTATAATCTCTACTGGTGTTCCATAATCTAATAAGCCTACTTTAATTGCGCCTTGATTTGGTTTTTCTCTTACTACAAGTCCGTTTTCTGCAAAAACATACTGTATATCTTGGGCTTGTGCAACGCTTAGTGCGAAGCATGCCACTACTAAAATTCTTAAAAACATAAGTCGTGGATTTTAAATTAACAATTCAACTAATTCGGTAAGCTTATCCTTGTTAATTTATGTACGTGGATTCTTGTTAATGTAGATTTTTTTGTTCTGTTAAATCAATCTTAAAAAATTTATTTTTGAATCTACAACTGATTTTAGAAAGATGAAAATAAATTTATATTGTTGATTTTCAGGTTGTTACAATTAATTTGAAAAAAGATTTGTAATTAAGAAAAAAACCATTCTATATTTGCAGCTCACAAAAATTAATATTTAAAAAATAGAATAATGCAATTTATTAAAGCCACATATAGTCTATCTCACGTTGGAAATTCTCCAATGTTAGAGTCGGGTTTTGTTAATTGTATACACAGATTATAAATAAATTTTAGATTAACAATATATATCAAAACCCGAGTCGTAAAGCTCGGGTTTTTTTATACCAAAATTTTAAAAATATGACATTGAAATATATACTAGCACTACCTGGAAGTAATGATAAAATTCATGAATTTGAACCGAAATTCCCTTTGTAACAAAGGAGGATTATTATGCTCAATAAAGCTCGGTTCTTTAATTAGAATCGAGCTTTTTTAATTTAAAAAAACAAAACGATGAAACAGAGTAAAATGTAAAAACAAACTGTAAACTCGGGAGTGTGTTTTCAGTTTATCAAACGTTTAAACAAGCCTAAAAAGGCACAAAATAATTTGGCGAATAGCCAAAAACGAAAATAATAATGGAAACACAATATATAAACCGAAAACATATTTCGAAAGCAGAGAGAGCCAGAAGAGCAGCTCAAAAACAAGAAAGAGAAATAACTATACAGAATGCTCTAAAGAAGCATAATTCTGAAAAGAAAATGTTATTTCCAAAATTGGTTGAGTCTATTTACGAAGGTAATTCAGCAAACGGTAATGCAAACACAATTGCTTACAAATTGAACAATTACTTCAGTCTTTTGAGTCCAAAAAAACACCCTAGAAGACGAAGAGTGTTCAAAGACATATTACTGCATCTTTACGAGCAAAGATGTGCCAAACTTTTGAGAGATAACACATATATAAATGTTCTATTCAAAGTTGCTTGGTTTAGTAATTCGTTTGAAAATGAAATCTCTTCTTGGAAACGAAGAAGTCATAATACTGACAAGCAAATGTTATCTATAATTAAACATTGCTTTGTAAAGTATGAGGTTCCTTATTTCATGTACAAAGCTTGGTTAGTTAACCACAGAGCACACATCAGTTGGTTTATTGATTTAACCCAAGGTAGAAGTGTAAGAAATTTAACTAACATGCCTATAAAAATGACCAAAAAGGGAGCTCACCATTTTTTGAATGCACCAAAGCACTACTCCGTTGAAATGGCATTACGAAGAGCACAAAGCTTATCTTATAATGCGGATGATGTCATTGCAGATAGAATAGCTAGCTCACATTTGTCTCGTAATAATTTTCAACATGAAGGGTTTTGGGATTCAGTGATTTGTTTTTTCTCAAAACAAGCAATGCTGGATTTCTCTAAGATGAATGAGATCATAGATTATTTGAGTTATCGTATTTCTGAAAATCTAGACTATAGCATAAAAGGAAGAACAATAATTTCTTTGACTAGACAGTCAGATGAATGGCATAGAGAGCAAGCCAATATTAGAACTACTTTCATTAGTGTTTTAACATGGGATCCTTATTTGCCTTACTCATATTTTCGTATTGAAGAATCTAAAGGAATTAAAAAAACATTTACATTGTTTGAACTTTGTTCTTCAGGAGAATTAATTAATGAGGGAAGAAAAATGAATCATTGTGTGGCTTCTTATGCTAGATCTTGTCATTCCGGAAGATCGAGAATTTTTACCTTAAGAAGTAAAGAGGTCCCAGGTTCAGAAGAAATAATGGCAACTATAGAAGTTCATCTTGCTTCGAAAACAATTGTACAAGCAAAAGCAAAGTATAACAAGCCAATAAGTAAGAAAGCTATTTTTATAATAAAAAAATGGGCTTTACAACATGATTTAAACATATCAAAATGGCTTTAAAATTTTAATAATGGCAAAACTAAAATTGAGAGGGAAAGACTTAATAGATTTAGGTTATCCTCAAGGAAAAGTGATAAGCGTTGCAATAAATGCCATGCTTTCTAATTATAAGAGAGAGCGAAAAGATAAAGTTCTTCAGCGATTAAAAACTGTATTGAAGAACCCAGAAAAATACATCAATGATGGTATTATGGGAAAGATTGCTGAAGAACTCATCGCTCCTGTAAAAGTAGAAGCACAAAAGCTTAACAACACACGTGCTCCTTTTACAATTTTTGGAGAAAATGAAATAGATGAAGCAGCAAAGCATCAGTTATACACCGCATTAAAGCTTCCAGTAACCAAAGCTGGAGCTTTGATGCCAGATGGTCATCATGGTTACGGTCTGCCTATAGGTGGAGTTTTAGCAACTGAAAATGCTGTAATTCCATATGGTGTAGGTGTGGATATTGGATGTAGAATGTGCTTGTCTGTCTATGATTTGGCACCATCTTATATAGAAGGAAGCAAGGATAAATATGTGCAAATGCTACGAGACCATACTAAGTTTGGTGGTTACGAAGTTCATAAGCAACAAGTAGATAACGTCATCTTTGAACGCGATGAGTTTAAGACAATTCCGATGGTTAAAAAACTAAAGGATAAAGCCTTTAAACAACTTGGAAGTTCTGGTGGTGGTAATCACTTTGTAGAATTTGGTATCGTTGATATTAAAGATGAAAACAATGAGTTCAACTTACCATTGGGTCAATATGTTGGGATCTTATCTCACAGTGGCTCAAGAGGTTTAGGAGCTAATATCGCGAAACATTATACCAAACTCGCTATGAAGCAAACACCTTTACCAGGAGAGGCTAAGCATTTAGCCTGGCTAGATCTAAACACTCACGATGGTCAGGAATATTGGTTAGCGATGAATTTGGCTGGAGATTATGCTTCAGCTTGTCATCACGATATCCATAGAAGGCTTAGCAAGGCTCTTGGTAAACGACCACTAGCTGTAGTAGAGAATCATCACAATTTTGCATGGAAGGAAGTTATCGATGGTCAAGAAATGATTGTACACCGTAAGGGTGCTACTCCAGCACAGGAAGGTGTTTTGGGAATTATTCCTGGTTCTATGACTGCTCCTGGATTTATCGTTAGAGGTAAAGGGAGTAAGCAATCATTAAACTCGGCATCTCATGGTGCAGGACGATTACTTTCGCGAAGAAAAGCGAAAGCACAAATCACAAAAAGTGACATTAAAAAAGTCTTACAAGATCATGGTGTCACTTTATTGGGAGGTGGTATTGATGAAGCACCAATGGCCTATAAAGACATTAATAAAGTCATGGCTAATCAAACCGAGTTGGTTGACATTGTTGGAACTTTCGTTCCTAAAATTGTAAGAATGGATAGTAATTAAAAAAGAGCCTAAAGTTAATTTTAGGCTCTTTTAATTTTTTATGGAGCCGGATTAGGTATCTCTGCATGTACTGCATTAATAGCAGCTAATACTTCTCTACTAAGGTTGACTTCAATACTATCAATGTTTTCCTCTAGTTGCTCTAAAGATGTGGCACCAATAATATTACTTGTTAAAAACGGTTGCTGTGTTACAAACGCTAATGCCATTTGAGCTAAAGACATGTTGTTGTCCTCTGCAATTTGAAGATAACGCTTGGTCGCTTCCGTTGCTTGTTGTCCGCTATAGCGTGCAAAGCGAGGAAACAATTTTAGCCTTGCATTATCAGTAGCTGTACCTTTAATATATTTTCCTGAAAGCACTCCAAATGCCATTGGTGAATATGCTAATAATCCAATATTCTCTCTCATAGCTACCTCAGCTAAATCCCCTTCAAAAGTACGACACAGCATGGAATACGCATTCTGAATAGTTACAGGTCTTGGTAGATTATTCTTTTTAGACTCTTCTAAATAACGCATCGTTCCCCAAGCTTTCTCATTAGAAATTCCAATTTGTCTTACTTTACCAGACTTTACTATTTCATCTAAGGTTTCTAGGATTTCCTTAAAATTATCAACCCAAGGATCTTTTGCACTATAGGTATAGTCTCTGACTCCAAACGTATTGGTATGGCGCTCTGGCCAATGCAATTGATACAAATCAATGTAATCGGTCTGTAAGCGCTTCAGGCTATTATCAACTGCTTCATGCAAAGCAGCCTTACTAAAACCTGTGGTTCTAATATGCGCTGTATAATCTCCAGGTCCTGCGATCTTGGTTGCCAAAACCACTTTGTTCCTGTTACCGGTTTTTGTAAACCAGTTGCCTATAATGCGCTCGGTCTCCGCATAGGTTTCAGCTGTAGCTGGAACAGGGTATAATTCAGCACAATCAAAGAAATTAATCCCTCGATCTAGAGCTAAATCCATTTGCGCAAAACCTTCATCTTGTGTGTTCTGGTTTCCCCATGTCATTGTCCCTAAGCATAGCTTACTGACTTTTATATCTGTATTGGGTAATGTGGTGTATTTCATAATATTTTCCTGCGAAAGCGGGAATCTTGTTTTAATTTCGCTTCGACTCCGCTCAGCGAATAGTTCTACTATATCTCATTCAACAGCTTCGAAATCTCATCTAATTTAGGAGTCAAAATAACTTCTATACGTCTGTTTTTTGCTCTTCCTTCTGGTGTGTCATTTGATGCTACCGGTGCATATTCACCTCGACCAGCTGCGGTCAAGTTTTCTGGGTTGATGTCTTTATTATCTCTAAGAATATTTACGATTGCTGTTGCTCTTTTAGTAGATAAGTCCCAGTTACCGCTTAGTTGTGCGTTACCTTTATAAGGTACATTATCGGTATGGCCTTCAATCAAAATAGCGATATCTGGATTCTCAGCCAATACGCTTCCAAGCTGATTTACGGCTTGCCTTCCCTCCGAACCAACTGACCAACTACCAGACTGGAACAATAACTTGTTCTCCATAGATACATAGACTTTTCCATCACGCTGTTCTACTGTAAGTCCTTTGCCTTCAAAGTTTGTTAAGGCCTTGGAGATTGCATCTTTTAACTTAGTCATCGCTGCATCTTTAGAGGCAATAACGCTTTCTAATTCTGCAACACGCTTCGATCTGCTTTCCAATTCTTTTTTCAGGTTTTCAAGCCTTGCATTCTCAGCCGCCAAGGCTTGCTCCTTAGCTTCGAGTTGCGCTAAAAGTTCTCTGTTCTTTTTTGAATTCTCAGCAATTGCTGCAGAACTATTCTTTTCGAGAGCTTCGTAAGATGCTTTTAGATTGTCCAAGTTTGCTTTAGAAGCAGCAAGGTCGTTCTGCAATTGATCTCTTTCTTTAACTGCTTCATCATAAGCTGCCTGTAATTTATCTAAATCGTTTTGTAATGTGTTCTTAGATTTTAACAGTTCATCATTCTCATCAGACAACGCTCTATGCTCGCGTTTTAGGTTTGCATATTTATCTTCTAACTCTGTGTAAATCTTTTTTGAAACACAGGATGTAGTTAAACTTAATGTTAGTGCTATTAATGAAATTTTTTTAATCATGCCTTACAAGGTTAATTTGTTGATTGATTCTAACGTTCTATTTCTAATAATATTGGACAGTGGTCGCTATGCACGGCTTCAGACAAAATAATACTGCGCTTTAGTTTGTCCTGTAATGGCTTGGACGCCATGGTATAGTCTAAGCGCCAACCTTTGTTATTGGCTCTGGCATTTGCTCTATAACTCCACCATGTATATTCTTGCCTTTCAGGGTGCAAATACCTGAAACTATCAATGAATCCGCTGTCAATAAATTTCCCCAACCACTCTCGTTCTTCGGGCAAGAATCCAGAAACGCCTTTCATCTTAGGATTATGGATATCGATTTCTTCATGACAGATGTTGTAATCCCCACAGACAATAAGGTTAGGTCTTTCATTCCTCAAATTTGTATAATACTCAAGGATATCATCCATATATTTGAATTTAAAACCAAGACGAGCATCATTACTTCCAGAAGGCAAGTACATGCTCATTATGGACAAATCGCCATAATCTACACGGAGGTTTCTACCTTCAAAATCCATCGCTTCTATTCCTGTGCCATATTCTACATGATCTGGCTCTGTTTTACATAGTATTGCTACACCACTGTAACCTTTTTTCTGTGCGCTAAACCAGTAATGATAATTGTAGCCTGCTGCTTCAAAAAGTGAAACGTCTACTTGTTCTTTTAATGCTTTGATTTCTTGCAGACAAATTACGTCTGGGTTTGCTGATGTCAACCAATCGATAAAGCCTTTGTTTAGTGCAGCTCTGATGCCGTTGACATTATAGGAGATAATCTTCATCTATAATCTTTGGATATTTCAGCTAAAATAAATAATACTGTACTTTTACACTACTTTTTATGGCGCTTTTAACGCCATACTATTTTTGGTTTTAGTGAGTTTTATTATTTGATGCAAAACATTATCCGTTTTCTATGTCTTTTGTTACCTTTTTGTGTATTTGCACAAGAGACATCTTCTAATTATAAAACCAAAAAAGTAGCTGTCAAAGATTCTATTCGTGTGGATTCTGTAAGCATCAATTCTGCAAAATTTATTCTGAAAACAAAAAACAATGTCATAATAGACAGTACTTTCTATACTATTGATTTTGCTAAGGCATTGCTTACCTTCAAAAAGCCTGTAGAAACCGATTCGATTATTATTGAATACTTGAAGTATCCTGACTTTGTAACTAAAACCTATAAGCAACTCGATGAGAATATTATTGTAGATAATACTGATAATCTTCAACGACTGTATAAACTCAATCAGTCCACCAAGGAACGAAACTTCACACCTTTTGACGGGTTGAATACTTCTGGAAGTATTTCCCGAGGAATTACTATTGGAAACAATCAAAACTCTGTACTCAATAGTGAGCTCGACCTTCAAATTTCTGGAAAACTAAGTGATAAAGTTTCTTTAAGAGCATCCATTCAAGATGCCAATATTCCGTTACAGGAAAGTGGTTATTCGCAGCGTTTGGATGAGTTTGACCAAGTTTTTATCGAACTGTTTAGTGATAAATGGCGTATTAGAGCTGGAGATATTGACCTCATCAATACTAATGCCTATTTCAATAATTTCACAAAACGTGTGCAAGGGCTTTTGGTAGATGTAAACCTCAGTGAAAAAACCAATGTGTTTGCTTCTGGTGCGTTAGTTAGAGGACAGTTTACAACAAGTAGATTTACAGCTAAAGAAGGAAATCAAGGTCCATATAAGCTTAGAGGTCCCAACAATGAATTGTTTGTACTGATTGTTTCTGGTAGTGAAACGGTTTACGTAAATGGCGTTCCTGTAGAACGTGGAGAAAACAAGGATTATATTATCGATTATAACGCTGGTGAGATTATTTTCAACTCTACTTTTCCGATTACTTCTGAAATGCGTATCACTGTAGATTATCAGTTTAGTGAACGTAATTACTCTCGTTTTACAGTTTTTGGTGGTGCAGCCTATCAAAGTGACAAGCTAAAAATGAATGTTTCTGTATATTCTGAAAATGATGCAAAAAACCAGCCGCTTCAACAGAATTTGTCTACTGAGCAAACCCAAATTTTGGCCGATGCTGGAGATGACAGAAGCTTAATGGTAGCACCTTCTGAAACTCCTGAGGTCTTTTCTGAAAACAGAATTCTATATCGAAAGGAAATCATTGACGGTATAGAGGCCTTTGTGTTTTCTAATAATCCTGAGGATGAATTGTTTAGTGTACGTTTTACACTAGTCGGAGATAATCAAGGAAATTATATCCTAAGCAATACTAATGCTGTTAGTAATATCTTTGAGTTTGTACCTCCAGTCAATGGAGTCCCGCAAGGAAATTATGAGCCAATTGTTCAGCTAATTGCTCCAGTGAAATTGCAAGTTGCTGTGCTAAACGGTACTTATAAACCTTCGGAAAAAACAGATATTTACTTCGAAGTTGCCGGAAGTAAAAATGACCTCAACCTATTTTCAAGCATTGATGATGATGACAATGATGGTTTTGCTTCTAAACTGAAAATCAATCAACAACTCATAAAATCTGATAGCCTCTGGAATCTTTCTGTATTTGCAGATGCAGATTATATTCAAAAGAATTTCAGAACTGTGCAACGTTTGTACAGAGCAGAGTTTAATAGAGACTGGAACTTGGATGACCCTCTTGGCAACCAGATTCTATTAGCTTCTGGAGTTAATGTGCTTCACTCTAAAAAAGGGCTTGCCAACTATACTTTTGAACATCTCAACTTTTCAGAAAATTTCAACGGCAATCGTCACAATCTCTTTGCAAGCCTTAGGTTTAACAATCTTGAGTTGTTCACAAACTCAAGCATCCTGAACAATAAAAGCACATTGACCGAATCTACTTTTTTAAGATCGTTCAATAGAGCTGTTTACGGATTTGGGAAACAATGGGTTGGCGCCAAAGTTGCTCTGGAAGACAATGAACAGACCACTTTAGAAACGGAAGAACTAACAAACCTGAGCCAGAAATTCACTTCTTATGAGGTATTTACTGGTGTAGGTGATAGCACTGCTGTATTTGCAGAAGTTGGTTATAAATTTAGAGTCAATGATAGCTTGCGCAACAATGCCTTGGAACGCGTAAATACATCGAACACTTACTATCTAAAATCGAGGTTAATTCAAAATGAAAAAACAAGACTAGAGTTGTTTGTGAATTTTAGGAATTTGAAAAATGAAGACGAATCTATTGAAGATGAACAATCGCTTAACTCAAGACTATCTTACAATCAGAAATTATTTAACAATATTGTGCTTTGGAACACCGTATTTGAAACCAACTCTGGAACTCTACCTCAGCAAGACTTTACCTATGTAGAAGTAGAACCTGGGCAAGGCGCTTATACCTGGATCGATTACAATAATAATGGTATACAGGAACTCGATGAATTTGAATTGGCACAGTTCGCAGATGAAGGTAACTACATTAGAGTTTTGCTACCTAACCAGGTCTTTGTAAAGACACACCAGAATCGACTTAGCCAATCGCTTACTTTAAACCCACAGCAATGGTCTTCATCTGAAAGCAAATCAAAAAAGTTCTGGTCGCATTTTTATAATCAAACCTCATTTTTGATTGATAAAAAATTGAGGCGCGATGGCAATGATTTTGACCTTAACCCTTTTTCGGAAGATGAAGAGAACGAACTTGGTTTAAACAGAAGTATCCGTAATGTACTATTCTATAACAGAGGCAAACAACGCTACACAACATCTTACACTTATCTTGGTAATACTAACCGAAGTTTACTTTCTATTGGCAGTATTGAGAACAAGCTAACTAGCCATCAAATAAACTTTAACCATAAGTTTGCCAAATCGTGGCTCATTAATTTTGAAGGTAGTACGTCCAAAAATGAAAGCTTGAATGAGAACTTTGCGTCTAGGAATTTTGAACTAGATGAACTGCGTTTCGAGCCAAAGCTATCCTATCTATTTAATGAAAACGCTCGTTTTGATGTTTTCTATAAATTCACTTCAAAAGAAAATGCAATTGGAGACCTTGAGTCTTTGGAGCAAAACAATTATGGCGTTTCATTTACTTACAATAATGCTCAAAAAATAGCCTTAAATGGTGAGTTCAATTTCTTTAGCAATACATACTCCGGAAACCCAAATACTCCAGTAGCTTACCAAATTCTTGAAGGGCTTCAGCCAGGAAAAAACTTTACGTGGAGCCTATTAGCTCAGAAGAAGCTTACTAAGTTTTTGGATCTTAACTTGAATTACTTCGGAAGAAAAACCGAAAGCTCTAAAGTCATCCATACTGGTACAGTGCAGTTGAAGGCTTATTTTTAAATCATAAGGTTTCTTACGCAACCTTTCTCTCATAGTTGTATCTCTATGGTATAGTTCTTGTGCTTTTGCACTCTAAATTTTCAATCAACAATCGAACAGTTATGAAACACATTATTTTATCTGCCTTTTTATGTCTTTTTGTGATCTTTGGTAATGCACAAGACAATAACGAAGATTCTGCTCCAAAAAATTATAATGAAGTAAAGTTTAATGCACTATCCTTTATCATTGGAGCCGTAGATTTTGGCTATGAGAGAACTTTAAATGAAGAATCTTCAATAGGTGTATCTGCCTTTATTCCTTTTGATGAAGATATCAAGGATGATATTCAATATTACATTTCGCCTTATTACCGTTTTTATTTTGGAAAAAAATATGCCGCTGGCTTTTTCTTAGAAGGTTTTGGAATGCTCAATTCATCCGACAGAGATGAAATCCTTTTCCTTAATCTAGAAGATGATGACTTTGTAACAGATTTTGCCCTAGGTATAGGTCTAGGAGGAAAATGGGTGACTAACAAGGGGTTTACTGGTGAACTCAATTTTGGAGTTGGAAGAAACTTATTCAATGCAAACGAAGGCTCTGAATTTGTTGCCAAAATTGGTATTACAGTAGGTTATCGATTCTAAATAAAAAAAGCTACTGCACTTCGACTCCGCTCAGTGATCAGTAGCTTCTCTTAATTTATTGATTCCAATAATTATTTCGCAGCTTCGTAACGACGCTCTACTTCGTTCCAATTAACAACATTGAAGAACGCAGCGATATAATCTGGACGTCTGTTTTGGTAGTTCAAATAATAAGCATGCTCCCAAACATCTAAGCCTAAAATTGGTGTGCCTCCACAAGATACGCCTGGCATTAATGGATTATCTTGGTTTGGTGTAGAACATACTTCTACTTTTCCTCCTGGATGTACACAAAGCCAAGCCCAACCAGATCCAAATTGCGTAGCTGCAGCTTTGGAGAAGGCCTCAACAAAAGCATCCTTAGACCCAAAAGCATCTTCGATAGCATCTTTTAACGGTCCAGATAAATAACCTCTGTCTTCTGGGTTCATTACTTCCCAAAATAAGCTGTGGTTATAAAATCCACCTCCATTGTTTCTCACACCTGAGTTGCTCATGTCTAAATTCGTAAGGATATCTTCAATAGACTTACCCTCCAAGTCCGTACCTGCAATTGCAGCATTGAGTTTATTGGTATATCCAGCATGATGTTTAGAATGATGTATCTCCATAGTTCTTGCATCAATATGTGGTTCTAAAGCATCGTATGCGTATTTTAATTTTGGTAATTCAAAAGCCATAATATTTTATGTTTAGTTGTTAAAAATTAATTCCTTCAAATTTACAATAAAGCTGCTACATTTATTTAAACAAGTTATTAAGTTTCTTTATTTTGGTATAAAATTTTTCTTGGGTTGAATTCATCTCCGTTTATAATCTATGATGCCTCTGCCGGAAGTGGCAAAACATATACTTTAGTAAAGCACTATCTTAAGGTTTTACTAAGCTCTAAAAACCCAAGAATATTCAGGCATGTTCTGGCACTAACATTCACAAATAAGGCTGTTAATGAAATGAAATCTAGAATCATTGATACCTTGAAAACATTTTCAAGTGATGCAGTTATAAATGATTCTAATTCAATGTTTGAAAGCTTGGTATTGGAACTGGGCTTATCGCCTTCAACATTAATTGAGCGTTCTAATACACTCTTGCAGAACATACTTCATAATTATGCCTCTTTTGATATCTCCACCATAGATAAGTTCAACCATAAAATCATAAGAACATTTGCTTATGACCTAAAACTCCCTATGAACTTTGAGGTAGAACTCGACCAAGAAGCTCTTCTCAATGAAGCCGTCGATAGCCTTATTCAAAAAACAGGCGATGATAAATTGCTTAGCGAAACATTGATAGAATTTGCACTCGAGAAAGCTGATGATGATCGTAGTTGGGATATCACTTATGATTTGAATAAGATTTCCAAAAGACTTCTTAGTGAAAACGATTTATCATACCTGAAACAACTAGGCGATAAAACCCTATACGATTTCAAAAGCCTGAAAGAAACACTTTCAAAAAACACTAAAGATTTAGAGTCTGCAATACAAAGTATTGCTTCGGATATGCTAACGCTTATTGATGAATGTGGATTACAATTCGATGATTTTAGTGGTAGTTATCTCCCAAAGCATTTCAATAATCTAACGAACAAAAAATTTGACCTCAACTTTAATGCAAAATGGCAGGAAGATATAGATACCCGAGTGCTATATCCCAAGCGCGTTACTGAGGACATTGCTGCAATAATTAATGATATTCAACCACAAATCGCTTCTGCTTTTTTAGAGACTAAAACACAAGTTTTTGAGCTATTATTGCTGAAAAATATTTATAAAAATATTACACCGCTTTCAGTCTTAAATGCCATTAAACAAGAGCTAGAAAACCTAAAGGTCGATCAAAATAAATTATTGATTTCGGAATTCAATTCAATAATTGCCGAAGAAATAAAAGACCAGCCTACACCTTACATTTATGAACGTTTGGGAGAAAAGTTCAAGCATTATTTTATAGACGAATTTCAAGACACCTCCCAAATGCAGTGGTCAAACCTTCAACCTTTAATTTCTAATGCTCTGGAGCAAGAACAATTTGGCAAAACGGGGTCTTTAATGTTGGTTGGCGATGCCAAACAAGCTATCTACAGGTGGAGAGGTGGCTATGCTGAGCAGTTTATAAACCTATTCAATAAAGCCAAAAATCCATTTTTTGTGGAGCAGAAGGTTGAGTCTCTGGATTATAATTATAGAAGCTTTCAGGAAATCATAAACTTTAATAATGGGTTCTTTGAGCATTTGTCTAAAACTGCTTTTGTCGATCCCAGCTATAAAACGCTTTACGAAACTGCTAATCAAAAAGCAGTTATCGAAAATCAAGGGTATGTAGGATTGACGTTTTTGGACATTCAAAGAGATGATGATAGAGACCTTTTATATGCTGAGCAAACATATAATACCATCAAAAAATGCTTAGATAACGGTTTTGAGCTTGGTGATATTTGCGTGTTGGTAAGAAAGAAAAGGGAAGGGCTTGCGGTGTCAAATTATTTAACTGAGCAAGGTATTGCTATTACGTCTTCTGAAACATTGCTTTTAAAGAATTCTAAATCTGTTCTCTTTATCAATGCGGTCTTGAGATTGCTCATTCAACCAAATAATGATGAAGCAAAAGCCGAAGTGCTATATCATATTGCATCAAGTAGGAATATAGAGCATAAGCACTCTTTCTTTAAAAAATACCTGTCGTTTCAAGACAGCGAATTTTTTACTGCTTTAGAAGAACTAGGTATAATTGTCGACACTAATGAACTATTTCTTAAACCACTCTATTCGGTTGTGGAAACTATCATTGAAGCTTTTAAACTAAAGGAAACGTCTAACGCTTATCTTCTGTTTTATTTAGATACAGTAATGGCTTTTTCTGAAAAGCCTCTTGCAGATATTTCTGGGTTTTTAGATTATTTCGAAAAGAAAGAAAATGAACTGGCTATAAGTGCTCCTGAAGGTCAAAATGCTGTGCAAGTAATGACCATACACAAATCGAAAGGATTAGAATTTCCTGTAGTTATTTTTCCCTTTGCAGATTTAGACATTTATAGAGAAAAAGAACCAATGTCTTGGTTGACTTTAGATCCTGAAACATATGACGGGTTTACACACACACTATTGAACTTTAATAAGAATGTTCAATATTACGGAGAGCAAGGACAACATATCTATAACAAACATATCGCGGAACTTGAATTGGATAACATCAATCTACTTTATGTCGCCCTGACGAGAGCCATTGAGCAGCTTCATGTTATTTCAAAACAAGATGTGGATAGAAAAGGAGTACCTAAGGCGACAACATATTCAGGCAAACTCATTGATTATTTATTGAATATAGGAGTCTGGGACGGCATACAACAAGATTATTCGTTTGGTAATCCAGAAAGAAAATCTGACTCAGATTCAAAAGCGATAACTAATACCATAGCAATTGAACTTACAGAGGGTTCTACAAAAGATTTGCAAGTGGATTTAGTGACATCCTCTGGTCTGTTATGGGATACGAAACAAGAGCAAGCTATTGAGAAAGGAAACCTCATCCACGATCTCATGGCTTTGGTAAAAACAAAGTCTGATATTCCATCGGCGATTCAGAATTTCATTAGAGAAGGGGTTCTTCAGAATGAACAAGCTCCTTTAATAGAAAAGACAATTCAAGAAATCGTTAACCATCCTGATATATCTGATTTTTATTCTGAAAAGCATACTATATACAATGAAAGAAATATACTCTTGAAAGATGGTGGATTACTTAGACCCGATCGACTTGTATTCACAGACAATAAAAAGGTCGTTATTATGGATTACAAAACAGGATTGCATTCTCCCCACCATAAAGATCAGTTACAAAAATACACCTATTGCCTTGAGGATATGGGCTTTGAAGTCGTAAAGAAAATTCTCATCTATATTAATGATGACATTACCATAAAAGAACTATAAATTTGTAAAAAAACCTAACTATGTACGGAAGTATAAAAGAGCATCTTCAAACCGAATTAGAAAACATTAAAGATGCTGGTCTCTACAAAGAAGAGCGTATTATTACCTCTGCCCAAGGTGCAGAGATAACATTGAGCACTGGACAGAAAGTACTTAATTTTTGTGCGAACAACTATTTGGGCTTATCATCTCACCCAGATGTTATTCAAGCTGCAAAGGATACTATGGACACTCACGGTTTTGGAATGTCTTCTGTACGATTCATTTGCGGAACTCAAGATATTCATAAAACCCTCGAACAAAAGATTGCAGAATTTTATGGTACTGAAGATACCATACTCTATGCTGCTGCCTTTGATGCCAATGGTGGTGTGTTTGAGCCATTACTTGGCAAGGAAGATGCTATTATATCCGATTCATTAAACCACGCCTCAATTATAGATGGTGTTCGTTTGTGCAAAGCTGCCAGATATCGTTACAAGAATAATGATATGGTAGATTTAGAACAACAACTTATAGAAGCTAATAACAATGGTGCACGTTTTAAGATTATTGTTACTGACGGTGTGTTTTCTATGGACGGTCTCGTCGCTCCTCTAGATAAGATTTGTGATCTAGCTGATAAATATGATGCTATGGTAATGATTGACGAATGTCATGCCACTGGTTTTATTGGTGAAACAGGTAGAGGAACATTGGAAGAAAAAGGTGTTTTGGACCGCATAGACATTATCACCGGAACACTCGGAAAAGCTCTTGGAGGTGCAATGGGTGGTTATACTACTGGTAAAAAGGAAATTATAGATATGTTGAGGCAACGTTCCAGACCTTATTTGTTTTCAAACTCTTTGGCTCCGTCAATTGTAGGTGCTTCTATTAAGGTTTTTGACATGTTGGTTAATGATACAACCCTAAGAGATAAGTTGGAGTGGAATGCCAATTATTTTAAAACCAATATGATAAAAGCAGGATTTGATGTAATTGATGGTGATTCTGCAATAGTCCCTGTAATGCTATATGATGCTAAATTATCACAGATAATGGCTAACAAACTTTTGGAGGAAGGTATTTATGTCATAGGGTTTTTCTTTCCTGTGGTCCCAAGGGAAAAAGCAAGAATAAGAGTACAACTTTCAGCAGCTCATGAGAAAGAACATCTCGATAAAGCTATAGAAGCTTTTGTTAAAGTTGGGAAAGAATTAGAAGTTATATAACCTATACAATACCTCATATATAGTAGGTTGTTTCAATATTTTTATATATTTGTCTTTGTTAATAACATTTAACAACTTACATTTGCTCACAATTAACACTTAAAAATTAAATTATTAGAATATGAAAAATCTTAGCAGATTATTTTTAGCTATGCTACTTCTACTAAGCTTTAGTAACGCTTATGCACAAGATGAAGACAACCCTTGGGCTGTTAGAATTGGTGTAAATGCAGTAGACTTATATCCTGTAGGTGAAGATTTACCTCAAGGTGATTGGTTTGACGAATTTTTTAATGTAAACGATCATTGGAATATTTTACCTTCTGTTTCTTCTGTTTCTGTTTCTAGATACATAAACGAAGGGTTCACATTTAAAGCAGCTGGAACAATAAACCGAATTGATAAATTTGGTGATGTTGTAAATCCTGTTACTGGAGAAGAGTCAATTAACGTGGTTGATGATTTATCATATTATGCTTTAGATGGTACTATCAGCTATAGTTTTCAAAACTTAATCAAGTCAAACTCTATCGATCCTTACTTAGGCGTTGGTGGTGGTTACACTTGGGTTGACGACATTGGTGCTGGTACACTAAACGGAACTATTGGTTTAAACTACTGGTTCTCTGATAATTTTGGTGTTACTGCTCAAAGTGCATATAAGCATGCTTTCGAAGATTACTTACCAAAGCACTGGCAGCACACTGTAGCTCTTGCTATTAAATTCGGTGGAAAAGACACTGATGGTGATGGTATCTATGACAAAAACGATGCTTGTCCAGATGTTGCTGGTCTTGAAGCATTCCAAGGTTGTCCTGATACTGATAGTGATGGTATCGAAGATTCTAAAGATGACTGTCCAAACGAAGCTGGTTTAGCTGAGTTCAACGGATGTCCTGATACTGACGGTGACGGTGTTAAAGATGGTGACGATAACTGTCCTACTGTACCTGGCTTAGCTTCTTTAGCTGGTTGTCCAGATGCTGACGGTGACGGTGTTGCTGATGGTGACGATAACTGTCCTAACGAAGCAGGTCCTGCTGCTAACAACGGTTGCCCTTGGCCAGATACTGACGGTGACGGTGTATTAGACAAAGACGATCAGTGTCCTAACGAAAAAGGTACTGTTGCTAACAACGGTTGTCCAGAAATCAACCCAACTGCTGAAGTAATGGCTACATTGAATAGCTACGCTAGAACGATCTTATTCGATACTGGTAGAGCTTCATTCAAGAAAGAAACTGATAAAGTTTTACAAGCGATGGTTGCTATCTTCAAGGAGTATCCAAAAGCTAGCTTCGATATCGAAGGTCATACTGATAGTGTAGGTTCTGCAAAATCTAACCAGTTATTGTCTGAAAGAAGAGCTAACGCTGTTAGAGATTACTTAATCGCTAACGGAATTAACGCTGACAGACTTACTGCTACTGGTTACGGTGAAGACAAGCCAATCGATGACAACAAAACTAGATCTGGTAGAGCTAACAACAGACGTGTAGAAGTAAAACTTAAATAAGAAGATACTTCACTTAATATAAAAAAAACGCTCCGAGTTTCGGAGCGTTTTTTATTTTTATAGTCTTATGACCAGTTTCCTTTCTGATGTTATTAAAGACTTAAAAGAAAAGCATCAAGATCTTTCTAAGTTAACCATTATTCTTCCTAGTAAAAGAGCTGGTGATTTTTTTAGAAAAGAGTTGATGTCAATGATTGACGAAACACTTTTTTCGCCATTCATATACTCTATTGAAGAGTTTGTAACTCAGTTATCAAAGCTGCAACCGATAACCAATCTGGAACTTCTATTTGAATTCTATGAGGTTTACAAGGCTATTACTCCCCAAGATGAAATAGAACCACTAGATCAAGTATCTGGCTGGGCACAGTTGCTATTAAATGACTTTAATGAAGTTGATCGCTTTCTGGTAGAGCCAGATAGTATATTTAATTACCTAAGCGCCATTAAAGAACTCAATCACTGGTCCATGGAAGATAACCAGACCGATTCTGTAAAGCGTTACATGGCTTTCTGGAAACGTTTGGCTCTATATTATACACAACTACAAAGCAATCTTAAAAACCAACAAAAAGGGTATCAGGGATTAATCTACAGGGAAGCCGTTAATCATTTAGATGATTTTATTGCAAAGCATAATAATGAGCATATCGTATTTATTGGTTTTAATGCACTAAATAAAGCTGAGGAAACCATATTTGAAACCCTGCTAAATGAAAATATTGCCTCAGTATATTGGGATATCGATGAAACATTTCTAAATAATCCTTTACACGATGCTGGATTGTTCACTAGACAATATAAAGACGCCTGGAACTATTATGAAAGGTTTCCTTTTCATTGGGCGTCTTCAAACTATTCAAAACCTAAAAACATAAATGTTGTCGGAGCACCCAAGCAAATTGGTCAAGTAAAATACCTTAGCAATCTGCTTTCGCAACTTTCGCAGAACAACACCTTAAAAAATACTGCTGTTGTCCTTGGCGATGAAACTTTATTGTTACCAATACTCAACGCCATCCCAGAAGACATCAGACAACTCAATATTACAATGGGGCTGCCAATCAGTAAAATTCCATTGTCCGATCTGTTTGAGCTATTATTCAAAATACATAAAGCTTCAAAAGAGCAGTATTACTACAAAGATGTCATTAACCTGTTTTCTAACCCTTTCATAAGGTTATTAATAAATACAGATAAAGCATTAAATAACATTCAGGATAACAACATAGCCTATCTCTCCTATTCAAAATTAGAACAGCTATTCCCAGAAGACGACTCATCAGTTTTGAACTTACTTCTAAGTAGTTGGAATAATAACCCAAGACAAGCAATTGATAATTGTATTGAACTTATTTGGTTATTGAAGCAGTCTTTAGATTCTGAAAAAGAGAAAAACAATATTGAGTTGGAGTATCTCTTTAGGTTTTACAAGCTTTTCAACGAATTGAAACGCCTATCCGAAGCTAACGAATATCTGGAAAGTATTAAGTCGTTGCAATCACTGTATCGCGAATTGATTCAATCTGAAAGTTTAGACTTTAAAGGCAACCCTTTTGATGGATTACAAATCATGGGAATGTTAGAAACCCGTGTTTTAGACTTCGAAACAGTTATTATTACTTCGGTAAATGAAGGTATTCTACCGTCTGGGAAATCCGGAAATTCATTTATCCCGTTCGATGTAAAACTGCAAAACTTTCTACCCACTTATAAGGAAAAAGATGCCATTTACACCTATCATTTTTATAGATTGTTACAGCGTGCAAAAAATGTCTTTATCATCTACAATACAGAAGCCGATGTCCTCAATGGTGGTGAAAAAAGTAGGTTTATAAGACAGTTAGATATCGAATCTATTCATCAAATTAACCAGAGTATTGCAGCGCCTATACTAAAATCAAGTGCAGATACTTTAAAAGTTATTGAAAAATCGCCTGAGATTGTTGAAGATTTAAAAGCTCTGGCGCAGAAAGGATTTTCGCCTTCAGCCTTGACCAACTATGTAAGAAATCCTATCGATTTTTATCATGAAAAGTTATTAGGAATTAAACGCTACGAAGAAGTTGAAGAAACCTTAGCCAGCAATACGCTTGGTAACATTATTCACAAAACGCTTGAAGACCTATACCTACCAATAAAAGGCAAGACACTCGAGGTTGAAGCCTTAAAGGCAATGTATCCCAAAATAGATAGTTTGGTAGTAAAGCATTTTAAGGTTGAATACAAGCAAGGCGATTTCACCAAAGGAAAGAATTTGATCATTTTTGAAATCGCTAAGCGCTATGTGGAAAATTTCATTTCCAAAGAAATTGAATTCATTAAAGCAGGAAATACTATAGAGATACTAGGCTTAGAAGAATCTGTTGAAACATTGATCAACATTCCAAATTTGAATTTTCCTGTAAAACTCAAAGGAATTGTAGACAGGATTGATCGTTGCAACGGTGTCATAAGAGTTATTGATTATAAAACTGGTAAAGTTGAGCAAAGCAAAGTTGAAGTTATCGATTGGGATGCCCTTACTACTGACTACACCAAATACAGTAAGTCTTTTCAGGTGTTGACTTATGCGCTCATGCTCTCCAACGAAGATAAAATCTCATTACCAGTGGAAGGAGGAATCATCTCTTTCAAAAACCTGAAGAGTGGTTTACTAAAATTTGCCAAAAAAGACAAGCCAGGGGCCTATGCCAATAAGGACACCGCTATTTCTCAGGACACCTTAGATAACTTTCAGAAAGAGCTACAAGCCCTTATTTTAGAAATCTTCGATCCAAAAATTCCGTTTAAAGAAAAAGAGCTATGATCGTATCCAAGAACAATATTTTAGAAAGAACCAATGACAAACCTATCCTCTGGGATGTGTTTTATGAGCAGCACGATACACCATTGCCACTAGTTATTTTCTGTCACGGCTACAAAGGCTTTAAAGATTGGGGCGCTTGGGATTTAGTCGCCAAAGCGTTTGCTAAAGCAGGATTTTGTTTTGTGAAATTCAACTTTTCGCATAATGGTGGCACCATGGAGCAACCCATAGATTTTCCAGATCTGGAGGCGTTTGGTCAAAACAACTATTCTAAAGAACTAGAAGATTTGGATGACATGATTAATATGTTACTCTCAAACGAAACTATACTAGAGGTTATTGATGCAAAAACGATTGCTTTAATTGGTCATTCTCGTGGTGGCGGAATTGTAACTATAAAAGCTTCTGAAGATACCAGAATAACACACCTCATCTCTTGGGCTGGCGTTAGCAATTTTGAAAGACGCACTGCAACCATTGGTGATTTAGATGAGTGGAAACAAGATGGTGTAAAGTACATCCTTAATGGTAGAACAAAACAGCAAATGCCGCATTACTATCAATTCTACGAAGATTTTGTGAAGAACAAAGACCGATTGCATATTGAATATGCTTGTAAAAGAATTGAAATTCCCCACCTCATCGCTCATGGTATAGAAGATCCTTCAGTAAAGTATTTTGAAGCAGAAGAACTACATTCCTGGAATCTCAAGAGTACATTATTACCAATCAAAAACTGTGACCATGTGTTTAATACGAAGCATCCTTGGGATGGTACTGAGCTTTCAGAAGAGTTAAGGTTTTTGGTGTCAAAGACAGTTGGGTTTTTTCAATAAAAAAAGCCTTAATTAATATTAAGACCTTCTGTGGAGAAGGTTCCGATCGCTCAGGAGAAAAAAATCCACACGTAGGTGTGGATTCTCTGCTTGATGTGGAGAAGAGCGGACTCGAACCGCCGACCTCTTGACTGCCAGTCAAGCGCTCTAGCCAGCTGAGCTACATCCCCAAATTAATATCTTCAGTTGACAAAGCTAAGCAAATCATTCATTAAATAATAATAGTATATTTATTGTTTGTTTTGTTAGACTCACTCTTTTCATGAAACAGAATCTATATCTAATCTTTTTACTATTCATAGGTTTTGGCTTTGCCAACGCACAGACCAATACCTTAAACCTAAATGATTCAAACAAAAGGAGTCTTTGGCAAGACTTTACTTATGATATGGGTAACGTTTTTCAAGGTGTTGGCTATGCATATTCAAGACCATTATATTGGGAAGGTGATGATGGTCTAAGGTTTGGTGCTACAATAGCATTGACCTCTACACTTTACATTTTTGATGACAATATAAGACGCGAATTTCAGCACCATAAAGACAAAGTACCTAACATTTTTTTAGAGTACGGAAGACGTTCGGGTAGTCCGCAAGTTAATTATGGTTTTACTGGCGCTGTCTATTTAACAGGCTTGTTTACAAGAAACGAGAAACTCAGACGCACTGGTACTCTACTGATTTCATCAGCGACCGCAACAGGGTTTCTTCAACAACTTGCTAAATCTGCAACTGGACGAGCCAGACCAGGAGAAAATTTTGGTAAAAATCACTTTAGGCCCTTTGGTGGTAGTTCTGCTTATAGATCGTTTCCGTCTGGTCATTCGGTCTTAACCTTTACAAATGCACACGCCATCGCAAAACAGTTCGATAGCTGGTGGGTAAAGGCACCTATATATACTGTTGGTCTTATTCCTGGCTTGAGTAGAATCTATGAAGATGCCCATTGGGCAAGTGATGTTTTCTTAAGTTGGGTAATGAGCTACTTCATAGTAGAAGCCATAGACGTTTACCTAGACAAAAAGTATGACGAGAAATATAACCCTAAAGACTCCCAAAAGAAAGGCACTCTAAACCTCACGTTTACTGGAAATACGGTCGGATTTTTATATAGTTTTTAAATCTATATATAATCTCTTTATTATGAAAAAAACAAAAATATTTTATTTAGTTAGGATTCCTTACTATATTTGTAACGCAATAATGCAAATAATTAAATCAAATTAAAATGAGTAAATCAATTTTTTATCACGCTGGATGTCCAGTTTGTGTAAGTGCAGAACACGATATTATCGATCTTGTTGGAACCAATAATATAGAAGTTGTTCACATAGGTGAAGATAAAAGTCGTATCGATGAAGCTGAAAGCGCAGGTGTTAATTCTGTCCCAGCACTAGTAACTCCCAATGGCAATGTGTTGCACATCAACTTTGGTGCTTCTATAGCTGATGTGAGAGGGTAATTTTTTTAAACAAAATAGTTAGGATTCCTTTCTAGTTTAAGAAAGGAATCTTCAAACAAAACAAATTAAAATGAAAATAGTATTTATAAACTTAGTATTCTTTTCAATGTCCTCGTTACTGTGGGCACAAGGACATAATGAAAACTCAGCATTTGCAACATCAGCAAACTTACAAATAGAAAGTACCTCTGTAGTATATTCCGAAGAATTAGAACAGTTGGTATTCACTATAACCGTAAAAGGTGATGCTGGCAAAAGTGTTCCAAATCTTTTTGGTCAGATGAACGGCGCTCCTGTTCTTGGTTATGTATTTCCAACAACATTATCACCCACAGATGTTGGTTTTGGTGAAACAGATGGAATCGTTGCCATGGCATTAACTTCGCATCCCGATTTTGATGACACTCCGCTTTGGGATGAAAACATGGACCGAAACTACCTAAATGATGGAGTCATTTGGCATCCGCACTGGGTAGTCCTTACACAAAATAGCGCCGTTCCTGGTGGACTTGCCGTAAAGCAATTCGACTCAAATGATGATTCAGTGGTGCTACCTCCTACAAATCCAGGAATGCCAATGTATATGGATTCTCCAGGGTATTCTGTAATAACAAAAGGAAATAAGATAAGAGTGATTATTCCTGCATATAGAATGAATAATAAAACGGATTTCAATTTTGATGCGGTAACAGCTTACATGGAGGTAAATACAAGCAACAAAAGATATCCTTTATTAGGAGTTTACAACGTGTATAGTGTTGCTTCAGGAAATCTATCATTACCATACTCAGTTGATAAAAAATAAACCATTATGAAAGTAGCAGTTTGGGACACCTATGTCCAAAGAATAGATGGCAAAACAATGCATTTTGATATCCTGGTTCCAGATAATATAACCGATGAAAAAACAATCTTTGGTTTTGGAGAATCTTATCTCAATGAAAAGCCGATCGAAACAAAAGGTATTACTATAAACCAATGTACATTTTGCCATATTGAAAAGGCTTCAGAAGAGATTGAAAACTCAATAAAGAGACATGGGTTTCATATCATAGAAATGGAGCATTGCAACTAAACGTTAGTTTATAATCCATATTAATTAGGATTACTAACTTTGTTAAGTTGAAACACGATAACTAGAATATGGATTTGAATTCAAAAATAATAGTAGGGCTTGGAAGAATCTCAGAAGTTTTCAAAGTACTCTTATGGGAACAAGCAAAACGATTTAAACTAAGCCCTATACAAATTCAAATCCTAAATTTTGTAGCACATCACACAGACAACCTCAACAATGTTAGCCATTTGGCTAAAGAGTTCAATGTCACCAAACCTACCATAAGTGATGCCATACGCGTATTGGTGAACAAAGACTTATTGATTAAAGATTTTTCTTCTGAAGATAACAGGCGTTATTCTCTTCTCCTGTCTGCTAAAGGCAAAGAGGTTGTAGGACAAACAGAAAACTTTGCAGAGCCAATACTTCAACAATTAAGCAAGATCGACAAAAGTGATTTAGAATCTTTGTACACTACTCTATCTGAATTGATTTATAAGCTAAACAGTTCAGGGATTTTAACGGTTCAAAGAACTTGCTTTGGGTGTAGATTCTATGACAATCACAAAGACAGTCACTACTGCAACTTACTAGAAAGCACATTATTGAACTCAGACATAAGACTAGATTGCCCAGAGTTTGAAGAGAAGTAATCTCCCTTCACCAACATGTCTAAAAGAATTATTCCGCACCTTTAAGCACTAAAAGCGGTAAACGGCTTTCGAACTCTACTTTCTTAATGGTGTTTTGCTCCCAAAGTTTCTTAAAGAATCCTCTCTTACGTCTAAATACACAAATAAGGTCTGGGTTTCTCTCGTTGAGATGTTCTAACACACCTTGGAACAACGTTGCATTTTCAGAGCTGTTGTAAGATGATGTTATGGCTGCTAAATCACTAAAAAACTCAAGGTCTTCTTGTAAAAACCCTGTAGTCTTTACTTGTAGTAAATGCATTTTTGCTTTGAATTTATCAATAATTTCCTCTAGAGGCTTGATAGATTCTTTATTTTTTATAACACCAGACTTGATTGCCGTTAAGATTCTTTCGATTGATTTAAAGGCATATCCTTCTGGCACAACCAAAACAGGAATTTCTGTTTGCTTAATAATACTTCCAGAAGTTCTACCCAAGAATAATTCTTCTCTATGATCATTTGGTCGAGGTCCTACTACAACCAAATCGATACCGAGTTCATCATTAACACTTTGTATCGCATCAACAACAATACCTTTTGCTGCGATAACTTTTACATCTACATCTTTAGTGTCTACTTGTTCAATAACTTCTTTTAGGCTTTGTGTATTGGTGCGTTCTATAACTTCTTCTACATTTCCTATATGACCTGCTTTGTTAACAACATTAAACGCTTTGAGCACAAAAACATTGGCTTCAATTGTACTTGCAAAATCGATTGCATATTGCAATGTACTTTTTCCATTTTCTGAGGCTCCGATTGGGACTAATATATTTCTCATCTATAAAAGATTTATCTACTAACTTTATTAAATATTTCGCAAAGGTAATTATTAAATATGATTAGAAAAGCTACAACCAAAGATATTGACGCTATTACACTCATTACCAAGGCTTGTGCCAAGCATATGCAAGACCAAGGCATCTTCCAATGGAACGAAGTATATCCCAACAGAGAAGCTTTTGAAACTGATGTAGAACGCGATGAGCTTTATGTCATACTTCAAAACGAACAAATTGCAGGCTGCATCGTGATATCTACTTTTATGGATGAAATATACAAACCTGTACAGTGGCTTACTGACAATGAAAACAACATCTATATACATCGTTTAGCCATTCTTCCAGAGACTCAAGGGAAAGGATATGCAAGACAGCTTATGGATTTTGCTGAACAATATGCTATAGATAATAACTATACCTCCATAAGATTAGACACGTTTTCACAGAACCCTAGAAACCAAAAATTTTACGAACTTCGTGGCTACAAAAGGCTTGAAGACATTTACTTTCCGAAGCAAAGTCAACATCCTTTTTACTGTTATGAACTAGTTCTGTGACCAACTCAATTTCATTTAAACATATCAACAAACTTGCAATTCCAGCGTTGATTTCTGGAGTTTCAGAACCTATTCTGTCTATTACAGATACCGCTATTGTTGGTAACATAGACACTAATGCCGTAGAGTCTTTGGCTGCAGTTGGTATTGTTGGCACGTTCTTGTCCATGCTTATATGGATTCTTGGGCAAACCAGAAGTGCCATCTCTTCTATTGTATCTCAATATCTTGGCGCAGATAATCTCGATGCTGTCAAAAACCTACCAGCCCAGGCGATTTTTATCATTACATCGCTAAGTATTTTAATCATTGTTGCCACATATCCGTTCGCATCTCAGATATTCAAACTATATAATGCCGATGGATTAATCTTAGACTACAGTGCTTCATACTATAAAATCAGAGTTTTTGGATTCCCATTCACACTATTTGTAATTGCAGTTTTTGGCACCTTTAGAGGACTCCAAAACACCTACTATCCCATGCTCATCGCTATTATTGGTGCTGTACTGAATATTATTCTAGACATTGTTTTGGTTTATGGTATAGAAGGGCTTGTCCCAGCGATGAATATTGAAGGTGCTGCCTACGCGAGCCTAATTGCTCAAGTAACGATGGCACTTTTTGCTGCCTATTATTTATTATCGAAAACCGATATTTCTCTAAAACTACAATTGCCTTTCAATCCAGAAATAAAGCGATTTATTGGTATGATCCTTAATCTGTTTGTAAGAACACTTGCGCTCAATGTTACCTTATACTTTGCAACTAGCCTGGCCACTAGTTATGGGAAAACGTATATTGCTGCGTATACTATCGCTATTAATCTCTGGTTCTTTGCAGCGTTTTTCATTGATGGATACTCAAGTGCCGGAAATATTTTATCTGGGAAATTATTTGGCGCAAAAGCATACGACCTTCTTTTAAAATTGAATAACCGCTTGATAAGAATCGGTGTTATTACTGGTTTTGGCTTGGCAATAGTTGGTGCTTTATTTTATAACCCTTTAGGGCTTTTATTTACAAAAGACCCTGAAGTTTTAAAGCAATTCAATAATGTATTTTGGCTGGTACTTTTAATGCAACCAATATGTTCAGTGGCCTTCATTTTTGATGGTGTCTTCAAAGGCTTAGGGAAAATGGAAACATTACGGAACGTATTACTTGGTTCCACATTTTTGGTGTTTGTCCCGATTGTCTTTTTACTAGATTACTTTGATTATAAGCTCTACGGAATTTTTATTGCAATGACATTTTGGATGATCGCCAGAGCAGTGCCTTTGTTTGTAAAATTTCGCAAACAATTTTTACCGCTTTCACAAAAGCCCTAAATTTGGGCGATAATTGCCAATACACTTAATTCATGGATATAATGTCTTTTTTTAGCGGAAATGGTTTATTTCTCTTAATGGCCATAGTCTTAATTGTAGTTTATATTGTTAATAGAAAGAAGCGTCGTTAATGAGTAAAATTCGAATTACCAAACAATTTTCGTTTGAAACTGCTCACGCCCTTTACGGCTATGATGGTAAGTGCAAGAATATTCACGGCCATAGCTATAGCTTAGACGTTACAGTCATAGGTACTCCAATTAACGATACCAATAATGTGAAGTATGGAATGGTCATAGATTTTGGTGACCTTAAAGAGATCGTTAAAGAAGAAATTGTGGATATTTTTGACCATGCTACAGTGTTCAACAAAAATACACCTCATGTAGAGCTAGCCAAAGAATTAGAAAGAAGAGGGCATAATGTCCTCCTTGTTAATTACCAACCATCTTGTGAAATGATGGTTATTGATTTTGCTGAAAAAATAAAGAAAAGACTGCCCGAGAATATTAAATTACATTCACTAAAACTCCGAGAAACAGCCACCTCTTATGCTCAGTGGTATGCTTCAGATAATGAATAAGGATTCAAACATAATTATTCCTGAAGGGAAAAAAATCTACTTCGCTTCCGATAATCATTTGGGCGCGCCAACTCGTGAAGCATCACTACCACGAGAAAAAAAGTTTGTAGCTTGGCTAGATGAGATTAAGCACGATGCTGCTGTAATCTTTCTTCTAGGGGATTTGTTTGATTTTTGGTTTGAATACAAGCGCGTGGTTCCAAAAGGGTTTACAAGAACCTTAGGCAAGCTTGCTGAAATTAGTGATTCTGGGATTCCTATTTATTACTTTGTTGGTAACCATGATCTCTGGATGAATGGTTATTTTGAAGAAGAACTTGGCATTCCTGTATACCATAAGCCAAAAGAATTCACTTTCAACAACACCTCTTTTTTTATTGGTCATGGCGATGGTTTAGGCCCAGGTGACAAGGGTTACAAACGCATGAAAAAAGTGTTTACCAACCCTATATGCCAATGGTTGTTTAGACGTGTTCTTCATCCCGACTTTGGAATGCGTGTTGGACATTATATGTCTGTAAAGAATAAACTAATTTCTGGTGATGAAGATGCTAAGTTTCTTGGGGAAGACAATGAATGGTTGGTACAATATTGTAAACGAAAATTAGCTGAGCAACATCGCGACTACTTTGTCTTTGGCCATAGACATTTACCCTTGAATATCGACCTTGGGAACAATGCCAAGTACATCAATCTTGGCGATTGGATTCATTACTTCACTTATGGTGTTTTTGATGGTGATACTCTAGAATTAAAAGTGTATAAATAGTTGCCAAATGACCTATTCAGAATTTAGAACAAAACAGCAATCCTTTAAGTCTTCCGAAGGAACAATAAAATACATTGATGAGGGTGAAGGTTCTGTCGTTGTGCTTTTGCATGGTATTCCTACTTCTGGTTGGTTATACCGAAAGATGATTGGTGCTATATCAAAACATCACCGTGTAATAGCTCCTGACATGCTCGGTTTTGGGTCTAGTGATTCTCCTAAAGGTTATGACATCTATAAGCCTGAAGCTCATGCCGAACGGTTATTGGCATTAATGGATTCGTTACAAATTGATACTTGGAGTCATGTGTTTCATGATGCTGGTGGGTTATGGACTTGGGAGCTTCTAAAGATGCAACCTCAACGTATTGATCGGCTCATTATTCTCAATACTATTGTTTACGAAGCTGGGTTTAAGCCGCCTATTCGTTTTGAGAGAGGTTGGTTAGCGCGCTTCATTATGTCGCTGTATAGTAATGGTGTTACCACGAATATGATGCTGAAAGGATTGTTCAAATCTGGTTTAATGGAAAACAACCTCACTAAAGAAGATCTCGAAGGCTATAAAACGCCTCTCAAAGAAGGAAAAACCAAAGCCATGTATCAGTTTTTTTCTGAAACTTGCAATGATCTTCCAGACTATTCGGATGTGATTACATCTTTATCAATGCCCAAACTTTTGATATGGGGAAAACATGATGAATTTTTGGTACTAGATAAGATGAAAGATAGTGTAATTACTGACTTGAAACTTTCAGAGGATAATGTACATCTTTTGGAAGCAAAGCATTTCATTCAAGAAGAAGAACCAGAACAGATTAGCAGCTTAATATTAAGCTTTACTAATTCCTAAGAACCTTCTTTTTCGTGTTGCTCGATATCTTCAGTTAAGTCGAGATTTCTCAGGATTGGGTTTTTAATGCCCATGGTAATCACTGTTAAGAGCGTCATGCTACCTCCAAAAACCACAGCAGCAACTGGTCCAATTAACTTTGCTGCGAGCCCACTTTCAACGGCACCCAATTCGTTTGAAGACCCTAAAAACATAGAATTTACTGAAGATACACGACCTCGCATATCGTCGGGTGTTTTTAATTGTAAAATGGTTTGTCTTATGATCATGGAAACTCCATCTGCAGCACCACTTATAAATAAAGCAACTACACTTACCCAAAATATAGACGATAGTCCAAATGCGATAATACTTAATCCAAATATAAAGACTGCTACAAGCAGTTTTATACCCGTGTTTTTATTGATCGGAATATAGGTCGTTGCAAACATTGTTAGGATACTTCCCAATGAAATTGATGCATTCATAATGCCTAAGCCTTCACTACCTACTTTGAGAATATCTTGAGCAAAAATCGTTAAAATAGCTACTGTACCTCCAAATAACACAGCTATCATGTCCAGAGTTAAAGCACCCAAAATGACTTTATCATTGAATACAAAGTGAAAGCCTTTTTTCAGACTTTCCTTAATAGGCTCTCCTATATTTTTATTTAAAATTGGCTTCTTCTTTATGGCAAAGGTTAATAGCAGTGATAAGATAACTAATACGAATACGGCACAAAGCGTTTTGTCAACACCAATCCAGCTAATTAAAAATCCTCCTGCAAGTGCTCCCAAGACCATTGCGGTTTTCCAGGTGCTCGTGCTCCACGTTGCAGCATTAGCATATACTCGTTTAGGCACTATCAATGCGATTAAAGAAAAAATGGTTGGCCCGAAAAAGGCTCTTAAAAAACCTCCAAAAAACACTAATGCATATATACCATAGAGTATTTTATTTACAGACCAGCCTTCTACAATTTTGTCATTAGTCAACAGAAATAGTCCAAGACTTATTAATGAAAATGCAGCAATACACTTTGCAAACAGGTTCCGTTTTTCTTTTTGGTCTACAATATGGCCAGAGATAGGTGCCATAAAAAACGCTGGAATAAATTCAAAAGCACCTATTAGTGCCAAGCTCAAAGGATCTTTGGTAAGGCTATACACTTGCCATTCGATAACAATAAACTGCATTGACCATCCAAAAACCAAAAGAAAACGAAGCAATAAGAAAATGTTGAATTCCTTTATCCTCAATGCTGCATATGGATCGTTCTTTTGCATGTTATAGTTGCGCTTTTATGTCTCGTATTTTTAATTGCAATGATGTGTTTCCATTCCAGTGATTTTCATCAATACTGTACACTGCTTTGAAAGGATTTCTATTTTGAATAATACCGTATTTATTCCCTAAGTTAAATCCTATTCCTACTATTTTATCAATCCCTTGTTGTGTAGCAGTTAGTCTTAAATGCTTATCATCTTCCCCTACACATTTACCATAACCAGTATCTTTTAAGTTGTCGGACATAAATATTGGTGTCATGTTTCCTGGTCCAAAGGGTGCAAACTGCTTAAGAATTCGATAAAATCGAGGCGTGATTTCATCTAAATCAATTTTCGAATCTACCGATATTTCGCGTGTGAGGAGCTTTTCATCTATAGTGTTTGCAACAACTTCTTCAAACTTTGCTTTAAATGCTTCGTATTGCTCTTCTTTCAGTGTTAAGCCTGCAGCATATTTATGGCCTCCAAATTGCTCAATATGTTCTGAGCAAGCTTCCAAGGCATTGTACACATCAAACCCTTTTACCGATCTGGCTGAAGCTGCTAGCTTGTCTCCACTTTTAGTAAATACTAAGGTTGGTCTGTAATACGTCTCGGTCAGTCGAGAAGCCACAATACCAATAACACCTTTATGCCAGTCTTCGCGATAAACAACAGTAGTAAAGCGTTCCTGTTCTTTCTGTGTTTCAATTTGCTGAAGAGCTTCTTCAGTAATTCGTTTGTCTTCATTACGTCTGTCTGTGTTAAATTGATTAATCTCTATGGCATATTCGGCTGCTTTATTAAAATCTGTTTCTGTAAGTAGTGTCACAGCATGGTTTCCATGTTTCATTCTTCCTGCTGCATTGATTCTTGGCGCTACAATAAAAACTACGTCTGTTATGGTAAGTTCTTCTTTATTAACTTCAGAAATTAACGCCTTTATTCCAATACGAGGATTAGTATTAATGACCTTCAATCCATAAAAAGCAAGGATTCTGTTTTCGCCAGTAATCGGAACAATATCTGCGCCTATGGCTGTAGCAACTAAATCGAGATACCCTGTGAGGTCTTCAATCTCTAAACCTTCATTTTTTGCTAATGCCTGAACTAGCTTAAACCCAACACCACAACCACAAAGTTCTTTGAATGGATAGTTGCAATCTTCTCTTTTGGGATTCAGAATAGCTAAGGCATTTGGCAACTCTGGCCCTGGTTTATGGTGATCGCAGATAATGAAATCTATCCCTTTTTCTTTGGCATATTTTACCTTATCAATAGCTTTAATGCCACAGTCTAAAGCTACAATAAGTGAGAAATCATTATCGCTTGCAAAGTCAATGCCTTTAAACGAAATGCCATACCCTTCTTCATAGCGATCTGGAATATATGTAGCGACTTGGGGTGTCCGTGTTTTAAGATAGCTAGACATCAACGCAACTGATGTAGTCCCATCCACATCATAATCGCCATACACCAAAATATTCTCATTATTGGCTATTGCCAGCTCTATCCGTTCAACTGCCAAGTCCATATCTTTCATTGTATATGGATCATGCAGATCAGTTAAGCTGGGTCTAAAAAAGTGTTTGGCTTCATCATAGGTATATATGCCTCGTTGGGCTAACAGTTTAGCTACAACAGGTTCAACATTCAAATCCTTGCTCAAGGATTCTATGCTGTGAGCTTCGGGCTTTGGTTTTAAGGTCCAACGCATGTATTCTGTAAGACTTAACTATTATGAAAATGTGTGTTCGTTTCAACTTTAGCAAATTGCCTGAACATTTCCATAACACCACAATACTTTTCTATGGATAAATCTACTGCCTTATTTATCTTTTTTTCGTCTAAATCTTTTCCGAAAAAATGATAATCTACGGTTACTGAATGGTAATATTTTGGATGCTCTTCTGTAAGTTCTCCTGTTGTTTCCATCCTAAAATCCGAAATTTTCACTTTCATTTTATCCAAAATAGACACAACATCCAATCCAGAACATCCCGCCAAGGATGCCAGCATCATAGCTTTTGGTCCTAATCCCGAATTGTGCCCTCCGTGTTCTGGAGTTGTATCCATAAGAACCGTTTTTCCGTTGGGATTATCTGCTTCAAACTGTAAATTTCCTTTCCAATGTGTAGTGACTTTATGTGACATTATTTTTAGTTTTAACTTAAGACGTTATCTTTATTCCTTCAAAAATAACTTTTAAAAAAATAATATAATGCCATTAGTTACACCTTTGTCTCCAGAGCACGATTTAGAAACCAAACAACTTGCAGAATTTTTTAATGAAACTCTAGGGTTTTGTCCAAATTCTGTACTTACCATGCAACGAAGACCAGCTATAAGTAAAGCGTTTATAAACTTAAATAAAGCTGTAATGGCTAATGAGGGACGTGTTACATCAGCATTAAAACGAATGATTGCCTGGGTAAGTAGTAACAGTACTGGTTGCCGTTATTGCCAAGCGCATGCTATTAGAGCTGCTGAACGTTATGGCGCAGAGCAAGAGCAACTCGATAATATTTGGGAATATAGAACCCATCCTGCTTTTTCTGAGGCTGAAAGAGCTGCATTAGATTTTTCTTTAGCAGCTTCGTTAGTTCCTAATGCTGTAGATGAAGACATTAAAAAACGTTTGTACAAACATTGGGATGAGGGTGAGATTGTAGAGATGCTAGGTGTTATTTCTTTATTTGGCTACTTAAACCGATGGAATGATTCTATGGGAACCTCTATTGAAGATGGCGCTGTAGAAAGTGGTGATCAATATTTAGGAAAACATGGTTGGAATAAAGGAAAGCACATATAAAACCTTATTAATCGGTCTGTTTTTAATCTCTTTAATAGGTTGTAAAAACTCACCTACCCAAGATGATGAGAGTTTTATTTTTGTTGGAAGAAACGCATATTTTGAAGACAATATTAATGGCGTAACCTTTCTGAGAGACAATGAAACTCGCAAACCCTTAAACGGTTATTATGTTGTGGGTAATGAGACTTCAAAGTGGGAAGAGTTTAACGTAAAAGAAGGTGTCCTAGAAGGCGATTATATTATTTTCCACGACAACGGCGAGATTTTTTCTCATTCTCAATACAAAAGAGGAAAGCTACACGGAGAGGAGAAGATTAATTACAAATCTGGAAAATTAAAAACCTTAAAAACCTTTACCAACGGAACTCCCTATGGTATTACCAAAACTTTTTTTGAATCTGGTCAGCTACAAATAGAATCTAAGTTAAAAGATGGTGAAATTGTAGAATCTACTGCTTACAACATTGTTGGCGAGATTATTGCTCAATCTTTTGAAAAAGATGGGAGAACCATAAGGCAATCCATTAAAAGTGGAAAGGTCTATAAAGAAGAAATTAGTTCTAATTATGATAATTTTGAAGCTGTAAAATTCTTTGATGATGAGGGTAAGATGACTATGTTTATAAGAATGTATGAAGAAGGAGAAGATCGGTTCTTTATAGAGTTGGATGAAAATGAGAACGAAATTAACCGTGTAAACCTCAAGAAGGATCCTCATCAAATTATTAAATACCGTAAATATTTTGAACAACACTAAATAAAGTTTATGTGGAAATTCCTAAAAGGTTTATTTGGTTTTAAAGATGAAAACAAAGCGAAAGAAGATGCAATGAAAAAATTCTTGATTGTTGGTTTAGGAAATATAGGATTGGAATACAAAAATACCCGTCACAATATTGGATTTCAGGTTTTAGATCATTTGGCTGAGCAAGAAGATTTAAAGTTTGAAACTCAAAAACTTGGTGACCTTACCACATACAAATTCAAAGGAAGAACATTTATCCTTTTGAAACCTAGCACCTACATGAACCTAAGCGGGAAAGCTGTAAAATACTGGTTGACTAAAGAGAAAATCCCTTTGGAAAATCTGCTTGTTATTACTGATGATCTCAATTTGCCCTATGGTACATTACGCCTAAAGACCAAAGGGAGTGATGGTGGTCATAACGGATTGAAAGATATTCAGGATAAACTCAATACTACAAAATACAATCGTTTTAGATTCGGTATTAGTGATTCGTTTAGTAAAGGAAGGCAGGTTGATTATGTCCTTGGCGAATGGTCTTCAGAAGAAAAAGAAAAACTCCCTGAAAGATTAGATAAGTCTATTGCGTTGATTAAATCTTTTGGCACAGCAGGAGTAAATAACACAATGAATACCTTTAATGGAAAATAAAAAGAGCGACTAAATAGTCACTCTTTTTTAATTACCTGTCTTAAACTATAAATCTATTCAATTATAATTCTCTTTGTTACGGAACTGTTTCCTGTATCTATTCTCACTAGGTACATTCCTGATTGAGCATTTCCAAGGTCTATAACCTCATCAAACTCTCCTGAACTTTCATATATATTATTGAATACTAATCTACCTCTTACATCAAAAACATCAATTGAAGTAGAAGCATTAGCATTGCTAAATTTAATGTTGAAAGTACCATTATTAGGATTTGGATAGATCGTGAAATCATTAGTGTTAAACTCATCAACACTCAGCGGTGTTACGGTCATAGAACATAATTCTATATACCAATCGTTAAGCGTTCCTAAATCTCCATTCCAAAAATCCACCAAGGCCAAATTCCAATCTCCAAGGCTACTTAGTCCATCAAAACCACTCATAGAATTTGCTGGTGCATAAGTTCCAACAGTTGGCGAAGCACAAGCAATAGCAGCAGCCCCATCTTCAAAAATGATGTCTAAATTATCTTCAGAATCGCAATTTCGTTGCCATAGATTGGTAAATGTATTTCCATCTGGATGTTGTAGTTGAATAATCAAATCATTAATATAAGTATGTGATACATCAACATTAACTCTTAAGCTAGAATAGACTACATCATCCGGAATATTTATCGTGCTAAATACAGCGTTTCCTGGTTGATTAGCTCCTATGCCATCTGGTATTGCAATACCCAAGTTATCTCCAGACGCATATTGATCGCATGTTACTGCTACTTCATAATCTATAGAGAAGCTCACTGGATTTACAGCATAGAATATATTACCCACGGCTTCTACCATAATTCTACAAAAAGGTGCTGGAATATCTGGAATCACTATATCTTGTGTTCCATCATTTGGTGTATTAGACACTAATACTGTATCGAAGTTCTGTCCTCCGTCTGTTGACAGTAGAATATTTACGTTGGCAGTGTTGATACCATTTGCAGTTGTCCCAGCAACATCCCAAGTTATGGTCTCTGTAGCTCCGCTGTTTAATGTTTCGTTTTCTGTGGTCTGGGATGTTACCGCAAATGGTCCCGCTGCTCCACTAACCGTAACAGTCATCGTATCAAAATCACTTTGTGGCATTTGTCCTGTGCCTCCTGCTTCTGAACGATCTCTGACAGTTAGACCAAAATCTAAGCCTCTTCCTATTGTAGACACTGTTTCCCAAGTAGAATTGTCTGCTGAAATCCCAGGGTTACTTTGAGTAAGTTGCCCATTAAGCACTCTTTGTAGAGTAGGCATATATCTATCTGTAGAAGTACTTGGTGGTCTAGATCTCCATAACGACCCAGAAGTTTTGGTTGGGCCAAAATTTCCAGAAGTGGTCGTTCCTGTATCCAATTGCTCCCAACAATAAGTCAGTTGATCACCTCCATCTGGATCCGTCGCTGAGCCTTTTAAAATAAATGCTGTACCGTTTGGTATTGTATAGTCACTTCCTGCATTAGCCACTGGTGGATCATTAGTAATAGTAGTGCCATTCCAACAATTATTAGGAGCACTGGCTACATTATTCAATATTTGAGCTATACTAAAGAAGTTAAAGTAAGGATCACTATGATTCTGCACATCGTTAGGGCCAGTAATCCCAGCATATCCCATAATAGTTGTTCCACTTCCTGGTTCTACATTAGTTCCTGTTCCTTCATTTATATGAGAGTATGTATGAGTAGCTCCCATTTGATGACCAATTTCGTGAGGTACATAATCAATATCAAAGAAATCAGACATGTATGGTCCTCCATCATTATCCGTAAACTGATGCGCCGAGAAGGCACTCCCTTTTGTTCCATTTTGACAAACGCACCCAATACAGCCAGCATTACCATTATTTGGAGCTAGCATAAAAAGGTGTCCTATATCATAATTTGCTTCTCCTACATTGATTGTTAAAGTGTTTTGCAGCTGTCCATTAGGATTATTGGTATAAGGATCCGTTCCAGCGTTAGGGTAGATAATGCTTGTTCCACTTACCAAAGAAAAATTGATTGCCATATCTACCTCAAACACCTCATTGGTTCTGTTTAGTGTAGAGACTACTTGAGCCAATGCATCTTCTTGTGCGTTTCCATTTCCTGCATCTCCATCATCCCAGAAGTTAGTATACTCTCCTGTTGTGGAAATAGCTATTCTAAATGTTCTCAGGGTTTGGTCATTGGCATCTCTATTTGTTAATCCATTTGTCTCAATTGGGACATATTCATCCTCTGTTAAACATTCAAAGTCTTTAATAGAATTTATTCTGGCATTTCGAGTATAAGTAATATACTGGTTAGAGTTCTTAGTGATCGGAGCTGTAAACACTGTTGGTTTATCCAAGTAAGACGTCATTGTTTGTACTCCCTGTGGTGTTACACTAAATCTTACTCTTTTCCCGCTTCCATCCAGACTAACTCCAAGATATGTCTTAATGTTTGGAAATTGTTCCGATAATTCTTCGGATAACACAGGGGCTTCTACAACTCTAAAATCCTCTAAAACACCTTCTGTGTTAGGGAACGATACTATTGTAGAAGATTTTCCTCTTAAGTTTTCTCTCAATGGTGCTCCATTTAGCTGTTGCTTGAAAGCACTAACATTCAATTCAAAAGTTTGATAATGTGACGTGTCTAAGTTAGCTAGCTTAGAAGATCTGTTGCTGTTTTGTTTGGTTTGCGTCCAATAACTCTTTTGCCCATATCCAAAACTTATGGACAATAAAAAAGCTAATGGCATAACAAAAAGTAGCTTTCTTTTCATTTTTTTAGTTTAAAATGGTTAATAAATTAGGGGTAATAAATAGAGTAATGTGAAGGGGGCAAAAAACTCAATCAAAAATACGTATTTTTTTGATTAGACTTATCGCTTTCCTTTTTCAATGCAATTATTCCCGTTGTTAGTTTTTTTGATACATAGTCGTAAATGGTCTAAAAAAATTTCAAGTTTTAACAAAACTAGTCTTTAATCAACCCCATACTTTGCCATGTTTATGAATAAAAAGAGCAATGAAATCAAATAATAGCTAAGAAATCAGACCTTAAGTGTAAGAATAATTATGTTATATGTAGTTTTTTTCCTACTATTGCGCAAGATTTACTATTATCATCAATACTTTCGTCTAATTACAGTTAAAAATTGTTAAAAATCCTTAAAAAATTGTCATATTTGTAAATCTAATTAATCACTATTCTTTAAGTAGATTTTAAAGAACTATTAAAATACATATTCTATGAAAAAAATTACCCTCACGGTTATTTTGCTTGGTTTATTATGTATGCCCTTTAATTCGCATGCTCAAAAACCGACCCTGCAAAATCAATCTTTGCAATCACCAAGTGGTGATATTAGGTGTGCTTCAGATGCATACAATGCAATGATGCTATCTGAAAACCCTCGAATGATGGGAAGTGATGATTTTGAAACTGAAATCAATATAAAGATTCAGGAAATCCTTAACAGCCCTAACAGAGGTGGTGGCCCTATTCGTTTACCTGTTGTTGTACACGTAGTACACAATGGTGAAGGTGTTGGTGTAGGAAGTAACATCTCTGACTTACAAGTACTATCTCAAATCGATGTGCTTAACGAAGATTACAGAAAAATTCCTGGTTCTAGGGGATTTGGTGCTGGTGTAGATACCAACATCGAATTTTTCTTAGCTAAGGAAGATCCTTACTGTAACCCAACTACTGGTATTGTTAGATACTTAAGAAGTTCATTACCTAATGGAGGTGCAGATATCGATGGGGATATAAAGCCTAAAACGATTTGGGATCCTTCAAGATACCTTAATATGTGGGTTGTCCAATTAGGTGGTGGTCTATTAGGATATGCTACGTTCCCTGGTGGCGACCCTAATGTAGATGGTGTTGTTATGGGTTACCAATATTTTGGATCCAATGACGCTCCTGGTGTTAACCTTGGAGGTGCTTACAACTTGGGAAGAACTACTACTCACGAAGTTGGTCACTATTTAGGATTATTCCACACATTCCAAGGGTGTGGTGCTCCTGGAGATAGTGTAAATGATACTCCTCCTCAAGCACAACCAAACTATGGGTGTCCTGCAGTTCCGCCAGATACTTGCCCTGGAGGTGACGATGATCTTATAGAGAACTACATGGATTACTCTGACGATGTATGTATGGATATGTTTACTGCTGGACAAAATGTAAGAATGCAGGCCGTTTTAGCTGGACCTAGATCTTCATTAGCGAACTCTACAGTTCCAGATACAGATTTACCTCAAATGGCTGATGATGGAAGTGTGCATATTTGGTGTATAGAAGGCGGTGGATGCGATGGTGTCACTGCTACAGTTCGTGTTGGTAACTTTGGAACTTCTAATTTAACTAGTGCTACTATCAACTATAACGTTAATGGTGGGGCCAATGAAGTGCTTAATTGGACTGGTAATTTAGCGCCAGGTCAATCAGAATTAGTTGATATCGCTGGTATTTCTGGAACAGGTGGTAATGATACGCTTAACGTTAGTATTGTGATTGCTAATTCAGATATGAGAGCTTGTAATAATTCTGACTCTGATACATTTGTTGGTGGAAGTGCTAATAGCTTTGGTACTACTCAAGTACATCTTGAATTAATCACAGACGATTTCTCTAACGAAACAACATGGGAGTTTAGAGATGAAAATAATACACTTATAGCTTCTGGTGGACCTTATAATGGAACAACAGATGATAACACTACTTTCAATGAATCTTTTGATGTAGTTGCAAATATGTGTTACGCATTTACAATCTTTGATGCATATGGAGATGGTATCTGCTGCGGTTTTGGTAATGGTTCTTACCAACTAACTACAGATGACGATACTGTTATTGCTAGTGGAGGTAACTTTGGTTCTTCTGAGACGACAGTAATCGCGGTTGATGCGCTTAGTGTAGATGAATTTTTCCTTAACGACAATGTGTCAATTTTCCCTAACCCTGTAAATTCTGAGCTTAATATCAAACTAGGTAATGCTAATAACTTACCTGATAGCTTTGAGGTTTACAATGTTTTAGGTCAATCAGTGCTTCAAAAGTCTATCGCTGGAGATGCAGATCTTTCTGTAAATACTTCTGGCTTTAGTAATGGCGTTTACTTTATCAAAATTGCTAAAGGAGATGCGTCTTTAACACTGAGATTTATTAAGAGATAACATACAAGTCTTAATTTATATAGAAGAGGGCTGAAATTTCAGCCCTCTTTTTTATTTTTACCAAAAAAAGTTTGGATCATAGCAATACAAACAATCCTAACCAAACTAAAGGTTCTGTAGTCACTATAGGAACGTTTGATGGCGTACACATAGGCCATCAAAAAATTTTAGAACAACTTTTACATGTCGCTAATCAAAGACATTTAGAGCCTAAGGTTTTGACATTCTTTCCACATCCAAGAATGGTAATTCAGCCCGATTTCAAAATAGAATTGCTTACTACTATAGAAGAGAAAAGAGATATCTTAAGTGACCTTGGAATCAATGCGTTTGTTATTAAACCTTTTACAAAGGAATTTGCCAATCTTTCTGCTGAAGCCTATGTAAAAACCGTGTTGGTCGATGAGCTTAATGCAAAGCACATTATTATAGGATACGACCATCGTTTTGGAAAAAACAGAAGCGCAGATATTAATGACTTAAGAAATTTTGGTCAACAGTATGGCTTTTCTGTAGATGAAATCCCAGCACAGGATATCAAAGATATTGCAGTAAGTTCAACTAAAATAAGACAGGCTTTATCACAAGGTGAACTGAGTTTAGCAAATTCTTACCTTGGATATCATTATTTCATAAACGGAATCATCATAAAAGGCAAGGGTTTGGGGAAAACTATAGATTTCCCAACAGCAAATATATATGTCGATAAAACATACAAACTAATTCCTAAGCAAGGTGTATATGCTGTACAATCAATAATTGATAGTAAACGGGTTTTTGGTATGATGAATATTGGTACCAACCCTACAGTAGATGGATCTAAAGAATCTATTGAAGTTCACTTTTTTAATTTCGATCAGGATATTTACGGAAAAACTTTAAAGGTTGAATTTTTGCATCGACTAAGAGATGAAAAAAAGTTTGAATCCGTTGAAGCTTTAAAAGAACAACTCGGAAGAGATAAAGCAAATGCTTTGAGTCTAATTGAAAAATCATTTTCGTGAACAACTTTCTATTCAGACATATAGACAATGCGCCATTAATCGTTTTTAGGATTATTTTCGGTCTTCTTTGTTTTTTAGAATCCTTTGGCGCCATTGCAACTGGGTGGGTAAAACGCACCATGATAGAACCAGAATTCACATTCAACTTTATTGGTTTCGATTGGCTTCAACCTCTTCCTGGTAATTGGATGTATTTGTACTACGCCATTATGGGTGTGTTTGGTTTCTTTATAATGATTGGCTATAAGTATCGCGCTAGCACTTTAGGCTTTACCATTATGTGGGTATTAACCTACTTAATGCAAAAGTCCTCATACAATAATCACTATTACTTATTGATTTTCCTAAGTGCAATCATGGTGATACAACCAGCACATCGTTACTATTCTGTAGATGCAAAACAAAACCCAAGTATCAAGAGTATTTCGATGCCCTATTGGTGCAGTTTCCTGTTTATTCTACAGATGTTCATTGTATATACCTACGGTGCAATTGCGAAGATATATCCAGACTGGTTAGACACTAGTGTCATGGAACTCTTAATGAAAGGCAAGCAACATTATTTTATCGTTGGTGATTTTTTACAGAACAAAGTGGTTCACTATTTTCTTGCCTATGGAGGTATTTTGTTTGATGGTCTTGTTATCCCATTATTGCTGTGGAAACCTACAAGAAAATTAGCCTTTTATGCTTCTATTTTCTTTCACTTGTTTAACTCTTTTATTTTTCAAGTTGGCATATTCCCATATATGTCGCTGGCATTTACACTATTCTTTTTTGAGCCAAAAACGATTCGCAATATTTTTCTAAAGCGAAAGCCATTATATGAACCCAGTGAAAAGGTGTTTTCAAAACCTAAACCTATTTGGGTTGGCTTTTTTGTGGTGTACTTCATCATTCAATTGGTATTGCCAATACGCCATCATTTTATCCAAGACAATGTGCTTTGGACAGAAGAAGGTCATCGCATGTCGTGGCGCATGATGCTGCGCACAAAACACGCTTCTGCTATATATAAAGTTGTAGACAAAGCAACAGGTGAAGAAACCATTGTAAAACTCAACGATTATCTTACCAAAAAACAACAACGTGGTGCTTCTAGCAAACCAGACTTTATTTGGCAATTTGCTCAAAGACTGAAGAGAGAATATGCAGAAGAAGGAAAAGATATTCAGGTTTTTGTTACTGCTTATTTGAGCGTTAATGGCAAGCCCAGAAAACAACTAATTGACCCTAAAGTAGATCTCGCTTCTGCAGAATGGAGTGCTTTTAAGCATTCCGATTGGATATTACCATCTAAATAGCTCCTCTTTTGTTTTCTACCTTTTGAAAACTTATTACTTTTGTTGCCTTAAGTTGAGAATAGGTTATGTTACAAGTTTCATACATAAGAGAAAATAAAGAACATGTTATCGCTAGTTTAACTAAGCGAAATATTGATGCTTCAGAAATGGTTAATGATGTGTTGAATTTTGATGAAGAGCGCAGAGCCCTTCAAACAAAATTAGACACTTTAAAAGCTGAATCTAATACCCTTTCAAAAGAGATTGGTATGCTTTTCAAGTCTGGAGAAGCTCAAAAAGCAAATATTCTTAAGGAGAAAACTTCTCAACTTAAAGAGTCGACAAGAGACTTGGAATCTGAATTAAACGAAAAAGCAGATGCATTAAACGAACTGCTTTATAAGATTCCGAATGTACCTAATGACCTTGTTCCTCTCGGAAATTCTGATGAAGATAACGAAGAAGTATTTAGAGAAGGTGATGTGCCAACATTACCTGAAGGTGCGTTGCCGCATTGGGAACTTGCAAAAAAACACGACATTATTGATTTCGAATTAGGAAACAAAATTACTGGCGCAGGTTTTCCTGTTTATAAAGGAAAAGGCGCCAGACTTCAACGTGCTTTAATTGCTTATTTCCTCGATAAGAATACAGAAGCAGGATACACTGAGTATCAATTACCTCATCTTGTTAATGAGGCTTCAGGATTTGGTACTGGTCAATTGCCAGACAAAGAAGGGCAAATGTACCATGTCACTGGCGATAATTTGTATTTAATTCCTACTGCTGAAGTTCCAGGAACCAACTTATTTAGAGGCGACCTGGTTAATAAAAATGATTTACCTCTGGCTATAACTGGCTACACACCTTGTTTTAGGAGAGAAGCTGGTAGTTATGGTGCGCATGTAAGAGGACTTAATCGTTTACACCAATTTGATAAGGTCGAAATTATCCGAGTTGAACATCCTGAGCGTTCTTATGTTGCTCTAGATGAAATGGTGGATCATGTTAAAGATATTTTGAGGGAATTAAAATTACCGTACAGAATCTTACGTCTTTGTGGAGGTGATCTTACTTTTGCATCTGCATTGACTTATGATTTTGAAGTATATTCTACTGCACAAGAGCGTTGGTTAGAGATTTCTTCTATTTCTAATTTTGAAACTTTTCAAGCTAATCGCTTGAAACTCCGTTTCAAAAACGACGATGGCAAAAATCAATTAGCACATACACTAAATGGTAGTTCACTAGCCTTACCTAGAGTTTTAGCTGGTATCTTAGAAAACTACCAAACTCCAGATGGGATTAAAATTCCTGAAGCCTTAGTGCCATATACAGGGTTTGATTTTATAAAGTAGTCCGATTCTTACTAAGAATCGTTTAAGTGTTAAAAAAATACGTTTTTAAACGATTTTCTTTAAGATTTCTATGTTATTCTGCCTTTTTTTAAGAAGTTAGAGCTCCCAAACTATAACAACCAAAATTTAACCTACTTATGAAAAATGTAAAACGTCTTCTATTGCTAGCGTCTCTAGCAATTATGGTAAGCAAGATTTTATTTTAGGGTTTCATATAGTAGTATATACTTTTAATACAATAGTAGAAGCTGCCATGTTAGAATAATTGAATCATTGAAAGAAATATGATTAATAGCACATTTATTTTGAATGGTACTAATGCCCGAGTTAACGCTTGGGCATTTTTTATAAAAACATTCACACTAAGTCAACTTTAATTCTATAAATTAGCTTTATGCGAAAGTTAATTCTCATAGCGGTTTTATGTATAAGTCAACTGGTAAGTTCTCAGAACGATATTATTGCAGATGACTACTTTAAGCGTGGAGAATTTGAGAAAGCTCTGATATCTTATCAAAGATTATATGATGAAAAGCCAGGAGGCACTAAATACCTCTACAAGATTATCAGTACCCTTCAACAGCTAGAGCGATTTGATGAAGCAGAACAACTAATGCTTCAAAAATTAACCAAGAGCAATAGCCCAATGCTTATTGTAGAGCTTGGCTATAATTATCAACTAAAAGATAGTTTGGATTTGGCTAAGACTAAGTATGATGAGGCCATGACTTACTTAGACGAGCGTCCTTATTATGTGTATAGCCTAGCACGGAAATTTGAAGAGCATTCATTGCTCGATTATGCTATAAAGGTTTACGAAAAAGGCATGGTGCTCCAACCAGAGAAGAATTACAACATTCAGCTTGCCAGGATTTATGCGGATCAAGGGGATGTGCCAAAAATGTTTACTAACTATATCGATTATCTCGAAGATAAGCCTACGTTTATCAGTAATGCTAAGCGCGCTATCTCTGGGTTTATTTCAGAAAATAGTAGTAATGAAAATAATGCCACGCTTCGGAAACTTCTTTTGAAAAAGCTTCAGGCTAGTCCTGAGGCTCATTGGTACGAGCTCCTTAGTTGGCTATACGTTCAGGAAAAAGCATATAACAAATCCTTTACTCAAGAAAAGGCACTATATCGGAGAAACCCTGAAAGCTTAGATCGCATTATCGATTTAGGAATTGCCGCCTTAGATGATAAGCAATACGATGTAACCAAAGATGTTTTCAACTATATTTTGGAAACTTCTCAAGATGTTCCTACACTATTGCTTGCGCATCAATACCTTTTGGATATTGATACTGAACTAGGCACTCAAGAAGAGTATCCGCAGATCAATGATAAGTATCTGGAGCTCTTCAATATCTACGGTAAGTTTGAACCAACATTACCGCTACAAATTTCCTACGGTAATTTTCTTGCGTTTTATGTGAACAAACCGAAGGAAGGTAGCAACTTTTTAAAGCAAAGTCTAAAACTTACGCTTTCACCATTTCAAGAAGCATCAGTAAAACTAAAAATTGCGGATATTTTAGTGTTTCAAGAGAAATTCAATGAGGCATTGATTTACTATTCACAAATTCAAGCTAATCTAAAAAATAGTACCATTGCTCAAGAAGCTAGATTCAAAGTCGCTAAAACCAGTTACTATAAAGGTGATTTCGAATGGGCAGAATCGCAACTTAAAATACTTAAGTCGTCCACCTCGCAGCTCATTGCAAATGATGCTTTGGATTTAAAGCTTTTAATTTCTGATAATAAGTACGAAGACTCAACGCAAACTGCCTTAAAAATTTATGCTAAGGCAGATCTTATGGCGTACCAGAACAATACTAGTAAAGCCATTGAGTTGCTTGAAAAAATTCTTGTAGAGCATAAAGGCGAAAGTATTATAGATCAGGCTTTGTTTAAACAAGCTCAACTCTACGAAAAGAAAAAGCAGTATCGTAAGGCTGAAGTTAACTATCAAAAAATTATAGCAGATTACAGAGAAGATATTCTTGCTGATGATGCTTATTTTCATTTAGCCGAATTGTACAACTATCATCTTGCTGAGCCCGAAAAAGCTAAACCGCTATACGAAAAAGTCTTATTCGAACACGAAGATAGTATCTACTTTATTGAAGCCCGAAAGAAGTTTAGAATGCTTAGAGGCGACGCCATTAACTAGTGCTTTTTATAGGCTTTTCTGATACTGATTTCCTTATCTTTGCCCTTTAATTAAGATAGTATTTAATCTATGATCATATATAATGTTACCATAAATGTCGATGATAGTGTGCACGATGAGTGGTTAAACTGGATAAAACTTCATATTCCACAAGTTCTAGCTACCGGAAAGTTTTTGGAAGCCAAGCTAACTAAGGTTTTGGTTGAAGAAGAACTTGGAGGTACTACGTATTCAGTTCAATACAGAGCAAAGTCAAGAACTGCATTAGATGAGTATTATAGAGATCATGCTGCTCGTTTGCGACAAGATGGGATGAAACGCTTTGCTGATAAAATAGTTGCTTTTAGAACAGAATTGGAAGTCGTCGATGAGTATGCGGTGACCTTCAATTAAAATTCTAATGAGATGAAATACATCATTTGGATTCTCTTTATTGCCACAATAGGCTCAATCATAACTGGTTTTGTTATCGATGCTGAATATTCTCAAAAACTAATTGGATTTGGTACTATTGGCTTATTTTTCATCGTCTTTCCTCTATTTTCTTACTATCGCTGGAAAGACAAGAAACTAAAAGACTACATGCTTACCCAAGAAAATCTCGATAAAATGCGCGAAAATCAAAAGCGAAACAAGTACTAACTCATTATCTTTCAAATAAAAACAATTAATTAACAATCGGTACTTGTATAAGTTGTACCTTTGCTACTTTAATTTATTATCTATTTATAATGACTGGAACAGTTAAATTTTTTAATGACTCCAAGGGATTCGGATTCATTACCAACCAAGACACTGGCAAGGACATTTTTGTTCATGTCTCTAACCTTAACGGTTTAGAAATTAAAGATGGCGACCAAGTAGAGTATGAAGAAGCTGAAGGAAGAAAAGGTATGGTTGCAGTAAATGTGAGTATTATCTAAGAGACAATATATCGTATTTTTGCTTTTGAGCGCCCAATAATTTGGGCGCTTTATTTTTTTATTAATTCTGAAAGTCGTTCGGTAACACTAATAACATCCTGCTTAGAATTATAACTATGCAGACAAAAACGCAAACGCTCTTTCCCTTTAGGAACCGTAGGTGATAGAATTGGTCGTACATCAAACCCGCTTTCTTGCAAATCTCTGGCAACCGACTTTACATTATCATTACCCGAAACAACACAGCAGTGTATTGCAGACTCACTCTCTATAAATCTGTCACTGAGTTCTAATCGTTCAAGTTCAGCCTTAAAAAGCGTTATGTTATCCTTCAACACTTCTCTTTCTTTTGAATCTTCAAGCGATTTATAAGCATACTTTATTGTTGCTAAAGCATGTGGAGACAGCCCAGTTGTGTAAATAAATGGTCTCGAAAAATTTACCAGAAATTGTTTCAACTCATTACTTCCTAAAACTGCTGCGCCATGACATCCTAACGCCTTCCCAAAGGTGACGATTCGAGCAAAAACAGATGTTTCTATCCCCAAGTCTTGTAATAATCCTTCTCCATTATCGTTTAAAAGTCCAACAGCATGCGCCTCATCAACAACTAATCTCGCATTATAGTCTTTGCATAATGCCACTAAACGCAAAAGGTCTGGAGAGTCACCATCCATCGAAAACACAGACTCTGTGATAACATAAATATCCTTATCCTCTTGCTGAACTTTTTTTAGCAACTCTTCAAGAGTATTCAAGTCATTATGTTTGAACTTGTACGATTCTGCATTATTCATTCTTATACCATCTCTAATAGAAGCGTGGATATATTCATCATATAAGATGAAATCGCCTCGCTGTGGTACAGTACTAAAAAAGCCAATGTTTGCATCATAACCAGAGTTAAATATTAAAGCTGCTTCACTCTTATGAAACTTACAAAGCATGGTTTCGACCTCATCGTACAACTTATGATTTCCAGAAATCAATCTAGACCCTGTTGCGCCATTCTGAACCATGTCAATAGTCTTGAGATATTGATGTGCTTGATTGAATATAACTTCAGACTTTGAAAGCCCTAGATAATCATTGGAAGAGAAGTCTATCAAGCCATCTGAATGGCTTAATTGCCTTAAAGCATTATCTTCCTTGCGCTTATTTAGTTTGTCTTGAAGTTTCTTTGGTAACATCGTCATTTATTCTGTGTAAACTACTTCTCCTGTTGTTCTATACGCCTCTTTATCAACCCATCTGTGATTGCCTCGTTCTCTTGCGTCAAGAAGGTCAATATTAAGCTTTTCAGAAAAATAAAATCCTTGTTTTAAAGCCTCATCATAATCTTCTAGAGCAAACAGGTTTAATGTCTTGGTTCTTGTATGCCATAACCGAATCTCATAGCCATTCCCGGTTTGAAACACTGAAATATATTCTAATGCTTTTAATGCCTTCCATTTGCCTTTAAAAGAAATTGGCCCCAGAGAAGTTTGTCTCTGAATTTTAGATTCAGAGAAATTAAAATGGATTGATTTTAAAACAAAACTAGGTAAAACCATATACCTCATCACAATAAACCCTAAAGCAATAAGGTATACTGCTGATTCGGAAGAGCCTTCTTTTGTTGTTAAAAAGTAGTAACATACTGTAGAATATACGGCCAGTATAAACGCTGCAAAAGCTTTAAAAACTAACGATGTTTTAGGCTCTCTTACTGTAAATTCTATTTCAGTCATCAAACAAATATAGCTAATCAAGAGGAGGCATTAAGATTTATTTCTTCTTTTAGAATCCCACTTGCTCCATGTAAACAAAACAACAAATACGATAATCAAAAATCCAACCACCAATGAAGATCCAGAGAAGTCTATCGGGCCATTATGAGGAACCCTATGATTCTTCGTTAATATAAGTATCGTGCTTATCATAATAATGCCATTATTTGCTTATAAACCTCTTGAATGAATAAAGAACCAAAGGAATTGACACAAACATTATTAATACAGAAGCCCAACCTCTTCCTATTAATTCTTTAAGAATTGAGAATACAAAAACAATGATCATAGTCAAAGCCATCATTAAGAAAAACCTCTTTAATCCTTTTAAATTCTCCATACTTATTTGTCCATAAATTCAATTAAGTGTTACACCGTTCAGGCCGATGATGTTTTAATAGGATTTATTAGCATCAATATTATTAACTTAGAGCTATTGTTGAGTTTCATATGTCAGTTCCTGAAATAACATATAGCAGAGCATCTTCAAATGAAGAATTAGAGCAGATTCTAAAGATTCAGAAAAGGAATTTACCTCAGCATATTAGCCTTTCAGAAAAAGAACAAGAAGGCTATGTGACTGTTCACCATACGTTAGAGGCTTTGAAAAAAATGAATGATGCATGTCCCCATATTATTGCAAAACACAATGATGATGTCGTTGGCTATGCCTTATGTACGCTTACAGAATTTATAGAAGACGTTCCCATACTTAAGCCTCTATTTCGTCATCTGAAAATAGTTCTAAAATCAAAAAACCTAACCCACCTAAAATACCTCATTATGGGTCAAGTTTGTATCGATAAGGACTATAGAAGACTAGGTATTTTTAGAAGCTTGTACCAACACATGGCTTCGGAGTTAAAAGGTGAATTTGACGCTATAATCACTGAAGTCAACTCAAAAAATGTAAGATCTTCTGGTGCACATAAAGCTGTTGGGTTTCAACTCCTTGATATTCGCCATGCTAAAGGCGAGGACTGGGAGCAGATTATTTTGAAGCTTTAAGTCAATTTTGCACTATCTTTATGTACTATGTTTGGCTTAATCGATTGTAATAACTTTTATGCGTCTTGCGAACGGGTTTTTAATCCAAGTTTGCGTAATGTTCCTGTTGCAATTCTAAGTAATAATGATGGCTGTGTTATTTCGCGAAGCGATGAGGCTAAAGCTATAGGATTACCCATGGGCGCACCTATTTTTAAATGGGAAGGCTTCTGCAAGCTCAATAATATTAAAGTACTCTCTTCTAACTATCCTTTGTATGGCGACATGAGCAATCGTGTAATGACTATCTTAGAGCAGTTCACTCCAGATGTAGAAGTGTATAGCATAGATGAAGCGTTTGTACAATTCAAAGGGTTTGATGATTACGACTTTAATGATTATGGTAATCAAATAAGAAAGCGTATCCTAAAATGGACAGGCATACCTACCAGTGTTGGCATCGCTCCTACAAAAGCACTTAGTAAGGTTGCCAATAAAATTGCTCGAAAGTTTCCAGATTATACCAAAGGGGTTTATGTTATTAATTCTGAAGAAAGCCGAATAAAAGCATTAAAATGGATTCCTTTAGAGTCAGTTTGGGGAATAGGCAGAGGGCTTCAAAAAAGACTGAAAGCTAAAGGCTGCAAAACTGCTTACGACTTTACCTTATTGCCAGACGAATGGGTGCGTAAAACATTTTCTATTACGGAGTGGAAGTTAAAAAAAGACTTGGAAGGCATTCAAAAACTAGATTTGGATCAACGTGAAGTAAAGCGTGCTATAGCTACGACAAGAAGCTTTGATTACACCTATAATGACATAAACTATATTAAAGAACGTGTCTCAACATTTGCGTCTAGTTGTGCAGAAAAGCTCAGAAAACAGAAATCTAGTTGCCATATGATTATTGTTATGCTCAGTAGCGACAGCCACAAAAGGCAGCTTGAACAGCATAGAGCAAGCACGAGAGTTATTCTTCCGTATCCTACAGACTCTTCTTTAGTAATTAGTAAGCTCGCTGTAGATGCGGTCACTTCTATTCATAAAAAAGGTATACAATATAAGCGTGCAGGCGTTATCGTTACTGGTTTGGTTCCAACGGACAACCATCAGTTGGATATGTTTCATTTTGAAAACCCTAAGCACAAACCACTTATGTCTGCCATAGACAACATCAATAAAAAATATAAAGACTATAAAATTAAAATCGGTAGTCAAGATCTGGAGCGTACCTGGAAAATGCGTCAGGAACGTCTTTCGCCAAGATATACTACCAATATCAATGAAATTATTAAAGTAAAATAATGACCACTCAAAAACCCCTTAACTTAATGTTCTTCTCTCCAAAAGACTCCGAGAACCCTGGAGCACTTTTTGTAGATTCAGGAATTTCTGCTGGTTTCCCTTCTCCAGCCGATGATTTTAAAGAACAGCGTTTATCTCTCGATGATGAACTGATAAAAAATAAGGAAGCTACTTTTTTTGCTAGAGTTTCTGGCCAATCGATGATTGATGCTGGACTAGACGACAATGACCTTTTAGTCATAGATCGTAGTTTAGAGCCTGAACATAACAAAATCGCTGTTTGCTTTATTGATGGTGAGTTTACTGTAAAGCGATTGCGTGTAGAGAGTGATGGTGTATGGCTTCAGCCAGAAAACCCAAACTATAAACCCATTAAAGTTACTGAAGATAATGAGTTTATAATCTGGGGTATCGTGACCAATGTGATTAAAAAAGTTTAATCTATTTTTTTGTTGTCATTCTGAAAAGCATCGCGACTGAAGAATCTCTTACTTAATTAAAGATTCTTCGCTTCACATTAGTTCGCTCTGAATGACAATGTAGAATCCTATTCTACTTGTTTAGTATTATTAGTCCTATCTACATCTGCCATTAGCTGAGATGGGTCTATTTCAACAGACTTAACTGCTTTTTCTGTTTCTAAAGTATAGGTTGGATATGCCCATGCCCAATCTGACTTAAGCGTCGCAGTTGTAGGCTTCTCACCACGCATCATTCGTAATGGCATGTAAAAGTCTTCTGTACTTCCATCGGTATATGTTACTCGAACATCTATTGGCATTGGCATTAAGCCTTTTCGCTCTAACGTAACGTTATTCCCTTCAATTGAAGCTATAGCATAGTCTATTTTGTTAGTGGTTTGAGCAAAATCCATTAAATACCAATCTAATTCTAATCCTGAAACCTTTTCAGCAGTACGAATAACATCTAAAGGTGTGGGATGCTTAAATGCAAAATCGTTAAAATACTTTTTGATTGTTTTTTTAAGGTTCTCCTCACCAATAACATAACCCAATTGCGCCATAAAAACATTACCCTTGCTATATGCTGCTATACCATAGGCTTGATTAAATTGATAGCGATCTGCATGTGTTGTTAACGGCTGCTCATAAGGTGAATTAGCTAATGCTATATAGTTTCTATAAGCTCCTGCAAATGGATTTTCTTTGCCTTGATCCATAATCTTGTTCATACAAAGGTTGCTTACATATTCTGTAAAGCCCTCATCCATCCATTCGTGCTTAGCTTCATTTGTAGCTAATAAAAATTGAAACCAAGTGTGCGCAAACTCATGAACGGTAACACCAACCAAACTACCAAATTTGCGCTCTCCTGTGATTAAGGTGCACATGGCATATTCCATACCTCCATCACCTCCTTGAATTACGGAATATTGCTTATAAGGATATTGTCCAATGTTCTCATTAAAAAACGTTAGCATGGCTGCTGTTTTTGGCTGAAGGTTTTTCCAATTCTCTAAATATTCCTTGTCTAATGTCTCTTTATATAAGAAATGTAAGGTTACATCATTATCACCTTTATAGGTATCATGTATAAATTCTGGATCTGCAGCCCAGGTAAAATCATGAACATTAGGCGCTACGAAATGCCAAGTAAGCTTATCGCCTTTTGGTCTTTTTACCTCACCTGTTTCGTATCCATGACCTATTTCGTTCGGATTTTGTAAATATCCAGATCCTCCGACAACATAATCTTTATCTATAGTAAGCTTCACATCAAAATTACCCCAAACACCATGAAATTCTCTACCGATATATGGGTCTGCGTGCCAGCCTTCAAAGTCGTATTCAGCGAGTTTAGGATACCACTGAGTCATCGATAGTGCAACTCCTTCCTTGTTGTTTCTACCAGAACGTCTTATCTGCACTGGGACTTGCGCATCAAAATCCATATTGAATGTTACGCTCTCTCCTGGCTGTATTGGTTTAGCCAAGCTTACCTCAAGGACAGTTCCGACAGTTTCGTGAGTCACCGCTGCACCATTTTGAGTCAAAGAATTCACTTTAATATAACCTGTTTCATTGGGTTTAAGCTTGCTTATTCTGTCACCAACTCTAGAATCTGGGTCAGCAATGGTTCTTGACCTAACATCCATTTCGCTTCCAGGCTGAAATGCATTAAAGTAAAGATGATAATACACCCTATTAAGGACATCTGGAGAGTTGTTGGTATAAACTATCTCTTGTTTTCCTTTATATTGAAATGTATTGACATCCATATCAATTTCCATCTTGTAATCGACATGCTGTTGCCAATACCCAGAGTTTTCTGGTGCTTCTTCTGAAGGCTTATCATTTATCGTGTTAGCTGTAGCGGTTAATGACCCAAAAGACCACAAAACCGTTGCTAATCCGAAAGAAATTAAGGTCCTTTTCATAATTATTATTGATTACTTGCTAACTGCGATGCTCTAATTAAAGCATTATAGGCGTTAGCTATTTTTCCAGATGTAGACAATTGAGAAAATGGTCTTACATCATTGGCATCTCCACCAACAACTACTTTAGTGGTTAATGGTAAACCAGATTCTAAGATAGCTTGCTTTACTTGGGCAGCTGATAAACTTGGATACTGCGAACGAATTAATGCTGCAATTCCAGCAACTCCAGGAGCAGCCATTGAAGTTCCTCCTTTTGAGTCGTATTCGTTTTCTGGTGTAGTAGAATATACTGCAGAACCTGGCGCGAAGATGTCTACATTTTTATTTCCATAGTTTGAAAAACCAGACACTACATCACTTCCATACTTTGATGTTAATGATCCTACACGTATGTATGAATCTGATACCTCAACATAGTTTACATTGTCATCCGGGAAATTTGGCTCAGTGTCCACATCTTTACTATCATTTCCTGCAGCATGTACAAATACCACATCATTATCTGATGCATATTTAATCGCATCTCTCACCCATTGACTGTGTGGTGAGTAAGACTTCCCAAAACTACCATTGATTACTTTTGCACCATTATCTACCGCATATCGAATTGCTAAGGCTACATCTTTATCGTACTCATCGCCATTTGGCACAGCTCTAATAGACATAATCTGTACATTATTGGCAACACCGTTAGCACCTTTTCCATTGTTGCGTTCTGCGGCAATAATTCCAGCGACGTGAGTTCCGTGAGATTCACTTTTCTTAACAGGTTTTACATTACCATTTCCGTAACCAGTCTCAGATATGTTGTTGATATCATCACCTGTTTTTCTTCCATTGAAGTCTTTGTTTAAGTGGTAGTTCAACCTGTCTCCTATCTGCTCTAAAGCATCATCCAACTCTTTAACAAAATCTGATGCTGAATCGAACTTAAGACTATACACATACTTTATGATCGCAACAGATTGTTGTAAGCCTTGATCTTCTGTAGCAATAGCATTTACCTCTTCTTTTGTATAATCGGCTTTCTTTAAATGCCCAGACACTTTTTCATCAGCACCTTTAACTTGTTGTTTTAATTGCTCATACTGAGTTTTATAACCCATATATTTTTGATGTTCAGTGTCGTACTCTTTTTGCGCTTCGGCATAGCGGGGATCGTCTGCATTGCCACTAGCTAATAATCGAACAAATTCTAATTGTTCATCATAGCCATCTCCTAAAAAGTTCCAACCATGAATATCGTCTACATATCCATTCTTATCATCATCTATTCCATTATTTGGCTTTTCTTTTTTGTTGGTCCAAAGCACATCATCCAAATCTTCATGATCAATGTCAATTCCAGAATCAATAACAGCTACGATGACTGTCTTTCCTTTTTTTCCTTTAATAATTTCAGCATAAGCTTTATCGACACTCATTCCAGGAATTGTATCCGTTACTAAGTCTAAATGTCCCCAATTTTCCTTTTCTGCCTTAGTAAGTTCAGAAACCTTAAGCGGTGTAGTATCAATATTTTCTATTGGTGTAGAAATTAAAGGTGTACTACCACCACATGAGGCTAATAAAATACCAAATCCGGTTACTGCTAAAATTCGCTTTAAATCATTCATTTGTTTCAATCTTTAATTAAATATTTCATCACAGGCATATGTATCTTTTAATCTTACGCCCTTTTCTGTGTGTTTTACTGTTATAATCTCATTATGAGCATCATGCTCTAAAAATAAGTAGAAGTTCTCATCTGCTGCTTTATTTAAGAACTTTTCTTTTTCATCCAATGTCAATAACGGCCTTGTATCATAACCCATAACGTAAGGTATGGGTAAATGACCAGCCGTCGGCAATAGATCTGCCATAAAGCAGATGGTCTTTTCGTTATGCTTTATCATTGGTATCATTTGCTTGTCTGTATGACCATTTGCAAAAAAAATACCAAACCCTAATTCCGATTCATTCAATATATCATTTTCTGGAAGTGAGGTAAACTTTAAATGTCCACTTTCTTCCATGGGTAAAATGTTCTCTTTCAAGAAAGAAGCACGTTCTCTTCGGTTTGGTTCTGTAGCCCATTTCCAATGGTCTTCATTACTCCAAAAGTTTGCGTTTTTAAAGGCTGGTTGAAGTATTGTTCTGTCTGCATTCCATTCTACACTACCTCCACAATGGTCAAAATGAAGGTGAGTCATAAACACATCTGTAATATCATCTCTATGGAATCCATACTGCTTCAAGGATTTATCAATACTATGGTCTCCCCAGAGGTGGTAATAGCTATAAAACTTGTCACTTTGCTTATTACCCATTCCAGTATCGATCAATATCAATCTATTTCCATCTTCTAACAATAAACATCTTGCTGCGATATCGATCATGTTGTGAGAATCGGCAGGGTTTGTTCGTTGCCATAACGCTTTGGGTACAACACCAAACATGGCACCTCCATCTAGTTTAAAATTTCCTGCTTGAATGGGATATAATTGCATATGAGTTGCAAAATAAGAAATATGAACTATATGTTTATCACCCTTTACGTTTTATTAAGAAACTTGTTTTAGTTTATTAGTCTTTAAATTTTCTTATTTTCACTTCAAATTACATCTATGGTAGAATTAGCTGGTATTATTATTCTCGGAATCTTAGCACAATGGGTCGCTTGGCGGTTCAAAATTCCAGCTATATTACCCCTGATTCTCATTGGGTTATTTGTAGGGCCTATTGCTGCAGAGTTCATTAATGAAGATGGTTCTAAATGGATAGAACCTATATGGAATGGCAAAAAGGGATTATTCCCTGGCGAAGGTTTGTATTATTTTGTGTCTCTTGCTATAAGTATTATTTTATTTGAAGGTGGGCTTACCCTTAAACGGAGTGAAATACGAAATGTAGGGCCCGTAATTACAAAGCTTATTACTGTTGGTGCGGCGGTAACGTTCTTTGCCGCAGCAGTAGCTGCACATTTTTTATTCAATTTGAGCTGGGATCTTGCTTTCTTGTTCTCTGGTCTTATTATTGTTACTGGCCCAACGGTTATAACGCCTATCCTGAGAAATATACCTCTAAAAAGAGATGTCTCCACAGTGCTGAAATGGGAAGGTATCCTTATTGACCCAATAGGAGCTTTAGTCGCTGTACTTGTTTTCGAATTCATTAGTGTTGGTGGTGAAGCTGGCTTTACAAAGACTGCGCTCATTGAGTTTGGTAAAATTGTTCTATTCGGAACTACGTTCGGGTTTACATTTGCACATGCCTTGGTTTTTGTTATCAATAAAAAATTCATCCCGCACTACCTGCTAAATGTTGCTTCGCTTTCTGTAGTGCTTTTGGTGTTTGTGGAATCTGAAATATTTGCTCACGAATCCGGTCTTCTCGCGGTTGTAGTTATGGGAATGGTTATAGGAAATAGTAAGCTAGAAAACATTAAGGAGCTTCTTTATTTTAAAGAATCGCTTAGTGTGCTTCTCATCTCTATTCTTTTCATTCTGTTATCAGCAAATATCAACTATCAAGATATGTTATTGCTTTTCCGTTGGGAAACATTGTGGTTATTCTTGGTTGTAGTATTATTAATTAGGCCACTTGCTGTTTTTGTTAGCGCTCAAGGTTCTAAGATTAAAACCAATGAGAAACTGTTTATTAGCTGGGTGGGGCCGAGAGGTATTGTTGCCGCTGGTATTGCTTCACTATTTGGTGGAAAGCTTTTAAAGCAAGGAGTTGAAGGTGCTGAATATATTACACCTTTGGTTTTTATGATTGTACTGGGAACTGTTTTACTCAATGCAACAACAGCGAGATTATTTGCTAAAATAGCTGGCGTGTTTCTAACCAAGTCTGAAGGTATATTGATTGTTGGCGCTTCTAAAGTATCGCGAATCATTGCACAATACTTAATGGAGAACGACAGGCATGTGGTGTTGGTCGATAGCAATCAAAACAATATCAATAAAGCCAGTGATCTAGGTATTGAGGCTTATACTGAAAATATTTATTCTGAAACTTTGACTGATAATGTCGAGTTTAACGATATAGGATATTTACTGGCGCTTACAGGAAACACTGATATCAATAATTATGCAGTTGAAAAATTTGGCGCACAATTTGGCGAAAATGGATCCTTTAGATTAGTCTCTAAAGCTGAGCTTGCGGATGAAAGTAAAAGGCCTAAAGAAGGCTTATTTAGCCCAACAAATGATTATAACAGCCTGCTTGATGTTGTTGAAAAACATCCCGAAATAAAAGAAGTTTCTGTTCAGGATGAAGAGGAGTACCTCAAATACCTTTCTCAAATGAATGGTGAAAATGACAGAGTTCCTTTATTTATAAAAGACAACAAAGGGGAACTTCACATTATTCCTTCCATTAATGGCAATGTAGAATCCATTATTGATTCTAAGAGTAAGCTAGTATACCTGGGTGAATTATTACAATAAAAACTCTCGAGTCATTACCTGAAACGAGAGCTTTAATAATTTTGTGATTTCTTGCGGAGCTCTATTTAGCCCTTGATCCTAAATTCCATCTAACATAAGCCATTGCCGGATTGTTTTTATTAATCGCTATTGAAGTGTTATCTATCTCAATTTCGTTACCTCCGCTTTCAAAAGTTCGGTTTAAGTATGAAATCACAGGAACCTCAACTCCAACAGATGCAGTATTACAAAGTCTAAAGTTGATTCCTGTATATACTGTTAACCCGAAACCAGAAATATCATCTTCAACACTAGAAAATTCTCTTGATCCTGTTTCGTAAAATGCTTTAAGACCATAAATAAGTTGTGTTTCGTTAAATGCAGAAATACGATCAAAATAGGAGAATTTAGCACCAACTCTAAACAGGTTTTCATCAAAGCTATCTGAGTTTCCTGCATGATAATTAGCAAATGCACCTACATATCCCGCTCCATTTGGGTTCCGATCTTCTCCTATAATTTTAGCCAAGCCTTCTACACCAAGACAGTAACTCGTTGCGCTATTACCATCAATATCCGACCATCCAAAGCCTGCGCTTCCTCCAACGGTAAAATCAGACCATCCTACACCTGCATCCAATGCATCATAAGCATCATCATAGCCGAAATCAACACCAGCGGACCATGTTAAGGGAAAACTTTCATCTTCATCATCTAACGTTGCCAAATCGAAAAGTCCTTGTGCGTTTAATGTTGTAAACCCTCCTAAGCAAAGAAGGATAATAACGAATCTAAAAAACTGTGTTTTCATAATATGAGTATTTTGGTTTGTTACAATACTTAAGCCACAAGAAGCATTACACACGGAATTGATTTCGGGATAAAGTGTTTGAGAATAGCCAAAAAAGAAGAAGGGCTGGTTGAACAAAAAATAGAATAGCGGCTATTTTTCATATCTAAAATACAAAAAATGCTTTAAATACTAATCCTCAAAGACTTAGTCCCACTAGTGTTTAATTATTTTCCTAACAGCGTAACGCTTGTTATCATCTTCAACTCTTAAGAAATAAATGCCATTTTCAAGACTTCTAACAGAAAAATGCGATTGGTCAGTCTCTAATACTTTGCGACCATTCATGTCAAATACCTCAACGTTTAACATTGTTTCACTGGCAATGGTAATAAAGTCTCTCGCTGGGTTTGGATAGACCTCAACAGAAAACAGGGCTTCATCAGGAATTGATAAGGTTTCACTTGAAACCGTGAGAACCAATTCATCATTGTTGCGGCATTCCACATTAAACTCATAATCGAATCCATCAAATGATGCCGATACAGTTGAAGGAAGATTACAGGAGTTTATGGTGCCCGTAGTTGTCGCTATTATAAATTCATCTGTAACGTTGGCATCAAAGTTTATAGCTACTTGAATGCTGCCATTGAAGTCCGCATCTCCGTTTATGGTCAGTAAATCATATTCCGTGCCCTGAGTTAGGCCATCTAACTCAATATCAAAGATAGAATTTGCAGTAGATTCAAAATCTCCCTGCACACTGAGTATGCCTGGTGAAGCGCCAGGAGAAAATATGCCATCGTTGGTGTAACTAGTTGTAAGGGGAAGCTCTACAGTACCAATCCCTTTTATAGTGCCGTTAATAAGGTTTAGAAACGGTAAAGAATTGTTGCCTATGTCTAAGGTTCCAGTCTGTACATCTACTGTTCCGGAGTTATTAAACTCAACAAATATACGAGCCGTTCCAGTGGAATTCGATCGTTGTATCAAGCCAGAATTATTTAGAATATTGGAAGTGCCACCAGCGTTTGTGATATTTCCTTCATTAAATTGCATATCAATAACCCCTGATGCCTGATTGTTTAAAATGCCTTGATTGATAAATAAATCCCCACCGCTCGTAATGTTAATCGTTCCGACATTGTTGAGTGTTGTATCCCCTTGAATAACTTTGGTTCCAATAGTGGTCAAATTAATTGTGCTCTGATTAGTCAAAACACCGCCGCCATCTAATCGCCCTCCTGTCCAATTAAAGATGCCTGAACCTAAGAAATTTAGGGTAGCTGAAACGGGAACACTTACGGTTTCCGACGTATTGCCCCAATTTAGAGTGCCATCAATAGTTCCAGATAAAATGCCAGATAACGACATGGAACTATTCCAATTCAAAACTCCTACAGAAGACACATTATAAACACCATCTGCTAAACTTGTGCTAGGTTCCTCCAGTGATAAGGTCCCAGTATCGACCTGTATGGTGCCGTCATTATTGTTCAATTCAACATCTATTTCAGCTACGCCTGTAGTGGTAGAACGCATGATTAAGCCTTCATTATTTAAAATATTTGAACCGCCTCCAGATTCCATAACATTGCCCCCATCTGCTTGCAAGTCAATAATCCCTGCACTCAAATTGTTAACTATACTACTGCTTTGAATAGATAAATCGCCACTATCGACTATGTCCAAAGTTCCAGCATTATCCATAGTTGTTCCTCCTTGAATGGGTTTGCCTACAACTCCAATTAAGTTAATTGTACTTTGATTGGTTAAAACACCGCCACCGTTTAAAGCACCTCCTGTCCAATTAAAATTTCCACTGCCAGTAAAATTAAATGTGGCTGAGACAGGAACTTCAACAGTACTATTCCAATTTAAATCGCCCTGTATTGTTCCCATCAAAAAGCCCGAAACGGTTATCTCGCTATCCCAGTCCATTACTGTACCAGCAGACACCACATAAGATCCCCCTGTAAAACTTGTAATTGCAGAAATACTTAATGTGCCACTATCGACCTGTAAAATCCCGCCATTATTATTGAACTGAATCGATTGTATTTGTGCTTCTCCCGAAGATGTACTTCGTCTTATTATGCCTTCGTTATTTAAAACAGAAAGTCCGGCAATATTATCAATGTCTCCGTCATCCGCACCCATATCAATCGTTCCGTCAAACTCATTATTAAGGACTGTATTGTCTTGAAGAAACAAATTCCCTGAGCCTATTATATTAATTGTTCCATTATTATTTACTATTGAAGAACTCACGAAGGATTTATCTCCGGCCGATGTTAAATTCATTGTTCCTTGATTGACTAAAAGTGAACAATCTATTGAACCACTTGCCCAATTGACCGTCGTGCCTGTCTCAAAAAATGAAGGCTGAGCGCTAAAAAGACTGCCGCCATCTATATTAAGAATGGCAGAGCCTTTAAGCTCAAGAGATTGGCAATTGGCAACACCCATTATTGTCACGGTAAATCCAGCAGGAATTTCTACATTGTCCATACTGGTTGGCACTGTAGTTGAACTCCAGTTATCAGCTGTGTTCCAGTTTATATCCCCTCCTCCTCCTGTCCAAATTACTTGAGAAGAACAGATAAGCGTACTTAATAAAAAGACCATTAAGGGTAATTTTGTTTTCATAACTATAAAATTGAATGTTGAATAATCTTATGATAAGTCCTTGCCTAGCTTACCAAGCAAGGACTATCCACATATTATGGCTAAGAGTAGCTAACCATAAATTAATGCTCACAGATGTCTAGAGAGACTTACCTTTAAAAGGGTAATACATAGTTTTTGATTTCATAATATGTGGATTTTCATTTACCATAAAACTATCGCAGAAACCAATAGAAATTTTTAAAATGTGATGAATGGTAAAAAAAATAAAGTGGATGGTAATCCTTACTATTTAAGGCTACCCTTAAAACTTCTAGATAACGGTGTTTCTATGTCTGGTTTTATAAAAACCGAAGCACTATTTGCTGAAATAATGTAGTTTTTGTTGACAATATAAGAGCGGTGTGTTCTGATAAAATTTGGTGGTAATAGCTCTTCCAAAAGCTTAAGTTTATTTCGATCTAAGATGACCTTTTCTGCGGAATGAAACTCTAGATAATTTCCAGCTGCTCTTATGTATTTTAGATCTTTCAAGTAAACTTTAGTTTTATTGTTGAGCACTATAAATTCTTTTTCGACTTTTTTGGCAATGACTTCTTTTTCCTGTTCCACCTCAATGATGCGGTTGCGATAGGATTTCAATCGTCTGAACAACCAAATAAGACCCAGAAACGATAGAACATACAATAAGTACGCCGTTTTTGTTCGCCATATCGGTGGTTTTATACGTATTTCTATGCTGCCTCCTTCGGTATTCCAGATATTGTCACTATTAGCCGCGCTCACTTTAAAATTATATGTCCCCACGGGAAGCTTCACATATCTAGCTGTATTGGGCTTATCCACTTCTACCCAATTAGGGTCATGGCCCTCCATGATATACCTATATTTATTTTGGAGAGGATTTGTATAATTAAGACCAACATATTCTAGTTCTATCGTGTTGTGTTTCCATGGTAGGACTATGCTGCTTTTAACGTTTGGAATAGAGAACGTGGAATCTGAAGTTGCTACTCGAAAAGCTGTAATGTGTAGTTCCGGTATATTGGGGTTGTCTTTTTTAATCAATTCAGGGTCGAAAGCTGTAATACCATTAACACCTCCAAACCACAAATTGTTTGAATCATCTTTAATGACTGATTTTCTGTTGAATTCGGTATTCTTCAATCCATCTATGGTCGTATAGAATTTCGTTTTTTGGTTATCTGGATTGAAGCTTTTAATGCCTTTATCTGTGCCCATCCATAATGTCCCTGACTCATCCTCAGCAATACTAAAAACTACTTTATTATCCTCCAAAACAGGTTCTATGAGCATGTCTTTTGTGCTAAGCTTATATAACCCATCATTTGCTCCAATCCAAAGCGTATTTGTGGAAACATAAAGATCCCAAATAGCCGAAGCAAACTCCTGCTTATTGCTCTTTAAATATAATTTAGAAATGTTCTGTGAGGGTATATGAAATTTAAATAGCCCTTCGCTTTCTGTTGCAATAAAAATGTAATTGTCCAAAGCAATTATTTTCTGAATACCAGGATAATTAATGTCTTCTCCTAATGAAAAAGAACCTAATAATGTCCTAGTTTTTTTGTTCACTTTATGAATAGCTCTATGAGTTGCAGCCCATAGGAAGTCCTCATTGGTATCAAGCAAAGAAAAAGATACGTTTTCGTCATTTTCTACAAGTGGAATAAGAATCTCCTCAAAGGATGAAGATTTAGGGTCTAAACAGATTAATCCATTATTGGTCGCCATCCAAAGAGGAAAACTACTTTCTGGGACAGTTGCCATATCCCAAATAAACAAGCCTTGTCTTGGAAGTGATTCAGGTAAAATGATTTCTTTAAATTCACTTGAACCGTTCGGTTTAAAAAAAACACCCCTGCCCAATGCGTTTGCATAAACACCACCTTTATTGACATGAAGCCCCATAATAATATCATCCGATTCCTCAATAATGTCTTTGTGTTTAAACACTTTTCTGTAAGGATCGTAATGAAATACACCTCCAAGGGTCCCCACCCAAACTCCGCCAGCCTTATCTTTGTATATACTTCTAATCTGGTTGGTCAATGTAGATTTTCCCAAATGTATTTTGGACAGGGATTTTTTTTCTGAGTCGTATTCGAACAGACCGTTATTAGTCCCTATCCATGACCTTTGAGTGTCTAATTCTAGTAAATGCCTCGGTTTAATCTTATTAGGTAATTCTGGTAAACGTCTAAAAGTATTGGTTTCTAGGTCGGGCTGAAAATCGGCAGGTATCCATAAAGAACCTGTATGATTACCAAAATGAACAGCACTATTCCCAGACGCATTTTCCCTCCTGATTAACTTTTTTGTACTAATATCATAGGAAATTATACCTCCTTTATCATTGCTTGCCCATACAACTTGATTCGCCAAAGTTACTCCCAGCATGTTTTTAGAATTGTAAACGGGATCGGCTTCATAAGTTTTAGGGTCAAAAACAACTATGTTGTTAGAGGCGTTCATCCATAGCTTTCCCGAGGCACCTAGGTGCATGGACATGACTTCCTTATTTGAAATAGAAAAATCATCTTGATTTATTAGTTTTTCAAAACATTGTTTTGTTCTATCAAAACGGTCGAGCCCATTTTTTGTGCCAATCCATAACTGTTCTTGTTGATCTTCAATAATTGACCTAACGACATTGGAAGAAATGGAAGTACTGTCTTTTGGAGAATGAAAATAAGACACCACTTCGTATCCATCGTAGCGATTTAGACCATTGTTGGTGGCAATCCAAATGTAGCCACCCTTATCTTGATGAATATCAAAGACCACGTTGTTTGACAGGCCCTCTTCAGTTGTTATCCTTTTAAATGTATAATGTTTTTCTGCTATTTGAGCATTAGCCTTGAAGCAAAAGCTTAAACATAAAACAATGGTAGCAATTCGACTAAATCTCATTAAAGGGTTATTATGAGATGAATGCTAAAGATAATAAAAACGATGCTTCAAGAAATCTTGAGCGGATAAAATCTAATCATTAATCGTTTAGCTTAAGAACTGCCATAAACGCCTGCTGAGGTATTTCAACATTTCCTACTTGGCGCATACGTTTCTTACCTTTCTTTTGCTTTTCTAGAAGTTTACGCTTACGTGAAATATCACCTCCATAACATTTTGCGGTTACGTCTTTTCTAAGTGCTTTAATGGTTTCTCTAGCAATAATTTTTGCACCAATAGCAGCTTGAATAGGAATGTCGAATTGCTGTCTTGGAATTAGTTCTTTTAGCTTTTCGCACATCTTTTTACCAATATTATAGGCATTGTCTGCATGAATCAATGCTGAAAGTGCATCGACTTGTTGTGCATTCAAGAGAATATCTACGCGAACTAATTTAGAGGCTCTCATTCCTATTGGACTGTAATCGAAAGAAGCATATCCTTTGGAAACTGTTTTCAATCTATCATAAAAATCGAATACAATCTCAGCCAGAGGCATATCAAAACTTAGTTCAACACGTTCTGTAGTTAGGTAAGTTTGATTCGTAATTTGTCCTCGTTTTTCGATACAAAGACTCATTACTGGACCAACAAAATCTGATTTAGTAATTATAGTGGCTTTGATATATGGCTCCTCAACTCGATTTAGTGTCGAAGGTTCTGGTAAATCGGTTGGGTTATTTACTATGATAACATCGTCTGGATGCTTATTGGTAAAGGCATGGTAGCTCACGTTTGGTACTGTAGTAATCACAGTCATATTGAACTCACGCTCCAAGCGTTCTTGAATAATTTCCAAGTGAAGCATTCCTAAGAATCCACAACGAAAACCAAAGCCTAATGCAGCCGAACTTTCGGGTTGAAATACTAAAGATGCGTCGTTGAGTTGTAACTTTTCCATAGAAGCTCTCAACTCTTCATAATCTTCAGTATCTACCGGATAAATTCCTGCAAATACCATTGGTTTTACATCTTCGAATCCTTCTACAGCATTGGTTGTTGGGTTTTTTGCATCAGTAATCGTATCTCCAACTTTTACCTCTCTTGCGTCTTTAATCCCAGTGATTAAGTATCCTACGTCTCCAGCCTTTATTTCTTGTTTTGGGACTTGATTCAGTTTTAAAGTCCCAACCTCATCAGCAAAATACGATTTCCCTGTTGCGATAAACTTAATGTTCTGTCCTTTTCGTATTGAACCATTAATAACTCTAAAATATGTTTCAACTCCTCTAAAAGGATTGTATACTGAATCAAAAATCAGGGCTTGTAACGATTCTTCTGGATTACCTTCAGGAGCAGGAACACGCTCAATAATAGCTTCGAGAATATCCTCGATACCAATTCCTGTCTTGGCACTAGCAGGAATCACCTCTTCTGGGTCACAACCTAAAAGATCTACAATATCATCTGTAACTTCTTCAGGATTGGCACTAGGAAGATCTACTTTGTTCAGCACAGGAATAATCTCTAGATCATTCTCTAAGGCTAGATAAAGATTTGATATAGTTTGGGCTTGTATGCTTTGTGCAGCATCTACAACTAACAATGCACCTTCGCACGCTGCTATAGATCGAGAAACTTCATAAGAAAAGTCCACGTGACCTGGTGTGTCAATAAGGTTAAGGACATATTCTTCACCTTTATAAGTGTACTCCATTTGGATCGCATGAGATTTAATGGTAATCCCTCGCTCTCGTTCCAAATCCATATTATCCAATAACTGGTCTTGTTTTTCTCTATCAGTAACTGAGCCAGTGAAATCGAGCAAACGATCGGCTAATGTACTTTTTCCGTGATCTATATGTGCTATAATGCAAAAATTCCTAATGTGCTTCATAAGTACGTTTACAGTAGTATAAAAGTGCTGCAAATATAATTCTTTTATAGAGCTTAGAAATCATTAATGTATAAAATGATAACTCGACTAATTACGGTTTTTACCCACTTAAAAGTCTAAAACAATGTTTATATTGCGTTTCGTTAACCCAACTTAATGTTAATACAAAAACCTCTTTATTTAGCATTTCTACTATGCTTCAGCTTTTCTATTCTCTCTGCCCAAGAGTTTTCAATATCAGGAAAAGTATTAGATAATAACAGACAACCAATGTCTTTTGTTAATGTGCTTGTTTTTGCCGAAAATGGCACAACACTTATCAAAGGTTCTAGTACAGATGATGATGGTGCTTATCTTATAGATGGCCTTGCACAAGGGAATTACATTGTTCAGTTTTCTTTTATTGGATTTAAAGAGATTACTAAAAATATAGTTCTAGACAAAAATCTAGTCATTGAGGATATTCAATTAGAAGAAAGTGCTGAATCGCTTAATGAAGTGGAAATCGTAGCAAAAAAACCTACTGTAAAGCGTTCTGCAGATCGGCTCACTTTTAATATTGCTAATACGGCTTTATCGCAAGGTGATATGTTGCAGGCCTTGAGAAGCACTCCTGGCGTGCTAGTGATGGATGGCAATCTTATGGTTAAAGGAAGTTCGCCAACGGTGTATATTAATAATAGAAGGGTTCAGTTATCAGCCAATGAATTGTCTCAATTGCTTGAAAGCTCTCCTGCTAATTCAGTACGATCAATAGAAGTAATCACCAATCCTTCTGCTCGTTTTGATGCTGAGAGTGGTACGGTAATAAATATTGTAATGAGTAAAAACTTGGTTACAGGTTATCGAGGTTCGGTGTTTTCAAATTTTACTCAAGGGGTGTTTCCAAGATATCAGGCGGGTACCAGTCATTCAGTAAAAAATAAGGATATAAGCTTGACAACGAACTATTCGTATTCAAAATCCAAAATCAATAGAAGTTCCAATGATCAGATTAACTATTTTAATGCAGAAGGTAACGGAGTTGATCAAGTCTGGAATTCGAACATAAACCGTAATACTTGGTCCGAAACTCACAACTTAAGTCTTAATCTCGATTGGTTTATAAGTGATAAAAGTACATTGAGTATTTCTAATTCCACACTTTATCTTCCTTACTTTAAGTATCGTATTAAGAACAGGACAGGAATAACAGATATTGGTTCATCACCTTTATCCAGCTTCAATTCTGATAATCTCACAAGAGATGAAAAACATAATATAGGTTTCGACTTAAACTTTAATCATGATTTTGAAGGTGGAAGCTCATTAACACTCAACGGACATTTCACTACCTACGATTATGATAGAAGACAAGAAGTGCTAAGCGATTTTTTTGATGCTAATGGACAATTTTTGAACGATTCTGCATTTAGAACATTTTCCGATCAGGAAACAAAAATCATATCTTCTAATGCAGATTATAGAACGCCATTAAATGATAATTCTGTTTTTGAAGCAGGTATAAAATACTCCAACGTAAACACGCAGAGTGATATTAGTCAATTCGATATCGACCTCATCTCAGGTAGTGCATCGCTTGATTTCCAAAATACGGATGCATTTAATTATGATGAGTATGTATATGCTGCGTATTCTAACTATAGTTTGGATGCTGATAAATGGTCGATTAATGTAGGTTTGAGAATGGAGCAAACGAATATTAGCGCCAAGTCTATCTCAACAAATTCTCTAAACTCTCAGGATTATTTGGAGTGGTTCCCTAATGCTAGTATACAACATAATGTTTCGGATAGCTTCAGTATTTACGCCAATTATAAAAGAAGTTTAACACGACCAAACTATACCTCATTAAATCCGTTTAATTTCTTTTTGAACGAAAACACTTTAGTTACTGGTAATCCTAATCTGGTTCCGACCTTTTTAGACCATTATGTCATCGGAACATCCTTCTTGGACCTTTTTACAATTGAAGCATATTACCAAAATTATGATGGGAATATTTTAGAAATACCGCGTCAAAATAATGAAACCAACACTCTAGAGTATACTTCAGTAAACATTGATAAAACTGTTGATTTTGGATTCGACTTTGCCGTTGATTACTACCCTACGGATAATTGGAATATCTATTTTGTAACCTCTTTCTATAACTTTTCTGAAGAAACAAAAATCAATGATGCTTTTGTAGAAATTGATCGTTGGTCCAATTATAGCGTGCTTACAAATGCCTTATCATTATTAAAAGACAACAGCTTAAATATTAATGTTGACCTTACTTGGGTTGGCAAAAACGTACAGGGACTTCAAACTATAGAAGATCGTCTATTTAGTAGTATTGCTATCTCTAAATCTATGCTCAACAAGAAAGCCGTTCTTTCACTTGCCATAGAAGATGCTTTCAATTTTCAAGATGAAGAGTATGGCACGCGATACCTCAACCAGTTTAGTTCTAATAATGTTGATATTGACAATCGCTATGTTAGACTTGGTTTTAGATATAACTTCGGAAACACCAAGCTAGATACTAATCAAAGAAATATTAGCAAAGAAGAACGAGATCGTCTAGCCGGAGGGCAAAACTAATCTTGCCACTCAGCAATAAACAAATTAGTATCTCGACCACCACCATTGTTTCGGTTCGATGAAAATGCTAAATATTTTCCATCATTAGAGAATACAGGAAAGGCGTCAAAAGTTTCACCATGAGTAATACGCTTTAAGTTCTTTCCATCAATGTCTATCATATATAAATTGAACGGAAAGCCACGCTCAGCTTCAAAATTCGAAGAAAACAAAATTTTTTCTCCCGATGGATGAAAGAATGGACTCCAATTAGCATTGCCAAGATCTGTAAGTTGTCTCAAATCACTACCATCTGCGTTACAGATGTACAACTCCATATCCGTTGGTTCTACCAGTCCTTGAGCCAGAAGATCTTTGTAATTTTTAATTTCTTCATCCGTTTTTGGCCTAGACGAACGGAAAATTAATTTAGTTCCATCTGGCGAAAAGAAAGCACCGCCATCATATCCCAATTCGTTTGTAATTTGTTTTACATCAGACCCGTCAAGATTCATGGTATATAACTCCAAATCTCCACTTCGTGTAGATGTAAATACAATTTTGTCGCCTTTTGGAGATACTGTAGGTTCTGCATCGTATCCTACTTCATGAGTCAATTGATTCACAATATTTCCTTCCAGATCAGCTACAAAAATGTCATAGCTGTCGTAGATTGGCCATACATATTTACCGTTTTGACGCAATGGTGCATCTGGACATTCATCTTGCTCCAAATGTGTTGACGCATAAATAATGTGTTTATTATCTGGTAAAAAGTATGAGCAAGTCGTTCGTCCTTTTCCAGTACTTATCATTGGAGGAACCTTGTCTTTAAAGGTTTCATCAACATTCATCAAAAACATTTGATCGCATCCAACATTCCAGTTCTTATTATTGGACTGAAAAACTAATTGCTTGTCATCAAAACTCCAATATGCTTCAGCATTATCACCTCCAAAAGTGACTTGCCTTAAAGATTTGAAATGCGTTTCCTCAGGATAAATCAAAGAGTCTTTTTGAACTTCTACTGAAGAGGTTTCCACCTGTTTTTCTTCGTTTTGTTTTGCATCTTCTTTACAAGAAGTGCCTACCAATAGTACAATTATGATAAAGGTCAGTCTTAGTTTCATGCCTAATGCTTAGTTTTGCACAAAAATAAGTCAGGAATGAAAAAGATTCTAATGCTTTTGGCTTTAATTGTTGCCTTTGGCTGCAAAAAGCAAAATGCTACGCCTCAGAATAATATGGAAAAAGATGTTGTTTATCTCGCTGACGACAAACTTGAAGGAAGGCAAACAGGAACCGAAGGAGAAATATTAGCCGCTAAATATATAGGGCAGCGATTTAAAGAAATGGATGTTGCACCTAAAGGCACAGACGGCTACATACAATCGTTTAACTTCAAACCAAAAACAGATCCGCACAAAGATGTTGAGTTTTCTAAAGATGAAGATGGCTATATCTCTGGTAGAAATGTTATTGGTTATATAGATAACAATGCCAAAACTACTGTTGTCATTGGCGCACATTATGATCATTTAGGTCATGGTGGAGATGGCTCATTGTATAGAGGTGAAGAAAAACAAATACACAATGGTGCCGATGATAATGCTAGTGGTGTAGCCATTATGTTGGATTTGGCTAACAGACTTAAGGTAAAGAATACAACTGCAGACAAGAAAGACCTCAACAACTACTTGTTTATTGCATTTTCTGGTGAAGAAATGGGACTAATTGGGTCTAATTACTTTGTGAAAAACCCAACCTTAGATATTAAGTCCATAAACTATATGATCAATATGGATATGGTTGGTCGATTAAAACAAGATAGTACACTAGCTGTTTATGGCGTAGGAACGTCTCCAATGTTCAAGCAAGTGTTGCAATCCCATAACAACAGCTTTAAATTAGTGCAGAAAGAATCTGGTGTTGGTCCAAGTGATCAAACTTCTTTTTATTTGAACGATATTCCTGTGTTACATTTCTTTACTGGTCAGCATGAGGATTATCACAAGCCAAGCGATGATTCCGAAAAACTGAATTATGAAGGAATGGAAATGATCTCCAATTATCTATATGATATTATTTCAGATTTGGATGATAATAGCAAGCTCGCGTTCCGAACCACTAAAAACGAAAGTGAAGAAGTACCGCGATTTAAAGTTGGTCTTGGCGTTATTCCAGATTATCTTTTTGATGGAAAAGGGATGCGTATCGATGGGGTTTCTGAAGATAAGCCTGCAAAAAAAGCAGGGCTGCAAAAGGGCGATATTGTAATAAAGTTGGGCGATAGTGCTGTAACCGATATGATGAGTTATATGAAAGCATTATCTATCTTTGATGAAGGCGATACCACAAAAGTTGTGGTTGATAGAAGTGGAGAATCGTTAGAATTTGATTTACAGTTTTAAATGGTGAAAATTGGCGATATAGAATTACCAGATTTTCCATTGTTGTTAGCACCAATGGAAGATGTAAGCGACCCTCCTTTTAGAGCATTATGCAAGGAGCAAGGTGCTGATGTGGTGTATACCGAATTTATTTCTTCTGAAGGCTTGATTCGTAATGCTGCTAAGAGTACTATGAAGCTAGATATTTATGAGAAAGAACGCCCAGTAGGGATTCAAATATTTGGTGCCAATCTCGATAGTATGCTAGAGGCTGTAGATATTGTGGAAAAGTCCAATCCAGATATCATTGATATCAACTTTGGTTGCCCAGTAAAAAAGGTTGTCAGTAAAGGTGCTGGAGCAGGCATCCTGAAGGATATTTGTCTCATGGAAAAGCTTACTGCCGAAATGGTAAAGCGCACGAAATTACCAGTGACTGTAAAAACCAGGTTGGGTTGGGACCATGATTCTATAAAAATTGTTGAAGTTGCCGAACGACTACAGGATGTTGGCTGTAAAGCTATTTCAATTCACGGAAGAACACGTGCCCAGATGTACAAAGGTTTTGCAGACTGGAAACCTATTGCCGAAGTAAAGAACAATCCGAGAATGCACATTCCTGTCTTTGGGAATGGTGACGTTGACTCTCCTGAAAAAGCAGCAGAAATGCGAGATGCTTATGGTCTAGATGGCGCTATGATTGGAAGAGCTTCTATTGGAAATCCATGGTTTTTCAAGCAAGTAAAGCATTATTTTGAAACAGGTTCGCACTTACCTCCAATTACTCTTGAAGAACGTGTAGAAGCTGCTCGTCGTCACTTACAAATGTCTATAGATTGGAAAGGTGAAAAACTTGGTGTTTTTGAAACAAGACGCCACTATACCAATTACTTTAAAGGTATTCCGCATTTTAAAGAATACCGTATGAAAATGGTTACCAGCGATGATTCTAAAGATGTCTTTGCAGCTTTTGATGAAGTTTTAGAGAAATTCAGCGGCTATCAATTTGCTTAAGGCTGAACCATCTGCTTTGTAATTCTACTCGAAGCTATTTTTGAAGCAATTACACCGAAGGCTATTATTGTTACCAAAACCAATAGAATATTCAGAACTTTTAAATGTACTGGGTAAGGAAGGCTTGGTGTTAGCATTACGAGATCAAACTGTTGCTGGAGCCCAATCAAGATTAAACCAAAGATTAAACCTGTTACGCCACTAGCGATTGTCATTAAACTCCCTTGAAGGAAAAATATTCGTTTAATACTTCTTAACTCTACACCTAAATTATAAAGCGTTTGAAGTGATTGTTTCTTGTCTAATATCATCATGATGATTGCACCAATCACATTGAATAATGCAATAATTATAACTAAAGTAAATATGAGGTAAACAATAAGGTTTTCAGTATTGAGCATTTTATAGAGCGCATCATTTAATTGATCTCTGGTTTTAACCTCAACGTCACCATTAAAAATATTGCTAACGCTTTCAACCGCACTATTTAAATCTGCCCCTTCATTTAGTTTTATTTCAATACTACTAATTTGATTAGGATCGTACTCTAGCAACTGCTGCGCCATACCTATATCTGCAAACACATAAGTCCCATTGAGGTCTTCGTTGATATCGAAGAGTCCTACATTTATCGTGTTTACGGAATTAAAAATACTGCTAGCGGAGCTAATTTGTCCTTTACCTGGCTTTGGCACAGAAACCTTTAAGGCTCTGGCATAATCTAAAACGCCAAAGGATAATACATTAGAGATTTCCCAACCTGAAACTACTTCATTAGAATTGGGTGTTAACCAATTCCCTTGAGGAATCAAAGAGTCGATTTGAGTAACTGTTCTATAGTTCTGATCCACGCCTTTAATTGTGGCGATGTGACGTTTACCATCAAAGGTGAGTACCACACGTTCCTCAACTGTTTTGCTAAATAATTCTATATCAGGGATAGCTGTCAGCTGTTCTACTTCGTTTGAACTTAACGTGATTCTTTTACCTGTTTTAGGAAACACTTTTAGGTCTGGGTCAATAACTGAAGAAAATTCTAGACTAAAATCCTTAAGTCCTGCAAAACCAGAGAGTACAATAAGTAATGCTGCAGAAGCGATAATCACACCTAGTGACGCTATTATCGTAATAATGTTAATAGCACTTTTGCTGCTTTTACTTATTAAATATCGCTTGGCTATATATAAAGGAAAGTTCAATTAAGACTTTTTGCGTTTATCTAGTAAATCTGGATTATCTATAGGATTGTCCCCACCTTTTAGAGAACGTTCAATATTGTCTATATATTCTAGTGAGTCATCAATAAAAAACTCTAATTGAGGCATGCGTCTTAATTGATGTCTTGTTCTTTGTGCAAGTTCGTGTTTAATTAATCCAGAATTGGATTTAATCCCTTCAAGAAGTTTCTCTGCTTCTTTATTCGGAAAAATACTTAAGTAAACTTTTGCAATAGATAAATCTACCGTGACGGATACTTTTGACACAGAGATAATAACTCCTTTTAAGCCTCCTGCCGTTGCTGCATTTTGAAGCACCTCAACTAAGTCTTGTTGTAAAAGTGCTCCTATCTTTTTCTGTCTGTTGCTTTCCATGCCACAAAAATAGTATAATTTATACGGATTGTCCTATTTTTGAAACCACAAGAGTTGTTCCAAATCTGTTATTATTTCAACTAAAAACTATGAAAAAAATAGAACATATAGGCATCGCAGTAAGAGATATTGAAGCTTCAAACAATGTATTTAAAGCACTTTTTGGTGAGGCACATTATAAGATCGAAGACGTAGAAAGTGAAGGTGTAAAAACATCGTTTTTTAAGTGTGGCCCCAATAAAATTGAACTACTACAAGCTACACATGCAGAAAGCCCTATCGCGAAGTTTATAGAAAAGAGAGGTGAAGGCATTCACCATATCGCTTTTGCCGTTGATAATATTGACGCAGAAATAGAGCGATTGTTAGGAGAAGGATTTGACTTAATACATAAAACTCCAAAAGCTGGGGCAGATAATAAGCTAATCGCTTTTTTACATCCCAAATCTACAAATGGCGTTTTGGTGGAGCTTTGCCAGGATGCATAGGCTTAAATTGATTCAAAATCCTTGTAGGGTATTAAAATATATAGTAATATTGCACACTCTTCACAAATGAAGAGATTGGTGTCAACCTATAGGTCCTATAACTCAGTTGGTTAGAGTATCTGACTCATAATCAGAAAGTCCCTGGTTCGAGCCCAGGTGGGACCACAAATTTAAGGGAAGGCTTTAGTTAAAACTAGAGTCTTTTTTTATGGGAAAATTTAAAGACCAAGAAATTTATACTGAACGAAGTCAGAGCAGGTTTAGTTGGTATCACAGTAAAAAGCCTTTCTGCTTATAGAAAGGCTTTTTTTATTAAGATAGGATTAATAGCTAAAACAAAAGGCGTCAAAGTTTTAGTCTTACCAAATCTTGCATTCTTACGCAACTGAATCCCCACAATTCTTGTGTAAGAAATTACATAACAAAGTAATTGGTTTTTACTTAAATCGCCTGTGTCTAAATCGAATAAATAAGCAGTATATCGAAAAGTAGGAAAATTCAACATTTCTTAACATGCTATTATTATTGAATAGTACGGAAATTCCACACTTTCAAGCTATTCGTTGAAGTGCAAAAATTTACTCTTATTTAATATATTAGCCATAACCTCTCTAATTTTTATAGCATCCCCTAGTGCTTATAATTGCTTATACAATGTATATGGTTACTGTCTTAGTAATCATGCTTTTTAGTTAATTATAATTTGAAGAAAGTATGGCACATGTATTAGATCATCCGAATATATCTCATGCGCATGAGTGGTTAAGGATGTTAAAGGCACAAACAAATATTTCGTATAACAAATTAGGGAGTTATATAAGTTATTCTGGAGTGGGTTTCAAAAAGGCTTTAGATAATGAGCGGTTAACCTTGGATCAAATAAAAGTTATTGCAGCAGGTTTAGGGTATTACGCAGCTTTTATTTCAGACATTAAAAAAATAGATGAAATCTACATAAGACAATTGGCATTAGATGTCAATGAAAATTTAGAACGATTGTTAGAAGTTGAAGTATTTCAGGAAATAATAGATACACTCGCAACAGAAAAATTGTACGAAATTAGTAGAGACAAGGAAAGCCTTATTCGGTTCTTTAACAAGGGCTTCTGAGCTTCTTTAAATAAGGTTGACAATACTGTTTTTTTCTTGCATAATTTTAGTAACTTGTGGCATCTCCCTATGAGTCTATAACAGTTAACTAAATTTTTATAGCGTTTTACAATTAATTAATTCGTTTTGAGTTAAGTATTTGTAATAAAAAACTATCTTTGACACTTGAAAAAAAGTAGGTTGGCTAACCTTAAAAACCCATAAATGTTAAGAAAAACTGCATTTTGTCGAATTTTTTTACTTTTTATGGATGTTTTTTAAGCGATTTTATTTTGCTGGCTCGCTTTTTTTAATATTTTTACGCAATAATATGAATTTGCAAAACAAAAAGATACACGCCTCAATCTTATTTTGCACGATAAGTTTTGTAAGTATTGCCCAAGGTGGCAACCCACCCCCACCTATGCCACCTCCACCTCCTGGATTACCCATAGATAATGGAATACTAATCCTATTCTTGGTAGCTTTGGCTTATGGTATTATTAAAAAGTATAAGATCGCTAATAACTAGGTCTAGTTATTCATCTCAAAAAGTCGTTTTACATATTTCCCCACAACATCAAACTCTAAGTTTACAATATCACTAACTTTCATATCCTTAAAGCTTGTATGCTCATATGTATATGGAATTATGGCAACACTAAATTGGTTTGGTTTGGAGTTAACCACTGTAAGGCTTACACCATTTACTGTTATTGAACCCTTCTCAATAGTGATATTGCTTAATGACGTGTCATATTCAAAAGTAAATACCCAACTACCATTTTCAGATTCTACAGAAATACATGTAGCCGTTTGGTCTACATGTCCTTGAACAATATGACCATCCAAGCGATCTCCCAATTTCATGGCGCGTTCCAAGTTTACAATAGACTCAATCTGTAAATCTCCAATATTACTCTTCTGTAATGTTTCGTTGATTGCTGTAACTGTATATTCTTCAGCATTAATATCTACAACCGTTAAGCAGACACCGTTATGAGACACGCTCTGGTCTATTTTCAATTCTCCAGTAATATTGCTCTTTATGGTTATGTGTAGATTATCTTTCTCTGTTTCAAGATTAGTAACTACCCCTAAATCTTCTATAATTCCTGTAAACATAGTGTCTTAAATACGTACCTTTGTCGCGGTAAAATTATAGATAAAAGATAGGACTTTAATGGAAAAAGAGGAAAAAATAAGAGTTGGTATTTCTATTGGTGATCTAAATGGGATAGGATCTGAAATTATCATTAAGACATTTGAAGATCCGCGAATGCTAGACTTTTGTACGCCTATAATTTTCGCATCTCAACAGAGCATGTCTTTCTTTAAAAAGCACTTTAACAGTAAAATCAATTTTCATTTTGCGAATTCTATTAACCAGATTAAACATAGCAAGGTAAATGTTGTCAACAGCTGGAAGGGCAATGTGAATATAAAATTTGGAGTAGAAGATAAAAAGATTGGTGAATTTGCCATTAAGTCTTTAGAAACTGCAGTTAAAGCGCTTAAGAGTAATGCTATTGATGCCCTGGTTACTGCTCCTATAAATAAGCACAACATTCAATCCGAAACCTTCAAGTTTCCTGGACACACAGATTATCTAGCAGAACAGCTAGGCGGTCAAAGTTTGATGTTTATGATTACCGAAAACTTAAGAGTTGGCTTGTTAACTGATCATGTCCCTGTGAAAGACGTTTCAGGTCACATCGATGAAGCTTTAATTATAAGTAAGGTAAATACAGTGCACGAAACTCTTAAGAAAGATTTCAAAATTGCTAAGCCAAAAATCGCTTTATTAGGAATTAATCCTCATGCTGGCGACAATGGGGTTATTGGTAAAGAAGATGATGATATTATAAGACCTACACTATTAAAGTTGAAAGAAGAAGGCAAACTAGTGTTTGGTCCTTATTCCGCAGATAGTTTTTTTGGATCAAATTCTTATAAAAACTTCGATGCTATCTTAGCTGCTTATCACGACCAAGGGCTTATCCCTTTCAAAACTATTTCTTTTGGAGAGGGTGTCAATTTTACAGCAGGACTAAGCAAAGTGCGTACCTCGCCAGACCACGGAACCGCATATGAAATAGCTGGCAAGAACAAGGCGGATGAGACCTCTTTTAAAGAAGCTGTATTCAAAGCAATACAGATTTTTAGAAATAGAAATGAGTACGAAATCTATGCTTCTAATCCATTAAAAGTAGCATCAAACTAGATATCAACATTTTTTGTTCATAACCTTATTTGGTTAAACAAAAAATTTATATATTTGCAGGCTCAAAATGAATGCGTTGTTATGAGGGATTTAAAGGAATATACAATTCCTTTCGTAGGATTAAAATTAGGAAAACATCATTTTGAGTACGAAATTGATAATTCGTTCTTTGAACATTTTGAGTACGATGAGTTTAATGCAGTAAGCATTGCATCAGAATTATTGTTTGAAAAAAAGACAACACTTTTAGAGTTGAGCTTTAATGTCAATGGTTCTGTAAATGTTAATTGCGATCTTACTAACGAACCTTTTGATTTGCCTATAGATGGTGAATTTAAATTAGTGGTGAAGTTTGGAAGTGATTATAATGACGATAATGAAGAGATTTTAATCATTCCTCACGGAGAATATGAAATCAATGTTGCACAATACATCTATGAACTTATCGTATTATCGGTTCCACAAAAGAAAATTCATCCTGGTGTAGAGGATGGTACTTTAGAATCGGATATACTTAAAAAACTAGAAGAACTAAGTCCAAAATTGGACGAGAATAATGATAAATCAGAGGATATAGATCCTCGCTGGCAAACATTAAAGAAACTATTAACGGATAAATAACATTTATAATGGCACATCCTAAGAGAAAAATATCAAGAACAAGAAGAGACAAAAGAAGAACTCACTATAAGGCTTCTGTGCCTCAAATTGCAACTTGCCCAACTACAGGTGAGCCGCATCTTTACCACAGAGCTCACTGGCACGAAGGTAAATTATACTACAGAGGTCAGGTACTTATAGATAATTCTGAAAAAGAAGAAAACTTAGCATAAGTATTATGCGCGCATATAATAAAACGCTCCGTTGTGGGCGTTTTTTTTATGATTAATTTTTCAGTCTCTTAAAAACAACTTAATTTGCACAAAATTTGGCCATTTTTAATAAAAATCGAACTAAAACTGCCGGTTTTTAATGTTTTTTGGTCATTTTTTATTAAACCGAGATTCTAAATGAATACGATTTCAGCCGCAATTACAGCCGTTGGCGCTTACGTTCCAGAATACGTGTTGTCAAACAAAATCCTGGAAACTATGGTGGATACCAATGATGAATGGATTACCACCAGAACAGGAATCAAAGAACGCAGACTGCTCAAAGAGGAAGGTAAAGGCACCTCTTATATGGCTATCAAAGCTGCTCAAGATCTTCTCAAAAAAAGACAATTAGACCCTAAAGACATAGATATGGTTATCGTGGCAACAGCCACTCCAGATATGCCTGTAGCTTCTACAGCAGTATACACTGCTTCAGAGATTGGCGCAACTAATGCGTTTGCATATGACTTATCCGCTGCATGTTCTAGTTTCCTTTATGGAATGTCTACAGCTGCTAGTTATATTGAGTCTGGTAGATATAAAAAAGTCTTATTAATAGGAGCTGATAAAATGTCTTCTATTATTGATTATGAAGACCGCGCAACTTGTATCATCTTTGGAGATGGTGCGGGAGCTGTATTGTTTGAACCCAATGAAGAAGGCTTAGGCTTACAGGATGAATATTTAAGAAGTGATGGCGTAGGTCGTGAGTTTCTTAAGATTGATGCAGGTGGATCTATCCTACCTCCAAATGAAGATACTGTAAAAAATAAGCAGCATTATGTATTCCAGGATGGAAAAACTGTGTTTAAGTTTGCGGTATCCAATATGGCAGATGTAAGCGAAAAGATTATGAAGCGTAATGACCTAAACCACGAAGATGTGGCTTGGTTGGTACCGCATCAAGCTAACAAACGAATCATAGCTGCTACGGCAAACAGAATGGGATTAGATGAAGAAAAAGTAATGCTAAACATTCATAAATACGGAAATACAACTTCGGCAACGCTTCCGTTATGTCTTCATGATTACGAATCTCAGCTTAAAAAAGGAGATAACTTAATATTTGCTGCCTTTGGTGGCGGATTTACTTGGGGCTCAATTTATCTTAAATGGGCTTATAATTCTAACTAAAACTAACTAAACATCACAATAACTATGGATTTAAAAGAAATTCAAAATCTAATCAAGTTTGTAGCCAAATCTGGTGCAAGTGAGGTGAAATTAGAAATGGATGACGTTAAAATTACCATTAAAACTGGTAGTGACGACAAAGAAACAGCGACAATAGTACAGCAAGTTCCTGTAGCTGCTGCGCCTGTAGCTGCTACACCAGCACCTCAACCTGTTGCTGCTGCAGAACCTCAAGCACCTGCTGCCGCTGCACCAGCTGAAGATGACTCTAAATACATTACCATAAAATCGCCTATCATCGGAACTTTCTACAGAAAACCTTCTCCAGACAAGCCTGTGTTTGTTGAAGTAGGTAGCTCAATTAAGGAAGGTGACGTACTTTGTGTTATTGAAGCGATGAAGCTTTTCAATGAAATTGAATCTGAAGTTTCAGGTAAGATAGTGAAGATTTTAGTTGATGATTCTTCTCCAGTCGAATTTGATCAACCATTATTTTTGGTAGACCCATCATAACCTATTGAAAATTCCAACATACAAATCCCAAAACCCAATTATTTGGATTTGGTACTTGGAAATTGAATTTTTAAAGCAAAAGTTATGTTCAAAAAAATACTGATTGCCAATAGAGGTGAGATTGCACTACGTGTTATCAGAACCTGTAAAGAAATGGGAATAAAGACGGTTGCCGTTTATTCTACTGCAGATGCAGAAAGCCTTCATGTGAAATTTGCTGACGAAGCTGTTTGTATTGGTCCTGCTCCTAGTCCAGAATCTTATTTGAAAATGTCCAATATTATTGCTGCTGCAGAAATTACAAATGCAGATGCAATTCACCCAGGATATGGTTTCCTATCGGAAAATGCCAAGTTCTCTAAAATCTGTGAAGAGCACGATATCAAATTTATTGGTGCTTCTCCGGAGATGATAGATAAAATGGGAGATAAGGCTAACGCTAAAGCTACTATGAAAGCAGCTGGCGTACCTTGTGTACCTGGAAGTGAGGGTGTGATTGAAGACTATGAAGAGTGCGAAAAGCTAGCTGAAGAAGTTGGTTATCCTGTAATGCTTAAAGCTTCTGCTGGTGGTGGTGGAAAAGGAATGCGTGCCGTTTGGAAAAAAGAAGACCTAAAACCAGCTTGGGAATCTGCAAGACAAGAATCTAAAGCGGCGTTTGGAAATGATGACATGTACATGGAGAAGCTTATTGAGGAGCCTCGCCATATCGAAATACAAGTGGTTGGTGATTCTAGAGGAAAAGCTTGTCACTTATCTGAGCGTGATTGCTCTGTGCAACGTCGTCACCAGAAACTAACAGAAGAAGTACCTTCTCCTTTTATGACAGATAAGTTGCGTAAAGACATGGGAGAAGCTGCGGTTCGTGCTGCAGAGTACATCAACTATGAAGGTGCTGGTACAGTAGAATTCTTGGTAGATAAGCATCGTAATTTCTACTTCATGGAAATGAACACACGTATTCAGGTTGAGCACCCAATTACTGAACAAGTAATTGATTTTGACTTGATCCGTGAGCAAATCTTAGTCGCTGCTGGTGTACCAATTTCTGGTAAAAACTATACACCAAACCTGCATTCTATAGAGTGTCGTATCAATGCTGAGGATCCATTTAATGATTTTAGACCATCTCCAGGTAGAATTACAACACTTCATGCTCCTGGTGGTCATGGTGTGCGTTTAGATACGCATGTCTATGCTGGTTATATCATTCCGCCAAACTACGATTCTATGATCGCCAAGTTGATTACAACTGCTCAAACTAGAGAAGAAGCGATCAATAAAATGAAGCGTGCTTTGGATGAATTCGTTATTGAAGGTATCAAGACAACGATTCCGTTCCACAGACAGCTTATGGAGCATCCAGATTATTTAGCTGGTAATTACACCACTAAGTTTATGGAAGATTTCGAAATGCAAGACGTGGATGAAGATTAGATAATAATAAATCTATATAAGCAAAAACCTCATCGTAATGATGAGGTTTTTTATTTAAACAATCTCACGCCAAGTCCAATATTGTGTGTTGGTTGTTGTATGGTATTGAAGTTAATGCGATAACTCGCAAACCATTTTCCTTTTCGGTTGTACTGAAGCCCAAGACTTATGTTATCAAACATTGCAGTGTTTCCGCCTACCTCTCCAAATACATACAATCCGCTTCGATATGTTTTAGGATATTCAATGGTCTTGGTAGTAGTGATCTCTCGAGGTACTTTCAGCTTATAAGTTAATTCACTGTCTAGCAATCGTCCTTTAATCAAACTATAGGTAAAAATGTCTATATCGTCATTACTTAGTGTATCTCTATAGACTTTAGCTTCAATATAGTGCTCAGGAATTTCAGAAGCAGTCGTATCTTCAATAATTTCTGAAACATCATTAGTGTCTACATAAACAGTTTTGTATTGTGTGGTTTGAATCTTGAAGGTGTCAATTTTCGTTTGCCAAACCGTATCTCTTATTATGGTTACTTTAGGCTCCACTGTTTCTCCCTTACTTGAGCATTGCTTATTGAGAAGATTTAGTAGCAATAAGGTGAGGATGATTAGTAGTAATATCTTTTGTGTGCTTATTTTCATGAGTTCTTTTTTTAGTTTTTTGAGATTTATCAACTACGCTCCAAATGGCAATAGGTTTAAGAAAGCCTCCTTCTCCAGCGGTTTTCGCTTCCTGAAATACCATTGGAGAAGTCATAGGCTCTGAATGTTTTCTTGGATTACTTATTAGGCTCTTCTTTGTCCGAATCTTCGTCTGTAAGAGACTCTAAAGTGTCCTTAAGTGGTGTTAACTTTATGAGGTTTATTAATGCTTTAAAAGGATTGATACCGTAAATCGCATTATAATTCTCCAAGATGGATTTTATCTCCGCAATGGCTATAAAGCCTGCAATAATTTTTAGAAAAGGTACTTCGTTGACGATGTGTTTTTCTAAAAAGAATGCTGCCAAAATCACCAAATTGTAGATAAAGAACTTAGAGATGGTATGCCCTATTCTAGATCCTCTAATTGGGATGTTTTTTTTGAATGAGGCATAAGACCCTGTAATAAAGTCGACAACTATTAAAAACACCATGGTCACCATAACACCATTGACAGGCGACAGTAACGTAAGTAACCAGAACATGAATTTTATGAGTTTTTCCATTGCTTTCTTAGTTTTTTATAGTCCAACACTCTGTTTTTTGGATATGCTTTGATACATACCATATTGCGTTGGTTACCTCCTAAGACATAGACATAGCCCTTGGTTTGCTTTATGAAAAACCCAACGTGGCCTTTCCAGCTTTGTGGCGATTCTCGCCAAAGGACTACAATGCTTCCTACTCTTGGGTTAATGATCGATTCGCCTACCGAAAGCCAGCTTCGTGCTGTGAGCTTGCCAGAATATTCGTAACCACAGGTTTTTGCTACCCAATTGGCAAAGGCACTACACCAGGCTGTTTCGTCTTTGAGTTTTGCACCGTCAAAACCCAGGTCTGTAAAATATTTTATAATTCTTTGGTTGTCTTTGGAGCCAACAATTTCCTTAACGCCATACTCAGATAGCGCTTTATTAATAATGTTCATCTTAACTATTGTTTAAAAGATTACTGATTTTGGAATGGGATTAACAACGCTTGATGTAGATTGTGTATAAGGTTTTGACTGCACTTCGACTTCGCTCAGTGTCCAAACTAGAACTGATTACAAAACCTTCCTTATTATTCATCAAATCTATTGTTAGATCATTCCTTAGAACATGATGTGATTTTCACATATGTTTAATTAAAAGATTTAAGCAGACCAAACCTGTACCAAAGGTTACTTTAGTTATTGTTTTCTCAACCAGAATAGGGTTTAACCTAGGTTTCTTAGTTTCTACTTAACACGAAATTTATTGTACAAACGGATAGCCGTTGTTAGAAAAGCGAGTTCAAATATACACATTTTACAAAGAACATACAAACATTTTGCAAATTATTTTAATGTTTTTTGTAATTTGTTTAACGCTTGTCGTCTCCTTAACGAGGCTTTGACTGCGCTCAGCCAGACGGTGGAAAACAAGACAAAAAATCAAGGCGTTTTAGTAAGGCGGTCTAGGGTTCTAAGTAAGGTTGGTGTTCTGTGTGGTCCGTGCATAAATTTAATAAAATCCACAGCATTTTGAAGGTCAATGCCAATTGAAGAAATGTATAATGGTGTTTGGCTTTCGCCTCTTAGTAATGACTCGGTGGTATTGTCATTAGTGTGAAATGCTTTTTTAGCAACGCCTATTATTGGAATTTGTTTGTCTAAGGCGTTATATAGATGTCCGCCTAAACCTAGAGATAAATTATTGTCAATGTACACATGACCGTCGACTATAATGGCATCAATAGTATTAAGATCTACTTCATTTATAGCTTGTAATAAGCACGGCAGCTCCCGTTTGTAGAATTGCCCAGGAATATATTCGTCTACATCCTTGGTATATGTTGTAATAACTCGCAGAGGTTCTTTATCTCTTGCTAGAAACAACACACCAACAGTTTTGGCGTATGATGCTTTGTAATGGACGTCTAGGGCTAACAACATGTTGTAAAAGTAACCGTTTACTGGTCTTCAGAAAAATTGAATACGCCTATAAATTCTAAACCTAATCCTGATTTTGTATTACCATCGTACTCAAAATTGTAAAGTAAGATAAGGCTGTTTTTCTCAGCCCAATTGGTTTCTTGGATATGGTTTATAAAGGATTCTGAATATGAAAAACCATTAAATGCCTCTTCTTTTGAGGCAAGGTTTTCGTAAAAGTAAACCTCCTGAAATTGATTATCGATATAATCTATCTTGAAGACTTCCATAAATTGTGACGATACATCGCCTTCGTCATCGTAAACCTCTTGCATGATCTCGTTTAATCGAGATCTCGAGGCTACTGTGCCTACCCAGAGTGATACTTTGTTTTGTTGTTCCATGGTTTTAGGAATAGTGTTGTGGATTTTTTCTAATGGCTTCGGCTATTTCGTCTAGCATAGATTCACCTTTTGATTTATACGCTTCTACCTGGTTTGCAGTTAGTATCACCTCTACTTCATACAACCCAACTGTTCCGCAAACTACTGATAGTATATGTTCATTGGACGAATTTACCGACAATCTATAGTTCCACTGCTTTGTTATTAATTCTTTCATTTATAGCCATCAAGTGTTATAAGGCCTCTAAAAATACAAAAGCCACAGAGTTTCTGTGGCTTAATCTAGTCTTTAATTAGGATATTTTATTACTATCGACAAACTTGTAAAAACTCTCTTTATAAAAGGTTATTGGGTTATGACATTTCCCTTATAATAAGTTTTGCTTATAGTTTTGAGCGTGTCTTTATTGATGAAAAAAGTGAGAGAATCTTTTTTTATTACTTTAAATTGGTTTTCTCCTGGTTCATAATGTGCATTTATATATATATGATTTTCATCTTCAAAATATGTGTCAGGAGCTATGATTTTATATGCTTTAATATCAATTATATCTTTTAACGGAACAACAGAATCAATACTCTCATATCTAAAGTGAGATTGATAGATGGTATCTTTCCATTTATTGTCTTTAGATGGGTGATTAACATTTTTATTCAAGAATTTCATAACAATTTGATCGTCTGTTGTCTCATATAGATTTTCTTTAATTAAGGTATATTCATCCTTCTGATTACATGACGCCAATGTGGCAATGAATAATGCTAAAATTATTTTCTTTGTATTTTCCATAATTTAGTTTCTGTCGAATCATGATGTTCGGTAACAGCTTTCATTTCTTGATCTGTTGACATGATTTTCATTTTTTTAAAAATAGGAAAAATACTACAATCTATAAAAAGAAAAGCACACATGTTTTCATGTGTGCTTATAATTTATATATGATAGAGCCTATCTATTCTATAGGGTATTTGTTTTTTGTGTAATGAATAGTTTCATCTACCGTCTCAAATATTATCTTCGAAGCAATTTGTTTATCTATATCTATGAAAACAATTTCATTATTTTCTATTAAAACATTTATGTGTATTGATAGGTTTTTTTCAATGTCGTCTCCTGTATACCCTCCTTTCAATACTTTTTGACTATTGTCCTCTTCGATATAAACACTATACCCTAATTGGTTGAGTTTTTTCTTTATTAAATTTAATCTATTCATTGATGATCCTTAAATCTAAAAGCTACAATATCAACATTGTAGCTTTTAGGGGTTCAAATTAAGTTTTCATTTAAAATCATATCTTTCTTCATCTGGGGTACCAATAGCGAGTTAATGTTGGCTCTAACGTTCCTTTCTCATGATCTTCAAAATAATATTCAGGAAGATAATCTGTTCCAAAGGTAACTTTAACTCTCCAATAATTATTATCACATTAAACACATGAGTTATAACCCACCCTCTTTTTCAATTTTATCACGAATTATTTCTAATATTTCTGCTTGACTATTGGAACCCTTTTTTGTCAATATTTTACGGACTGTCTCTATTCTTTTAGCTTGTTCTTCTGGTGTCATTAATTCCCATGTTAATTTTTTAATTTTTGGCAGATTCCCATAATACTCTTCTCTTTCTGCTTTAATTGTATTAGTGTATTCCTCTAATTCTTTACTAGTTTTAAATCCTACAAAAATGATTGGACTTAACTCTTCATTTCTTTTTATTAATTGATCTAATTGTTCTTTTTTAGTCATGTTATTTTTCTTTTAAAATTATTTCGTATACTTCTTTTGTGTTATCTAAGGGGTTCTTGATTTTTTCAACATTTAATATATCAAACTTAGTATTAGATTTAAAAAGCACCTCGGCTTCACCTTCAATATCAGAGATAGCATCTATCAATTTACCATTCTTACCCTGTATTTTAAAAATTACATTGTGGTTAGGGTACCACTGAAACCAATTGTTTAAGAATTTATTCCAATCATATGCTGTTGAGAGAAATGCTTTTTCTATATATTCTGTTTTGCCTATAAATAGACTTTGTATTAATTCTTCCGACATTTCTACTGAACGATATAAAGTATGCTCTGCACTGTTATAGATACTATTTGGTAATTTGTCTAATGCTTTATTTAATAGTCTTTCAAAGCTTTTATACTCTGTTTTTAAATTAATTATCCCTCTTAAAGCTTTATTTAGATCACTATAAGCAGATGTTGTATAAAACATGATTATAGCTTCTTCATATATGCTTAAAACATTTTTTAAAACCCTATTTTTAGTTACATATATAACTGTATCTAAAAACTTTTTATTTCTAAATGTTAATATACATACATCTAATAAATCCTGTAAATAAGATATTAATTTTTTACCGTTTAATTTTAAGGCGATACCCAGTTGTTCTGCAACCTCAATAGCTCTTCCAACAGCAATGGGAACTCCTTTATAAATAGCTGCTATTGTATTCTCTCCTCCTTTTACAAAAACCACGCCTAATTTTTGCAACCTCTTGGCTCCTGCTCCTGCAAGCTCTGGAATAGAGGTAAAACCAACCTTAAGGATTTTTAAACCAGTTTTATTAAAATTAGGTATTTCAAGACTACGTATGGCTTTTTCTGTAAGGTCTTTTACTTTCTTATAGGTTTGAGGATTGGTGATGGTTTTTCCTGTAACCTGTAATAAATCTGCTCCAGAATTTATAAGCTTTGGTCCATAAGTGGCTGCTGCTTTTATAAATACAGGAGCACCTGTAGCTATTGTGCCAACATCATATATCTTATTCCAACTGTCTAAAAATTCTTTCCCTGGTCCTTTTTTAAAGTATGGACTGTCTTTTTCACTTTGTATAACAATATCTGCAGAAGCTAAACCTATTTCTGTTATCGTTGCATATAACATTAATGAGCCTAGGCCTGTATGTAGCGTAGCTACACCAACAACAATCATAAGTACATTTGTGCCAAAACGAATACCTTCATAAATACGTTTCCAATCTTCTACATAATCTGCATGATATATCAATATGATAGGAACATTCATGGTTATGGCCTCTCCCTTGTCGTTGTATTGCGTAAACTTTACAATATCTAAAGGGTTATAATACCCTTCAAAATATATATTGACATAGTCATAAATAGTACTTGTGCCATGATTAGTAAAAGTAAGCCCTCTTCCTATTTTACCTCGTTTTCGGTTTTTGATATAAATTTTATCTCTTTCCGTATCTGACTCTAGCCAGTATTTTATGTCAGAGTCTCTTCCGTTAAAACTGTGTCCCTTTATTACGTGTCCTTGATGAAAATGTGCACCACTAGGCTCAAAAACAGCAACACTAGAGTCATTTTCGTGCAATTGTATATAGGAATTAAGAAGTGTTACAAAAACATCTTTATTACTAATTTCTAGAGTCTTTTCGCCTATATCAAACGTTTTAGAATATTTGTAATTACCAACCAGCCTATCGAAGGCGTTTCTATCATCTAATCCATCATATATTTTTACAACTAAGCTTTGATCTTCCTTGAGCTTTTTTAAACAATACTTTGGAGTCATAAGCGTCATGATATAAAGTATATAATAACTCGCATCACTTCCTCTATCAAAATTCACAAAAAACATAAAATTTTTCCAAAGCAATTCATCTGGAAGTTTATATGGTTTCTCTCCTGTATTCTCATCTACATCGTATGCATATCTTATGTAATGTGGTAAATTTTCGTGTAAAAAAACGATCGTTTCTATAGATTTGGCTTTTTCCAGTTTTTCTACCAAGACATCATATATCTCCTTGCGCAATTTATCTGCTTCTATATCTCCATACGCTTTTTCTACAAAGAAAAATAACGTTTCAGGACTGCTTGTGTTTATTAATATTGCTTTGTTTCTACCATTGGATTGTTCTGATGATTTATAGTAGATACAATAGTCATAACTAATGGAGTTGCCAGATACATCTATATGAACATTGTGTTCATTTTTGTTTACATCATTATCTATATAACCCACTGTTGTATTTAATGATAAACTGCTGGATAAAAGACTATAGCTTATGCTTTCTGCTTCTTGATCTGTAAACGGCTTGTATTCTGTTTTCAGTTTGGGCTGTAATCTAGATTTATCTACTAAAGTTTTGTCTATTTTTTGTCCAATAAGCTCTTCAAGTTTTTTGTTTTCTCGTTTTTCTCTGGCTTTTGCAGATTCTTCTATGGCTCTTTCAATAGCTCCATGATCAATATAATTTTTTGCATCAAACTTGTGGTTTTCAAAATGGTTACGGCGTAAATCCTTGATGAGTTTTTTGACATTGATTGGAACATTAGAAATGTATGTGTTCTCATAATCATCTTGTGAAATGTGAAATGGAATCCCTAACCTGGAAGCGTAGTGGGTGCCTGTATCCCCATATGATTCTTCTCCTAAAGCTGATACTTTATGAAATTTTTTACCTCTCATTTTTCGAAATTTTAGAAAAAGGTGATGATGAATTCACCACCACCTTTTTTGTTAATTAATTAGCTAGAATACAGTGTTGTATCGCTTGTACTAGGTGATGTTAATTGTGCATCGTCTAGCTTAAAGGCGCTTGTGTTTTCTAACTGCTCTGGGTTCTCACAGTTTTCTGGTTCTGCCTCTGGGAAGATTGGTAAGGCTTGTTCAACCTCTAGACCTGCAGATTTTGCTTGTAAGATGGTCAAAGATGTTGGGATCGTTGTAATCCAGTACTTGCCTTGTGGTTCTCCTGTTGGTTCGTTGATTTCCTCAACAATACTCATGTACAATGGATCGCCAATAACAGGTGTTTCGCCACCCATCCATACGCGTCCGGTTTCTAAGAAGTATTGTACGGCTTCTTCGAACCCAGGTTTTACGGTTACAATCACTCTCGCCATACCTGCCTGCAAGAAGCTTCTGAATAGTGGATCTGTATTTTGAGTTAAATACATTTCTTGCCACTCTTTGCGATCTGCCCAGAAGTATGGGTAGAAGGTATAGTCCATAATGCTCCACTCAAAAGCTTGTTCTAGGAACTTCGCAGTAGCTGTGTACTTATCTAAATCTTCAGTAAGATTTACTTTAAAGTTTTGCATTTTATCACCTTCAGTAAAATCTTGCCCCAAAGTGGTCAAATAATTTTGTAACAGATAGGCTACACAGTTGTGCTTAAGGATATCGCCTTCTATGATACGATAGAAGTTTCCAAGAGCTTCTCTTTTCTCAGCATCTTCAGCGGCTCTTGCATCTTGCTCTGCCTCGAATTCTGCTACTTTATCATTGTGTACTTGCAGTGCTGCTTCGTAAGCTTCTATAATAACATTAAAGTTTTCTAGCTTCCAAGCATTTTTCAATGATGCTGAAGGCTCACAGTTTAGATCTAAAGTAATATCGAAGCTGCTAATGTTTCGTCCGCTAGCTGTATATGTAAAGGTGTCTGATAAATTCAGCCCAGATACAGTATTGGTACCACCTTTAGAGCGTTCGCTTCTGTGTCCACTAAAGCTAAAGTTTCCTCCTTTAAGGTTCGAGAAATTGCCCGAGAAGGGTCTGCGTCGTCCGTTTCTACCTCTTCTGTGTTCTTTTTTTCTAAACATCCATTGGACACTTCCAGATTTAGCCACATAGTCTTGTTCTATTTGAAGCGGCTCACTACTATATGTCCAATTGTGTTTGCTTTGTGGATTTCCATTAACCTGTATGATCTGCTTTTTGTTTTCTGGCTTGGCGGTTAATTGTACATTGTACATGTCTGCCCAATATTGTAACAATTGATCTGTAGCCAAAGTTGCATTCTTCATGGTATGTGGAGAAGGGGCTGTTCTTGGGTCTACTGGAGCGGTGAACGTATGCTCTGCCTTAGTAGTCGCAACCGCTAGTCTATGCAACTTAGCAGGCTCAGGAATCATAAACTCAAACATAGAACGCTTGCCGTAGTTGTATATTTGATTCTTCATTTTCTTATCTACCCATCTATAAACACCCGTGATATGTTGTGGACGCTCAGCATTTTCTCCTATACCGCCTCTATTATCATATTCGTGTACATTAGTTAATGAAACTTCTTGTATGATCTTATTGATACGCTCTTCGCTAATCTTGGATTGTACTCGCTCCATAGCTCTTTCCGTAATCTCCTTAGACTTAGTCACGGCTTGTATGTTGCTAGTTTGCTGTGCGTTATTGCTGGCAAAAGCAGTACCAACATCAATTTTCATTATTTTGGTGTCTCTTGTGAAATTGGCATGTGCATTGAAACTCTTTTGCTTGTCAATCACCTTTGCAACTTCAGTTTGCATTTCTGCGCGATTGACCTTGGTAGTATCAGATACTTTTTCAACTTCTTGAGTTTCAGAAGTAGTTATTGTTTCTTCTGTACGTGTTAATTCATTAATAGACTTGTGACGCAATTCGCTTGCCATCACGTTTTCTATATTAGAAACTTCACCTGGTACGTAAGCATGTGTACTTTGTACTACTTTCATGTATTCTGCCACACCCAATCGTTTTAGCCCAAAGTGTTTGCCTAAGGTCACTGCTGATTCTGTTCCATCATTCGTAGTATCCTCTTTTGGATCTTGATCGGTAACTACAGGAACAAGCCTAAGCATACCTGTGTAGTATCTATTGACAGTAATCGCACTCAACTGTAGCGTGGTTGATCTGCCATTAGAAAAGAAGATCTGAATACTCAAACTAGAGATGTCTGAAATCTTATTTCTTAAGAAGTTTGGAAAGACAATCTTATTATCCACCACGGCAATATTGCCAATGTTTTCGGTAACATTACCCGAACTTCTTGTTGCGTTAATGATCGCACTGCTAACAGACCAAGAAGTATTTTCCACATTGATTTGAAGCGTAACATATCCTCTTGAAGGTCCAAAAAACCCTCTTCTTTTCGCTCTTAAAATATAAGAAAGATGAGGTGTCGAAGGGGTTGGCGATGTTGAAACCGGTACAACTGCCCCTCCGATATTAATAAATTCGTCTTGTGGAAGATTGGTTTCGCTCAAGATATCACTTTCTGCCGAAAATGCTCTGGCGTTAATGTCTGAAATAACATCATCATAACTATTGTGCTTGAATGAAAGTGTTCTCGTATCTACAGTTAAATCTCCTTTTTCCGAAACTGCAACGGTAGCTCTCTTTAGGTCTACTTCACCATCAATAAATTCATCTGCAATAGCGAAATTATCCAAGAAAAACTCTAAGGATTCTTCACTCAACTGTCCATAAACATCATCCCAGTTGAGCTCATCTTTATACTTAAATGTAAACTCAGGATAATCAAGGAGATCCAACTGATCGTAAGCAGCTTTTATATCTTCTTCAGAAGCATTGGATTCTTCTAATTCATCAATATAATCTTCTTGATCGATATAGGCTGCTATGGCAGCACCATTAGTAGCATCATAGGCGTCCTTTGCTGTTTTATATGCCTTTTCATAATCCGCCCAATATTTTTCTTTTATGGCTTCAATTTCTGACTTTAGTTTTTCAAGATTTTCTTTTTCGGATAGCGCATCTTTTCCTCTTTGCAGATTTTCAAAGTCAACTTCTAATCGTCCAGCATCTTTTTCAGTTAAAATCACCTCTTCTGTAGTCGAGCTTTCTTTTTCTGAAATGGCGATGGGAATAATTATTTTAGCTCCAAATGCTCTTTTCACAAAATCATCTCCATTGATTTTTTTGAGCTTTTCATCTTTTGTATCTAAAGTCGACGCGTAACCTATATGTAGTGCCTTGATAACCTGTGCTAAGCCTTCTTTTAAATAAAAATCTTTTTGTGTTACAAATTGGTAAACTAAATTATCCCAAAGTATTCTTATAGATTCATTGCTCAACCTTTCGTATTCAGACTTGCAAAGTTCCAAGTCACTTGAGGAAAGGTCTTCTCCTTTATTTATAGACTCTCCAACCTTTTGTAAGCCATCCAAGCCCGCCTTTTCTATGTCACCTACGGATCTATAAGCACTAGACGCAAACTCTCCAGCTTTAGCCAATAAGGCCTGAAATCTGGTTTTTGTGTCAGAAGCGCTAGCTTCATCAAATACACCTGTTACATCTAATGGTCTGTGGATAAAAGCTAAGTTCTCTTTTTTTGTTTCTGTTAGATTTGGGTTTCTTAAACTCACAAACCTAAATAAGGTTTGTTTGTTCTTATTTTCTGTACTCATTTTTTAATTTTAAAGTTTATACATTCGTTTAAGTTCTTTACTTAGAACTGTTTAATTTTTCGCTTTTCTAACAGGTTCTTCGTGTACAATCGCCTTAATACAAGGCATAAACTTTAAATGCGCTGTAAATCTTAACTTATTGATTTACAGCCCAAAATTTAGATTTCAAAAAGACGTCTTGGAAAAAATCTAATCAAAAAACATTTATAATTATTACAAATGTTTGAATTCACTGCTATTTTCACTATATTAGCAACAAATCTGAGTACAAATATACATCATTTTACAAATTAATACAAACATATTTATAATTATTTTGTAAAAAGTTTTACCTGTTTTTTTACTTATGGAAGCAATAGACGATAAAATAAAAGCGATCATCAATCATTTCAATTTGAATAATTTTTCGTTTTCTAAACGTATTGGCGTTACAGGAACAACAATAGACAGTATTGTTAATGGAAGACCACAGTCTGATGGGTCTCGTAAAAAAACCAAACCTGGCTATGACGTGCTTACGGCAATTATAAAAGAGTTTGATATCAACCCAGATTACCTCTTTAACAGGAGTGACATTATGCTTAAGTCTGAAGCTGGTCAAATTCAAACATATTCAGGAATTCCTCAAGTCGTTGCTGTTAATGAAACTGGTGATGAGAATGTGGTGTATGTTCCTGTTCAAGCAAGGGCTGGTTATTTGAATGGTTATGGTGATCCGGAATATATAGAATCTTTACCTTCTTTCCATATGCCTCACCTTACTAATGGTACGTATCGTTGTTTCGAAGTAAAAGGAAATTCAATGGTTCGTACGTTTTTTGATGGCGACCTAGTTTTTGGTAAATATGTCGAAGACCTAAGAGACATAAAGGATGGTCGTGTTTATGTCATTGTTAGTAAAGCTGAAGGTGTTGTGCTAAAGCGTGTTATCAATAGAGTTGAGGAACGTCAAAAATTGATTCTAAAAAGCGACAATAAAGATGGTAACTATCCAACTTATACTATAAACGCAGAAGACATTGAAGAAATGTGGTATGTTACCATGTACGCATCCAAACAAATGCCAGAGCCCGTGGATATCTATGATAGACTTCACGATCTGGAAAGTAAAATTGTAGACCTCGAAACTGCTTTGCATCGTCGTTCTCTAAACTAGAGTTATTATAATCTAATGGATGCATCTTTCCCTAAAAAAGAAAAGCTGAAGAGCAAAATCTTGATCGATCTTTTATTTAAAGAAGGGCAATCGGTTAGTGCCTTTCCGCTAAAGCTAATCTATCTTCAGACCACGCACGATGATGAAGCTGTTATAAAAACTGGTGTGTCTGTATCTAAGCGTTACTTTAAAAACGCCGTAGATCGGAACAGAATAAAGCGCTTGATGCGTGAAGCTTATCGCCTAAATAAAGCTGATTTTTTTAACAATAGTTCAACATCTTATGCGTTTATGATTTTGTACCTTAGTAAAGATGGTACAACTTTTGAAGCCCTCAATGCCAAAATGAAGCAATTGTTTGAAAAGTTCTTGGCTACTACTTCAAATACTTAAAAAAATAATCATGAAACATCTATTACAAAAGCGAATAGTAATTCCTGTTGTTGCTGTTGTAGTTTTTATCTCTACTACTGCATTTAAAAACGATTTCTTCGAAATTGCTAAACAAATCGAAATCTTCACAACACTCTATAAAGAAGTAAACATGAATTATGTGGATGATACCAATCCTGCTGATTTAATGGATACTGCTATAAAAAGTATGTTAGACGACCTCGATCCGTATACCCAGTTCTTTAACGAGCAAGATGTGCAAGACGCAAGAATAAATAATGCTGGAGATTATACTGGAATTGGTGCTAACGTACTAACCCTAAAAGACAAACTGGTCATTGTGGAACCATACAAAGGTTATGCTGCTGATAAAGCTGGTTTAAAAGCTGGCGATGAAATTATTAAGGTGGATAATGTGTCTGTTGCAGATTTTAAAGACGACGCAGGTAACTTATTGCAAGGTGCAGCTGGAAGCAATGTAACGCTAACTTACATAAGAAACGGCCAGACTAATACGGCTTCTATACAAAGAGAATCTGTAGATATTCATGCGGTCCCTCATTATTCAATGATCGATGGTAAAACCGGATATATTGTTCTTAGAAAATTCAATGAAAAGGCTGCTTCGGAAACATTAACTGCTATGCGAGCGCTCAAAAACCAAGGCGCTCAACAATTGGTTTTAGACCTTAGGGGTAATCTTGGTGGTTTGCTTAGAGAGGCAATTAAAATTGTTAATTTCTATGTGCCTCAAAATCAATTGGTGGTAACTACAAAATCTAAAGTAAAGAAGTATAATAAAACATATTACACACCTAAGCCACCTGAAGACCTTGATATTCCTTTGGTTGTGCTTATTAATGGTCGAAGCGCTTCTGCTAGTGAGATTGTTGCTGGCGCATTACAAGACCTAGATAGAGCAGTGGTTATTGGTTCTCGTAGCTTTGGGAAAGGTTTGGTACAACGCCCAAAGCAATTAATCTATGGGACCCAAATGAAGGTTACCATTTCTAGATATTACACACCTTCTGGAAGATGTATACAGGCTCTAGATTATTGGAACAGGGATGAGGATGGTAATGCTACCAGAGTCAAAAAAGAAAACTATAACACTTTTAAAACCAAAAATGGTCGCAATGTCTTTGATGGTGGTGGTATAGAACCAGATGTGAAAATTGATTTGTCTAACCACTCACCTATCACTAAAGCGATAATGGATGAATTTTTAATCTTCAATTATGCTACTAGTTATCTGCACAAGAACTCGATTAACGATTTGGGTACATTCAAGTTAAACGATAGTGATTTTAGAGATTTCAAAGCATTTTTGAATTCTAAAAACTTCAGTTTTGAGACCAAAACTGAGAAAGCGTTTAATAATGTGTTATCTGTTGCAGATGAAGAAGGCCTCAGTTCTGAAATTCAATCCGATTTTAATGCTGTAATCAACACTATTAATTCATATAAGGCTAAAGCTGTAGACCAAAACAAGGCTCAAATAATGGCTTTACTTACAGATGAAATTATTAAACAGAACTTCTATAGCGAAGGTTTATACGATTATTATACAATCAATAATCCTGAAATAAAAAAGGCTACAGAAATACTAAATGACCCCGCTGCTTATCGTAATTATTTGCGTTAACAATTGAAAAATAGTTATATTTAAAAAGATTAATAGCCATCAATGAAGCGAATTTTCCTTACCATATTGATATTTTCGCAGTTATTGTCTGCCCAAGAGGAACGTAGGCACGAAGTGTATTTTGAGACAGATAAATATGATATTGTTTCTACCGAATACAGCCGCTTATTGTTATTTCTTTCTCAAATAGAAAACCTTGATATTGAAAAAATCTCTATTTACGGTTTCTGTGATGATAGAGGTAGTGATAATTATAATCTAGTCCTTTCTCAAAACCGTGCAGATGCTATAAAAGAAGTATTCTCTAACAACGAATTTGATGAATCTTTGATCACCAATGTTGATGGTAAAGGCGAAATACTACTAAAAATTGTTCATGAGGATGATCTTGAAAAAATCAGAGGTCTAAACCGAAAAGTAGAGATTATTGTAAAAGAGGTCTTTCCTCCTAGACCTAAAGAGATAAAAGAACCTGAAGCTGCGGATAAACTGCAAGGAGAACTTAAGGTTGGTGACAAAATACTACTCGATAATTTATTGTTTAGAACTGGTTATAGTTACTTGGTTCCTGAATCTAAAAAAACGATTGAAGAAATAGGTGATATTCTAGTAAAACGAAAAGATATTCATTTTACTATTCAGGGTCATGTTTGCTGCACTTATGGTACCCGAGATGCTATGGATCGTAAAACACGAAAGCGTAATCTGTCCGTTGCTAGAGCTAAGTTTGTATATGATTACTTAGCTAAAAAAGGAGTGAGTCGTTCTCGCATGAATTATGAAGGTTTACGTCGAAGATTCCCATTAGGTGGTGATCCAAAATTTGATAGGCGTGTTGAAATCCTTGTTACTAAGGTTGAAGGCACTTCGGATTAATCTAATATTTGTCCAAAACACAGGACGTATCCATTTATATCTTCAATTTCAAAATCTAAGTTTCCATATTCTGATTTCGATAATGGTTTCAATACAGAGACTTCTTTATTGATAAGCTCTTCATACAATGCTTTTGCATCTTCAACCCAAATGTAAACGTCCCATGCTTCCTTGCCATCACTATGATGCCACCCTGAAGCTACAAAAGGAACTTTATTAGGCCTTACATGCCCTTCTTCTTGTAACTCTCTAAGCATTAGCGTTACACCTTCTCTGCTAATTATAGTAAACTTTGGATTATGCTCATGAATCCATTCGACCTTAAAACCTAGCTTTTTGGTATAATATTCTACAGATTCTGGTACACTGTTTACGATAAGTTGAGGTGCGACGTGTTTCATATTTATTCTCTGTAAAGCATTGCCACATGAGGAATGTTATCTTCGAGGTACTCCTCTCCTACTTTATTGAATCCTAGATTATTATAAAAACGTTTTAGGTATGTCTGCGCGGAGATCTTTATTAGGTTGGTGTTGTAATGTGTCTTGATAGCTTCAACAGAAGCTCGCATAATATCATAACCGTATTTAAATTTCCGTTCTTTTTCTCTAACCACTACTCTACCTATGCTTGACTCCTCAAAGTAATCTCCTGGTTTAAAGATTCTGGTGTAAGCAACCAATTCATTGTTTTTATAACCCAAAACATGAAGTGCTTTTTTATCTTTTCCGTCTATATCCTGATACACACAATCTTGCTCTACAACAAATACTTCTGATCGTAATTGAAACATATCATATAGATTGTCTTTCGTAAGTTCTGAATATGTTTTTACTGTAATCTCTATCATTAATCTTGAACTATAATATCCTTAGGATCTTCTTTATTGAATTCTGGTTGAAGCGTAACATGATTCACCGAAAATTCGTTATAAACTAGTGTTTCTATTTGTTTTGATATATCATTAAAATCTTCAATAGTAATATTATTGTTTAAATCGACATGAGCTTCAAGATGAAGTTCATCATCATTGAGACACCACAAATGTACATGATGAATTTTTTTAACACCATCAATTGTATTAACCCTATCTACCAAAGTTTCAACATTAATATGCTCTGGTGCAAATAGCATCAATATTTTAGTGGATTTGATCAATAAATCATAACCAACCCAGATAAGATATATGGCAATAGCCAAGGTTAGTATACTATCTACAATATAAATCCCATAAAATTTCATGAACAAACCACCAATCAACACCGCTATACTTGCCATCATATCTGTAAATAGGTGTACATAAGCAGATCTCATGTTGAGGTTATTATGAGATTGTTTTCTCAGTAATAAAACACTAAATCCATTACCTAAAATTGCAATTAATGACAGCCATATTACCAGATTGGATTCTATTTCGACAGGATTAGAGAAACGCTCTATAGCCTCAATAATTAACAATACAGCTACGATAACCAAAGTGGCTGCATTAATGAACGCAGCTAAAATTTCGGCTCGTTTATATCCAAATGTTTTGGTGTAAGAAGCTTTTCGTTTAGCAAGCTTTGAAGCGATATAGCTAATTACCAATGATAATACATCGCTAAAATTATGGAGCGCATCACTAAGTAGGGAAAGGCTTCCAGATACAATACCACCTATAGCTTGAGCTATGGTAATAGCAATATTGAGGATAATAGAAATGAGGAGGTTTCTTCCTTTTAGATCATGGTGGTGATTATGATCGTGATGGTGACCCATTTAGCATGAAATCGCAATTTTATCTACACGTCTTTCGTGACGGCCTCCTTCAAAATCTGTAATTAAAAAAGTTTCTACCATTTCTATAGCCTGTTGTTGAGCAGTAAATCGTGCCGGAATACTTAAGATGTTAGCATTATTATGTTGTCTCGCTAAAGCTACAATTTCTTTAGTCCAGCAAAGTGCTGAACGCACTTTTTGGTGTTTGTTAGCAGTCATGTTTGCACCATTTCCACTTCCACAAATAATAATCCCAAAATCTACATTACCATCTTCAACATCTTGAGCTACAGGATGAACAAAATCTGGATAATCCACACTATCACTAGTATTGGTTCCATAATTGGTAACTGTAATTCCTTTAGCTTCTAAATATGCTACGATTACTTTCTTATAATCGGTTCCTGCATGGTCATTTCCTATGGCAATTTTCATAACTTTTTAGGTGATTTGTTTAAAATGTAAAGTTACAAATTATAAAACCTGTTCATGACTTTTTCATAGTAATGTTAATAAGTGTTCACAATTATTAAAAATTATTTTTTTTATTTCTGAAGATAATTTCTAATTGATAAAAGAATCTATATTTCCAAAAAAATAGATCCTTTTTTAAATGAAAGTTTTACACAACAAATTCAATAATATCAACAGTAAAACTGAAAGAATTTAATCAACAAATATTATTAACAAGTGTTATTAACAGCTGTGTGTAAAAAATCGTTTTTACGCTATTAATAAGATAGTTATATAGTTTATTAATGTTAATTAAACATTGATTGATTGTAAATTATATATAATCAAAATTTATTCTGAAAAAGTTATATCCACAATTCACAAGCTATAATAATTACCATTTTATTTAAATTTTAAAAAAGAAAAAAATATGATAATGTTATTATGTGTTGAAAACATATTGTTTTATAAAAATTTAATACTAAAGAAATGGCTATTAATTTTTTAACCGTAGTTTTGTTGGTATAGAATGAATTATGCCAAGAAAGAAAAAAAAGCGATCCTCTAAAAGGATTACTAATCTAACCAACACAATCCTTAATATTTTAAAAAAAGAACGTAACAAGACGTTCAACTACAAACAAATATCAGCGAAGCTAGGTGTTAATGATGCAAGTAGTCGTAATCAGATTATAAAGACATTAGCAAAACTTCATGCTAAGCAAGAAATAGAACAAGTAGATAGAGGAAAATATAAGGCCATTGTTACAGCTGAATATCATACAGGTATTTTAGACCTTAATGCCAAAGGAAATGGATACGTAATTACTGATGATTTTGATGAAGATATCTTTATTGCATCCAATAATATTAACAAAGCTCTAGATGGAGATGAGGTAGAATTCTATGCTTATAAACGTAGAAAGCGAGGTAAAATAGAAGGGGAAATAACTCAGATTCTAAAACGAGAAAAAACAGAATATGTTGGTGTTATTCAGGTTAACGAACGCTATGCTTTTGTAATACCAGATTCACCAAAAATGTACAAAGACATCTTTGTACCTATCAATAAGACTAACAAAGCAGAGGAGGGAGATAAGGTACTTGTTAGACTCGAAGATTGGCCAGATAAAGCGGATTCACCTTATGGAAAGGTTTTAAAAGTTTTAGGAAAACCAGGCGAACATAACACAGAGATCCATTCCATTTTATCAGAGTATGGATTACCTTATGAATTTCCTTACGATGTTCAAAAATATGCTGACGATCTAGATACTTCAATTACAGCTAAAGAGATCGCAAACCGAAGAGATATGCGCGAGGTCTTAACATTTACGATAGACCCTAAAGATGCAAAAGACTTTGATGATGCCTTATCATTTCAAGTTTTAGAAGATGGTTTATACGAAGTAGGAATTCACATTGCAGACGTATCGCATTATGTAAAACCAAATACTATTCTAGATGATGAAGCTTACAATAGAGCAACCTCAGTCTATTTGGTAGATAGAGTAGTGCCAATGCTTCCAGAAATATTATCCAACAATGCTTGTTCTCTGAGACCGCATGAAGAAAAATACACATTCTCTGCAGTCTTTAAACTCAATGATAAAGCAGAAATAAAGGACCAATGGTTTGGAAGAACAGTAACCTATAGTGACGCACGTTTTGCTTATGAAGAAGCACAGTCTATTATAGAGAATAACATGGTCACTGAGCGGAGTCGAAACCACCACATAAATACTAATATTCCAAAGGAAGTATCCTTAACAGGAAAAGCTTATGATACAAAACCAGAAATAGCAGAAGCAGTTTTGGTTTTGGATAGATTAGCAAAAAAAATGCGCTTAAAACGCATGTCTTCAGGAGCCGTATCTTTTGATAAAATAGAGGTGAAGTTTAATCTAGACGATGACAACAATCCAACTGGAGTCTTCTTTAAAGAAAGCAAAGATGCTAATAAGCTTATCGAAGAATTCATGCTGTTAGCCAATAAAAAAGTCGCTGAATTCATCGGAAAGCAAAACCCTAAGAAAACCTTTGTCTATCGTGTCCATGATGAACCAGATGATAGTAAACTAGCTGCGCTTCAGAATATAGTCTCTCGTTTTGGTTACAAATTAGATTTTAGAGATAGAAAAACGACTACAGCTTCACTGAATAAATTACTGAAAGATGTAAAAGGGCAGAAGGAGCAGAATATGGTCGATACCTTAGCTGTTCGCTCAATGAGTAAAGCTGAGTATACAACTCAAAATATAGGTCATTACGGTTTAGCATTCGATTATTATAGTCATTTTACTTCACCAATTCGACGCTATCCAGATGTCATGGCGCATCGATTGTTACAGCTATATTTAGATGGTGGAAAATCTGCAAATGAAGAAGTTTATGAAGAAAAGTGCCAGCACTCTAGCAATATGGAATACTTAGCCACAAAAGCAGAGCGCGATTCAATAAAGTATATGCAGATAAAGTTTATGCAAGATCACAAAGACGAAGAGTTCCTTGGAGTAATTTCTGGCGTAACTGAATGGGGAATTTATGTAGAGATTATTAATAATAAGTGTGAAGGCATGGTAAGGTTGAAAGACATAGAAGACGATCATTATGAATTTGTGGAAAAAGAGTTTGCTATTATAGGCAGAACAAGCAAAAATGTATACCAGCTAGGCGATGAGGTTTTGGTAAAAGTTAAAGAAACAGATTTAGTAAAAAAACATCTCGATTTTCACCTTTTAGGAAAGCCAGAGGATTCTTAAATTAGCTCAAAATTTTTCAATATGATATTAACAACAACACATACTATAGAACACCACAAGATTGTAGATTACCTGGGTATAGTAACTGGAGTAAACATGAAAATGCGTGATATGACTGCATTTGGAAGTAAAACAAGACAAGCTAAGGATATGGAAAAAGCCTTAGATGAACTCAAAGAAGAATCTTTTCAAGAACTAAGAAATAATGCCAAAGCATTAGGAGCAAATGCAGTAGTAGGAATTCATATTGATTTTGAACCTGTTGGCCAAGGATATTATTTTGGCGTTTCTGTTACAGGAACAGCAGTAAAAGTAGCCTAACAATAATCTTCGGAATACTATTTGATAATAAAGCAAAAAACAATTAATCCTTAATCATGAAAAAAACATTAGTTATGCTGTTGTTATGCTTATCAACAAGTATAATAGCACAAAACACAAGAGAGAAAACTGTAGGAGAATTTTCAACTTTAAAAGTATACGATCTTATAGAAGTAAAAATGGTAAAATCGGATATAGATAAAGTAGTTATATCTGGAAAAAATACCGAAGATGTAAAGATTGTGAACAAAAACGGAAAGCTGAAAATCAAGATGAAGCTTGAAGAGATTTTCGATGGTAATAATACTTCAGTTACACTTTACTATACCAACATAGAAGTCATTGATGCTAATGAAGGTGCTTATGTAATGGTAGACGATACTATTGAGCAATTCGAAATCGAACTAAAAACACAAGAAGGCGGTAAAATAAAAGCAGATGTTAATGTTACCTATGCAGATATAAGATCAGTAACAGGAGGATCTATAGAATTATCTGGAACCGCAAAAAACCAAGACATTTCACTATATACAGGAGGAATTTATAAAGGAGAAACCTGTAAATCTGAAAATTCTGAAGTTGCCATCAGAGCTGCGGGAGTAGCACATATCAATGCATCAGAATTGCTTAAAATAAAAATTAGAGCAGGAGGAGACGTATACATTTACGGAGACCCAAAACGTGTTGATGAAAGCAGGGTCTTTGGAGGACGTATAAAACGCATGTAAAACATATAAATTAGCATTAATCCCATGAAACAACTACTTATTTCTTTAGCTTTACTATTATCTTTTCAATTTAGTTTTTCTCAGATAACAGTAGAGCCACCATCAGAAGGTAAATCTGTAATTTATTTTATAAGAACAGCTTCACCTGGACCACTGATGAATTTTAAGTTTTTTGATAAAGACGAGTATTTAGGAAGATTTAACGGTGTAAATTACTTTAGATACGAATGTGAGCCAGGAAAACATTTGTTTTGGGTAAAGTCAGAGAATTTTGATTTTGTAGAAGCAGATCTAAAAGCAGGAGGCGTATATTTTCTAGAAGTTAAAGGAAGGCTAGGAGCTATTTCAGCTGCATCAAAGTTCTTCTTAGTAGACTATGAAGATGAGAAGCAAATGAAGCGAATCACCAAAGTTTTTAATAAAGCTGAAGGTGTAGTAATGGATCAAGAAGAATTAAATGAAAAGTACGATAAAATAAAAGATCGTTTACCGCAAACAATGCGACAAATCCAAGTGAGTAGAACCAAAAGGCCTAATAAGGTAAAACGAATCACTCAAGATATGACGTATAGTATTAAAGAATAAATAGTATCTTTTTAACGATAAATAATCTATACAATGCTAGATGACATCTTAGCAGCAATACCATTCGGAATAATACTGGCCTTTACTATAGGACCAGTATTTTTTGTATTACTAGAAACTAGTGCTACAAAAGGATTTCGTTGTGCTATTGTCTTTGATATGGGTGTCATCTTAGCAGATATAGTATTTATTCTTTTAGCATTTTCTAGTATCAATAATTTACTAGATAAGATAAAAGACGATCCTAACTTCCTAGTCTTTGGAGGCGTGTTATTGATTACTTACGGCATCATTTCATTTATAAAAACCTCTAAATCTTTTCGATCCATAGTACGAGAACACCAAAAAGTAGAAATTAACAACAAAGACTACGGAAAGTTATTTCTAAAAGGATTTTTGCTGAACTTCATCAATATTGGTGTACTATTAGGCTGGCTTGGCTTTATTGTCATAGGCAGTACAATTACCAGTTCGGAAAACGGAGTAATGGTCTTTGTGGTAACTATGCTGGTGGTTTATTTCCTAGTAGATTTAATAAAGATTTTCCTAGCCAAACGTTTAAAAAGCAGGCTTACACCACGTTTAATTTTCAAGACGAAGAAGATTGTTGCACTTGTAATATTAGGTTTTGGAATTCTATTATTTGTTCAAGGCTTATTTCCGGAAGCCTATCAAAAGAATAAAGAACGTCTAGAGAATATTAATCCAATAAAAGACAAACTACCCAACGGACATTAAAAAAACCCCTAAGCATAGCCTAGAGGTTTTTGGAGGCGTCTAGCGGATTCGAACCGCTGTAAAAGGTTTTGCAGACCTCTGCCTAGCCACTCGGCCAAGACGCCATTTATAACGGACGACAAATATATAAAAACTATACAGTTTACACCATTAGGCGCTATTTTTTTCGCCTTTCGGTCATTTTTATCGTTACGCTTTGCACATCACCACCAATTGGCGGATTTAGTTTACTCACAGAAACAGTAGCTTTTTTAACCATCTCATGCTCAGATATAATACGACCTAGAATACGCTTAGCAACAGTTTCCAATAACTTAGAAGTTATAGCCATTTCTTCAGCAATAACCCTATTTAAGAACACATAATCGATTGTATCTTCTAGAGCATCAGATTTAGAAGAAAGTCCTAAGTCGCCTTTAACCTCAAGATCAACTCTGTAATCACTACCTATTTTAGTTTCTTCAGGCAAACAGCCATGATAAGCATAGAGTCGTATGTTTTCTAAGATAATCGTTCCCATACCACAAAAGTAATACTACGCTTTCTCACTTCGTGTGAATTTCTGAAAGAAATTTTAAATTGGTGTAAACTATAACATTTGTCATTCAGAATGGACATTGAGCGGAGTCGAAATGGGAATGAAGAATCTCTTGATTTCGTATACTTAGATTCTTCGTCTCACTTCATTTACTCAGAATAACTAGTTGGTAAAGAAGTCAAAAACGTTGCTAATAGCGCTGGTTTTAGTTTTGTAGAATTCAGTGTAGGAACAACGATCACAAGTAACGCTGGTAAACTTTTTATTCTGTATATCAAATATTTTGGACAATGTACCACCTGTGGCACGCATTTGACTTACAGTATATTCTCTATTGCTACATTTTGGACACTTATAATTTCTATGTTGCATAATAATTTGGTTTAAAATATAAGTGTCTAACTACCGCTGTTTGTTACAACAGTCTTACTTATTTTGTCTAATTTTGCAGACGAAATTTTTGTTAAATGTCAGAATACAAATCACTCAATTTTATTGAGCAAATTATAGAAGAAGATCTAGCCAATGGTTTATCAAAAGATAAGCTGAGGTTTCGTTTCCCGCCAGAACCTAATGGATATTTACATATTGGTCACACCAAAGCTATTGGGATTAGTTTTGGACTGGGAGAGCACTACAATGCACCCGTAAACCTTAGATTCGATGATACCAACCCAGCAAAGGAAGAGCAAGAATACGTAGATGCTATAAAGCGAGACATACAATGGCTTGGTTACCAATGGGAAAATGAACTGTATTCTTCAGACTATTTCCAAAAACTATACGATTGGGCAATTCAGTTGATTAAAGACGGAAAAGCGTATGTAGATAGCCAAACTTCTGAAGTAATGGCTGAACAAAAAGGCACACCAACACAAGTTGGAACAAACAGCCCATACAGAGACCGAAGTATAGAAGAGAACCTCGATTTATTCACCAGAATGAAGAATGGTGAGTTCGAAGCAGGTACACATGTACTTCGTGCTAAAATCGATATGGAAGACCCAAATATGCTGATGCGCGATCCAATCATGTATCGCATCATGTATGCACATCACCATAGAACAGGAGATGAGTGGTGTATCTACCCTATGTACGACTGGACACACGGTGAAAGCGACTATATAGAACAGATATCACATTCGCTTTGCTCTTTAGAATTTAAGCCGCATAGAAAGTTGTATAACTGGTTTAGAGACAATGTCTATGAATATGACAAAGAATCATTGCCATTACCACCAAAACAGCGTGAATTTGCGCGACTGAATTTGAGTTATACCATCATGAGTAAACGTAAGTTATTGCGCTTGGTTAATGAAGGTGTTGTGACTGGCTGGGATGACCCTAGAATGCCAACAATTTCTGGTTTAAGACGAAGAGGCTACACACCGAAATCGATTCGTCATTTTATTGAAAGAGTAGGAGTCGCGAAGCGCGATAATGTTATAGACGTATCACTGCTGGAGTTTTGTGTTAGAGAAGATCTCAACAAAACCACCAACCGTGTTATGGCCGTTTTGGATCCTGTGAAGCTGGTTATCACTAATTATCCTGAAGATAAAGAAGAATGGTTAGAAGCAGAAAACAATCAGGAAGATGAAAGCGCAGGGTTTAGGAAAGTACCATTCTCTCGGGAGCTTTATATAGAGCGTGAAGATTTCAAGGAAGAAGCAGGTAATAAGTTTTTCAGATTGAAACTTGGAGGCGAGGTAAGACTTAAGAATGCATATATCATTAAAGCAGAAAGCGTCGTCAAAGATTCAGAAGGAAATATTACAGAAATTCATTGTACTTACGATACAGATACATCCCGAAGAGTTAAAGGCACACTGCATTGGGTATCTATAAAACACGCTATTAAAGCAGAAGTAAGAGAATACGATCGCTTGTTTATGGACGAAGCTCCAGATGGTCATGGAGACAAGGACTTCATGGAGTTTATAAACCCTAATTCGTTAAGAGTTAGAGAAGCGTTTATAGAACCAAGCTTGGCTAATGTTGAAGTAGGAGAGCGATTCCAGTTCCAGAGGCTAGGATATTTTAATGTTGATGACGATTCAACTTCCGAACATCTAGTATTCAACAAAACAGTTGGACTTAGAGATACTTGGGCAAAGCAGACTAGTGCTGAGCGTAGTCGAAGTAAACCGAAACAGAACACCAACCAAAACCAACCAAAACCTCAGCAGCAATCACAGCGCAAGCCTATCGACGTGATTAAGCAACTAGGAAAGAAATACACCAATCTTCCTGAAGAAAAGCAACAAAAAGTCAAAGTAGAGATACAAGAGCTTGCCAAGAATGTCGCTTATGAAGATTTAGAGCCTTTATTTGGCACCGCTGCAAAAAAAGTAGGCACACGTATCGCTACAACGATAACGCTTAATGTAATGCTTCAAAATGGCTTAGAACGCAACGATGCAATTAATGATTTCATAGCAAAGGCATTAGAAGATAAGAATGAGTTATTGGTTGCGGAAGCTAAAACCATATAGTTTGATAATGAATATCAAAAAGATAACTCTAATTATAGTGGCCTTTCTCGCGTTTGGCTGCTCCATGCTAGAAAAGGAAGAAGATAAATCTGTATTGATTGAAGAAGATAGAAAAGCATTAGAATCGAAAATCAATACGCTTCCAACACTGCTATATAAGTACATTAAAGTCAATAAAAAAATCTCTGAGATGGACAGCTTACAACTAGCTAAGCTAAAAAAGGAACATCCAGAGATAGAAGATATTATTGAAACAAATTCAGAGTTTAAAAAGCTTTACAATAAGGATCGAAATAGTGAATTAACCGCTTTAGATTACATTAGATTCTATAGAACATTCAAGACATCAAAAGATATCATAGAAGATTTTGATGAAGATATTTTACCGTCTTTTTTTGAGAATAATTCAACTGGGCGCAACCTAACAGCTGAAGAAATAAAACAACAAAAAGCAGGAGAGCATATAGCTTTTGCCGCATTTGGTTTAGTGTTAAGAGACTTCGGAAAATGGTCATTTTCTTATGAATTGTCTATGGTCGATCCAGAAATAATTCCAGATGGTGAATTCAAGGCTGTTTTCATGATATTTAGAAACCTTATGCTGTTTCAAAAGGAACTCTATTATTTATCAGAGCACGAGTTAACACAGAATATCGATTGGATTGAAAAGCATCCTGAAGCCAACTTTTACACGTCATTTAATATTTCAGGATTTGGTTTTGAAACCAAGGAGAATGCAAGAGAATATATTCTGGTTTTAAATTATCTTTTGAGAGGCTTAGATCGACTCAAAATGGACAATGAGGTTTCTGAAAAAGAAGCCATGAAAGATTTTGAAACCGCTATAGAAATTGCGGACGAGTCGGGAGCTAATAATGAAATTATACAAGCAGTAAAAGTTTATTTCTATACCAAAAAAGAAAACCCAGAAAAAGCAATAGCAGCTCTACAAGAGCTAAAAACAAGCGATATACTTTCCGATGCAGAAAAGAAATCTATTGACGAAGCCATATCTTATATAGAAAAAAGAGAGACAGACAAGGTTCTCAATGGAGTTTATGACAAAATATTTTTGAGTAAAATTGTTGCAAGCTATATGTATGCACAAGCAAAACAAGTCGATTGGGAACGTGTTTTAAAAGCCAATAATATCAATGCTCCTGAAGAACTAAAAAGCAGTTTAGACTTTATTACAGACTTGCAAAAGAACATTAATAAATACTCCTCAGAAGAATCTATAGATGCAGCTCAGAAAGAAATAAAAGAAAAGGGACTGGAGCTATTTGAGAAATCCAAAAACGTTTTTAATTAACCAAAAAAAACCCTCGACATTACATCGAGGGTTCTGTTATTTGAAAGGAAGTCGAGAATTCTTTATTCCTCTTCCTTCTTTTTGTTATTCTGTTGCTTCATAGCCTCTCCAATTTGGTTACTTGCTGTAAAACTAGCTACCATATTGTTTAGCATATCGCTACCAGCCTGTGGAGAGTTTGGCAATAAGATGAGGTTACTATTAGTTTCCTCACCAATAGACTGAAGTGTATCATAGTGCTGCGTTACAACGATAAGGGCAGATGCCTCTTGTGAGTTGATACCAACACCATTTAGTACTTCTACGGATTCCTCTAAACCACGAGCAATTTCACGACGTTGATCAGCAATACCTTGACCTTGTAAGCGCTTGCTTTCAGCTTCAGCTTTAGCCTTTTCAACAATAAGAATACGTTGTGCATCACCTTCAAACTGTGCAGCAATCTTTTCGCGCTCAGCAGCATTAATTCTATTCATTGCAGCCTTAACTTGAGAATCAGGATCGATATCTGTCACTAAAGTTTTAATGATGTCATAGCCATAATCTTGCATGGCGTCATTCAATTCAGACTTAACAGCAATAGCAATATCATCTTTCTTTACAAAGACATCATCCAATTTCATCTTTGGTACTTCGGCACGCACCACATCAAAAACGTAAGACGTAATTTGATCGTGAGGATAATCTAGCTTATAGAAAGCCTCGTAAACCTTATCCTTAATTACTTTATACTGAACGGAAACCTTCAAACGTACAAATACGTCGTCTAAGGTTTTTGTTTCTACAATAACATCCAATTGCTGGATTTTCAAACTCAATTTTCCTGCAATTCTATCAACAAGAGGGATTTTGATATGTAATCCTGAATGTCTTATGCTATGGAATCTACCAAAGCGTTCAATAACAGCTGCAGTTTGCTGCTTTACAATGAAGAATGCAGAGATTAGAATAATAAGACCGAAAAAAATAACAGGAATGAAAATAAATTGACCCATAACAGTGTTTTAATGGTTAGACAAAATAATTGATGCTAAATTAAGTTATATTTATGCCCTTTGATACCAAGAACATGAAAATTAAGCAACTTTCCTTATTAGTAGTCTTTTGTATAGGTTTTGTTACAGTCTGTTTCTCGCAGCATCGCAGATATCGCATCCAAAACAATGTTGGAATTATGGGAGGTCTCACCCAATACGATATCATTACAGACAACTTTGAAACCAAAAAAGGAACAGGATGGATGCTTGGTGCTTCTGCAACTGTTGATTTGCCAAACAAATGGTATAATCTCAGTTATATGATTCAGCTTACCCAGAATCCTTTTGAGATTGAAACCAGGACAACTGGCGCAAGCACAGAAACTACGCTTACCGAATACAAAGTATTTACTGTACAGGCTGGATTGATTGGCCACTTGAAGCTTGTAGGCAACAACATTACCATTGATGCGGGCCCAATGCTACAATACAATAGCAATTTAGAGCTTCAGGATGGAAGCCATGAAAACTATTTTATTCAAAACTATACCAACCTCCAAGCAAAAGACATCGAAGATGTTTCCAATTTTAACGTAAATGGAATGGTTGGTGCAACTGCTGGTTTTGATCATTTCAAAGTCTCTGCACATTATGTATACAGCTTCTTAAATACTCTAGAGAAACTCAATGACCAAAACCTCGATACCACTGGTGGAGAGAGCAACTTTAAAGGCAATCAAAGCATGTTGATTTTTGGTGTTGCTGTGTTTTTTTAGTTTCATAACTAAAAATGTCTTTGATACTTTAAGACAAAGAGTCACATTTTATGGTTAACTTTAAGACTTAAAAAAATTGTCCCTATGAAAAGATTAATCATTGGCACCAAACTTTTTGTGCCTTTATTTTGCTTCATTTTTTTAATTAGTTGTTCTGATGATAATGATGGTGGAGGTCAAAACAACGATCCAGACCCTGCTCAGGTTATAGGAGAGCCATGCACCAATGGTTTGGCAGCAGGAATATATCCCTGTAACGGATTTGATTTTATGAGTCACGTGTCACTGTCTGATTTAGGTGCAGTAGAAGCTAATGATTCTTGGGGCTGGGTAGACCCAAGTAATTCTAAAGAATACGCATTGGTAGGATTAAACTCAGGAACTGCTTTTGTAGACATCTCTGATCCTATAAACCCTATTATGTTAGGGACTTTACCAACACAAACCCAAAATAGCCCTTGGAGAGATGTTAAGGTATATAATAATCATGCCTTTATAGTTAGTGAAGCGCCCAATCATGGAATGCAGGTTTTTGATCTTACAAGACTAAGAGATGTTACCAACCCACCAGTTACCTTTAGTGTAGATGGACATTACTCAGGATTTGGTAATGCGCATAATATAGTTATTAATGAGTCTTCAGGATTTGCTTATGCTGTTGGAACAACAACATTTAATGGAGGACCTCATTTTGTGAATATTCAAAACCCAACCTTTCCTGAAGCCGCAGGCGGGTACTCAGAAGGCGCTTACACACACGATGCACAAGTGATTAATTATACAGGACCAGATGCAGATTATATAGGGAAAGAAATTTTAATAGGAAGTAATGAAGACGAAGTTGTTATTGTTGATGTATCCGATAAGGATAACCCAACATCCATATCAACGATAAGCTATAGCAATATAGGTTATACACACCAAGGATGGTTTACTGAGGATATGCGTTATTTTATCTTAGGTGATGAAACCGATGAACAAACATTTGGATTTAATACCAGAACCCTTGTTTTTGATTTTACCGATTTAGACAACCCGCAATTTCATTTCCAATATCTTGGGCCAACAGCTGCTATTGATCATAACGGTTATGTACTTGGGAATACATATTACATGGCTAGTTATACTGCGGGAATGAGAGCATTAAGCCTCAATGCTGTTGGAACACAGACAATGACCGAGTCGGGATTTTTTGATACATATCCACAAGATAATGATACAGCTTTTAGCGGAGCATGGAATGTATATCCATATTTTCCTAGCGGTAACATTATTGTAAGTGATATTAATGGAGGATTATTTGTAATAAGAAGCAGTAATTAAAATAATGAAAAAGATAGCGGCAATATTAGGATTAGCCCTGTGCTTTGCTTGTGCTAATGACGATGATAACACACAAACAAGCTTCAATGGTGATGTTCAATGGGCAAGAACTTTTGGAGGATCCAATGAAGATATAGCATATTCTGTGATTGAGACTCAAGATGGAAATATTGCTGTCTTAGGATATACGAATAGTACGGATGGAGATCTCTCAAACAAAACCTTAGAAGTAAACGATTATTGGTTTTTGAAACTAGATCAAGAAGGAAACATACTTTTAAATAAAACGTATGGAGGATCTGGAGATGATAGAGGTCAAAAAATAATACAAACACCGGATGGTGGCTATGCTATAGTTGGGTATAGTATGAGCAGTGATGGAGATGGAAGCAACAACGAAGGATTTCATGATAACTGGATATTGAAGCTTGACAATTCTGGGAATATTATTTGGGAAAAAAGCTATGGTTTCTCAGGACATGACCACGCTTATGGCTTAATAGCAACTAATGACGGAGGGTTTTTCATGACTGGTTTTTTAGACGTAACAGCTTCGGGTGGGGAAGGTAATGATACAGCATCAAGATCAACAAATCGTCATGGTGTAGGGGAGTTTTGGTGTCACAAACTAGACGCTAACGGTGATTTACAATGGAGAAGATATTTTGGAGGCACTAACAATGATCGTTCGTTTTCTGTAGTCCAAGCTAATGATGGAGGCTATGTTATTGCTGGTTTCTCAGAAAGTACGGATTTTGATATTACAGGCAATCAAGGATCTTACGATTACTGGGTGATAAAATTAGATATTGAAGGAAATTTAGTTTGGCAAAAAACATTAGGAGGCTCAGGAATTGATCAATCCAGAAGCATTGTTAGAACTAACGATAATGGTTACATTATTGCTGGAAACAGTTTTAGTTCAGATGGAGATGTAGATAATAACAAAGGCAGTTCGGATTTTTGGTTAGCCAAGATAAACGATAATGGTAATGTAGTATGGAAGAAAAACTATGGAGGCTCTGACTTTGACTTTGCATCCTCGATCAGAAAAGGACAGACAGGCTATATTGTTTCAGGATATACCAAAAGCTTGGATGGGGATCTGACCAACAACAAAGGAGATAATGATTATTGGGTAATTAAGATTAACGAATCTGGCGATTTGTTATGGCAAAAAAACTATGGCGGTTCAGGATTAGACCTTGCTCACGATGCCATAGAAATGACCGACAGAAGCATTATTCTAGTTGGTGATACCGAAAGCTTAGATGGCGATATTATAGAGAATAAAGGACTGAAAGACGCCTTAATTGTTAAGGTAAATTAATCTTAATAGAAATTTTACGCTTTATTCACTAAGCTCTTAATTCGTCTTAAGCTTTCCGCTTTACCAATCATAAACATAATATCGAACACATCAGGACCTTGTAAAGCACCAACTAAAGCCAAACGCAACGGCATCATTACTTTTCCAAAACCGATCTCTTTTGAGGTAATCCAGCCTTTTACTGTATCTTGAAGTGTATCTTTTGAAGAATCATCAGCTTGCTCAACTACAGTAACCAATTCCTCCAAAATAGATTTAGTGTCTTCTTTTATAGCTTTATTAAACGCATTTTCATCATAGCTTGAAGGTGCTTCAAAAAAGAAGCTGGTTAAGCTCCAATAATCTGAAACAAATGTTGCACGTTCCTTAACCAATCCGACAACCAATTCTATATAGTTGCTGTCGATATCAGCAAGCTCAGGCCTAGAGCGTTTCAAACTTTCAGCTAAATCATTATTGTTTTGCTCTTGCATATAATGATGATTGAACCACTTGGTTTTATCTGGGTCGAATCGCGCGCCTGCTTTATTCACCTTAGCTAAATCAAAAGCATTGATGAGTTCCTCCAAGCTAAAAATCTCCTGCTCAGTACCAGGATTCCAACCTAGAAATGCCAGGAAATTAATCACAGCCTCAGGGAAGAAACCGTCTTCTTTGTAACCTCTTGCGACATCACCTGTTTTTGGATCTATCCATTCCAAAGGGAATACAGGGAAACCAATTTTATCACCATCACGCTTACTCAACTTGCCATACATTCCTTTTTTCAGAGTCGTTTTGATGTCTTTTTTAAGATTAGAATCTTTGTTCTCGTTTATTTTTAGTTGCTGAGAAAGGTTTTTGAAATTCTCGAGGATGCCTCTTATAATTTTTCTCGACTCAACAGCATCATAATCAAATTTCCCAAGGAATTCATCACAATAAATATCTGTAAACTTATCAATGGAGTTTTTGTTCAAGTACTTAGAAGGATCTGGCTTTAAGATTAAAGGCAAATGTGCAAATTGTGGGGCTTCCCAGCCAAATGCATCATATAGCTGATAATGTAACGCCAAAGAAGGTAACCATTCTTCACCGCGAATCACATGTGTAATTTCCATGAGATGGTCATCCACAATATTAGCAAGATGATAAGTAGGCATGCCATCACTTTTGAATAATACCTTATCATCCAAAATATTGGTATCTATAGTGATTTCGCCACGAATAATATCCTGTAACACCAAAGTTTCGTCTTGTGGAGATTTAAATCGAATCACATAATCTTCACCAGCATCTATTTTAGCCTGTACTTCATCTTCAGACAACACTAAAGAGTTAACCAAACGCCCTTTTTCTCTGTTGTGCCAATTATAGATAAAGGTTTTGCCTTTAGCGTCATGGTCTTTTCTATGAGCATCCAGCTGTTCTGAAGTGTCAAAAGCATAATAAGCCTTACCCTCATCTACTAAACGATCCGCATATTGCTTATATAAATGCTTGCGCTCACTTTGTCTATAAGGCCCATATTTTTGCTGGAGGCTGAGCGGAGTCGAAGCCGGGCTTTCATCAAAAGGAATGTTAAGCCATTCCATGGCTTTAACAATGTAATCTTCGGCACCTTCAACAAAACGGTTTTGATCTGTGTCTTCGACACGCAACACAAATGTGCCGTTATGTTTTTTAGCAAACAGATAATTAAACAAGGCAGTACGAACACCACCAATATGTAATGGTCCTGTAGGACTTGGCGCAAAGCGCACACGAACGTTTTGACTCATAGTTTAAAAACTCTTTTTTTAGCGCTTTGCGCTAAATATCATTCAGTATTATCATCCTGAACTTAAATCAGGATATAATTGAAGGGCAAAGATAAAATGATATTTAAAAAAAGACCTAGTTAAGCAGTAATCATTTCCTTAGGAATACGCTTATTCATAACGCTAAACCATAAAGGAGGCACTAAAGACATAACCATAGATGTTGGATACCCAAAAGGCATCTGCGGACTATCCTCGTGACAATCTAGGATTTGATACTTTTTAGAGGATTTGTAGTGGTGATCGCTATGCCTAGTTAATTCATACAAAACAATTCTTCCAATCACATGATTGGAGTTCCAGGAATGGATTTCACGAACACGTTCGTAACGACCTTTTTCAGTCTTTAAACGCAGTAAACCATAATGCTCTATATAGTTTACAGTTTCCAGAAGCAAGAACCCAACTACACCTGCGGCAAAGGCAAATAATAAGCCATTCAAACCAAATACTGTAAAGATAATTGCTAAATACCCTGTCTGGAATATGATATACCAGAGCATATCATTGTATCGCGATAAGAATGGCAGTTTATAATTTTCTAATAATCGCTTCTGAATCTTCCAAGCGCTAAAGTATTGTCGTATTGTTGAGGTAAACCAAAAGGAATATACCGTTTGATTATACCTTGCTGTTGCAGGATCTTCTTTGGTAGCAGCGTGCAAGTGATGCCCAAAATTATGCTCAATATAAAAGTGCATATATAGCGACGGCATCAGCAGAGCCTTACCAAGAAAACGTTCTTTAGACGCTTGCCTGTGACCCAACTCATGAGCTACATTGATACCATTAACACCGAGAACGATACCAACAGTGAAAATCAAGCCAATAAACTCAAAAGTTTCAATCGGTTGCGTTGTAACCGTAAATAATGCATAAGCTATAATTCCAAAAACAATAGGAAGATTCAAATAGAGCAACCAATCGAATAGCTTTTTCTTCAAGTTGCTTTCAATTTCCGACTCTTCTAAATTACTATCATCAACAGGAAACGACATTTCCAAGATTGGAAGCAGCACAAAAGCATAGATAATAGTTGCATAACTCCAATAACCCCTTAGGAAGATTCCCAAAATCGCTACCAGTGGAATAGAATAAGCCGCTAAATACTTAAGATCTTTCATCAGAATGATTCATTATAGATTCCATTCATCCAAATTTTAACAGAAATGCTCGATATTAACAGAATCTTACCAAATTTAGGGACTTTTCAATTAAAATAAAATTGTAGATTAGTCTGTTATTAAAGCAATGAGCAATTTCAAAGCCATACAAGAGAAGTTAGAACAGTTCATTAAAAAGTACTATACCAATGAACTGATAAAGGGAACAATTCTGTTTTTTGCCATAGGATTGTTGTACTTCATCATTACGTTATTGATAGAGTATTTTTTATGGCTGAATCCTACTGCGCGTACAATTTTATTCTGGTTGTTTGTTGCTGTTGAGGTAGGATTGTTTGTGAGATTTATAGCATTTCCACTCGGGAAACTATTCAAACTTCAAAAAGGAATAGATTACGAAGGTGCTTCAAAGATTATCGGAAATCACTTCCCAGAAGTAAACGATAAGCTTCTTAATGTATTGCAACTAAACAAAAACAAATCAGAATCAGAATTACTCATTGCCAGCATAGAGCAGAAATCGAGCGAGCTGAAGCCAGTGCCTTTTAAGCTAGCCGTAAATTTTAAGGACAATGTAAAGTACCTTAAGTATGCGGCAATCCCTATTCTTATCATTTTAGTATCGTATATATCTGGTAAAATAGATTGGTTTAGTGATAGTTACGAACGTGTTGTTAACTACCAAACCGCTTACGAACCGCCGGCGCCGTTTCAGTTTTTTGTAACTAACGAGTCTCTGCAGGCCATTGAAAACAAAGATTTTAAAATCAATATTTCAACAGCAGGTGAGGTATTGCCAGATAACGCTCAAATTCATTTCAATGAGCAGTCGTATTTCCTTCAACAAGTTGAACCAGGTCAGTTTCAGTTTGTGGTTACGCAACCAAAAAACGATATTAGTTTTAGTCTATCAGCCAATGGTGTTACTTCAAAGCCTTATATGCTTGAGGTGATCCAAGTACCAACGCTTATCAATTTTGAGATGGTGCTAGATTATCCTGGGTATACCAAAAAACAAGATGAAACTTTAAAGAACACAGGAAGCGCTACAATACCGGAAGGGACCAAAATCACTTGGAATGCGGTTGCCAAAACAACTAATGAAATTAACCTGTATGGTAAGGACACGTTGAATCTTGTTAAAACTGACGATAATTTTTCAGCTTCGAAAAGAGTATATAATAAGTTCGATTACAGCATCAACACGAGCAATGATGAGCTTAAAGATTATGAAAGTTTAGCGTTTTCTATTAACGTAATTAAAGATGCCTATCCAGAGCTTAATCTCAAGGTTGAAAAGGACTCACTAGATCAACAAAGTCTTTATTTCTATGGACAGGTAAGTGATGATTACGGTTTGAGTAAACTACAAATGGTATACTATCCTTCAGGTCAGGAAGAGCAAAAATCTATTGAACCAATAGCAATCTCTAAATCCAATTTTGATGAGTTTGTGAGCGCATTCCCTAATCAATTGAATTTAGAAGAAGGCGTCGATTACGAGTTATACTTTCAGGTTTTTGATAATGATGCGCTGCACAATTATAAAAGCGTAAAAAGCAGTGTCTTCTCATATAGAAAGCTTACCAAGGATGAAGAAGAACAGAAGCAGCTTCAAGAGCAAAACGAGACTATTGAGGATATGAATAGTTCTTTTGAAAAGCTTCAGCAACAAGACAAGGATCTTGAAGAATTTTCAAAAACACAAAAGGAAAAAGAGCAGCTTAGCTTTAATGATAAGAAGAAGTTTGAAAACTTCCTGAAACGACAAAAGCAACAAGAGCAACTGATGCAAAACTTCAATAAGAGATTGCAAGAAAATCTTGAGGAGTTCCAAAATGAAAATGAAGAAAAAGACCAGTATAAGGAAGATTTGCAGCAACGATTGAAGGAAAATGAAGAACAGCTTAAGCAAGATGAAAAACTTCTCGAAGAGCTCGAAAAACTCAAGGATAAGATCAATAAAGAAGAGTTTACAGAAAAACTAGAACAACTTGCAAAGCAAAACAAGAACAAGAAGCGCAGTATGGAGCAGTTGCTAGAAAATACGAAGCGTTATTATGTATCTAAGAAGGCTGAAAAGTTGATGAAGGAGCTCGAAGATTTAGCCAAGAAGCAAGAAGAGCTTTCTGAGAAATCAGATGAAGAAAACACTAAGGAGGAGCAAGAAAAATTAAATAAAGCCTTTGAAGAGTTTCAAAAGGAAATGGATGAACTACAAAAGGACAACCAAGACCTTAAGAAACCAATGGACATTCCTCAAGATAAGCCAACCGAGGAAAGCATAAAAGGTGACCAAAAGAAAGCCACAGAAGAACTAGACAAAAAGGAGCAACAAGAAGGGCAAAAGCCACAGGAGTCTCAAACGCCTCAAGAGCAGCAGCAAATGCAAGAACAAATGCAAAATGCTAAGAAGAACCAGAAAAAAGCTGCTCAAAAGATGAAGCAAATGAGTCAGCAAATGGGCCAGATGCTACAAATGGGAGGTGGTGAACAAATGGCAGAAGATGCCGCAATGTTGCGACAGATTTTGGATAATCTGGTGCTATTCTCTTTTGATCAAGAAGATTTGATGGATCAGTTCAAGAGTATAGATATTGGCCATAACCAATACGGAAAGTTTATCATTGAACAGAGTAATCTTAGAGAACATTTTGAGCATATTGACGATAGTCTTTTTGCTCTGTCGCTAAGACAGCCAATGCTATCCGAAGCTGTTAACAAGCAGATTACAGATGTATATTTCAATATTGATAAATCCTTAGATCAACTATCCGAAAACAGGTTATACCAAGGCGTTTCATCACAACAATACACCATTACAGCTACCAATACACTTGCAAGCTTCTTGAGTGATATTTTAGACAATATGGAATCTCAAATGAACTCAGGTATGGGTCAAGGTGGTTCGCAAGACATGCAATTGCCAGACATCATCATGAGCCAAGAGGAGCTGAATAAACAGATGCAAGAAGGCATGGAGAAGCAGCAGAGTAAAGGACAAGGAAAGGAAGGAGAAGAGCAACAAGAAGGTGGAGAAAATGAACAGGAAGGCGAAGAAGGAGAAAAGAAAGAAGGTGATAAAGGCAAACAGGAAGGCGAAGAAGGAGAGAACATGGGTGAAGGTGAAGGCTCTAGCGATGAAGAAATAAATGGAGAATTATATCGCATTTATCAAGAGCAACAAAAACTTAGACAAGCTTTACAAGACAAGATTGGTAAAGATGGAAATAGAGGAGAAGTAGGTGACCTAATAAAGAAAATGGAAGAGGTGGAGCTGGATTTACTGAACAAAGGATTCACTAATCAAACGCTTCAAAAGATGATGGAACTTCAGCATCAATTATTGAAATTAGAGAATGCCACCTTTATGCAAGGGCAGGATAATAAGCGTAAGTCTGAAACAAACTTTAAGCAGTACGATCAAAAATCTACGAATCAAATCCCTACCGCGAAACAATACTTCAATACTACTGAGATATTAAATCGTCAAGCATTACCTTTGCGCCAGCACTACAAACAAAAAGTGCAAAAGTATTTCAAGACTTCAGATGATTAATTACCATTACGAAACAGAGTTTCAACTAAAAGACGAGCAAAGTTTTTCAGACTGGATTTCAAGAGTTATAAGCGACGAAGAATGTTCAGAAGGAGAAATCAATTACATCTTTTGTGATGATGATTATTTGCTGAAAATTAATCAAGATTATTTAAATCACGACACGTATACAGACATAATTAGCTTTGATTATTCGGTAGGAAAAACACTACAGGGAGATGTCTTTATTTCTGTAGAAAGAGTTAAGGAAAACTCAGGCAAATTCAATACAGATTTTGACAAAGAACTACAGCGTGTTATGGTTCATGGCATACTTCATTATTGCGGATATAAGGACAAAGATTCAGAAGACCAAAAAATAATGCGAAGCAAGGAAGATCACTATATCAGCCTTATGGGTTGAGTTTTAGATATTCAACGTATCTTTGCATCCCAAAATTAAAGTATCGGTAGATGTTCCACGTGGAACATTATAAAAAATAAGACAATGTTTAACGAGGTTTATGATGTTATAGTAGTAGGTGGTGGCCACGCTGGAAGCGAGGCTGCAGCTGCAGCTGCCAATATGGGAAGCAAGACATTGTTGGTGACAATGAACCTCCAGAATATTGCTCAGATGTCTTGTAATCCTGCTATGGGAGGAATTGCAAAAGGGCAAATCGTAAGAGAGATTGATGCTTTAGGAGGATACAGTGGAATTGTCAGTGATACCTCTGCGATTCAATTTAAGATGCTCAACAAATCCAAAGGGCCAGCAATGTGGAGTCCGAGAGTACAGAGTGATAGAATGCGTTTTGCTGAAGATTGGAGAATGCTTTTAGAAAATACGCTTAATCTCGACTTTTACCAAGAGATGGTAAATGGTCTATTGATTGAGGGTGAAAAAGTTGTTGGGGTAACAACATCCTTAGGGATTCAAATCAAAGCAAAAACAGTTGTGTTGACCAATGGAACATTTCTGAATGGTTTGATCCATATTGGTGAAAAACAATTTGGAGGTGGTAGAGCAGGTGAACGCGCTGCAACAGGAATCACAGAACAACTTGTGGATCTAGGATTTGATTCTGGAAGAATGAAAACTGGAACACCGCCTAGAGTCGATGGAAGATCTTTAGATTATTCTAAAATGATTGAACAACCCGGAGATGATAATCCAGAAAAGTTTTCATATTTAGACATTACAAAACCACTTGCAGAACAACGTTCTTGTCACATGACATATACAAGTCAAGAAGTGCACGATTTGTTGCGAGAAGGTTTTGATAGATCACCAATGTTCAATGGAAGAATTAAAAGCATTGGCCCAAGATATTGTCCATCTATTGAAGATAAGATCAATCGTTTTGCAGATAAAGACCGACACCAATTATTTGTTGAGCCAGAAGGCTGGAATACTGTTGAGGTTTATGTAAACGGGTTTTCTACATCACTACCAGAAGATGTTCAGTTTAAAGCATTGCGTTCTGTAGTAGGATTTGAAAACGTGAAGTTTTTCAGACCAGGCTATGCTATAGAATACGATTATTTCCCACCTACGCAATTGAAGCATACTTTAGAAACTAAGCTTGTAGACGGTTTATATTTTGCAGGCCAGATTAATGGGACTACAGGATACGAAGAAGCTGCTTCGCAAGGTTTAATGGCAGGAATAAATGCTAGCTTAAAAGTTCAAGAAAAAGATGCGTTTACACTCAAAAGAGATGAAGCATACATAGGTGTTCTTATTGATGATTTAATCACAAAAGGAACAGAAGAGCCATATAGAATGTTTACATCGAGAGCTGAATATCGAACGCTTTTACGACAAGATAATGCTGACTTTAGATTAACACCAAAAGGCTATGAACTTGGAATCGCTTCTGAAAAACGTATGAAACGTATGGAGCAAAAGCAAAAACAATCCGATGCTTTTGTTCAGTTTTTTAGAGATACGAGTGTAAAACCAGAAGAAGCTAATCCGGTTTTAGAGACCAAAAATTCGTCTCCGATGAGACAGTCAGATAAGATGTTCAAGATATTTGCCAGACCTAATATTGATATTAATGATGTTAGAAAATTTAAGGCTGTTGAAGATTATATTACTACAAATGAACTAGACAGGGAAGTAATAGAACAGGCAGAAATACAAGTAAAATATTCTGGATATATAGAAAAGGAAAAGAACAATGCGGATAAATTGAATCGCTTAGAGAATATAAAAATTCCAAAAAATTTCGATTATTCTGTGTTGAAATCCATGAGCATGGAAGCCAGAGAAAAGCTTAACACAATACAGCCAGTTACGATATCTCAAGCGTCGAGAGTCTCTGGAGTTTCGCCTAGCGATATTTCTGTTTTATTAGTTTATTTGGGTCGATAAATAGTGTTCCACGTGAAACAAAATCTATTTTTAACAGTAAAAGATCATTCAGTTTCAGGAGAAAAATTTGAGCTTATTCATAACGATGAGCTTCAAATGCTGGAAACCTACCCTCAACCTTCTACAGAGAAATTACCAGAATATTACCAAAGCGAAGACTACATTTCTCACACAGATTCTAAACGGAATTTGTTTGAGAACGCATATCATTTTATAAGATCAATAGCGCTCAATAAGAAATTAAAATTGATTAATGCTTTCAACACATCTAGTAAAACACTTCTCGATGTTGGATGTGGTACAGGTGATTTTTTGCTTAAGGCTAAAGAGAATGATTGGAAGGTTACTGGTATTGAACCAAACGAAAATGCCAGGGCAATTACTGCAGAAAAAATTGGGCCATCTGCTTTTGATGTTGAACATTTGGCAAAATTAGAACCAAGCTCTTTTGATGTTATTACACTTTGGCATGTTTTAGAACATCTTCCAAATTTAGAAATGCATGTTGCGGTTTTTGAAAGATTATTAAAAGAGGATGGGAGATTGGTGATTGCCGTTCCAAACTTTAATAGTTACGATGCAAAATACTATAATGAGTTTTGGGCTGCATATGATGTGCCGAGACACCTTTGGCATTTTTCTCAAAAGAGTATCCAGATACTTTTTTCAAAAGTTAATATGACAGTTGAAAAAGTTCGTCCAATGAAATTCGATTCATTTTATGTGAGTTTACTTTCAGAAAAATATAAAAATGGAAAGATGAATTTTTTCAAAGCATTTGTAACAGGATTGCGTTCAAATTTGAAAGCAAAATCTTCAGGAGAGTATTCTTCATTAATTTATGTGCTCAAAAAGTCTAATTAAGCCAATAGAAAGATAGCCTAGCCTTAAAACTATTTATAAAGGAATTTATATTGACCAAAAAATAAAGCGGCTTAAAACGCTTTATTTTAAGTTGTTTTTCATAGATTATTTTTATTGTGTTATTTTTTCACATAAATTTTATCTATTAAGGAAATATTTTGATATAGATTGGTACATTTGCCAAAATTTACAATACGAAACAATGAAAAGACTGATTATACTTTCGGCATTAATTTTAACAGTAACATCTTGTCAAGAACAAGCAAAAATTGGTTTTGTTGACAACGGAAAAGTAATTAACGATTATCAGGCAAAAATTGATATCGAAGAAAAATACAAAGTCAAAGAAGAAGCTTACAAAAGAAAAACCGACAGTGTTGGTCAAGCTTATAATTTAGATTTACAGGCAATGCAAGTAAAGCTAAAAAATGCTTCAGCTAGAAAACAGCAAGAAGAATCACAGCAGTTCAGCCAAAAATGGCAAATCGTTCAACAACAACTTCAGTTTGAGCAACAACAAATGCAACAAGCGTTTAATGTTGAAATAGATTCAGCAATAATTAAAATGAACGACTTTGTAAAAGACTATGGAAAGAAAAATGGTTTCACCTATATTCTTGGAAGTAATCAAGCAGGAAGCGTTTTATATGGAGATGACACTAACGATCTTACCCAAGTCATTACAGATGCGCTAAATGAAGCTTACAAAAAAGAGTAACCTTTATTTTAATACAATAGAATTAAGTCAGGCGAGAGTCTGACTTTTTTTATGCAGTAATCGAGTCAGTTTAATCGATAAATCAGTAAGGATGATTTTTGAATTGCCATTGCGCTCAATATGGTAAATAGCGTTTTGCAATTCTTCGGAGATTTCAAGAATATTTCCCTCATGTACAAAAGGCGCAAACTTTTCTAGCTTAAAATCTTTCGATTTCGTTTCTAAATAAATCAAGTCTTCAGCACCATAATTCAAAAGTAAAGCCTGCCTGAAAAAGACAATACAAAAATGTAAAAACTGCTTTTGAGTTTCGCGACCAGTCTTGGCAATTTCCTCGCTCCAGGAAATAAGATCATGGATGGCACTCTTATTGCCTCTTGCTTTAAATGCAGAACGAACCCAATAGACAAACCACTCTTCAAACTGTAAATCCTCACTATCCTGATAGACCAAATCACAAGCCTTATTGTAATTCCCATTGGCTTGATGTGCAATTTTTGCAGCTACAGATTCCTCTAAGTCGTATTGTTTCATAAGACCTTTGGCAATATCTGCTTCAGCTAAAGGAGGAAAATGTAAAGCTTGGCATCGAGAACGGATAGTACCAATAATCTGTTCTTCATCTTCAGCAATGAGAATGAAAATCGTTTTTTCTGGCGGTTCTTCAATAAGTTTTAAAAGCTTGTTTGCAGAAGCAATGTTCATTTTTTCTGCCATCCAAATGAGCATTACTTTATAACCACCTTCATAAGATTTTAAAGACAAAGCCTTTACAATATCATGAGCTTCATCGACACCGATCTGCCCTTGTTTATTGTCTACACCAAGGAGTTGATACCAGTCAAATAAGTTTCCATAAGGCTGTTGGTCAAGGAGTTGGCGCCATTCTTCCAAAAAATGACTAGAGACAGGATGCTTCTTCACTTTATCATTTGTAGTTACCGGAAAAGCAAAATGTAAATCGGGATGCGAAAACGTTTTGAACTTAATATTGCACGCTTCATTCCCAGAATTATTCTCACCATTGGTATTGCTACAAAGAATATATTGAGCATATGCTATAGCCATTGGCAGTGTTCCTGAACCTTCGGGACCAACAAACAATTGAGCATGAGGAATACGCCCTAATTCAACACTCTTTACTAGGTGTTTTTTGATATGTTCTTGTCCTAAAATTTCCGAAAATAGCATTCAACAAATATAGTTCATGTTTTTAACATTGTATTGTTATTTTGTAACTTCAAATCCATGTATTTTTATAGTACAATGTATTAACCTTTAGAACCAGAATGGCTAAAAATGCGCTTCTTTTTATACCAGATATTTCTGGATTTACAGAATTTGTACATCATACAGCAATAAACCATAGTCAGCATATTATTTCTGAATTGCTAGAGTTGCTCTTAGATCAGAACAACACAGGATTGGAGCTTGCCGAAATCGAAGGCGATGCGCTTTTCTTCTACAAGCTTATTGATAAACCTAATGAAGCAGAAATAAGACAACAGGTAGAAGATATGTATCTGGCATTTCATAAACATTTAAAACGGTACGAATACGAACGTATTTGTCAATGTGGCGCTTGTTCTTCAGCATATAACCTGAGTCTAAAGTTCGTTGTGCATCACGGAGAGATAGAGTTCATTAATGTGAAAGACACAAGTAAACCGTATGGCAGTAGTGTAATTCAGGTACACAGACTTCTTAAGAATGACATCAAAGTAAAAGAATATGCACTGTTGACGGAAAACGTCTCTTCAATCAAGGAAGGCGCAAAGACCTTAACGGCAACTTATGATTTTGGAAATATTACATTTACGTATTCTAATTTGGATTCGCTTAAACTAAAACTTCCTGAAGTGCCTCCGATTCCAGATGATGTACCAAAGCATAAGGTTTTTGATCAGACAGAAGTCATTGAACTTCCAATACTCGACTTGTATGAAGTTATTAGCAATTTCGATTATCGACTGCTTTGGACAAAAGGAATTGATAGGCTAGAATATGAGAAAAATAAAGTGAACAGAGCAGGACAAAAGCATAAGTGTCTTATCAATAAAAATCAAGAAGTCCTGCAAACGACTGTAAAAAAGAAAGTAGAGAAAAACCAAATGGTTTATGGCGAATCTACACAAGAAATTCCGTTTACTAAAAGAGTGAATATATATTACGTTCTAGAAGAATTAGATAATGGCAAAACGAAAATTAATATTGAAATTTTTGCAGATCTAAAACCGATAGGATTTATTATGAAGCCCTTCATGAAAAAAAACTTTAGAAAAGTTATTTCAGAAAACATTAAAGAACTTATTTTGCTAATCGATTCAGGATTTAGTTTAGACCAAAAAAATTAACCGCAAATGCAAACGATTGACAATTTCAATTTTGAAAATAAAAAAGCCCTAATTCGAGTAGATTTTAATGTTCCTTTAGACGATAATTATAAGGTTACAGACAACACAAGAATTGTTGCAGCTAAGCCTACGATTATCAAGATTCTTGAAGATGGAGGCAGCTGTGTACTAATGTCGCATCTAGGTAGGCCAAAAGGTGTACAAGAAGAGTTTTCTCTTCGTCATATTGTCAATGCAGTAGAAGATGTATTGGGTGTTGAGGTCTTATTTTCGGGCAATTGTATAGGTTCGGAAGCAGAGCAAATGGCTGAAAACCTAAAACCAGGTCAGATTTTATTGCTCGAAAACCTTCGTTTTCATGAGGAAGAAAAGCAAGGCGATGAGGCCTTCTCCGAAAAGCTATCACGACTTGGTGATATCTATGTGAATGATGCCTTTGGGACAGCACACAGAGCGCATGCGTCAACCACAGTAGTTGCTAAATTCTTTGATAGCAACAAATGTTTCGGCTATCTATTAGCAAAAGAAATAGAGAGCATTAAAAAAGTAATGGAGTCTGGCGAAAAGCCGGTAACGGCAATACTTGGAGGCGCCAAAGTATCTTCAAAAATTACCATAATCGATAATATTCTAGACGCTATTGACCACTTAATCATTGGTGGCGGAATGGCATATACGTTTATTAAAGCCCAAGGTGGAAGCATTGGTAATTCCCTGGTTGAAGACGATAAACAACAATTAGCCTTAGATATTTTGGAGCAAGCAAAGGCTAAAAATGTTCAAGTGCATTTACCTGTAGATGTCATTATAGCAGATGCTTTTAGTAATGATGCACATACAGATACTTCAGATATAAATGCTATTCCAGATGGTTGGATGGGGTTAGACGTAGGACCAAACTCAGAAGGCTTATTTGCACAAGTGATTTCTGACTCTAAGACGATATTATGGAATGGACCTTTAGGCGTTTTTGAGATGGATAACTTCGCTAAAGGTACAATAGCATTAGGCTATGCTATTGCAAATGCGACTGAAGATGGTGCATTTTCTTTAGTTGGAGGAGGAGACTCAGTAGCTGCCGTTAAGCAATTTGGGTTTCAGGATAAAGTAAGTTATGTAAGTACTGGAGGTGGTGCTATGTTAGAAAGCTTGGAAGGAAAGACCTTGCCTGGAATTGCAGCTATTTTAGAATAGATATAATGATTTTGGTGTTTAGACCGTTGTTAGATAAATAATAAAGAGATGATTCATAAAAACTTCATTTTTATTTTTGCTTTGTGTTTTTCTTTCATGGTTGGTCTTGCCCAAGAAAAATCTACAGACACTATTCTTGATGGTAAAAAAGTAGTTCCAAAAGTGATAGAACCTGTTAAGGATTCAACCAAATTAAAATCATTAGAAGATCATCCTTTAGCTAAAGAGATTGATGAAAAATGGCTCGAAGAACTTTATAGCACTTCGCTATTTGATACCATTTACAAGGAAGTTACCGAACTAAAATACGATGAGGTTTACCTGCCGGAATTGCCTACAGATACTCTAAAAGCAAGACTTGCTGAACTCAATGCGAGAACCCCTTTTAATGTTGAATACAATCCTTCTTTAGAAAGCGTAATAAAACGCTTTTTGAAACATCGCAGGAAGTATTTTGAAAAGATGATGGGATTGAGTCATTACTACTTTCCTATGTTTGAAAGAGAGTTTGACAACTACAACATTCCTCTAGAAATGAAGTATTTGGCTATTGTAGAATCAGCCTTAAAACCAAGAGCAAGATCTAGAGTAGGCGCAACAGGACTCTGGCAATTCATGTTTACAACAGGGAAGATGTACGATTTGGGTGTGAGTAGTTATGTAGACGAAAGAAGTGACCCGATTCGATCGACAGAATCCGCAGCCAAATACCTAGCGAAGCTCTATGAAATTTTTGGCGACTGGGACCTCGCCTTGGCTGCATATAACTCAGGGCCAGGGAATGTAAGTAAAGCCATTCGAAGATCGGGAGGCTATCAAAATTATTGGAACATAAGACATAACCTACCAAGAGAGACAGCAGGATATGTGCCAGCATTCTTAGCCACTATGTATATTTTTGAATTTGCTGAAGAGCACGGTTTTAGACCCGAAAAACCACAATTCAATTATATAGAAACAGATACCGTTTTGGTTAAACAAATGATCACGCTCGATCAGGTTTCAGAAGCTACAGGAGTTAAGATTGAAGAACTTCAGTTTTTAAACCCGTCATACAAACTAGATATTATTCCTAAAATAAAGGACAAAAAATACACATTACGTTTACCAAGAGAAGCGATTGGTCTTTTTGTAAATAACGAGGATTCCATCTATGCGTTTGCTAAAGCAGAATTTGATAAACGAGAAAAACCACTTCCGCAATTTTTTGACACAGATTCTAGAATTAGATACAGAGTTAAAAGTGGCGATTATCTTGGGAAAATAGCCAGACGTTATGGTGTAAGAGTAAGCCAGATAAAACGCTGGAATGGACTTAGAAGTAATAAACTTAGAATAGGACAACGCCTTACCATTTACCCAAGAAACCCTTCAGCAGCAAAGCCAAAACCTGCTACAACCAAGACGACCAAAACAAAGAAAAAGCCTGTAGATCCAACAGGAAAGAAAACCTATATCGTGCAAAAAGGAGACTCACTTTGGAGCATTTCTCAAAAATTTCCAGGAGTTTCTGTTCAAAATATCAGAGATTGGAACGATATTAGTGGTAATAAGCTTAAAATAGGAATGACCTTGATCGTTTCAAATTAAGTTAAACCAACAATAAAACTCATGAAAACAATAAAAACAGCAGTATTAGCTATTACGTTTTTGGCTTTTGGGTGTGGAGACGGCTCAACAGGACAACGCGTGCTACCGAGTTCATCAGGTAATATCAACAGCCTCAATGTAGTTATTGATAATTTACTTTGGGAAAACCAAGTAGGGGAAACCATCCGAAATGTTTTAGGCGCTCCAGTGGAAGGACTACCACAAAACGAACCGCTTTATTCTATGCGACAAATGCCACCTCAAGTATTTAGTGGCTTTGCAAGAAATAATAGAACCGTCTTAAAGGTAGAAAAAGGGAAGCCTGCTTCAATTTCTGTTGAGAACGATGTATATGCTAGACCACAATTAGTAATTACAGTATCAGGAAATACTAATGCTGAAATCATAGACCAAATAAATACCAATGCGAATAAGCTTATAGATGCTTTTGAAAAAGAAGAGCTCAAAGAAAAGCAGCGTAGAATAGGATTGTCTGTAAAGAATGATAAGGATATTGAAGACGCTTTAGGTATTAGTCTTAGAATTCCTTCAGCATATAGAATAGCAAAACAAGATGATAAGTTCTTCTGGATAAGAAAAACTACTTCCAAAAAAGGCACTATAGATATTATGCTTTATGAGCTTCCGCTAGATGCCATTAGAAAAGGTGATAGTGCGGTTGTCGATATTGTTAAAGCAAGAAATGCAATGGGCGAAGCACATATACATGGCGAAAATGAAGGATCTTATATGATTACCGAGACGGCATATGCACCATATATTTATGAAACCATATTGGACAATAAACCGACTTTAGAAACCAAAGGTATTTGGGACATGAAAAAGGATTGGATGTCTGGACCGTTCATAAACTATGCTATTGAAGATAAAATAAACAACAGATATGTTGTACTAGAAGGGTATGCATACGCACCTTCAGTAAAAAAGCGAGACTACATGTTTGAGCTAGAAGCCATACTCAAATCGGTAAAAGTCAAATAAAAAAAGCCAACATTTAATGTTGGCTTTTTTGTTATAAGTTTTTGAACTTTTATTCTTTTTCTTCAGGCTTGTTGTCGTCCTTGCTGGCATCTTTAAATTCTTTGATACCACTTCCTAATCCACGCATTAATTCAGGAATTTTTTTACCTCCAAAAAGTAATAAGATTGCAACAACAATCAATACAATTTGCCAAGGTCCCATAGCCAAAAATATACTCAATGAAATCATAACATCTAATTTGAGCGACAAAGTTAATAATTAAAGCTGAATAAAAGCGTTTTCAAGTAAACTTTAGGATTCTTCCACTAGGATGTACATACATTTTGGTTAATTTTGTTGGGCAATGTCAAATAAGAAAAAAGAACGAAAATTAGCAAAAAAGCTGCTCCACAAGTATCGTTTGGTGATCCTCAATGAAGATACTTTTGAAGAACGGTTTGCTATAAAACTAACACGATTAAATGTGTTTGTGCTGACATCAATTTCGGCAATCTTATTGATCATATTAACGACATTGCTCATTGCATTTACACCATTACGAGAATACATACCTGGATACGCCTCCACCTCATTAAAGAGAAAAGCAAACGAGCTAAATACAAAAACCGATTCGTTGCAAAAAGCCATGCTAATGAATGAGCGTTATTTAGCATCAATTAAAAGCGTGCTTACTGGAGAGGTAAAAACAGAAGACTTCAATAGAGACTCTATTTTAAAAGCTGCTAGGCAAGACATAGATTTTAGTCAGGTACTTCCAAATCGACAAGATTCGCTTCTAAGAGAGAAGGTTGATAAAGAAGACAAATACAATCTGTTTGAAGACAATAATACAGCCAATTTTGTTTTGTTTCCACCAGTAAATGGAGCCATATCCGAGGCTTACAATTTAGAGGAAAAACACTATGCCGTAGATATCGTTGTGCCTGTAGATACACCTGTTAAAGCTACGGCAGACGGTACTGTAATTTTTGCCGAATGGACCATGGAAACAGGTTATGTAATGATTATAGAGCATAGCCAGGAATTAATATCGGTTTACAAACACAATGCTTCCCTTACTAAAACACAAGGAGATTTGGTAAAAGCAGGAGAAGTTATAGCCATGGCTGGCAATTCTGGGCAGTTTAGCACGGGACCACACCTTCACTTCGAATTATGGAGCAAAGGTTATCCTGTAAATCCAACCAACTTTATAGATTTTGAATAAATGTTTTCAATAAAATCTGCACTAGCCAAACCTTTCGCTAAACGCGTTTATAAGAAAATTCAAAAATGGGCAAAACATCCTGTAAAAACCCAGGAGAAAGTTTTTCAAGAACTTATTAGTAGTGCAGCCGTTACACAGTTTGGAAAAGATCACGATTTTGTTAGCATTAACAATCATGATGATTTTGTGAAAAGAGTTCCCGTAAGAGATTATGAAGCATTAAGACCATATGTAGATAAAGTTGTAAAAGGAGAAGACGATATACTCTGGAAAGGCAAGCCGATATATTTTGCAAAAACCTCTGGAACAACCTCAGGGGCAAAATATATTCCTATTACTAAAGAAAGCATGCCTAGTCATATTGAAGCAGCTAGAAATGCTATCCTGATGTATATCTATGAAACAGGAAATGTAAAGTTTGTAGATGGTAAGATGATTTTTTTACAAGGAAGCCCAATTCTAGAATCGCAGAATGGCGTGAAACTTGGCAGACTATCAGGGATTGTTGCGCATTATGTCCCAAAGTATTTGCAAAAAAATAGAATGCCTTCATGGGAAACGAATTGTATTGAAGATTGGGAGACCAAAGTAGATGCTATTGTTGAAGAGACCCTACCAGAAAACATGACTATAATTTCTGGAATTCCCTCTTGGGTTCAAATGTATTTTGAACGCTTACAGCAAAAAACTGGGAAAAATGTAGGCGATATCTTTAAAAACTTTAAGCTATTTATTTTTGGAGGTGTAAACTACGAACCCTACAGGGCAAAGTTTGAAAACCTTATTGGAAGAAAGGTAGATAGTATAGAATTATATCCAGCTAGCGAAGGCTTTTTTGCGTTTCAGGATAAGCAAAACGAAAAAGGAATGCTGCTGCAATTGAATTCAGGAATATTCTATGAGTTCATCAAAGCAGAAGAGTTCTTTGAGGAGAATCCAAAACGAATAACTATAAAAGATGTTGAGGTAGGAGTTAATTATGTCATGATTATTTCTACTAATGCTGGGCTTTGGGCTTATAATATTGGAGATACAGTTGAGTTTACGTGTACAGACCCCTATAGAGTGATCGTCTCTGGACGTATAAAACACTTTATTTCTGCATTTGGAGAACACGTTATTGGAAAAGAAGTAGAACAAGCTTTAAAAGAAGCGACAGAAGGATCGAAGATTAGTATAAACGAGTTTACAGTAGCACCTCAAATCAATCCCGGAGAAGGATTGCCTTATCATGAATGGTTAATAGAGTTTTCTGAAGAGCCAGAAGACATTTCAACACTAGCGACGAAAATCGATGAATCGTTACAAAAACAAAACAGCTATTACTATGACCTTATTGAAGGCAAAGTTTTGCAGCAGTTAAAGATTACGTCAATCAAAGAAAAAGGATTTCAAGATTATATGAAATCAATAGGTAAGCTTGGCGGTCAAAATAAGATTCCACGATTATCCAATGACAGGAAGATTGCGGACATTCTGTATCAAAAAAATTTAATCAAATAATAGTATATTTGCTGGCTAAAGACTGAAAATGAGTTATTCTAAACATCGAGGAAGAACGAGAGCACAAGAGAGCTCAAATGCTATTGAGAGAATGTACGTTACGATGAGACACCTGTTCAACAGAGGGTTTTATAAACCCATGGGTGTTTCAGGAGAAACTCTTAGAGAAGCACTCTTATTACTACGTCCAGAAATTTACGGATCTATTGCTGAGGAAAAAGCAGAGCTAGAAGGACTACTTTATGTTATAGACAGATTACCAGACGGCATCGAAGAATGTAGTTTCATTAACCTTACTAGCGATGAAGGCTATTCAGATTCTCACTTCAAACCCATTATTCCGCCAAAGCGTCGCCGTAATTGTTATCGTATAGATGACGAACAGATGAATATTGAGATTACACGCGGACGTTCAGAAATCTATGATATCCTTACTCACCTCACCTTTTTATTTGTTGAATCCCATAAAATAGCCAACAAGGTTGTTATTAATGAAAATGGTGAAACAACTAGAGATTGGGTAAAATTGGAGGAAGCTGTTAACACCAAAAAGCTAACTCAACAACAGAGAGAGGTGGCTATAACTCACACGGCAAATATTCTTGGCAGAACGTTTAATGAGTTAAAGGAAGCATATCCAAATTTTGCAACCAAGGAAAAGCCAGAACGATTACTGCATATTATTTATTGGCTTGGAAAATTAGCGATAGCTGAAGTCACAAATAAAGACAAAAGGACCATTACATTTAGTCCAGTACTTAGAGAGCGACTAGGGCATCATATTCATGGCGAGATTTGGGCTGACCATATCAAAAAACAATTGAGCGACAATGAACTGTTGAACCGCCCTATTCATATTATTAGTGCTAATATGCACAGTGTAATGAATACGCTTTTTGCACCATCAATATCCTCACCTCAAACCAAGAGCAAAGACATTTTTGAAGTTTATGAAGCCATTAGCAAACCAGAAAATGATACGCTACGCAATAAAGTGAACAAAGAAGCGTTGCAAAGAGGAATGCTTTACATAAAAGACACTTCAGGAACCAACATAAATGTTCAAATTTTTGATACTTCCAAAGTCGATTTTTCAAGAACCGATATCAAAGCCGATACCAAGTTTATTGAAGAAGAGAAACCAGTAATCATTGTTATGGATTACGCTTTTGGAGAGCAAGCTTACGAAACTATTGATGAGCTTTTAAAACCGGTTACTGTAAAAGGGAAGAAAGTCTACTTAAATGTAGGTTCAATTTCCATAATGGGTAAAGCAGGTATTTTAGAAGGAGGTAAAGGAGACATTATGATTCCTTCAGCACATATTTTTGAAGGTACAGCAGACAACTATCCTTTCAAAAATGAGTTGAATAAGGAAGATTTAGAAGGCAAAGGTGTGGATGTATACGAAGGATCAATGATAACCGTATTGGGTACCTCATTGCAGAATAAAGATATCTTGAAGTTTTTCTATGATTCTACATGGAATGTGATAGGATTAGAAATGGAAGGGGCGCATTATCAAAAAGCAATCCAAGCAGCTTCTAAAGTGAGAGGGAGTATTAATGAAGACGTAAAAGTAAGGTATGCCTATTATGCTAGTGATAATCCTTTAGAGACAGGAAGCACATTAGCATCGGGAGGTTTAGGAACCTCTGGTGTAAGACCTACATATTTAATAACAAGAACAATTCTAGAACAAATATTTAATAACTAACCATAGCTATGAGTGAAAATTTATCCCCTAACCAAAACAATAATGAAGAAGTAGATTTAGGGCAATTATTTAGTGCAATAGGAAACCTATTCGAGAGATTATTTAGGTTTATAGGAGGAATTTTTAAATCTCTTTTTTCTGCGCTTATTTATGTGCTTAAGACTATAATAATAAATACCAAATTAATTGTTATTGTATTAGCCATTGCTGCAATTGGTGGGTATGCTTTAGACAAAATAAAACCAGATGTTTATAGTTCTAAAATGGTAGTTAGACCATATTTCGACACTAAATATCAGTTGATTGATAACATAGAATATTTTAATGCTTTAATTGATGGGGAAAACTACGGGGCTTTATCCAAAATATTCTCTATTTCTGAAGAAGATGTCGAAAAAATAAAAACCTTTGAAATTGAAATAGGTCCTGAAACAGAAAATGATCAAATTGTTAAGTACGATCAGTTTATAAAATCTATTGATAGCACTAGAGGGGCGGAAATTTCTTTTGATGATTTTATAGAAAACAGAAACTTATACTCAGGAGATATTTTTGAAATTTTAGTTGAATCAACCAAGAGCGATATATTCAGAGACTTAGAAGGGGGGCTCAATTCTGCTTTTGCCAATGAATATTCAGAAACCAAGATGCGAAAAAGAGACTCTTTAATCGCAATCCAAAAGGAGAATATTTTAGAGTCTATTGAAGAAGTTGAAAGACTACAAGAATTTTATATTAATGTTCTCGAGGAGGAATCGAAATCTGGTGATTCAAAGTATACATTTGGAGAAAACCTTTCACTTGTGCCTGAGAGCTCAGAAACTAAAGAATACGAATTGCTGAATGAAGAAATTCGATTAAGAAATGAGCTTAGAAAACTAGACGAACGAAAAATTCAAGACGATGTGTTTTTTGATGTCATATCTAGTTTTCAGCAAGTAGGAAATAAGAGTAGTGATATTTTGAAAAGCTACATTTTTCTTATTCCCGTAGCTGCATTAGCCTTGCTAAGTCTTATTTTCCTATTAGGTAGATTAACACACTACGTAAAGAATTATGAAGCGTAAACCAATATTGGTTACAGGAGGAGCTGGTTTTATTGGCTCTCATTTAATAAGGTTGTTAGTTAAAAGCTATCCAGAATATCAAATCTTCAATTTAGATAATCTTACTTATGCAGGTAATCTCGAAAACCTGTCAGACATACAAGGCGAAGCAAATTATACCTTTATTAAGGGCGATATTACCGATGACGTTTTTATAAACAAATTGTTTGAACAATATAAGTTTGAAAGTGTAATTCACTTAGCAGCGGAGTCTCATGTAGACCGTTCTATAGAAGACCCGTTAGCTTTTGTTAAAACAAACATATTAGGCACCTTGAACCTTCTCAATGCTTTCAAATTCCTTTGGAAAGAAGGTTTTAACAACAAACTTTTTTATCATATTTCTACAGATGAGGTATACGGATCTTTAGGTGATGTCGGACTATTTACGGAAGAGACTTCCTATGACCCAAATTCCCCATATTCAGCATCAAAAGCAAGTTCAGACCATTTTGTTAGAGCTTTCGGTGAAACTTATGGGATACCATATGTGATTTCTAATTGCTCAAATAATTATGGGCCAAATCAATTTCCTGAAAAGCTGATTCCATTATTTATCAATAACATTATCAACGAAAAACCTTTACCTGTTTACGGAGATGGAAACTATACTCGGGATTGGCTCTATGTTATTGATCATGCGAGAGCCATAGATTTAGTTTTTCATAACGCCAAAAGAGGAGAAACATACAATATAGGAGGGTTTAATGAATGGAAAAACATTAAATTAGTAGAGCTGCTGTGTGATATAATGGATAAAAAACTGAACAGGACCAGCGGCAGTTCGCAAAAGCTAATTACTTTTGTTAAAGATAGGCCAGGCCATGATTATCGATATGCAATCGACGCCTCCAAAATAAAAGAAGAGCTAGGCTGGACACCATCAGTGAACTTTGAGCAAGGTCTTGAGAAAACAGTTGATTGGTATTTGAGCAATAAAGAATGGTTAGATAATGTTACGTCTGGCGAATACCGAGAATATTATAAAAAACAATATCATTAGATATACATGAAGGGAATAATTTTAGCTGGTGGTTCAGGAACACGCCTGCATCCACTTACATTAGCTGTAAGTAAGCAGCTTATGCCTGTTTTTGACAAACCAATGATTTATTACCCCCTATCTACACTACTATACGCAGGTATAAGAGAGGTTTTAATAATTTCCACACCACAAGACCTTCCGCTTTTCAAAAAATTATTAGGAGACGGAGAAGATTTAGGATGTAAATTCAGCTACGCCACTCAAGAGAATCCCAATGGATTAGCCGAAGCTTTTATCATAGGAGAGGATTTCATAGGCGATGATAAAGTTGCATTAATACTAGGTGATAATATCTTTTATGGTTCAGGATTAGCAAAAATTCTTCAAGAAAATAACAACCCAGAAGGAGGGGTAGTTTATGCATATCATGTTCATGATCCTGAACGCTATGGGGTTGTAGAGTTTAATAGTGAAGGTAAAGTAACATCAATTGAAGAGAAGCCTCAAAACCCGAAATCTAACTTTGCTGTCCCAGGAATATATTTTTATGATAATGAAGTGGTAAGTATAGCAAAGAATATAGAACCTAGCTCTAGAGGAGAACTAGAAATCACCGATGTGAACAAAGAATATTTAAGAAAAGGGCGATTAAAAGTGAGTATCTTAGATAGAGGTACCGCATGGTTAGATACAGGCACATTTGATTCGCTAATGAAAGCCTCTCAGTTTGTTCAAGTAATTGAAGAGCGTCAAGGATTAAAAATAGGAGCAATAGAAGAGGCTGCTTATAAAATGGGATATATATCAAAAGAGCAACTACACAACTTGGCTAAACCTTTTTTAAAAAGCGGGTACGGAAAGCATTTAATGGATTTAAACTAACCTAGGTTTGATAGTAAAAGAAACATATTTAGAAGGATGTTGTGTTATTCAGCCAGATGTAATTAAAGACAAAAGAGGATATTTTTTTGAAAGCTTTAATCAAAAAAAATTTGAAGACAATCTCGGGTTTAAAGTTAATTTTGTCCAAGACAATCAATCAAAATCCTCAAAGGGAGTTTTAAGAGGATTACATTATCAAATAGGAGAATTTGCCCAAGCCAAACTTGTCAAGGTTACCAAAGGAAGAGTATTAGATGTTGCGGTGGATATTAGACCACAGTCAAAGACCTTTGGTAAGTATTTTTCTATAATTTTAGATGATATAGAAAACAAACAGCTATTTGTTCCTAGAGGTTTTGCTCATGGTTTTTTGGTACTAGAAGATGACACTATTTTTTCTTATAAGTGCGATAACTTTTACAATAAAGGTTCAGAAAGAGGAATAATTTATAATGATAAAGAGCTAAGCATTGACTGGGAGTTTAATCATCACGATCTAATATTATCTGAAAAAGATAAATTATTACCCACTTTACAACAAGCAGTGTTATGAAAACTGTTCTGGTAACAGGAGCTGGAGGTCAACTAGGGCAGAGTATAAAAGCTATATCCGATCAATATGGTGTGCTAAATTTCATCTATAGATCTTCAACAGATTTAGATATTACAAATTATGACGAAGTTTCAAGCTTTTTCGATGAAAATGCAATAGACTGGTGTGTAAACTGTGCTGCTTACACAGCTGTAGACAAAGCAGAAACCCAAATTGAGCAAGCATTAAAAATTAATGAGAAGGCGGTAGAGAATCTTGCTCTTACATGCAAAAAGGCTAATTCGAGACTTATTCATATTTCCACAGATTTTGTGTTTGATGGAAGCACCTCAACACCATATTTAGAAAACGATAATGTCAACCCTATAAACAAATACGGAGAGACAAAGTTAAAAGGGGAAGAAGTAATAAGAAAGATATTGTCTCAACATTATATCATAAGAACATCATGGTTATATTCTGAGTTTGGTTCCAACTTTATGAAAACCATGATAAAGTTATCAAGACAAAACAAAACAATTAATGTTGTAAATGATCAGATAGGTACACCCACATATGCCAATAATCTTGCTCAAGTTATTTGTAAGTTCATGATTGAGGATAAGCAAGGGTGGGGCACTTACCACTATAGTAACTTAGGTTCTGTAAGTTGGTATGGTTTTGCCAAAGAAATTTTTTCTTTAACAGGCACTGACATTCAAATAGCACCTGTCTCAACCGAAGAATTCAACACAGCCGCAATTCGACCAAAATATAGCGTTTTGGATAAAACAAAAATTAAAAGATATTTGCAAATTGACATTCCCCACTGGAGAGAAAGCCTTAAGGAATGCATTAGTAATTATTCTCTCATAGAAAACAATAAATAGATGAAAAACAAAGTAGCACTAATAACAGGAGTAACAGGACAAGATGGTGCTTACCTAAGCGAGTTTCTTTTAAAGAAAGATTACATTGTACATGGAATAAAAAGAAGATCGTCGCTTTTTAATACAGATAGAATAGATCACCTGTATCAAGACCCACATGTAGAAAACCAAAACTTCTTTCTGCACTATGGCGACCTTACTGATAGTACTAATTTAATAAGGATAATCCAAGAAGTTAAGCCAGATGAAATTTATAATCTAGCGGCAATGAGCCATGTTCATGTGTCCTTTCAAACACCGGAGTATACAGCAAATGCAGATGGTATTGGGACATTGAGAATATTAGAAGCTGTAAGAATGCTTGGACTAGAAAGTAAGACAAAAATATATCAAGCATCAACATCGGAGCTCTATGGAAAAGTACAAGAAGTGCCACAATCTGAAACAACACCTTTTTACCCTAGAAGCCCATACGGTGTAGCAAAAATATATGCATATTGGATTACTGTCAATTATAGAGAAGCGTACAACATGTTTGCCTGTAATGGCATACTGTTTAATCATGAATCCCCGATAAGAGGAGAAACTTTTGTAACAAGAAAAATTACTAGAGCCACTTCTAGAATAGCCCTTGGTTTACAAGATAAAATGTACTTAGGAAACCTAGATGCAAGGCGAGATTGGGGACATGCAAAGGACTATGTGAGAATGATGTGGATGATATTGCAAGCAGATGAACCCGAAGATTGGGTTATCGCTACAGGGAAAACCACTTCAGTGAGAGATTTTATCAGGATGTGTTTTGATCACATTGGTATTGAACTAGAGTTTAAGGGAGAAGCTGAAAACGAAAAGGCTTATGTAAAGGCGTGCAACAATTCAGAGTATCAATTAGAGACTGGCAAAGAGGTTGTAGCTGTAGATCCAAAATATTATAGACCTACAGAAGTTGACTTACTAATTGGAGACGCTACAAAAGCTAGAGAAAAGCTAGGTTGGATCCCAGAGTATGACCTAGAAGGTTTGGTGGAAGATATGATGAGTGGCGACCTTAAGTTAATGCAGAAGCAACAATACTTAAAGGATGGTGGCTATCAAATAAAGAACTATTTTGAATAAAAGCATTAGATATTATAAGTTTGGCTATATAATACCACTTCTATTTTGCGTCGTTTTTTGTTATTGTCAAAAACCTTCCAATGATATTAAGGCAATAAAATATAAAGGCATTGATAGAACTTTGTCAATATTACAACAGAGTAATAAGGACAACCCTCAAGCTATCAGTATATTATTTTATGGTCAATCCATAATTGGGGGAATGAAAACAGACAGTTTGGTAATTACATTAAGAGAAAAATTTCCTCACACAAACATTTCCTATAAACACAAACCCATAGGAGGGTTTCAAATACCAGACTTAAGCAGAACCGTCTTGCATGATGTTTATCAAGAAAACCCTGATTTAATCATATTTCATGCATATGGAGGTATAGAAGAAGGATTATACGACCAGTTTATAAAAAATATCAGGAATCGATTATCATCAGATATTTTACTACTAGACCACCATTATGTTTGGAATGTGCCTCAAAGAAAGCTGGATAAAATAAATCAAAGCCATGATGAAGATTCAAGGGCCATTAAAGAAATTGCGAAAAAATATTCTTGTGGTTTTGTAAATGTGCGTGAGCAATGGAGAGCTTATATGATAGCCAATAACATAGAGGCAAATGAATTAATGGGAAACACAAAAGACCCAAACGTTCATCCAAATGATAAAGGAAATGAATTACTTAGGAAAATTGTTTTATCTGCATTTGATAACAAACCAAAACAGCTTTACACAATAAGAAAAGATAGCCTAAGAGAATCTTTTTTTATGAATGCCTCAACGTTAAAAGAGAAATTTAAAGTTAATGCCAATTTAGTTGAAATTAAAGGAAAGGGTCAAATAGACACCCCAGTTTTTGAAGTGCTAATTGATGGAAAAAAACCTTCAACAATCAAATCATCATACCATATTAGCAGACCATCGAAGGGATTTCAAAGTTGGATGCCAGCTATCAAGAACATCTCTTTAGGAACAAAATTCCCTCAGGATGAGCAGTGGACAATCACAATTTTCAACATTAATAGAGAAACAAAGACTTACGATTTTAAACTTGAAGGCAGTAAAACAGGTTTTGACGGAAAAGGAAATTCTCGAGAAGACTTCATTTCCAATTCTCAAAGAATAGTTATTAAAAGACAAGACCATAACATATTTAATATCGAAAGAATATTAAAAAACAAGACTCCCGAAGACTATAAAGTTTATTTTGGGGTTGAACAAATAGTAAAGGACACAATCAAGATGCGCAACAGCAAGCAAAAGCATTTAGTACTTAGGACCGATTATTTAGGGAAACATGAAATTTCCCTGAATCTTATAACTGGGAGCTTTCAAGATTTAGAAATTATGACCTTTAAACCGTTTATAAACTGATGTAATGAATAAAGACTCTAAGATTTATGTAGCAGGGCACAGAGGTTTAGTAGGAAGTGCTATTCTAAAAAACCTAAAAGCTAAAGGATATAAAAATATTATTACTAGAACACACAATGAGTTAGATTTGGCTAACCAGTCAGAGGTTGAGTCTTTTTTTTCAATAGAAAAGCCCGACTATGTGTTTTTGGCAGCAGCAAAAGTTGGGGGGATAGTTGCAAACAACACTTACAGAGGAGACTTTATTTATGAAAACATGATGATTCAAAATAATGTCATTCATAATAGCTATCTCAACAAGGTTAAAAAGCTACTTTTTTTGGGAAGCACTTGTATTTACCCAAAAGAATCGCCACAACCAATGAAGGAGGATTACCTGCTTACAGATACTCTAGAATATACCAACGAACCTTATGCTATTGCAAAAATTGCTGGGATAAAGATGTGCGAGAGTTACAACTTACAATATGGCACAAATTTCATTTCGGTGATGCCCACCAACCTTTATGGACCTAATGATAATTTCGATCTCGAAAAATCTCATGTTTTACCAGCGTTAGTTAGAAAAATACACTTAGCAAATTTACTATCGCAAGGCAAAGAGGAGCTAGTACTTGAAGATCTAGAAATGTCAACAATAGAAGAGGCAAAAGATTATCTAAAGTCTTTTGGAGTAACAGAAAAATCGGTTGAAATTTGGGGGACAGGAAATCCTAAAAGAGAATTCTTATGGTCCGAAGATATGGCAGATGCTTGTGTGTTTATTATGGAGCATAGAGATTTTGATGACACGTATTCAAAAGGAGATAAAGAGATTAGAAATACACATATCAATATCGGAACAGGAAAAGAAATTTCAATAAAGCAACTTGCAGAAACTATTAAAGAGGAAATAGGCTTTAAGGGAAATCTTGTCTTTAACACAGATAAACCCGACGGCACAATGAGAAAACTTACAGATGTCACAAAGCTTAATGCTCTTGGGTGGAAACATAAAATTGAATTAGAAGAAGGAATCAAAAAAATTTACAAGTGGTATGTTGAATGATAACTTAGAACTGGCTATCAAGGCCGCAATAGAAGCAGGGCAAGCCATTATGGACATTTATGAAGCTCCATTTGACGTTGAGTACAAGGAGGATGATTCTCCGCTGACCAAGGCAGATAAAGAGTCTAACACCATAATAAATACATATTTAAAACCAACAACTATTCCCATAATTAGTGAAGAAAACAAACAGATTGATTTTGACATAAGAAAAGAATGGAAAACGTGTTGGATAGTTGACCCTGTTGACGGAACCAAAGAATTCATAAAACGGAATGGGGAATTTACTGTTAATATAGCTTTGGTTAAAGAAGGGAATCCACTACTGGGAGTTATTTATGTTCCTGCCACAAAGGAACTTTATTATGCAGATGTTTCTAACAAGCTGGCTAATAAAGTAGTTTTAGAAAACCACGTATTTAATAAAGAAAACATCGTAAAAGCATCTTTACCACTAGAGCCCAGGTCTAATGAAGACATCATTAAGGTAGTTGGAAGTCGCTCGCATATGAACAGCGAAACAAAAGATTTTGTAGATACTTTAAAAGCAAAAGGCTCTGAGGTGGAAATTGTTTCAAAAGGAAGTTCTCTAAAGTTTTGTCTGGTTGCTGAAGGTAAGGCAGATATTTACCCACGATATGCACCAACAATGGAATGGGATACAGCTGCAGGACAAGCTATATGTAACGCTGTAGGTATAAATGTCATATCTAAAGCAACAAACGAGCAATTAACCTACAACAAAGAAAACCTATTAAACCCTTGGTTTTTGGTGTCTAATTAAAGACTATGGCTAAGCTAAAGAAGTCCTCACATATTAGAAGTGTCCTAAAAGGAATTTCTTGGCGTATTATAGCCACGTTAGACACTGTACTGGTTGTACTTTTTATTACCTGTTTAACAGGAGGGTGTAGTCTAGAAAATGCTATTAAGATTGGGGCTTCAGAGTTCTTAATTAAGCTTTTTATTTATTATTTACATGAACGTTTATGGCTACAGATTCTCGGAGGAAGGGCAGTAAGTAATAAGCAAATACTATACAAGACTATTTCATGGAGAGTTATTGCTACCACCACTACCTTTATAATTTCAGGAGTCATTTTAGAAGCATTTGATGAAATAGCATTATATATTGCTCTTACAGAATTATTTACCAAATTTGTATTGTATTACCTGCATGAAAAATTATGGCTCAAACTACCGTTAGGGCGAATAAGGAATTTCATTAAAAAGATGTTATGAGCAAAAACATTATTCCACATTCTTACCAAGTATCAAAAGAAGACAGGCAAATAAAGAATAACCACAATTCTTTTTTATTGTGGTTCACAGGTCTTTCAGGGTCTGGCAAATCAACAATAGCAAATATTGTTGAGCAAAAGCTGTTCGAACAAGGAGTTAAAACGTATTCTTTGGATGGTGATAATATAAGAAAAGGGATAAATCAAGATTTATCTTTTTCACCCGAGGATAGAACAGAAAACATAAGGCGCATTGCTGAAATAGCAAACCTAATGGTAGATGCAGGAATAGTGGTGCTTGCAGCCTTTGTTTCGCCATACAAAAAAGACAGAGATAACATTCGTAGTATTGTTAAAGATGTTAACTTTGTCGAAATTTTTATTAACACAAGCTTGGAAGAATGTGAAAGACGAGATGTAAAAGGTCTTTACAAAAAAGCTAGAGCAGGTGAGATTAAAAATATGACAGGAATTTCTGCGCCATACGAAGTCCCAGAAAACCCTGATATTGAAATTAGAACTGAAGAATATACTGCTGAAGGAGCAGCAAACAATATTGTACAGTTTATACAAGAAAAATTAAAACTCAATAATGAGTAAATACTATTTAAACTACTTAGACGAGCTAGAAAGCGAGGCGATTTTTGTCCTTAGAGAAGTTTGGGCTCAGTTTCAGAATCCTGTAATATTATTTTCAGGAGGAAAAGATTCTATTGTAGTAACACATTTGGCTCGAAAAGCATTCCACCCTTGTAAAATACCTTTTTCATTGATGCATGTCGATACGGGACACAATTTTCCTGAAACAATAGCGTTCAGAGACAACTTGATAAATGAATTGGGCGTTAACCTTATTGTGGGTTCAGTCCAAGAATCTATTGATGAAGGTCGAGTTGCAGAAGAAAAAGGAAAGAATGCTACTAGAAATGCGTTGCAAATTACTACACTTTTAGATGCTATTGAAACTCATAGGGTGGATTGTGCAATTGGAGGAGGTAGAAGAGATGAAGAAAAAGCGAGAGCTAAAGAACGCTTCTTTTCGCATAGAGATGATTTTGGTCAATGGGATCCGAAAAACCAACGCCCAGAACTGTGGAATATTTTCAACGGGAAACATTTCGAAGGAGAACACTTTAGAGCATTTCCTATCAGTAACTGGACAGAAATGGATGTCTGGAACTATATAAACAGAGAGAACATACAAATCCCATCCCTATACTTTGCTCATGAGAGAGAAGTTGTGTGGAGACAAAACTCATGGATTCCAAATTCTGAATTTTTGAACTTAGAGGAGAATGAAGAAGTGCAGGTTAAGAAAATCCGATTTAGAACACTGGGAGATATTACCATTACAGGAGGAATAGAATCAGAAGCAGATACTGTGGAAAAGATTGCTAATGAAGTTTCGGCAATGAGGCAAACAGAACGCGGTAATAGAAGCGATGATAAGCGCTCCGAAACAGCAATGGAAGACCGTAAACGACAAGGGTATTTTTAATCTATTAAACCTCAAATTAAAAGAAAGAGATTTATGCTAGATAATAATCAGCTGTTAAGATTCACCACAGCAGGAAGTGTTGATGACGGAAAGAGCACATTGATAGGGCGTTTGCTATACGATTCAAAATCTATATTTGAAGACCAGCTTGAAGCAATAGAGAATACAAGTAAAAGAAAAGGCCATGATGGTGTTGACCTGGCTCTATTTACTGACGGATTAAGAGATGAACGAGAACAAGGCATTACCATAGATGTAGCATATAGGTACTTTACTACCCCAAAAAGAAAGTTCATTATAGCAGATACACCGGGACATATTCAATACACCAGAAATATGGTTACTGGCGCATCAACAGCAAATGCAGCAATAATTTTAGTTGACGCTAGGCACGGAGTAATAGAACAAACCAAAAGACATTCGTTTATTGCTTCTTTGCTTCAAATTCCGCATGTCATAGTTTGTATCAATAAAATGGATTTGGTTGGTCATTCTGAAGAAGCCTACAATCGAGTTATAGATCAGTTCGAAGAATTTTCTTCTAAGTTATTGGTAAAAGACATTAGATTCATTCCTATTAGCGCATTAAATGGAGATAATGTGGTTAATAGATCTGAAAACATGACCTGGTATCAAGGAGCGCCATTGTTGCACACTTTGGAAACGCTTCATATAAGTAGTGATATCAACAAAGTAGACGCACGTTTTCCAGTACAGACAGTATTGAGACCACAAAGTGAAGATCATAGAGATTATAGAGGATATGCAGGGAGAATGGCTAGTGGAGTTTTAAGACCAGGAGATGAAATTACAGTAATGCCTTCTGGTTTCACATCTCAAATCAAAACAATAGACACCTTCAAAGGACAAGTAAACGAAGCCTTTGCGCCTATGTCTGTTACTATAACTTTAGAAGACGATATAGATGTTGGTCGAGGAGATATGATTGTAAGGTCAAATAATAAGCCAGAAGCATCTCAAGATATTGAAGTAATGCTGTGTTGGTTACACAATGATGCTGCTAAACCTAGGGCAAAGTATAGCATAAGGCATACTTCAAATGACCAAAAGGCAATGATAAAAGAAGTGGTTTATAAGTATGATATCAATACTTTAGAAAGACAATCTGATGACAAGGAGCTTAAGATGAACGATATCTCTAAAGTTAGAATAAGAACAACAAAACCATTAATGATTGATTCTTATAGAGAAAACAGAACAACAGGAAGTATTATTTTAGTTGACGATACAACTAATGAAACTGTTGCTGCCGGGATGATTGTTTAATTTGTGCCAATTTAAAAAACTAAGTTGATGAGAAATACTATAATCCTATTTTTAATCTTTAGCCTATTGGGTTGTAAAGGAGAACCAAAGGAAAGCGCTCAGAAATCTGCACAAGAAAACACACCTCCTGAAATAAGCTTAAAAGCTACAATAGTTTTTAAAACAAATACTGAAGACGAGTTTAAGGTAATGATGAACAATATAGAAATAGATGAGTTTCAAAAGAAAAGCATTCATTTTACTGAATCTGTGTTACCCAATTCTAAATATGAAACTATTTCTGTTGATTTTGGAGCTAATAATATTTCTAGAAATATAAACATCAATTTTGGAAGAAAGAATTTAAAGCAAATTCAAATACAATCTATCACGCTTAGTTATGGAGGTAACGAATTATTAATTGAAGGCTCTAATCTTGAAGAACATTTTACGATTAATAAATATATTTCTTATGACAAAGAGACCTTCACGCTTACTACCCAAAAAGTGGAAGGGAGATATAATCCTGCTATAATCCTGAAACAAAAAACGATAAATGGTCTTGTTAGGTAATGGAGGATACAAGATAACCCCAATCCTTTTAATTATTGTCATCTTATTTAGTGCATGCAAGAACAATAATAGTATAGACTATTACTCTTATCAAACATTTTCAGATGAAGGAAACCCATATGCAATAATTGAAATCCCAGCAGGAACCAATAAAAAATTAGAGTATAATTCAGAAGCGAATTCATTTGATGTTGATAAAGAAAATGGAAAAGAAAGGATTATAGATTTTTTGCCATACCCAGGTAATTATGGCTTTATACCATCCACTTATTCCAATACAGATACTGGTGGAGACGGTGATGCTTTAGATGTATTGGTATTATGTGAAAGCCTTAAAACAGGTGCCATTGTTAAAATAATTCCACTAGGAGTGTTAAAATTAATCGATAATGGAGAAATTGACTCAAAGATAATAGCCATCCCTTTTGATGAGTCTAATCAGGTTTTGAGTGCGGAAAACTATTTAGAGTTTTCAAAAAAGTACCCAGAAGTAAAAACCATTATAGAATTATGGTTTTTAAACTACAATCCCAATGACCCTTCTACAATAAGTGGTTGGGGAGATGAAATAGAGGCCTTATCAGAAATTAAGAATAACTTGAAAAGATGAAGAACTGGCAGATTTTTTTTCTAATTAGCTTTTTTATTAGTTGTGACGATTCAAAACAATTAAGCAACTCCTTTTTTATTGCAGGGCATACCTATGGTAGCCCCGAATTAAGATCAAATGAAGATAATACTGATAAAGGATTGTATAAACCGTTCATTGATAAATTTCAATTTTTAGAAGATCAACCAAAAATGGATTTTGGGTTTTTACTTGGGGACTGTGTATGGAAACCAAATGAATGGCCTATTGTTATGGAACAAATGAAAGAGCTTGAAATTCCTACCCATATAGCCAGGGGAAATCATGATGGAGGGCTCAAGCTATTTAAGAAGAATTTTGGAGATTCTTATAAAAAGTTTGTACATAAAGACAATCTTTATATCGTATTGGACAGCAATATTGATAGTTGGAATATAAGTGACGATCAATTAGTATTTTTAATGAACGCCTTAAGAAACGAAGGATCGTCAGTAAACAATATTTTTATTTTTTCCCACCACTTGTTATGGTATTCCAAAACTAAATTTTCCAAACCATTTCCAAATTCCTTGAGCGGTAGACCTGAGACAACCAATTTCTGGTCAAAAATTGAACCCTTGCTTAAAAACCAAACTACACCAGTGTATATTTTTGCAGGTGATGTCGGCGCTTTTTCTAAAGAAAAAAGAAAAAAAGATCATATAATTGAATACTATTACCACAACTACGATAATATTACTTTTGTGGCTTCTGGTATGGGAGGAGGAGTTAGAGACAATTTGATTGTAGTTGATGTTCTAAAGGATGGAACAGTAGACTTTCGATTAATTCATCTTAATGGTACAGACATTAATGGGTTAGGAAAACTTCAAGACTACGTAGATCCTAATTTTACTAATTAAAGATTTACAAAATACTTTTATATTTGCTAACTTTTTAATTTAGCAAAAAGGAAATGAAAACGAAGCTCTATTTAGATAAAAAAACAGTATTTCTATTTTTAGGGGTTCCTTTTCTATGCCTAATATTTATGACCATTTTAGGTGTTAAAAATAAAGGGTTAGTTATTCAAAATGAAGCAAACAAATATCTTGCAGAATTACCTCAAAAGTACGCCTCTAAAGTAGATAGCATTTTCGATCCTGAGGCAGCTTCTATTACAGATACAAAAACCAATAAACTAGGTTTAGAATCCTTTGTTTTGGACAACCAAATACATAGAGAACTAGTAATTATCAAAGAATCTCCTGGCAGTATAGAATTAAATCAGGATTTTAAGAATGGGTTCAATTTAGAGATCTTCCCAGACAACAAAATTTCAGGGAACAAAAGCTCTTTAAAAGAAAAAGTAAATATACTGCCAACCCTCTATAAATATAACGGAAAAGAATATGCCTTATTTAGTATAGAACTACCTCTTATAAATATTGATAAGTTAAAAGTAAGCTACACCCCAAGAGCTAACAAAAAACAAGGCTGGGAGAGAATATTTAATAAAGCATTTAAAGAATTAAAATTTAATGCCTCTGCTTTAAATCAGGCCAAGGATAACCTAACCAATCGATCTAAGCCAAATATTTATTATCCTCTAGCAAAGAAGCTTTTCGATGATTTTGACATAAAATACTTAGAGCACAGATACGATATAAAAGGAGATAGTCTTTTTGAAATAGCGGAATCATTTGAGTCATTTTTGAAGAAAAATACACTTGCGTCTTTGATAGTAAAAACCCCTAGAGCGTTTTTCAGCAGTATAGAAAGTAATAGAAATATTGAAAGCAGTTTATATTCAATAAAAGGAGAAAATTTTCAGGAGATTGAGTCATTAGTAAAGCAACTAAATGACAACGAAATAGAGAATGTTATCGATTTAAAAAAAATAGCTGCCTATTATTCAATATTGTCTTTTCTTTCAGACGGCTGTACCAATCTAGAGCTTCGACTTATATTGAGCGATAATACAGGACTATTAGAGCCTATTTTTGTTGACTCTAATAGTTTAGGAAAAGCTTACAGACATTTACAGAAACCAATACTTCATAACGCAAATTTTTTACAGGAGTATTTAGAAAACTTAAAAAACTTATCCGAGCTAGATATTACTTCAAATGTTATTAACTCTACGGATATAATCAATACTATTTACTCGATAAACGCATATGATGTACGTAATCCCTTTTCTTTAAATTACCTTGAGCTAAATCAGTATAAAATAAAAAAGAACTTATTGCAATCAACTATGATTAAACCAAGATTGATTTCAATAGATAAAAACAAAGTGGTTATAAGTGTTCAAAATATTTCTCATTACCCTGTCACAATAGTAGGATTAAACCACAAGCAAAAAAAAGAAATAGTAAATATTAACCCAAGCATTACACTTTTAGAAAATCAACTGGACACTATTCAAATTGAATTACCAAGAAGCTTCGAGAATTTATTTGTTAGTAAGAAGAAAAAAGCAACGGGGTTTTTATTGCACAAACATATTTATGAACTTTTTGTTTCCTTTCGACCTATGGCAGGAGATAAAAACTTATATGCTTCAATTATACCTTATCAAGAACAGGAGGAAGTAAGTTCTGACTTGTTTAGAGATAAATCACTAATCAATAACCATGAACATATTGTTGTAAAAGAAGCAGAAAAGCTAATTACTTTTCGAAAAGACTCAATAGTAATCAATGAACCTTTAATAGTTCCTGAAGGCTATACATTTAGACTACGACCAGGTATGGTCGTTGACATAGTTAAAGGCGGTAAAATTATTTCGTATTCACCATTGAGGTTTATTGGCAATAAGAAAAAAGGTATAAAAATATATTCTTCAGATAAGAAAGGACAAGGATTATTAGTACTTAGTGCTGAAAAAGAATCCACTCTTAACTATGTTGTTTTTGACGAGCTGTCAAATCCAAAACATGGTTCCTGGAGTGTTACGGGAGCAATAACGTTTTATGAATCACCGGTAAAACTCACGAATACCATTTTTAGTAATAACCATTCGGAAGACGCTCTCAATATTGTAAGAACCAACTTTAGAATTAATAGATGTGAAATTAACAATACTCAGTCAGATGCTTTTGATGGTGATTTTGTTAAAGGGAGAGTAACAAACTCTATCTTCAACAATTTAGGAAATGATGCTATTGATGTATCTGGCTCGGATATAACAGTAAAGAGTGTGTCAATTAAGAATGCTGGAGATAAGGGATTGAGCGCCGGAGAAGATAGTATAATGACTATTATAGACACAGAGGTTGACAATAGTGAAATAGCAGTTGCAGGCAAGGACTTATCTCGAGTTACAGTAGATAATATAAAAATGAGCAACACAAAACTTGGAATCACTGCATTTCAAAAAAAGCCAGAATTTGGCCCATCTAGTATTATCGTTAAAGGAATACAAACAAATAACATAGAAACAGATTATTTGATAGAGAGCTCTTCTACATTATTTGTAGATGGTAAAAAGATTGAGACCACCCAAAATGTAAAAGACCGAATGTATGGAGTCGAATTTGGTAGGAGTAGTGCCGAAACTAGAAACGTAAGTCAATGAAAAAGGAAGAAGCAATAATACTACTAGATAAGGATCATAATTATAGGTATGAACGGAAATTTACTGTTCCAAGAAGCTTTAAAACCAACGAAATTGAACAGGTTATAAAGCAAAACACATTTTTGTTCAATGAAATTTTTGAACAAAGGCAGGTTAATAATATTTATTTTGACACTGTTGGATATAATGATTATTTTGATAATGTATTAGGAGTTTCTGACAGAAAAAAGATTAGAATAAGGTGGTATGGGAGTACATTTGGTTTGATAGAAAAACCCGTACTAGAGATAAAGATTAAAAAAGGATTAGTTGGGGATAAATGGTCTTATAAATTAAACCCGTTTATGTTAGACGAAACTTTTGATTCTAAAAGTATTCAAAATACATTTGAACAATCTAATTTGCCAATACCAATTTTACAATCGTTAAAAATGGTATATCCCGCCCTTTTGAATTCGTACAATCGAAAATATTTTATGTCAGCAAATAATAAATTCAGAATTACATTAGACTTTGATTTGCTTTATTATAAAATTGATCGAAGAATTAACAATTTTAGAAGGCCCCCCTCTAAAGACAAGAATATCATTGTAGAGTTAAAATATGCCCTACAAGAAGATATGCTCTCCTACCATGTTTCCAATCAATTTCCTTTTAGGTTGAATAAGAATTCTAAATATGTTAATGGAGTTAATACAATTAAACAATTTCCTCAATAAAATAAAACTATAAAATGCAAGAACAATCTTTTTTAAACGATTTAACAAATCAATTCACATCAGGAGATTCATCAATCCTAGATTTCCTAATTAATGTCTTAATGACGATAATATTATCATACATTATTGGGTTGATTTATTCAAAATATGGAAATTCCTTATCTAATAGAAAAAAGCTTGCCCAAACCTTTGTTTTGATAGCTGTAACAGTTATGCTTGTAATATCTATTGTAAAATCTTCTTTAGCCCTTTCTCTTGGGCTTGTAGGAGCTTTATCCATAGTCCGTTTTAGAACAGCAATAAAAGAACCAGAGGAATTAGTATACTTCTTTATAGCTATAGCCTTGGGATTGGGTATGGGAGCAAATCAACGTATTGTTACTTTAATTGGGGCTATTATTATTATTCTATATATAGTAATACACAATTCAAGAGCTGTTAAGAGTGTTATGCAGCAAAATTTGGTATTAACCATATCCAATATTTCGAGAGATAAAACACTTGATGAAGCAGAGATAATGAAAATACTCGAAAAGTATTGTTCAAAGATTGATTTAAAACGACTAGATGAAGTTAATGACACTACCGAATTATCATTGAGTGTTGATTTTAATGATTTTGATGCTATAATGAATGCTAAAAATGAATTAAAAGCAATAGGAGGTGTACAGTTTAGTTTTATAGAAAACTACTAGATATTATTTATGAAGCTCAAATCTTCTTCTCGATTTACAATTGTTTTCTTAGCGGGACTTATATTAGTTACCGCTCTTTTAGCAATGTCTCAAATCGAAGACAAAAAAGAAGATAAATACCCATCTGCACCAAGTAAAATAGAACAAGCAACAACGTTAGACTTTGTTCAAATAACCGTTTCTGAAAAATCATACAAGAAGCTCAAGAAAAAACGAGATAAAGCAGTTAGTGTTGGTATATTAGAAACAAATGATAAAGATTATGTACCGGCTACAATTACCTTTAATGGACAGCAGTACAATGCAGAAATTAGATTAAAAGGCGATTGGACCACACACTTAGAAGGGAGTAAGTGGTCATTTAGGGTAAAACTCAAGAATGATAAAACAATAATGGGCATGCGAAAATTTTCGCTGCACCACCCAGCCGCCAGAAATTATCTAGGAGAATGGCTGTACCATAAGGCTATAAAAAAAGAAGGACTTATGGGGCTGAGATATAATTTTGTTGAAGGGAAACTACATGTAAAATCAGGTAAAAATAAATACATAAACATTGATACAGGTATTTATGCCATCGAAGAAACATTCGATAAACGTACAATAGAAAGCAATAAGCGAAAGGAAAGTGTTATTCTGAAGTTTTCTGAAGACTACTGGTGGAATGAAGTAAAGAAAAGTAAAGTTGCAGCAAATAAGTACGGTCTTAAATACAGTGACCTTATGAATTATGATATTGTTACTACTGCAAAAATGCCAATATCAGTATTTTCTGAAGGAAACATTTTAAAAGACAGCGTATTAGGGCATTACTTTAAGCTTTCAAAAAATTTACTTGAAGATTTAATGCAAAACAAAAACAATATTAGCGATGTTTTTGATGTCAAAAAGTTAGCGATGGACAACGCTCTCACAAATTTGTTTGGAGCAGAACATGGCACCTATTTGATTAATATAAGATATTATTATAACCCAATTACTTCTAAGCTTGAGCCCGTAGCTTTTGATGGTAATTCAGGAATTAAGCTTAAAAATTACATTCCATTTAACTTCAAAGGTAAAACTAGAGACTCAGTTTATTTAAAGCACCTGGCTTTTGCTTTACAGAAAGTTAGCCAACCTGAATATATTGAAAATCTTCTCCTCGAAAACAAATCAGAACTAGAAGATTTGCAAAAAGCGCTCAAAACAGAATTTAAGAATAGACTTATATACCCAAAAAATTTAGAATACAATCAAGGTATAATATATCAAGAACTCGAAAATTTAAAGAATGAGTTTAACATCGAGGGCATTGAGATAAAGAAAAGAGAACCAGCATCTAACTTAAAACCAGTTATTAATAATCTTAAAACTTGGGAACTGAAAAACGTTACATTAGCAAAGAATAAACAGAAGTACAAGAATGATGAGATATATCTAATAAAAAGATCAGATGATGATGCTCCAGCTTTTATAAGAAAAAGCTCTATTTCTATAAACAATGGGGGAGAACACGAAATTTCAATAGTTGCTAAGAAAGCTTCAGGAGATGTGCTAGGCTTTAGGATACAAGGAGTTTATCCCAATAGAGTAGATGCATTATTTAACCTTGAAACAGGAAAGGTAATAGATACCTTTAAGCAGGGTTATTTTGAAGGCTTTAATCCATCAATAGAACCATTAGGGGCTGGATGGTATAAATGTACCATGAAAGTTAAAATCAACACTAATAAAGTAAGCGTGATTTTTGGGACAACACTTAAAGAAAAACAAGTATCTGGCTGGGAAGGAGCATTAAGCAATACAGGAGATGTTTTTATTGTGCCAAAAACACTGACTATTAACGAATCAAAATAAATAAAGATTTATGAAGCTTAAACAAACATTAGATAAGTTTGAACATGCTACTAGATTAATTTATATAAACTCAATTACGCTATTAAACAAATCTGTCTTAGTTGTAGAGTATCCCAAATCTGGAGGAACATGGTTGGCTCAGCTCTTATCGGGAAGTTTAGACCTGCCTTTTCCTAGAAATCAATACCCAGTTCTTCAACGAGCGGTATACCATAGTCATTATCAGCCGAAGTATTTAATAGGTAAAAATGAACATATTGTTTGGCTCCTAAGAGATGGCAGAGACATTATGGTATCATCTTATTTTTACCATTTGATATGGAATGACAAGAACAGAAAAGACCCTAAACTGGTTAACTATTACAGAGATAATTTAAAATTCAAAGACTATTCTGATATAAAAACAAACTTATCTGAATACATAGAATTTTTATTTACTGATAAACCCTCCAAACTCAAGTTCTTTAATCACCCAGGTAACTGGACAGATTATAATAATAAATGGTTAAAAGCAACAAAAGACCATAAAAATATTTATTCTATAAAGTATGAAGATATGCTAAATGATACTTCTGAAGCATTAACGAACTTACATACAAAAATGTTCCCCGATAAGGAAGTTGACCAAAATATTATAAAGCAAGTTGTAGATAAATATTCATTCGAAAATCAAACCAAGCGCAGTAGAGGAGAAGAAAACACTAATAGCTTTCTAAGAAAAGGAATATCTGGGGATTGGAAGAATTATTTTGATGAGAATAGCAAAGCCGTCTTTAAAAAGCATGCTGGAGACATGTTAATTAAGCTTGGCTATGCTCAAGACAACAATTGGTAAATAGTCCTTGATGCTAGTCTCTAAGACAATACAAAACCTAAAAGACAATCTAGTAAGAAAAAGTATCAATGTACTTATTCTGAGAGTTCTTGGAGCCACATTACAAATAGCAGTTTTATTGCTAATAACCAATTTTGCAGAAGAAGAGCTAGTTGGTAAATACAACTATTTTAATTCTATCATTATTCTATTAGGAGCTGTCATCCTATTAGGGATGAATACAGCTTTTCTTCAATTTTCGGGGAAGCTAGAAGCAATAGGAGATTTTAAAGAAATAGTTTTTTTATATAGAAAAAAAATAATAATCCTTATTTCAACCTTCTCGTTATCTCTGCTAATATACTTAGCTTTAGCCTACTTATTTAATATACCATACTTACAAGATCCAGAAATTAAGTTTGTACTAGACAAGGTGTTTTGTGCATTATTGCCTTACACATTAACGCTATTGAATATAGAAGTTTTGAGAGCTTTAGACTTCCTCTACCTTTCCGAATTATTACGAAATATTGGAAGATTTGGCTTGCTACTTTTATTTGTTTTAGTACTTATTCTAAAGGATAATATAATCTACATACTAGATGCCTTTATTTTATCTTTTGTTGTATTGGCTTTAATTTCGACGTTTGTTATTATATATAGATTTTGGAGTTTTAAACCCTTAAAGGCTAGTAAGAAAATAGGATTTAGAGAGATTATAAAAACATCATTTCCGATGTCTTTTGGTCTGCTTTCGCTATTAATAATGCAGAGTGTTGATGTCTATGTGCTAGAATTATATTACTCTTTTACAGTTGTAGCATATTATGGGGTAGCAATAAAGATATCATCCGTTGTAGCTATTATTCTCAGTTCAATTAATGCCACAATTGCACCAAAGATTTCCAAGCTTTTTTTTGGAGAAAACATGCAAGAGTTAAGAAAAGTAATTTTAAAGGCTACTACGCTCAATATGATTTTGACAGTCCCTTTAATTTTATTTATCATTTTGTTTTCTGATTTGATTTTGTCTTTTTTTGGTGAAAGCTATGTAATAGCAAAGCAAGCACTGTATATTATACTTTTTGGACAAACAATAAATGCGTTTTGTGGTCCAGTTGGCTTATATTTGAACATGACAGGAAAGCAAGTATTATTTCAAAAAATATTAATTTTTGCATTGATTATAAATTTGGGGATGAACTTTATTTTGATTCCAAAATATGAAATGATTGGAGCATCCATTAGTACAGCTTTTTCGTTTATATTTTGGAATATTGGGGGATTAATATTGGTGTATAAAAAGGATAAGGTTAATCTATCTCTTTTCAATTTTAACAAAATTAGATCCTTTAGAAGGTAATTGATTATTTAAATGAAGCTCAATAATTTTATAATCGGTTTGTATTTATTAGTAAGTGCACTCTTGTTTATTTCTTTTTTTGAAAACTTATTTGTGTGGGGGTCTTTCTTTGCCAATTGGTTGTTTCTTACCATTATGTTTATTTATCATTTAAAGATTGAAAAGACATATTCACCCTTCTTGTCAGCATATATAACGTTCAATTTTCTGTTTTTTATTTTAGCTCCAATGGTGCAGATAGGCTCTTTCGATGAACAGAGCCATGCGTTTCCTAACTATTTTCCATATTCCGAATCTAAAGTTGTTTATGCCAATGTTTTAATCCTATGCTTCCATTTTTGCTTTTTCATGAGTTACTTGTTCTTCAAAAAAAGACACTTAAAGAAGCCAAGTACGATAACAGTAAAGGATATAAACAGTAAATACACACCCTTAACGGTACTTATTATACTATTGGCTGGGATTATGACATTATACTTAAGTAGAAGCTATATAATTAACCTATTTACTGAGTCCCATTGGATAACTAATGCTAGGTATAATATTTCGGTTTCTGGACAGCTAATTCTAAAGAAGGTACTTTATATGATGCCTTTAGGAGCAATTGTATTGATAAAAAGCTACTTTCAAAACAACAGAAAGATTACAAACAACGCGATCATCCTTTTTTTAGTATATATATTACTGATTACACTTTTATTGGTTTTTAAAAACCCTTTGACTGAAAAGAGAAATGCAATAGGACCAATTTATATAACATTATTATTCCTATTTGCACCCAAAACGTTGAATAGTAATTCTAAATCTTTTCTTTTCTTATTTTTCTCATTAGTTATTTTATTTCCCTTAGTTGCTGGATTAACACATCTAGATGCTACTATAATGGAAATAATAAATAATCCAAGCCTTATTACTGAACATTATGAAAAAGAAGGCATTGTATCTAGTTTTTTCACCCTACACTATGATGCATTTGCCAATGTAATGGCAACAGCTGAATATGTTAGCAAACATGGTATGTCATTTGGTTTTCAGCTATTAAGCGGCTTATTGTTTTTTGTGCCTCGAAGCATTTGGGCATCTAAACCAACATCTACTGGAGAGTTAATAGGGAATTATGTCATAGATGAATATGATTTTGTATATCATAACCTATCTAACCCCATGGTTTCTGAGGGCTATATTAATTTTGGATTTATAGGAATTATTTTAATGGCAACAGCCCTTGCTTATTTTGTAGTTAAATTGCTAAACTGGTTATTTAGTAATGATCCCTTAAAGAGAATCATGGCGTTTTATTTTTCTGTTCACTTATTGTTTTTCCTAAGAGGTGATTTTACTAATGGTTTCTCATACTTTATTGGAACACTTATAGGAGTTATGTTGATACCAAAAGCAATAAATGTCTTTTTAGCTTGGTCTTTCAAGAAGAAGAAAAGAGTAAATGAATCAAATGCTTAATCTACAAAAACAACATATCAGGTTTTTTTTTGAGTCTGGCTTTTTGTTTTTTGGAGTTTCATTATTATTCACAGAAAACCTAAGAAATATAGCCCTGTTTTTTTTAATCCTGTTTGTAGTGTTAACGGTATTGTTCAATAACTTCAAGTCATTACCAAGCCTAAAAAACAAAACCCTAATAATAAATACGATTTACTTTTTTGTCATTGCAATTAGTCTACTTTATACAGACAATTTTAATTATGGACTAAAAAGAGTTATGGTTTCTTTTGGGATACTGATACTCCCCATAAGTGTATATCTTTACAAATCATTATATATTTCCGATTTTAGAGCATTAAAGAATAGACTATACTTGCTCATTTTTTTCTCGTGTATAATTTTCTTTATAGGGGTTTTTATCCACAATTATTTCAATGACCATATTAACTGGCTCATATTTCGCGATTACAGCGAGAGATTAAACTCAAAGTATGGGAAATACTCAATGCATCCAATATATGCTTCATTGTATCTAAGCATTTCTTTGGTGTTTGCTGTGCATATTTACAAACTTATTACCACCAAGTTAAAAAAAGTAGTCTTCTTAATTTGTGTTGTTTTTCTAGCAATAATTTTAGCAATACTTACACGTAAAGGAATAATTGCAACGTCATTTTTAATCTTTTTGATCCACTTTTCAAAAAATCAAAAAAGGCGAAACCTTATATGGTTTTTGATTATAACATTTGGACTGTTGATAATTGGATATAACATACCACCAATAAAGAATAGATTTTCAGAATTATTAGAGGCTTTTTTAAATTCTAACAACAGCAAGTTGGGATCCACAACAATAAGGATGATGATATATGACTGTAGTTTGAGTTTAATTGGAGATAATCCATTATTAGGATACGGAGTTGGCGATACAAAGGCAGTCCTATCTGAGTGTTATTTTACAAACTCAAACATAACAATAAAAGAATACTATAATTCTCACAATCAATTTTTAAGTGCTTGGTTAGCTGCTGGAGTTATTGGGGTAGCTTCATTATTAGGGATGGTTTTATACAATCTTAAATTGGCAATCAAATCTTCAAGCTTTGTGCATATTTCAGTTATTATTTTGTTTTTTGTGTCCATGTTGACTGAAAATATTTTAGAAAGACAGAACGGAGTGCTGCTTTTTTCGTTTATTATTAATTTATTTGCATTCGAAGCGTACAAAAAAACTGTAAATGAATAAGAAGCAAACAGATGTGTTGTTAATTGGACCACTACCAGACCCAATAACAGGCGCATCTTTAGGGAACAAAATTGTTGTTGATAATTTAGGTAATTCAGGAGATTATAAGATGGATTCTATTAACATGTCTTATAATAAATTTGATGAAAACATTGGGGTTTTTTCCTGGTCCAAGCTTCTGTTCTATCTCAAATTTAATTTTTTGGCCTACAAGATTTTTAAGTCAGATAAAATTTATATGGTTCCTGGTCAAACATTTCTTGGAATATCAAAATATACTATTTTTATCTTTCTTAGCAAGTTACTAGGGAAAGAACTCATCGTACATATTCATGGAAATTTTGTTGGCAGACAGTATAAGCTTCTCAAAGGCTTCAAAAAAAAATATTTTAAAGCATTGCTAAGCAAAAGCAACAAAGGGATAGTTTCTTCGGAGTCCTTAACACACAATATGGATTCTTTTATCGATAATGACAAAATCCATGTTTTATATAATTTTTTGGAAGACTATCTGTTTTTAGACCAAGAACAAGTAGAACAAAAACTTCAAGAAAAATCTTTGAGAATAGTATATTTAAGTAATCTTATGGAAGAAAAAGGGATTTTCGACCTACTAGAGGCTTTAACATTATTGGAAAAAAATGGCATTGAATATAAAGCAAAGATTGCAGGCAATATAGATGAAAGGCATAGAACTAGAATAGAGAGTTATTTTAATAAATTAAGAAACGCAGAATACTGCGGCATTGTATCTGGTCAAAGCAAGAAAGAACTTTTTGCTTGGGCAAATGTGTTTGTTTTACCAACTTTTTATACTATGGAAGCACAACCATTTGCTATTATAGAAGCTATGGGGACGGGTAGTTTAATTATAACTACAAGGCATGCAGGAATTCCTGATATTTTTGAAGATAAAATAAACGGCTTTTATGTAGATAAGCAAAGTGCGTCAAGTATTTTTGATAAGCTTGTAAAAGTAAAGGAAAACCCAGAGGATAGTACAAACATCAGAAGACATAACATAGAGTATGCTCAGTCTAAATATAGTGTGCAAAATTATATTGATAATTTGACACAAATACTCGAAGCCTAAAAATGGATACAAAAGAGAAATACAATTTTCAAAACCTTAATCTATATAGGACCCCTAAAGGTTTTAGAGGAAGGTCTAAGGTTGTAGTTCAATTATGGCGAATAGTATATGTTGTGTTTTTTAGAACTTCTCCTCAATTTATGTACTCATGGAGACGGTTTTTATTAAATTCCTTTGGAGCCAAAATAGGTAAAGGAGTAATTATAAGACCAAGTGCCCAAGTCACTTATCCCTGGAAAATTACAATTGGTGATTATAGTTGGATTGGAGATGATGTTGTATTATATTCACTTGGTGAAATTGAAATAGGAGCTAATACGGTTATCTCTCAAAAGTGCTATATATGTACAGGTTCTCATGAATATAATTCTGAGGATTTTAGTATTTTTTCTAAGAAGATTACAATTGGAAACAAATGTTGGTTAGCCACAGATGTGTACGTTGCACCAAATATAAGCATCGAGGATAATACGGTCGTAGGAGCAAGAAGTAGTGTTTTTAAAAACCTACCAAAAGGAAAAGTTTGTGTTGGGAATCCAGCCAAGCCAATTAAAGATCGATTTTGAGATTTGGAAAGAAAAAATATTACGCTAATTAGCCTAAATTATGCCCCTGAGGATTCTGCTATAGGTTTGTACTCTACCCAATGGGCAGAATTTTTATCAAAACAAGGATATAATATATCAGTACTAACTGCTTTTCCTTATTATCCTCAATGGAGGATAAATAATGACTATAGACAAAAATCTACATTCCTTAAGGAAGAGGAAAATGGAATCAAGATATACAGGTATAAACAATATGTACCCAGTAAACCAACTTTTTTCAAGAGGGTCGTGCACATGTTGGATTTTACTTTTGGGACTTTTATTAACTCCTATAAAATAAAAAAATCTGATTTAGTAATTGCCGTTGTTCCATTTACCACATCAACATTAATAGGATACATTTTAAAGAAAAGACTAAAGGCTAAGTTATGGATACATATTCAAGACTTTGAGTTCGATGCAGCAATTCAAACAGGCTTGGGTAACAAAAAATCTATTTTGTTTTCCTTTCTTTTTAGAATAGAAAAATGGTTGTTTTCTAAAGCAGATATAGCAAGCACCATAAGTAAAAGTATGATTAAGAAATTGTCGAACAAGACAAGCTCAGATAAGTTTTACTTCCCAAATTGGATTGACGAGAATTTTGTAAACCCAAAGAGATCAAATACTCATAAATATTTATCTTCTCAGAAGATAAAACTACTATACTCAGGAAATATTGGAGATAAACAAGACTGGAGCACTTTTGTAAAATTTTGCAATGAATTAAACCCGGATATATATGATATCATTATAGTAGGAGATGGCTCCATGAAAAAATGGCTACAGGAAGAACTAAGAGACAATAATAATGTTACAATTCATCCACCAGTACCTTATCAAGAATTATCCGATCTACTTTGTAGTTGTGATGCTCATTTATTATTCCTAAAACAAGATGTTATAGATACAGTCATGCCGTCTAAAGTGCTAGGAATGATGGCAAGTGAAAAGCCATCAATTGTTATAGGACATGGTAAATCCGAAGTTAAATCAATAATTGATGAATCAAAAGGAGGGCTCTATTTTACAGAATACTCCGATGCTATAATTGAAATGGTTAACGACTTATTCCAAAACGAAAATGATTATCTAAATATGGGCAAAAATGCAAGGGCCTACATACTAGACCATTTCTCCAAAGAACAAATAATGTCTAGCTTCATAGAAAAGCTTTCAGAGATTTAAAAATCAATTATTAAATAGATCAGAATAGTTAATTATACTTAATTACATTTGCATAAATAAAAAAATAATATGAAAATAACAGTTGTCGGAACTGGTTACGTAGGTTTAGTAACGGGTACATGCTTAGCAGAGACAGGAAATGAAGTTTTATGTATTGATATAGATGAACAAAAAGTTGAGAAAATGAAAAATGGAGAGGTTCCAATTTACGAGCCTCATCTAGATGTAATCTTTGAAAGAAACTTAAAAGCAGAACGGTTAAAATTTTCTACATCATTAAAAGAAGGTCTAGATCATGGTTCTGTTATTTTTTTAGCCCTACCAACTCCTGAAGATGAAGACGGATCAGCAGACTTAAAATATATTCTAGGCGTAGCACACGATATAGGCAAGCTAATCAAAGATTATAAGGTAATCGTTGATAAAAGTACTGTGCCAGTTGGGACATCAAAAAAAGTAGAAGAAGCAATTAGAGAACATACAGATGTAGAATTTGATGTGGTTTCTAATCCTGAATTTTTAAGAGAAGGTTTTGCTGTTGATGATTTTCTAAAACCGGAACGTATTGTTGTAGGCTCTGATTCACAAAGAGCCTTAGAAATAATGAAAAAGATTTACAAGCCTTACGTTAGATCCGGGAACCCAATCATTACAATGGATGAAAAATCCGCTGAACTTACTAAATATGCTGCAAACTCATTTTTGGCTACAAAAATCACGTTCATGAATGAAATAGCCAACTTTTGCGAAAAAGTAGGAGCAGATGTAGACAAGGTAAGAATTGGAATGGGGACTGATTCCAGAATTGGAAAAAGATTCTTATTTCCAGGAATAGGATACGGAGGGTCTTGTTTCCCAAAAGATGTAAAAGCACTTAATAAATCAGGGAAAGACATTGGGTATGATTTTAAAATATTAGATGCTGTTATCGACATTAATAGTAAGCAAAAGACTATCTTAATCCCAAGAATAAAAGATTATTTCAATAACAACTTAGAAGGAAGAAAAATAGCTATTTGGGGATTGGCATTCAAGCCAGAAACAGATGACATTAGAGAAGCCCCTTCACTCTATATGATTGAAGAGCTTCTTGCTTCAGGAGCAACTATCAATGCATTTGACCCTGAAGCAATGCCTAACGTTCAACGGAAGCTAGGTGATAGAATTTCATTTGCTAACACTATGTACGATGCCCTAGATAATGCTGATGCGCTGGTTATTTGTACAGAATGGAGTATTTTTAGAACACCAGATTTCTCCAAAATTAGAAATAGAATGAAAGACTCAGTTATTTTTGATGGGAGAAATTTGTATGATTTAAACGAAATTAAAAAAGAAGTAGAATATTATAGTTCAATTGGTAGATAATGAAGAGAATTCTTATTACAGGAGCTGCGGGGTTTTTAGGGTCTCATTTGTGTGACAAATTCATTAATGAAGGATTCTATGTTATAGGGATGGACAACCTAATTACAGGAGACCTCAAAAACATAGCTCACCTTTTCCCGAATGAAAACTTTGAATTTCATAATCACGATGTTACAAGATTTGTGCATGTTTCTGGGAAATTAGATTACATCTTACACTTCGCTTCTCCAGCCAGCCCAATAGATTATTTAAAAATACCAATTCAGACCTTAAAAGTAGGTGCGCTTGGCACACACAATTTATTAGGACTAGCAAAAGAAAAAAAATCCAGAATACTCATAGCATCTACCTCCGAAATTTATGGTGATCCTTTAGTTCACCCTCAAACCGAAGATTACTATGGTAATGTAAATACAATTGGTCCCAGAGGGGTTTACGATGAAGCAAAGCGTTTTCAAGAATCTATTACTATGGCATATAATAGATTTCATGGTTTGGAAACTAGAATAGTAAGGATCTTTAATACCTATGGCCCAAGAATGCGATTAAATGATGGTAGAGTAATTCCTGCATTTATGGGACAAGCGTTAAGAGGAGAAGATCTTACAGTTTTTGGAGATGGATCTCAGACCAGATCTTTTTGTTATGTAGATGATCAAGTAGATGGGATTTACCGTTTGCTATTTAGTGATTATGATTTACCAGTAAACATTGGAAACCCAAACGAAATAAGTATTCTTGATTTTGCGAAAGAGATTATAAAGCTAACGGATTCTGATCAAAAAATAATATTTAAACCTTTACCCAAGGATGATCCCTTACAAAGGCAACCAAATATTGATTTAGCAAAAAAAATATTAAATTGGAAACCTAAAGTTGATAGAGAGGAAGGGATGAAGAAGACATACCAATACTTCAAAGAACTACCACAAGAAGAACTATATAAAAGAGAACATAAAGATTTTACCAAGCATATAAAACGATAATTTGAGTTTATTTAAACAAGGAAGATACTCTGGTTACCTCAGACCAATTTCTTATCTCATTGATCTAAGTATTATCAATGGATTGGCAATTAAGTATTATTTTTCCGAAATAGACCCAGTAGTTTATTTGGGCTTTATGGCTATTGCGTGGATCGTTTTATCCATTACCTCTAAGTTTTATGAAGTATATCGTTATACTAAGGTAGTTACTATTCTGACATTAATATTAAGACAGGCAATTTTATTTACGCTAATAGTTTTCGCCTTTTTCGGATTCTATCCAGAGTTAGATATAGAGCCCTTTAGAGTTTTAAAATATGTGTTGATTTCCTTTTCATTGATAGCGTTAATGAAGATCACAATCTATTATCTTCTACAGAAATATAGAGCCGATTTTGGAGGTAACTTTAGAAAAACAGCAATATTTGGCGCCAGTAAAAATGCATTGGCATTAGAAAACTTTTTCAATACAAGTCCAGAATATGGTTATATGCACCTGAAGACTTTCGATTTAAAAAACAACAAAGAAAATTTAAACACCCATTTCGATTATATAAAGGAACAAGATGTAGATGAAATATATTGTTCAATTTCTGAATTAAGTAATTCTCAAATAAGTGCCATTGTAGATTTTGCGGACAATAATCTAAAAATTTTAAAATTCATTCCAGATAATAAAGAAATCTACTCCAAGCGATTAAGATATGAATACTACGATTATATACCAATATTAAGTCTTAGAAACATACCTCTAGAAGACTCGTTTAATATGATTGTAAAGAGAGTGTTTGATATAGCTTTTTCGAGCTTGGTTATTGTATTCGTTTTGTCGTGGTTAACACCTGTTATAGCATTGTTTATTAAGCTAGAATCAAGAGGTCCTGTTTTTTTCAAACAATCCAGAAACGGATTTAATTACAAGGAGTTTGATTGTTATAAGTTTAGATCAATGACCCCAAATAAAGACGCTCACTTACATCAGGCAACAAGAGGCGATCAACGAGTCACAAGAGTTGGGAAATTCATAAGAAAGACGAGTATTGACGAACTACCACAATTTTTCAATGTCCTTTTCGGTGACATGTCAGTAGTAGGACCAAGACCACATATGGTAAGCCATACAAATATGTATGCAAAAAAGATTGACAAATTCATGGTACGTCATTTTGTTAAACCAGGTATTACAGGATTGGCACAAATCAGTGGATTTAGAGGAGAAGTAGAATCAGATAAAGATATTATTGGTAGAGTAAAATACGATATCTTTTATATTGAAAACTGGTCTCTGCTTTTAGATCTGAAAATCGTTTTTCAAACCTTTATCAATGCAATAAAAGGAGAAGAAAAAGCGTATTAAACCATTGCCGAAAATTCCTTAAGTTGCCTATCAAAGTTGAATTTATTTTGAGCTGTATTTTGAATCTCATACCTAAAACTATTCGATAACTTACCCCTTTCAAGAGTAGCAATCAAATCGTTCAAGGCCTTGTAATTACCTACGTCAGCAACCCAACCCAAGTTATTTTCAGTAATAATATTTTCACCTTCACCACCACCAAAATAGATCATGGGCAAACCTAAATAGGCATATTCAAATATCTTTGAAGGCACAGAGCCGTAAATTCTATTTAGTAAAGGAATAATAGTAGCATCATAGTTTGTAAGCACTTTATGCAGTTCTTGTCTGCTGACCTCACCATGATAAATTATAGTCTTCTCTGGAGTTTCAGAAATATAGCGTTCTATTAATGCTCGTTCAGCGCCATTTCCATAAATATGAAACTCTACATCTTTCAGTTCTAGTTCTTGAATCAACTTATAAATACCTTGAGCAATACCAAGTAAGCCAGCATAAACGATTTTTAGCTCTTGTTGAGTATCATCTGGTTCTTGAAGAGGGCTAATACCAATCTTTGGGAAGTTTCGATATAGGAAAACCTCTTTTTCAGGATATAGAGAAGTAACATGCGTTAATATCTCATTGCTTTGACCTAAAACCAGATTTGCATTTTTGTAGTTAAAACGTTCAATGTTTTCAAGAAGCTTATAAGACCAGTTTTTTTTGAAAGCACCAAGCTCCAGCCCTGCAATTGGCCAAAGATCACTGACATTGAGGATTAATTTTCTTCTTTTTGATCTTAAAAACAGAACAGCAGTAAAAGCCACTAACAAAGGAGGCGATTGAACAATAACAGTCTTTGGAATCCTATTCCACATAAAAAACCAGACAAGGCTAAAGCTATAAGACAGCATTGCTAAAAGCCTTAGAAGTTTATTTTTGGAATTATTGGCATATATCCACAACCGATGGATAGTGACATTGTTTTCAACCGTTGGGTTTTCTATACGACCTTTATAAGCTTTAAATATTTTACCAGTAGGATAATTAGGAAGAGGAGTAAGGACTCTGACTTTAAAGCCTTGATTCGAAAGCCCTTCAGCCAGATGATTAATCCTATTAGAAGCTGCTCCAGTTTCAGGAGGATAATAGTTGGTAATAATTAGGACATCTTTCATCTAAACTTTAGGCAAATTTGACTCAATTATCTGTGGCTTTCCAGACTTGCTAGAAGCAATCTGGTTTACTTCTTCAAACAAGATATGCAATCCGCTTTTAGTAAGGTCATCGAGTTTCGTTTTTATGTCATCCAAAGTCTTTACATCAAAATCATAATTAGCATCAACAATATACTGAATGGTAATTTGCTCTAAACTATCTTGAATGACCTTATATTGCTTTATATTTTCATAGTATTCCATCACTCCCGTAAAACTATGAACATTGAGGACAACACCGGTTTTAGATTTTATGACATCAGTTTCCCGACCAACAATCTTTTGTAGTAAGGGGTAATTCAGTAATCGACCATCAGGATATCGTTCTTTAGGGAGCTTTATTGCCAGGTCTCCCAGTTTGTAACGGATCAAAGGCATGGCTTCATTGGTTAAGCATGTAATTAAAACATTACCCATAACCCCATCTTCAACGGCGTTTCCGTTATCATCAACTATTTCTATATGAACATGAGGAGACATAATATAATAATAAGGCGTATCGTATTTGCAAGCCATGAGCAATCCCTCAGCACAGCCATAAGTATCGACTAAACTCAAGTCTTCACCGAAGCTGTCTTTCATATTGACTTTATGATGATCAAATAGCTTGTCTCCAAAGCAAACAATACCCTTCACATTAGGGCTAAGTTGATGTGCTTTGACAGAAAGCGCAATCTGATTGATGACAGAAGGATACCCTGCGATATAATTAATGTCCGAATTTGTTAACTTTTCAGAAACCGTTTTCAATTCAGATTCAGACAAACCAAAAGCTTTCACATAAAAGCATCTGTAGAAAACATCTTTAAGCTTTTTCACAAACGTTCGTTGCTGTGAAATTCCAAACTGTAGTATAGGATCACCAATACTATACGAACTCCAATTCCACCAATGTGTCTGTAATGCACGCAGATAGAACTTATGGTCTTTAGTCATATACGTAAAAGACTGTTGACCACTGCTTCCGCTACTATGGTTTTTATCTAAATCCTGAATATCATAATCTACAGAAATTAAGTTGTTCAGTTCATTTCTAAGAATGTCTTTAGTAAGTATAGGAAACGATTTTAAGGTGTCGTAAGGACTATCTTCTGTAGATATAGCCAAGCTTTTATAGTATGGCACTTTATCTATTGCCAGTCTAAGAATATCATCTAGATTTTTATGCTGAATTTGTTTGAGGTCATCTTCCGATTTCTGGTCATTTTGTTTCCATGCCTTGAGGTATTTTAGGTAAGAACCACCAAAAAAACGATTGCCAATTGGTAAAATGACAGATTGAAGTATGAAATTATACAAGGACATAGATAATTTTTCAAATCTAGTTATTTTTTGAGCTTAAAAGCAATTATTTTTGCGCCAAACTAATAACTGATGAACATACTTATCTTAGGTTCTGGAGGTCGCGAACATACTATAGCCTGGAAGCTTGCCCAAAGTACAGAATGCGAAAATCTTTATGTAGCCCCAGGAAACTCTGGAACAACTCAAATAGCAGAGAACCTAAACATAAAAGTCACTGATTTTGAAGCCATAAAAGATGCGACACTTTCCAAAGAGATAGATATGGTCGTTGTTGGCCCAGAAGATCCTTTAGTACAAGGAGTTCATGACTTTTTCATCAATGATAAGAGCTTACAACATGTAGCAGTTATTGGACCTCAAAAAGCAGCGGCTCAGCTAGAAGGCAGTAAGGAGTTTGCAAAAGAATTTATGATGCGCCACAATATTCCTACTGCGGCCTATCAGAGTTTTACTTCTGAAAATTTGGAAGAAGGCTATGCTTTTTTGGAAACACTTAATCCACCCTATGTACTAAAAGCGGATGGATTAGCTGCAGGTAAAGGAGTGTTGATCATTAATGATATTGAAGAAGCTAAAGTCGAATTGAAAAACATGTTGGTTGATGCTAAGTTTGGAAATGCTAGTGCAACAGTAGTCATTGAAGAGTTTTTGGACGGTATAGAACTGAGTTGTTTTGTGCTTACTGATGGAGAAAACTATAAAATCCTTCCAACTGCAAAAGATTATAAGCGTATTGGAGAAGGAGATACAGGGTTAAATACAGGCGGAATGGGAGCAGTGTCACCAGTTCCCTTTGCAGATTCAAGCTTCATGGAGAAGATTGAAGAGCAGATAGTAAAACCAACAGTTAAAGGACTAAAAGAAGACAACTTACCATATAAAGGATTCATCTTTATTGGATTGATAAAAGTTGGAGATCAACCAAAAGTAATAGAATACAACGTAAGACTTGGAGACCCAGAAACTGAAGTAGTTTTACCAAGACTTAAAAACGATCTTGGACAATTATTTAAAGCCGTTGCTGATGAGAGCCTTGGCTCAATAAATATTGATATTGACGAAAGAGCAGCCACAACAGTAATGTTAGTATCGGGAGGATATCCAGAAGCTTACGAAAAAGGCAAGCGTATTTCAGGAACAGATGAGGTAGAGAATAGTATACTGTTTCATGCAGGTGCACAAGAACAAGACGGAGCAGTTTTAACTTCCGGAGGACGAGTTATGGCAGTGACCAGCTATGGTAACACATACCAAGAGGCACTAAAAAAATCTTACCAAAGTATTGAAAACATCAACTTTGATAAGATGTATTATCGTAAGGATATAGGATTCGATCTATAAATAAGAGTGTGCAGTAACAGTCTTATCTTCTTCACCATTATTGTTGAAGATTCGTAATTCTTTCATCCAATAAAGGAAAGCAACAAACCCAACTACTAAGAACAACCAAGAAACAATATTGGCTGACCACCAGTTTTCTAACTCTAGTTCTCTAAAGTAATCGTAAGGTGCAAAAAGATAATTTACAAACAAATCTTGTATAGCGTAGAAGAAATCTTTCATAATTTTATATTTACCGAGCAAATATACAAACTCTATAAATGATTTCAAGATTTTTTAGCAAATCAAAACCAATACACAGTATAATTATTATTGTACTTATCTGTTTGGTGTTTTTTTATGTTAGAAGTCAGTACATCTTAGAACATTTATTGACACTCGAAGCGCTCAAACAACTAGGGGTTTTACTAGTGGCAGTTTTTTCGGTTTTTGTGTTAGACTTCATAATTGGTAAGAATAGTTTAACGCAAAAAAACAGTTATACTATTTTAATCTATGGTCTCTTTATAGCGCTTGTCCCCAATAGTCTCAGCAATACTTCAATTTTGTTAGCCAATGTGTTTATTCTATTTGCATTACGAAGATTGATAAGCCTTCATTCAAAATTAAGTATCAAAAAGAAGTTTTTTGACGCCACCTTTTGGATTGCTATGGCTTCGCTTTGCTATTTCTGGGCAATTCTATTTTTTGCTCTAATACCTGTAGCATTATTGTATTATTCCCAAAACGATATCAAAAACTGGATGGTTCCTTTCGTAACATTGATTGGAGTAGCGATTATCGTTGTGGCATTCAATATTTTGGTTTATGATAATTTTTTAAGTGATCTACTAATAACGCCAAGTATAAGTTTCGATTTCTCTAACTATAATGCAATAGCGTTCATTGTTGCTTTTACTATGATTTTCACAATCCTTATGTGGACGTTAGTATTCTACATTAAGCTTATTAGGGAAGTAAAAGGAAAACTAAAACCCTCGTATGTGTTAATAGGAACTTCCGTACTAGTGGCTTTAGCCATCATTATAGTTTCACCGTTAAAAATCGGTAGTGAATTTCTATTTCTATTTGCACCTTTGGCCATTATTATGACCAATTATTTAGAAAGGATTAGTGATTTACGATTCAAAGAAGTATTACTTGCACTGTTAATGATTACGCCAATAGTTGTGCTATTGCTGTAACTTTTCTCCAAATGCTAAATCACCAGCATCACCTAGACCAGGAACAATATAGCCTTTATCATTCAAAGTCTCATCGATAGCAGCAATCCATAAATGCACAGAATCATCAAACTGCTTTTCAACATATTCAACACCCTCCTTAGCACCAATGACACTAACCAAGTGAACAGACTTTGGTTTTCCAAAAGGGAGTAAAGCTTCATAAGTAGCAACCATAGACTGACCAGTTGCAAGCATAGGATCTGCTAAAATAAGCGTCTTATTCTCTAGCGAAGGACAAGCAAGGTACTCAACCACAATCTCAAAAGTTTCAGGATTTTCTTTATGATGCCGATAAGCCGAAATGAATGCGTTCTCCGCCATATCAAAATAGTTTAGCAAACCATTATGTAACGGAACACCAGCTCTTAATATAGAGCACAATACGATATCATTATTTGGAACCTGTATTTCAGAAACACCCAAAGGCGTTTGAGTTGTTTTTGTGCGATAATCGAGAGATTTGCTCAATTCATAACTAAGAATTTCGCCGATACGTTCTATATTTCTTCTGAATCGCATCCTGTCCGTTTGTACATTGACATCTCGTATTTCAGCAATAAAATTATTTAAGATAGAATTGTCCTGTGATATATGGTGAACTGTCATTTAGCTTTAAAATTTATAAGCGTTTAAAGTTAATAATATCAAGTATATTTGTAACCTAAATTTTATAACAATGTTCTCAGAAAAGGCCAATACAATTTTTCAAGATGCAATTAAAACATACAAAGTTTTAAACACCATTGACCAACCTTTTACAAATAAGCACAATAAGGATGAAGACCTTATAGGTCACTTATTGTATAGAAAGTGTTGGATAGATACTGTACAATGGGCTTATGAGGACATTATTAGAGATCCAAACATTGATCCAGTAGGAGCTTTAAAGCTAAAGCGAATGATTGATGCTTCAAATCAAGACAGAACAGATACAGTTGAATTTATTGATAGTTATTTTCTTGATAAATACAAGGATGTTCAGGTGAAATCTGATGCTAAAATAAATTCCGAAAGTCCAGCTTGGGCAATCGATAGATTATCTATTCTGGCATTGAAGATTTATCATATGAATGTAGAAGCTACTCGCGAAGACGCCACTCAAGAGCATCGCGATGCTTGCCAAAAGAAGCTCAATGTATTACTAGAACAACGCGTAGATCTTAGCACTGCTATTGACGACTTACTTACGGATATTGAAAGCGGCGACAAATACATGAAAGTCTATAAGCAGATGAAAATGTATAATGACGACGAGCTCAATCCAGTATTAAGAGCACAGAAGTAAAATGTCATTCTGAACGAAGTGAAGAATCTCACTTTTGAAGATGTTTTGACTACGCTCAATATGACATGAATAGGTTTTATGTCTCCTTTACCTAAACATATCTTAGTTATTCGCCTCTCTGCAATGGGAGATGTGGCAATGACTATCCCAGTATTAAGAGCATTAACACAACAATATCCTGAAGTAAAACTTACCGTACTCACCAGAGCACATTTCGCACCATTCTTTGGAGACTTAACAAACGTATCTGTATTTGAAGCTGAGGTCAAAGGGAAGCACAAAGGCATTATTGGACTTTGGAAGCTTTCACGCGCAATAAAAAAACTCAACATTGACGCCGTAGCAGATTTACACAATGTGCTTCGCAGTAATGTTTTGAAAACGTTCTTATCTAAACCATGTATTCAAATTGATAAAGGAAGAGCAGAAAAAAAAGCACTCACATCTGGACAACAATTCAAGCAACTAAAAACGACGCACCAACGCTATGCCGATGTTTTTGCAAAACTTGGGTTCAAGTTAGACTTATCACAGCCTAGTTTTAGGAACAAACTTCCTATCCCAGAAAGGATGGAATATATTATAGAAGCTACCGAACGCAAAACTAAAAAGTGGGTTGGCGTGGCGCCCTTTGCTGCACACGAAAGCAAAATGTATCCTTTGGACAAGATGAAGGAAGTCATAAAAAATCTGTCCAAAAACCATAAAGTTTTCCTTTTTGGAGGGGGAGAAAAAGAAGTTTCAATCTTAGACACTATAGCTGAAAACAATAAAAATGTTGTAAACCTTGCTGGAAAGTTGAGTTTAGATAACGAGCTTAGAGTAATTTCTAATTTAGACCTAATGCTTTCTATGGATTCAGGGAATGGGCATTTGGCGGCTATGTTTGGTGTTAAGGTAGTTACGATTTGGGGAGTTACACATCCTTATGCTGGTTTTGCACCTTTCAATCAACCGACGGATTATGCTTTGACTGCAAACAGAGAAGAATTTCCTTTGATTCCAACGTCGATTTACGGGAATAAATATCCAGAAGATTACAAAGACTGCGCAGGAAGTATACCAGTAGAGCACATTATAGATAAAGTACAATCGGTGTTATAAATCAACACAAAATTTGTAACAAATCATAGACTTAATATACTAACGGTTTAAACACAACCAAAACATGATCAAAAAATTCTTAAGCTTTGAATGGAAACAGTTTACTAGAGCATCATATTTTCAGAAAGGCTTAGCTATTAAGATTCTACTCATTCTTGCAGCACTTTATTTTGGAGGTATAGCCATTGTCATGGGAGGCGCTTTATTTTTTATTCTGAAGAAGAGCATTCCAGAAGTAGACCCAATTATTATCGTAAACAACTTCCTTATCTATTGGTTTCTTTTTGAAATTGTCATAAGGTATTTCATGCAGCAATTACCTGTAATGAATGTTAAACCTTTGATGATTATTCCAATAAAGAAGAATAAGGTTATAAACTATTTGTTGGGTAAAACAGCGCTCTCATTTTTCAATTTTTTATCGCTGTTTTTGTTTTTACCATTTACAGTAGTGCTATTAGCAAAAGGATATCCTGTTCTTAACGTTCTTTGCTGGTTTGGCTCTGTAGTACTACTAACATTATCAATCAATTTCCTGAACTTTTTAATAAACAAGAGCAATACATACTTCTATATTATTGCACCACTATTATTGATTTTGATTGCTTTAGAGTACTTTCAGATATTTAGTACATCAGAACTCGCAGGAGTTGCATTTAATGCAATATATAATCAGCCTTACTTAATTGTAGTTTGCGCTTTAATTCTTTATGGACTGTATCGTTTAAACTTTAACTTCATTAAAAAAGGGTTTTATCTAGATGACACTGTCTCTAAAAAAGTAAAAGAAGTTAATGCAGTAGACCTAACATGGATGAATCGTTTTGGAAGTATTGCTCCATTTTTGAAGAATGACCTCAAACTCATTTGGAGAAATGCACGACCAAAGCAAGTGCTTATGATGTCTTTCTTGTTTCTGTTTTATGGTCTAATATTTTACACGCAAGAAATCTATAGAGAGACACCAGCATTCCTGGCATTTGCATCAATGTTTGTAACAGGAGGATTTTTATTAACGTTTGGGCAGCTGGTACCTTCCTGGGATAGTGAATACTATAAGCTACTCATGAGTCAAAATATTCCATACCGAAAATACCTAGAATCAAAGTGGTATTTGATGGTTGTGGCTGTAGCCATTTCATTTATCCTAAGTACACCATACCTGTATTTTGGTTGGGAAATCTTTGGAATGATCGCAGCAGGAGCAGTTTTCAATATAGGTCTCAATTCATTCATCACACTCTTTGGAGGTGCGCTAAATAGAGTGCCTGTTGAACTTAATGTAAAAGCCAAAGCATTCAGTAACACTAATGGTTTCAATCCGACACAGATGCTTATAGCGTTGCCTAAGTTTATATTGCCAATGCTTCTATTTTATGTGCCGTATAAGATTTTTAACTGGGAAGCAGGTCTTATTGTTCTTGCATTGAGCGGTGTTATGGGGATTATATTAAAAAACTTCTTTTTAAGCAAAATAGAACAAGTATACCAGAAAGGAAAATATAAAACAGTATCAGCTTTTGGAGAAAAAGCAAGCTAATTCAAAAAGACAATACCAATGATAACTACATCAAATTTATCTAAACAATATAATAGCGTTACAGTACTTAATATCGAAGAACTCAATATCCCCAAAGGGCAGAGTTTTGGTTTAGTAGGTAACAACGGAGCTGGTAAAACGACATACTTCAGTCTTTTATTGGACTTAATACAGCCATCATCTGGAAGCATAACAAATAATGACGTGGTAGTTAGCGAAAGTGAAGATTGGAAACCATTTACCTCTGCTTTTATAGATGAAAGCTTTTTAATTGGCTACCTCACCGCAGAAGAATACTTTTACTTTATAGGAGAGTTAAGAGGACAAAACAAATCCGATGTAGATGCCCTAGTGTCTAAGTTCGAAGATTTCTTCCATGGTGAAATATTGGGACAAAAAAAATATCTGAGAGATCTAAGTAAAGGAAACCAAAAGAAGGCAGGAATTGTTGCTGCGCTTATAGGTAACCCTGAAGTAATCATATTAGATGAACCATTTGCGAATCTAGACCCTACAACTCAGATTCGATTAAAATCAATTATAAAGGATTTAGCAGAAAAACAAGGTGTAACAGTTTTAGTCTCTAGCCACGACCTACTTCATGTAACAGATGTATGCGAACGCATTGTGGTATTAGAAAAAGGCGAAATCGTAAAAGATTTGGTAACTAGTGAAGCTACACTAAAAGAGCTGGAAGCGCATTTCGCAGGCACAGAAAGGGTCTAAAATCCTTGTTTTTGGTTCTATAATTCAAAAAGATGCTTATTTTTACCATCCAGCATAATATATGCTGTGGATTACAGTTATCTATTAACCAAATAGAACCAACATTGAAGTCGTCTTTAAAACTTATATTATCTGTCCTTGGTGTGGTTTTACTTTTCACCAGTTGTTCTCGAAAAAAGGACACCTTCCTGAATCGTAATTTTCATGCCCTAGGCACTAAATACAATGTGCTTTATAATGGTAACCTAGCCTTGGAACAAGGAAAGGCGTCAATCAACGATGCATTTACAGAAAACTTCTGGGAATTATTACCAGTAGAGCGAATGCAGGTTACAGATGAAATCATCTTACCAGGACAATCCAAGAATCAAGATTTTGAACGTGCCGAAGAAAAAGCCATCAAAGCTGTTCAGGTACATGGAATGAATATCCAAGGGAAAGAAAGAAACCCTCAAATTGATGAAGCATATTTATTGCTTGGTAAAGCGAGATACTATGACCAACGATTCATACCAGCTTTAGAAGCATTCAATTATATCCTTTTTAAATATCCTGCAAGTGACAAGATCAATACAGCTAAAGTTTGGAGAGAAAAGACAAACATTAGACTCGAAAACAATGAGCTTGCAATTAAAAACCTAAAGCGCCTTATTGAGCAAGAAGAGCTAAATCAACAGGATTTAGCTGATGCCACATCGATTCTGGCTCAAGCCTATGTAAATATCAAAGCAAAAGACAGTGCTTTAGCACAACTGAAAATAGCTGAAGCAAATACCAAGAATAAAAATGAAATAGCCAGATATAATTATATCCAAGGGCAGCTATACAATGAATTTGGTCATAGAGATAGCGCCAACATAGCGTTTGACAAAATCATTGAACTACATAGAAAGATACCACGAGCATATTATATAAATGCACATCTTGAAAAGATTAGAAATTTTGACTATGCTCAAGGCGATAAAGTCACCCAATTAGAATATCTAACAGATTTAGAAGAAGATAGAGAGAACAGACCGTTCTTAGATAAAATCTATAGAGAAATTGCGGAATTCCATCTTACTAATGAGAAAGATAGTTTAGCTGAAGTATACTATAATAAATCACTAAGAAAGAATCAAGGTGATAAGTACCTGAATGCGCTCAATTATACGACGCTCGGAGACATGAGTTTTGATAATGCCAAGTATAAAAATGCTGGAGCTTATTACGATAGCACAATGACTAACCTTAAGCTCAACTCAAGACCGTATCGACTCATAAAAAAGAAGCGAGACAACCTGGAAGATGTAATCTATTACGAAGATATAGCTCAGAGAAATGATAGCATACTAAACTTGGTATCACTTTCAGAAGAAGATAGACTAGCAGTGTTTTCAGACTTTGTGAAGGACTTAAAGAGAAAAGCTACAGAAGCAAGAGAAAAAGAAGAAGCTGCTAAAAGACAAAACTCTGGTTTGGTTACATCAGATAAAGTTAAATCCTCAACACAATTAACTGCACGTGCTAATCCTAAAGGGAAAACACAAAAAAGCGATTTCTATTTTTACAATCAAACTACAGTATCGTTTGGTAAAAATGAATTTGTAAAGATTTGGGGTGACAGAAAATTACAAGAGAATTGGAGACTTTCCGATAAGAGAACATCTAGCGAATCTGATAGTACAGAAGAGTTAACCGCTGGTGCTTCAGAAGATGAGTTGTACGATCCACAATTTTACATGGCTAAGATACCATCAGATCAAAAAGTTATCGATAGCCTCATTAAGGATAGAAACTTTGCATACTATCAATTAGGAATTATTTATAAAGAAAAATTTAAAGAGTACGATCTGTCAAAAGACAAGTTCAAAAAATTACTAGATAATAATCCTGAAGAACGATTAGTACTACCTTCAAAATATAATCTATATAAGATTTATACACTCTTAAACGATAACACACAGGCAGAGATATACAAAAGCGATATCATAACCAATCATGCAGACTCTCGCTATGCTGAAATACTCAGAAATCCTGCATCAGCATTAGCAAGTGATGAAAATAGTCCTGAAAGTTTATACGAGAAGTCATTTGAGAATTTCGAAAACCAAGAATATGCTAAAGTAATCGAAGATTGTGAGAAGCATATTTATCAGTTTGAAGGAGACCCAATGGTTCCTAAATTCGAAATCCTTAAAGCTTCGGCTAAAGGAAGATTGTATGGTTTTGAGCAATACAAGAATGCTTTAAACTATATCGCCCTAACATATCCAAACTCTCCAGAAGGGAAAAGAGCAGAACAATTAATCCAGACGGCAGTACCAGCACTTTCAAGAAAAGATTGGTACAAAGATGATGATGCTACAAATTTCAATGTAATATACCAGTTCCAGAATAACTCAGAAGAAGATATAGATGCCTTTATGGAACGACTCAACAAAAAGGTAGAAAAGAATACCTATTTCGATTTATCGACATCAAAGGATGTCTATAATGAAGATATCACCTTTGTAGTTGTTCATGGACTAAAAAGTATTGGAGGAGCAGCAGGATTTGCAGAGATCATATCAGATAAAGAAGATAAAGACCCAATAGTAAGATCATTCTTTGCTATTTCGTCGCCAAACTATGCTATTATTCAACGTCATAAAAACTTAGAAGCCTATTTAGAATCACAATAACTAAAACTAAAACCTACATCAATGTTTTCTACAGGCAGCAAAAAAAACAAAACAACCATGGAAACATCAACACAACAAAACATTATTGCGCAAGGCACCAAGATTGTAGGTGACATCAATAGTAGCGGAGCTTTTAGAATCGATGGTACTATCGAAGGAAACGTTAAAACATCTGGCAAAGTAGTCGTTGGAAAAATGGGGTTTATCAAAGGCACCTTACAAGGCGAGAATGCTGACTTTGAAGGTAAATTTTCTGGTAAGCTGCAACTTTCAGGAACGCTCACACTAAAATCTACAGCACATATAGAAGGCGAAGTTGTTATCGGTAAACTAGCCGTAGAGCCAGGAGCAACCTTTAATGCGACTTGTAGTATGAAAGGCGCTGTAAAACCACTTGGCAATGGAACAACACAAGCCACAAGACCAAAACAACAAACCATTCCGGGAACAGAAAAAACAGCTTAATACATACGCGCGTTTTTCTGGAATTGCAATACAAATGTTTGCCATTATAGGCATAGGAACCTTTATTGGCGTTAAATTAGACGAAAAATTTCCCAACGATCACAAGCTATATACAGTAATACTATCATTATTATCTGTTATTTTGGCTGTAGTTTTTGTAATAAGACGTATTATTGCAGCCTCAAAGGATGATGAGTAATATGAATTCAGAATTCAGAAAAAACCAAACTACGTTTTTAATTCAAGCGATACTATTAACGCTGTCATTATTTGCAATTCACTTTTATCTGCTGCATCATTTTGCTAAAGACTTAGTCTTATTTTTTCCAATTTGGCAAATCTATGCCTTTCATTTTGTGGTAACTACGATCTTGTTTTCAGTAATAAATTATCGATATAGTTCTGGGAAGACAGATATCTTTAATGCCTTCATGATTGTCACCTTTGTTAAGATGGCACTGTCGATAATATTCCTATTGCCATTGATTTTATCGGATTTTGAGAACAAACAACCAGACGTTTTTAACTTCTTCATCCCTTATTTTTTATTCTTGTTTTTCGAGGTTTTTTCATTGACCAAATTCCTTCAAAAAAAGTAGCTTTTTTAAGCCAAAAAATCCTTTAAAAATATACTCTAAATATAGTTTGCCAATTCATTTAATGTATGTACATTTGCACCGAATTTAGAGCAAGGTATTTTTAATACATAAGAAATGACATTAAACACCTTAAAAACAGCCATATTTTCTGTTTTATTTTTAGCTTTTTCTACAGTAGCTTTTGCGAGCTCTACAGAAGAAGGAGGCGACGGTAAAGAATTCAATGCCAAAGAGATGATTATGCACCACGTTAAGGATGCTTACGGAATGCATATCGTTACATTCAATGAAGGGAAAGAAAATGAAAAGCATATTTCAATCCCACTTCCTGTAATCTTATGGACAGATAATGGATTGACAACATTTATGTCTTCCGATTTTCACCACGATTATAACGGGAAGGTTATCGTAGAAAAGAATGGTGGTCGTTTTGTAAATGTTCATGAAAAAATATATCAGTTAAACGCAGGAGAGACTGAAGTAGCGTTTGATGAAGCTCATCATCCAACAAATGCAGTTAAGCCTTTAGACTTCTCAATTACAAGAAACGTTTTCATGATGTGGGTTTCTGTAGTTGTATTATTATTAATCTTCATTTCAGCAGCAAGACGTTACAGAAAATCAGAAGATAATGTCCCAACAGGGATTGCAGGATTTGTTGAGCCTTTGGTAGTGTTTGTAAGAGATGAGATTGCAAGACCTATGATTGGTGAGCACAAGTACAAAAGATACATGCCATATTTATTAACGGTATTCTTCTTTATTTGGGTTAATAATATCTTTGGATTAATACCAATATTAAATGGTGCTAACTTAAGTGGTAACATTGCGTTTACAATGACACTAGCACTGTTTACATTTATCATTACTACTTTGAGTGGTAACTCTAACTATTGGAAACATATTTTCTGGATGCCTGGAGTACCAGTGCCAATGAAAATATTCTTAATGCCAATAGAACTAATCGGAATTTTCACAAAGCCAATTTCGCTAATGATACGTCTCTTTGCTAACATTACAGCAGGACACATTATCATATTAGCGTTAATGTCTTTGATATTTATATTTAAAACCATTGCAGTTGCACCTGTTTCTGTAGCCTTTTCATTATTTATAGGTATTATAGAGATTGTAGTAACAGCAATACAAGCATATATTTTTACAGTATTGTCTGCCTTATATTTTGGTATGGCAACTGAAGAAGCACATCATTAATAATTAATTTAAATTTTATAGTTATGACTATTACTGGAATTGCGGCAATTGGAGCTGGTTTAGCAGCTATCGGAGCTGGTGTAGGTATTGGTAAGATTGGTGGATCTGCTATGGAAGCTATGGCACGTCAACCTGAAATGCACGGAAAGATTCAATCTTCTGCGTTAATCTTAGCAGCCTTCGTAGAAGCGGTAGCGCTTTTTGGCGTTGTAGCAGCATTAATCGTGTAATGATTTACAACAAGCACAGAAGTAACGGTTGGTTGCTTCTGTGTTTTTTAAAAATTTAAATTAAAAAAACACAAAGAAATGGATTTAATTACACCTGGATTAGGCTTAGTATTTTGGACGGTAATTACCTTCTTATTTTTACTTTTTATATTAAGAAAATTTGCTTGGAAACCAATTCTTGGCGCAGTTAGCGATAGAGAAGAAGGAATCAAGAAAGCCTTAGCTTCTGCTGAAGATGCTCGTAAAGAGATGGAGAATCTACAAGCAGATAATGAGCGTATTCTTAAAGAAGCTCGTGCAGAAAGAGAAGCGATGCTTAAGGAAGCTCGTGAGATGAAGAACAAGATGATTGCTGATGCTAAAGAAGAAGCTCAAGAACAAGCAAGTAAAATGATTGAGCAAGCTCAAGCTGCTATTGATAGCGAAAAGAAAGCTGCAATGGCTGAGTTGAAAAATCATGTTGCCGGATTGTCAATGGAGATTGCAGAAAAAGTAGTTAAAACAGAATTAGCCAATAAAGACAAGCAATTAGAATTGGTTGAATCTATGTTGGGAGAAGCAACATTAAACTAAGAGTATAATGGCAGGAACAAGAGCAGCAATACGTTACGCAAAAGCAGTTTTAGATTTAGCACAAGAAAACAATGTCGCTGAAGCTGTTAATGCAGATATGAAAGCGATTGCTAACACTATTTCTGAAAGTGCAGACTTAAGCCAGATGCTACAAAGCTCAGTGATTAAGTCTGAGACTAAAAAGGAAGCGCTGTTAAAAGTGTTTACAGGCCTTAATGGAACAACTAAAGGATTATTAGATGTTCTTATTACAAACAAGCGTATTGATATTATTGGGGCAATTGCTGTTAAATATCAAGAGTTGTTTGACAAAACACAAGGTATCGTTGAAGCTACAGTAACTACAGCGTTACCATTAACAGATGATTTAAAAGCAAAAGTCTTAGCTAAGGTTAAAGACTTAACAGATAGCGATAAAGTAGAAATTACCAATATTGTGAATGAAGACATTTTAGGAGGCTTCATTTTAAGAGTTGGTGACAAAGAGTATAACGCTAGCATCGCTAATCAGTTAAACAAACTAAAAAGAGAATTTACATTAAACTAAAATAGCTGGTCGCTGAGGTTCTCGAAGCGACATTAAAGCAAAATCTAATATCTAAAAAGATGGCAGAAGTAAAACCAGCTGAAGTATCAGCAATTTTAAAACAACAACTTTCAGGTTTTGAAGCAAGTGCTTCATTAGATGAAGTAGGAACAGTATTAACTGTTGGTGATGGTATTGCACGTGTTTACGGATTATCTAACGCTCAATATGGAGAGTTAGTAGAGTTTGAAAACGGTTTAGAAGGAATCGTTCTTAACCTTGAAGAAGACAATGTTGGTGTTGTATTATTAGGACCTTCAAAAGAAATCAAAGAAGGTGCTACAGTAAAGCGTACTGAGCGTATCGCTTCTATTAAAGTAGGAGAAGAGATGGTTGGACGTGTTGTTGATACACTTGGTAACCCAATCGACGGTAAAGGACCAATAGGTGGAGACCTTTACGAAATGCCTTTAGAGCGTAAAGCTCCAGGTGTTATCTATCGTCAACCAGTTGATGAGCCAATGCAAACAGGAATTAAGTCTATCGACGCTATGATTCCAGTAGGTAGAGGTCAGCGTGAGTTGGTAATTGGAGACCGTCAGACTGGTAAGACTACAGTATGTATTGATACCATCTTAAATCAAAAAGAATTTTACGATGCAGGTGAGCCTGTATTCTGTGTATACGTAGCTGTAGGTCAAAAGGCATCTACTGTTGCAGGAATCGCTAAAACTTTAGAAGAAAAAGGAGCTTTAGCATATACAGTAATCGTAGCTGCTAACGCATCAGATCCAGCACCAATGCAAGTATATGCACCATTCGCAGGAGCTGCAATTGGTGAGTACTTTAGAGATACTGGTCGTCCAGCATTAATCGTATATGATGACTTATCTAAGCAAGCAGTTGCTTACCGTGAGGTATCATTATTATTACGTAGACCTCCAGGACGTGAAGCATATCCTGGTGACGTATTCTACTTACACTCAAGATTATTAGAGCGTGCTGCAAAAGTTATTGCAGATGATGATATTGCTAAGAACATGAACGACCTTCCAGAGTCTTTAAGACCAATGGTAAAAGGAGGCGGTTCGTTAACAGCATTACCAATTATCGAAACTCAAGCAGGTGACGTATCAGCATATATCCCAACAAACGTAATCTCGATTACAGATGGTCAGATATTCTTAGAATCAGATTTATTTAACTCTGGTGTACGTCCAGCAATTAACGTAGGTATTTCTGTATCGCGTGTAGGTGGTTCGGCTCAGATTAAATCAATGAAGAAAGTAGCAGGTACATTGAAGTTAGACCAGGCGCAGTTCCGTGAACTAGAAGCATTTGCTAAGTTCGGATCAGACCTTGATGCTGCAACACTAAACGTAATTGAAAAAGGTAAGCGTAACGTTGAGATCTTAAAGCAAGCTCAAAACGACCCTTACACAGTAGAAGATCAGGTAGCAATTATTTATGCTGGATCTAAAAACTTACTAAGAGACGTTCCTGTAGAGAAAGTAAAAGAATTCGAAAGAGATTATATCGAATTCCTTAACGCTAAGCACAGAGACGTTTTAGATACTTTAAAAGCAGGTAAATTAACTGATGAGGTAACAGATACCTTAACTAACGTTTGTAAAGATTTAGCTGCTAAATACGCTTAATTCTAAAAGAGAATGGCAAACTTAAAAGAAATACGTAACAGAATATCATCGGTATCTTCTACGATGCAGATTACCAGTGCCATGAAAATGGTATCTGCTGCAAAGTTAAAGAAGGCACAAGATGCTATTACTGCTATGCGTCCTTATGCAGATAAGCTTACAGAATTATTGCAAAGCCTTAGTGCTACTTTAGATGCAGATTCTGGAAGTAAATTTGCAGAGCAACGCGACGTAAACAAAGTACTTATTGTTGCAATTACTTCTAATAGAGGATTGTGTGGTGCGTTTAACTCTAACATCATTAAAGAAGTTAGTAGATTGACAAATGACACTTACGCAAACCAAGAAGTATCGTACTTAGCAATTGGTAAAAAAGCGAATGACGCATTGTCTAAAGCGGGTAATGTCATTGCTAATAATAGCGAAGTATTTGACGACTTAACGTTCGATAATGTTGCTGAAATTGCTGAAATGATTATGAACAAATTTGTTGAAGGTGAATTCGATAAAATCGAATTGGTTTACAACAAGTTCAAGAATGCTGCAACTCAAATCGTAATGACTGAACAGTTTTTGCCTATAGTGCCTGTTGAAGGAGAAGCAAATGTAAACCTAGATTACATCTTCGAACCTTCTAAAGAGGAAATTGTAGAGCAATTGATTCCAAAGTCATTAAAAACACAATTGTTTAAGGCTATTAGAGATAGTTTTGCTTCAGAACATGGTGCGCGTATGACTGCAATGCACAAAGCAACAGACAACGCAACCGAATTGAGAGATCAATTGAAGCTGACTTATAACAAAGCACGTCAGGCTGCAATTACTAACGAAATCCTTGAAATTGTTGGTGGAGCAGAAGCATTGAACAATTAGGCGCAAGCCAAATGTTCAAAAAAACGAAGCTTTGAATAACTAAAAAAGTTACATAATATTTAAAACCTCACTGGTTCCTGAGCGAAGTCGAAGGATGAGTGAGGTTTTTTATGGAATAACTTTTGTTCTATATCTTTAAAACACTAATTTCAAGCAGATGAAACAAGTAAAAAAAATAGCCTTTTTAATAATTGGTTTTATAGTTATGACAAGCTTTTCACAATGTTCTAGTTCTAAAAACCTTCAAAAGCAAGCCCCTCTTAGCTTTGGAGAAGTGTATTGCCAAGCATGGGCAGGTGGCGTGGAAGCTGCAGGAACAGGACTAAACATTTTCATACCTGCAGAAGTAAAGCAAACAAACAACATAGCACTAGATTCTGTTTACTTTAGAGGAAAAGCAGTTAAGCTTGAGGCCAAAGAGTTTAACGGAACAGTGACCTATATAGGGCGATTTGTTTCAAAACCAAATACGACAAAAGATATCATCATAAGTAATGATCCAAAAGAGGAATCGGAGAACAAAATAGAACTACCAAAACCTATTCCTTTTGAGCTTCAGGATAACGAATGTGTTGTGAGTTATATTGAGAATGATGAGGTAAAATATTTTAAGATTAATAATGTTGTTGAACGTCAGCAAATAAACTATCCAGCTGTACGTCAGAATAAGCGATAAAAATCTATATTTACGCTTCTATAATCAATTCAACTCAACAACAACATTATGAAAAAAATTACAGCTCTATTTTTACTATTGCTTACTGTAAACTTAACCAACGCCCAACTCCAAGTTGGAAATGTGTCACTAGACTTTGGAGAAACAATAACCAACACTGATGGTAGTATCGTGCAAATAGCAGGCGTTGTGGACAATACTATTTATGTCTTAGCGAATAAGAAGAAAAAGTATTTCCTGCAATCCTTTGACAACACCACAAAGAAATTCAAGAAGAGTATTCCATTAAAATTTGATAAAATCAATGGCAACAAGGTCTTTTTAGAAGATCTTACAGTTGTTGAAGATAAGGTCTATTTGATGGCATCTTATTACGATAAGAAAAACAAGAAAAACAATTTTGTTGCTAAAGAAGTTTCAAAAGACTTAAAGCTAGGAAAGTTTAAAACAATTCTATCGGTCAAAGTACCTAAGAAAAAGTACAAAGGAGGCTTTGTATTCGATAGGTCTTATGATGATATCAATTACATTGTGTCGCACGTAGGAGTTATAGAAAAGAAAGAAACCCTAACCTATAGTTTTGTGCTTTTAGACAAAAATATGTCTGTTGTACTAGAAGACAACTATGAATCTGTTTTTGAAGATAGAAAAGACCTTACGTTCGATTTCTCAAGCTTTGCAGTAAATGAGCATGGCGATGTATTTATTACAACAACTGAAAGCTACAGAGATAAGAAACAAAAAACGACTCACAACAATATTACGCTTCACTCTTACCTAGCTAACAAAGGTTATGAAAAACAAGAATTGAAAGTCAACCTTTCTGGGAAAAGAGCAATTAACTGTTCCATACTAGAAACAAAAGACAATAGCCTACATATGATTGGCTTTTATTCTGACCTAAAGCGAAGCGGAAAAGCTAGATTTGGACTTGAAGGTATTTTTGATGTCACTGCAGATTATCAAGCAAACAAAGTTATCAAAGAGACATTCAATGAGTTTACTGTAGAAACTAGATCTAAAATCATAGGAGAGCGTCGTGCAAAAAAGGGTAAAGACCTAAATCCTTACTACAGAAACACGCACTTTTTTGAAAAAGACAATGGTGGAATCCTGATACTTTCAGATTATTTTTTATCCATAGTTGGAAGACCATCAGGGATTGGACCACTACAATTCACACCAATAACCTATATTTCTAATGAAGTTATTGTAACGTCATTAAACCCAGACGGGACATTGCAATGGAGCAATGTAGTTCCAAAAGAACAACAAGTAACTGTGCAACAGTTGAGCCTTGGACTAGGCGGTTGGGGAAGTAGCGGTAACGTTACTGTATCTGCATCTGTAATGTTCCCATTAGCAATACTCGGAAGAGGGCCAGAATACCTAAGTTCTCTGCCATTATACAAAGACGGGAAACTGACTATTATTGTGAATGACGACCCAAAGAATATTGGAACCACAGATATTGACGATGTAAAAAAAGTTAGAAATGTTAATAAAATGATTCCAGTAGCGTTTATCTTTGATGAGAATACTGGTGAAATGGAACGTATAGATCCAAAAGATTTCGAGAAAAGACAAATCGTTGTACAGCCAGTAACTAATTTTAGAGTAAGTGGCGACGAAGCTATTATTTACGGATCCAATAAAAAAGGAGCTAGGCTGGGAACACTTAAACTAAAATAGTAAAGTGTTAAAAACAAAGTGTTTGTTTCATATTGACAGCGTTTTCAAAACTTTTTAAACAGACTTTTATTTATGGTTTAGCAACGGTTCTACCTAGAATGCTAACCTTTTTACTAACGCCATTATATACCGATGTAATGGCTGTTGGTGTTTATGGTAAAGTCTCCATAATATTTGCTTGGTTCGCTATTTTCAATGTGATATTAGCTTATGGTATGGAGACTGCCTTTTTTCGTTTTTTCAATAAAGAAGAAGACAAAGAAAAAGTTGTAGGAACCTCAACATTGTCAATCATAATTACATCTGTAATTATATTTCTAACAGCATTTTTACTAAAAAATCAGATTGCTGTCATTACGGATATTGAAGTTCAGCATATCAATTTCGTGATTTGGATTTTACTATTGGACGCCTTAGTCATTATTCCATTTACATGGCTTAGGGCAAAAGAAAAACCAGTAAAATATGCTGCTATAAAGATTACCAATGTCGCTATCAATATTGGTCTCAATTTGTTTTTCTTCTTATTACTTGCCAACCTTGCGACGCAAAGTAGCTTTTTCGAATCCATTTATAAACCCGATTTCGAGATTACCTATGTCCTTATAGCCAATGTCATAGCCAGTGCAATTACACTTTTACTAATGTTCCCGTTTTATAGTAAAGTGAAATATAGATTCGACTCTAAATTGTGGAAGCAAATGCTGCGCTATGCATTTCCAGTATTAATTGCTGGCTTAGCTTACACTGTCAACGAAACGTTTAATAGAATTCTGTTAGATAGTAGTCTTTCGAGAGCCGAAGACCCAGAAGCAGAAGTTGGGATGTTTTCAGCCTGTTATAAACTTGCTTTGTTTATGACGTTGTTTGCAACAGCATTTCGCTTGGGAATAGAACCATACTTCTTTAGTCATGCTAAAAGTGACAATCCACAAAAAAACTATGCTAGAATCTTAGAGTATTTTGTGGCGTTTGGTTCTGTTATCCTTTTAGTTGTAGTTGTGTTTTCAGATTTAATAAAAGTGTTGATTATAAGAGACGAAGCGTTTTGGGAAGCGATGTGGATAGTCCCAATAATCCTTGTAGCAAGTTTCTGTTTAGGCATTTACCATAACTTATCAGTTTGGTATAAGATTACAGATCGCACAAAGTTCGGAGCATATATTTCTGTATTTGGAGCCATCATAACACTAGGGTTAAATTTTTGGCTGATACCAATAATTGGATATAAGGGTTCAGCTATAGCAACCTTAGCCGCCTATGGCAGCATGGTATTGCTATCCTACTTTTATGGAAGAAAGTATTATCCTATACCATATAACCTTAAAAAGATAGGCTTATACTTATTCTTTTCGATAGGGTTTTCAGTAGTATATTTTTACCAATTTAGAGAGAATTATATTGTTGGAATTACACTCTTAATCGTATTTTTATCCTTTGTTTATATATCTGAAATAAAGCAGCTGAAAAAGCTATTAAAAGGTTAGAATGCAAGTAAAAATCATTAACAAATCTAGTCACGCGTTACCACATTATGAAACTGTAGCCTCTGCAGGTATGGATTTAAGGGCAAACATCAATGAATCCATTACACTAAAACCCTTAGAAAGAACCATAGTGAAAACAGGATTATTTATGGAGCTACCTATTGGCTATGAAGCACAGGTAAGACCAAGGAGTGGATTAGCAGCAAAGAAAGGAATTACGGTTCTGAATGCACCAGGAACCATTGACGCAGATTATAGAGGTGAAGTCGGTGTTATTTTAGTCAATTTATCCAGTGAAGACTTTACAATCGAAAACGGAGAACGCATTGCGCAACTCGTAATCGCAAAACACGAAAGAGCAGAATGGGTTGAAGTCGTCGAACTAACCGAAACCAGTAGAGGAGAAGGTGGATTTGGTAGTACAGGAACACGTTAGAAACCTATCAACGATTAAACTAAAAAACGAATCAACATTAAACAATGAAAATAATAGTCCCAATGGCCGGACGCGGCTCGCGTCTTAGACCACATACATTAACAGTACCAAAGCCATTAATCCCTGTTGCTGGGCAACCAATAGTACACAGGCTTGTTAAAGACATTGCCAAAATACTCAACGAACCCATCGAAGAAGTAGCTTTTGTGTTGGGGGATCCAGCTTTCTTCGGAGATGATGTTGTAGAGAGCCTTACGAACTTAGCAGAAGGTCTTGGAGCGAAAGCATCAATATACAGACAGGACCAACCATTGGGAACAGGACATGCGATTATGTCTGCAAAAGAGTCTTTATCTGGCCCAGCTGTAATTGCCTATGCAGATACACTGATTAGAGCAGACTTTGTGCTCGACCCAGAAGCAGATAGTGTCATCTGGACCAAAAAAGTGGCTAATCCTGAAGCATTTGGCGTTGTTAAACTCAATGAGCGTAATGAAATTATAGAGCTTGTCGAAAAGCCGGAAGCGTTTGTCAGCGATCAAGCCGTTATAGGAATTTATTACTTTAAAGACGTGGCTGTGCTTAAGTCTAAACTTCAAGAAGTACTAGATGAAAACCTTATGCATGGTGGCGAATATCAGATTAATGATGGTATTAAGAAAATGATGGCAGAAGGTAGAATTTTCAAAACAGGAACAGTAGACGAATGGATGGACTGTGGTAATAAAGCAGTAACTGTAGAGACCAACACCAAGATGCTTCACTTTTTGCAGTCAGATGGAGAAGAACAAATGATTTCCGATTCAGTAGTTTTAGATAATGCTCAGATTATTGAACCTTGCGTTATAGGAGAAGGCGTAGTAATCATGGACTCTAGCGTAGGACCAAACGTTTCTATAGGAAATAACTGTATTATAGAGAGTTCAAGCGTTAAAAATAGCCTAATACAATCGCACACTACCATAAAAAACGCTAATTTAGACGATGCTATGGTTGGTAATCACGTTAAGTATGATGGAAGTTTTACCAAGATTAGCATTGGAGATTACTCTACTTTGGAATAAAAGTTGATTGTCATTCAGAGCGTAGCGAAGAATCTACAAAATGAAGAAATCATTATACATAGCGTTAATTCTATTCGGAATAGTTCTTATTCCGCAGATTGCTGTTGCACAAGTAGACTTCAATAAGACTCCAGATGATGACCTTGGAAATGTAGAAGATCAATTTCAGGAATTGTTTTTTGAGGCACTAAAGCAAAAAGGAATAGAAAACTATGACAGAGCTGTAGATGCCTTATTGAAATGTGTCAAACTAGACGACTCTAGACCTGTAGTTTACTACGAACTAGGTAAAAACTATAATCTCCTCAAAAATTTTGGTGAGGCAGAAGACGCTTTAAAGAAAGCGATTGATATGCAGCCAGAAAATGAATGGTTTTTAGATGAATTGTATCATGTCTATGTACAACAAGACGATATGGACAGGGCAATAAAAACTGTAAAACAACTCGTTAAGTACCATCCAGATTATAAGCAAGATTTAGCGACCCTATATTTCAAAGAAAAGAAATACAAACAAGCATTGTCATTACTCGATGAGCTCGATGCATCCTATGGAATTACTGATAGCAGAGACTATTTACGCAATCAAATTTATAATGCTACAGGGAAGAGCAAGGATAGAATTGAAAACCTTGAAGACCGTGTTGCTTCCGATCCGAATAATGAATTAAATCAGCTAAAATTGATTTACCGATACAGCGAAGCAGGCAACAAAAAGAAAGCATTTAAAGCTGCTAAAGAACTACTAGAACACAAGCCAGAATCTAAACTAGTTCATTTGGCCTTATACAAGTTTTATCTAGAAGACGACGACGCTAAAGCTGCTGTGGAGTCAATGAAAGTGGTTTTTACTACAGACGAGATCAATGCTGAAGCCAAGGCAAAAGTATTGAAAGACTTCGTTAACTATGTGAAGGCAAATCCTGAGTATGAGAAAGACCTTGTTGAGATAACAACGCTAGCAGATAATACCAATGACCCTAAAACACTTGAAAACTTAGGGCAATACTATCTAAAGTCGGGAGACAAAGCCAAAGCATTAAAAAACTTTGAAGAAGCATTGCTCCAAAAGCCAAATGACTTTGCACTGCTAAAGAATATACTCCTACTTCAGGTGGATCTTGGAAACAATGAAGATGTCGTCAAACGCAGTAATGAAGCTATTGAATTGTACCCTGCACAACCACTTTTATATTTGGTTAATGGTGTAGCTCAGAATAAGCTAAACCAATCAGACAAAGCCATAGAAATGCTAGAAACAGGTTTGGATTTTATTATTGATGATATTAAAATGGAAGCCGATTTCTATCAACAGTTAAGTCTAGCCTACAAGCAAAACAACAATAATGCTAAATCCCAAGCGTTTGCTAAAAAGGCAGAAAACCTATTAAAAACTCAGCAATAGCCTCAATGATTAAATCCTTTAAATATCTTTTAGCACTATCAATAGTGTTGCTGGCTTTTGGCTGTAAGTCATCGAAGCGCATTGTTGAGAGTGGTGAGCTAAACGAAAAACTTTCCGCAAAGCAAATTATAAAGCAGCACGAGAAGGGCCAACTAGACTTCAAAACGTTACAAGCAAAGGTTAAGATAGAATATACCGAAGTCGGGAAAGATAAATCTCAAAACTACACACTGAATTTACGTCTAGAAAAAGGTAAAACCATTTGGCTTAGTGCAACACTTGGATTAGCCAGAGCCAAGATTACGCCAGATAAAGTTCAGTTTTATGATAAGATAAACAACCAGTTTTTTGATGGTAATTATGCACTCTTAAGTGACTTCTTAGGCGTAGAGCTCAATTATGAAAAGGTTGAAAACCTGCTATTAGGATCATCAATTTTTGAATTGGATAGCAAGACGTACAAAGCATCAACTCACGAAAAGTCATATATGCTTAGTCCTAAAGACCAGGATGCCCTTTTTGAAGTGTTTTTACTACTCAACCCTGGGCATTTCAAGATGGATTCACAGCAAATCTTTCAACCAAGAGAAAAGCGTTTCCTTCAGGTTGACTACAAAAGTTATCAGGATGTAGAAAAGCAGATATTACCAGAAACATTTGAAATTATTGCTGTTGAAGATGAAGATCAGGTGACTATCGCTTTAGAGTACAAATCTGTGACATTGAATTCAGAACTTAGATTTCCATTCAGAATCCCTTCAGGATACAAAGAAATTATCATTCAATAATGAGTAAAAAATGGTATTACATATTAATCATTGTTTTTGTGGTTGGGACTTTCCAATCATATGCTCAAAAGAATGATAAAATAAAACAACTCGAAGCCAAACGAGAGCGTTTCGAGCGAGAGCTCAAGCAGATTAATACCTTATTGTTTTCAAACAAGAAAAAGGAAAAATCTGTGATTACTCTGGTTGAAGACCTCAATTATAAAGTTAGTGTTCGCCGAAACCTTATTAAGATTACTAATGAGCAGGCCAATCTATTAACAAGAAGAATAAACGCCAATCAAAAAGAAATCACCGAACTAAGAGCTCAGCTAAAACAGCTTAAGGAAGACTATGCAAACATGATTGTAAAATCATACAAGAGCAAGTCAGAGCAAAGTAAAGTGATGTTTTTACTGTCTTCCGATAATTTTAAGCAAGCTTATAAAAGACTGCAATACATAAAGCAATACGCTTCTTATCAGAAAGAACAAGGCGAAGAGATAAAAGCGAAAACCAAAAAGCTTCAAGATTTAAACACAGAACTTCTTGCGCAAAAAGAAGAAAAACAGAAACTGATTGAAGCCAATAGAATAGCTAAGAAGCAATTGGAGTCTGAATTGAAAGAACAAAATACATTGATGGCTTCCATCCAGAGAGACCTATCAAAGTATACCAGTCAAGTAAAGAAGAAACGACAAGAGATTGACAAGATTGATAGAGAAATAGATCGATTAATTGAATTGGCAATTGCAGAGTCCAACAAAAAAGCTGGAAAATCTACATCTTCAAAAACCTTTGCACTAACACCAGCAGCTAAGAAGCTTGCAGCAAACTTTGAAGCAAACAAAGGCAAACTGCCTTGGCCAGTGGAACGCGGTGTTGTAAAGGTAAAATTCGGAAAACAAAGATCTACGATAGACAAAACAGTAACTATTAATAGCAAGGGCATAAGAATAGCTACTGAAAAGAATGCCAAAGTCAAAGCCATTTTTGAAGGTAAAGTTATTGGTGTAGTCACCAAGAAAAACCTAAACCCAGCCATAATGATTCAGCATGGTAATTATCTATCCATGTACATGAACCTCTCTAAGGTGTATGTAAAGAATGGTGATAGGATAAGCACTGGTCAGGAAATAGGTGAGGTGTTTACCAGTAGAAGTTCAGGAGAATCTATACTTATGTTTAGAATCGCAAAGAACGCTACCAACCTTAACCCATCTTACTGGCTTGCCAAGCAGTAATTACACTCTAACTACCACGTAACCATTTCTTGTCTTTCTGTAATGTCTTCCGTTCCAGAAGTAGTAACGTTTTCCTTTTACGCGAACAACTTTATAGTGTTTCGGTAGTGTTTTTATAACAGTAACATTTGCAGGAGCTGCTTTAGTTCTTACCACACAAGACGTTGAGGTCATCATTAAGAATGCAGCGCAAAGAATGAATAAAGTTCTCATAGTGTCAAAAATTTGGTTCTACTATAAGACCTTAAGCTATTAAAAAGGTTTAATCAACCTTAAAAAGCGCTTTTAATTCAGAAGCATCAGAAGGCTTCATTTTGCCAGCAAGGACAAGGCTTAGCTGTTTTCTTCTCAATGCAGCATTGTAGCGCTCTATTTCTAAATCAGATTCTGGAGTAATTTCAGGAATTTTAACTGGGCGACCTCTTTCATCTACAGCTACAAAGGTGTAAATCGCTTCGTTGGCTTTAATACACTCACCAGATTCTCTGTCTTCGATCCACACATCCAAATAGACTTCCATAGAAGTTCTAAACGCTCTAGACACCTTAGCTTCGATAGTCACCACACTTCCCAAAGGAATGGCACTATTAAACGCTACATGGTTTACAGAAGCCGTAACCACAATACGTCTGGAGTGGCGCCTTGCGGAAATACTTGCAGCTCTATCCATACGCGCAAGCAATTCGCCACCAAAGAGGTTATTAATAGGATTTGTTTCACTTGGTAAGACCAAGTCTGTCATTATCGTTTTTGATGCAGTAGGAGTCTTTGCAGCCATAGTTAATAGATGAGTTGCAAAGGTAAGGTGTAATCTGCTCTAAAAAAAGAAATCTTACTGTAATGCTTTTAGGTAATAAACAAAAATAAGCACATAAACTTGCACACAATAATTTGTAAGAATACATTTACATTTTTAATTTTAAATATCTAATAATGAAAGAAAAAGATTTAAGAAGAATTCTCTCAAAAGCTATTAAACTATTCAATCTTACCCTTATTTTATCTATTTCTATTTCTTGTTCAAATGATGGGCTTAACGAAGATGAAACATTAAACCTCAAAGAAGATTTTAATGGGTTTATGTCAAAATTTAATTATAGCGAAAGTTATGGAGAGCCTGTTCTTGGTCTTTTTGAAAGATTGGATCATGACAATAGTTATGAGGAAGCAATATTTGAATTGATCTTGCAAAAGAAAAACTCAAATAATCTCCCAATTAGTGATGATATTAATAAAGTTGATGAGTTCAATCAGTATTTTGTTAATGAAATTATGGTTGCACTACTTCAAGACGGCATTAATGATTATTTCAACAAATTAGAGTACTACCAACTATTTGTCAATTCAAATATTGAAGACTTATCAAGAAAGAAGTATTTAAATACTACTATTGAACAGTTTAAGTGGGTTAAGTTTAGTGTTTATTATAAACAAACAAGTCAAGAAGGTATTAGTTTTAGAGATTTTGATCCAGAGGATTATAATTCTTTTGATCCATGTTTTGACGATTGTATGGAGTATAAAATAGATGAAAGTTTACAAAATGTAGTAGATTGGGCTTGGTTTTTGGCAAATCCAGGTTCAAATGTTGCTCAATGGGCTAGTAGTTGTGCTTGGGACTGTTTTTAATCATAAACTTACCTTATGAAACTAAAATATATTAGACTAGACATAACAGTAATAATTTTAGGAATTATTCTAGTTTTTTTATCTGGTAAAGATGTTATTCCATCTGCTATTGCTACATTTTATTTGATTTTAGCATCATTTTACTTCTTTCCTTTAAAATTAGTTAAGGGTAAAAGAGAAACATTTCAAATATTATCTGATGTTCTAATTTGTATCACATTAATAGTTGCTATTTTGCTTACTTACAAGGAAATTAAATTCTTAGGAGCTAGTTTTGGAATATTAAATTTTGCATACATTATTTATCTGGCTTTCTTCATCTTGAACAAAAGAAAAGATTTAGGAAATGACTATAGATTAATGATACTACTACATTTTTTAGCACCACTAATACTGATAAACTAGATTATAGTAAAAAAGGCAGTATATCAATACTGCCTTTTCTTATTTTGAATAAATTTTATCTTACTGTAATGCTTTTACTAAAAGCCAAGCATCAGGATTGTGTTCGCGACGAATTTTTCTAAGTGCTTGTTGCGCCTCAGTTCGGGTTTCGTAGCTAGAATACACTACTTCGTGTAGCCCGTAGCGATTCATACCAATAATTCTGGCTTTGTAACCTCTATCTTGAAGTTGTTTTACCTTTTTATCAGAATTGGCTTTAACCCTAAAAGCACCTGCAACCACATGAAAGCGACCACTTTGCTTTTCCACAGTTAAGGTTACAGCAGGTAGAGGATTGTTGATGACAAAAGTCGCCTCTTGCACTTTAGTGTCTAACTCCTCATTGGCAGCCTCTTGAGCCATTTGATTGTGCGTCTCAATCTGGTTGTTATAGTATTGCGAGGCGCCAAAACCTCCCAAAGTTAGCATTAACAAACCAACAGCAGCATACTGTAAATAAGGTTTTCTACGACGTCTTTCTGGAGTTATTGCAATTGGAGCAACTTCTTCGATAGCTTCAGCTTCTTCTTTGTAAACTTCACGTTTAATATCTCCTGAGGTAAATTGAGACAGCCCAAAAGCATCCGTTAAGTAATTGATACTGTACGACGGTTCAAAAACAATATTCCCTTCAGTATTCAGCATTAAATCACCAATGTTATCATAGCTAACCGTTTCTCCCTGGATGAGGTAGCCCTTAATAGCTTTGACATGCTTAGCAACTTTTTTGATAGCACTCTCAAAAGGAATCTTCTCTACTTCAGCAATATAGTTCGCCAAAAGCCCATCGTTATTTTGAATCTGCTCATTAAAAGACAGTACTTTTTTTGGAGGATAAAACGCATTTGTAGTTTCGTGAACTTTGGCAGAAATGCGCTGCGTTAAAAACGCACCAAAGTCAGGAACCGTAACACAATCGTATCTATATAGTAAATCGCTGATGTAAGTATCTAATTGCATAAAAACAAAGATAAAAATATTTGAATCGGAATAAAACACACCTTTGGTTAGTTATTAACAGCTTATTTTTACGAAATTGAGCTACATTTTATAAAGCTCCATGACCGAAACCTACCTACAATCAGTCCTAGCACTACAACACGTACCCAAAATTGGGTCTATTATAGCCAAGAAATTAATTGCACATTGTGGTTCAGCCGAAGCCGTTTTTAAAGAAAAACCATCCAACTTGCTCAAGATTGATGGCATTGGTAAGCTTACTGTTGAAAGCCTTAAAGACGCATCAAATTTTAGAGATGCCGAAGAAGAATTAAAGTTTATCAAAGACAATGACATTGCTTGTTTGTATTTTGAAGAAGAATCGTATCCAGAACGGTTAAAGCATTGTATTGATAGCCCAATTCTTCTATTTCAAAGAGGTGACGTCAACCTGAAACAGCAGCATATTATTAGCATTGTAGGCACTCGAAAGATCACAACCAGCGGCATTGCTTTTTGTGAACGACTCGTTGAAGCGCTCTCACCATTTAACCCAGTTATTGTCTCAGGATTTGCTTACGGCACTGACATTACTGCGCATAAAGCTGCAATGCAAAACAACCTACAGACGATTGGCTGTTTGGCGCATGGCTTTAATCAAATCTATCCTAAGGTGCACAAAAAATATGTTGCAGATATGGAAACGCATGGAGGGTTTTTTACGGACTTCTGGAGTACAGACACATTTGATCGCAACAATTTTTTGAAGCGAAATAGGATCATTGCTGGATTAAGCGAAGCAACTATTGTTATCGAGTCAGCCGAAAAAGGAGGGAGCTTAGTCACAGCTGATATAGCAAACTCCTACAATAGAGATGTATTTGCAGTTCCTGGAAGAGTTACAGATAGTCAAAGTATAGGTTGCAATAATTTGATTAAATACCAGAAAGCACATTTATTATCCAACCCTATGGATGTGCCGTACTTACTGAATTGGCAATTAGAATCCAAAGCCAAACCAGTTGTGCAAAAGCAGCTATTTGTAGAGTTAGACGCTGATGAAAAGCTAGTATACAATTACCTAAAAAACAATGGCAAAGCATTATTGGATATTATCGCTCTAGACTGTAGTCTTCCGAGTTTTAAGGTCGCAAGTATGCTTTTAAACATGGAACTCAAAGGCGTCATCAGACCCTTGCCAGGGAAGTTGTTTGAGGTGATCTAGTACCCAACCTTATCTCGTACACGTTTTAGCACAGCATCGGCAACAACTTTTGCTTTTTGAGCACCAACAGCCAAAGCATCATCCACCTCGTTGAGGTTGTTCATATAATGATTGTAGCGTTCGCGTTGCGTTGCAAAGGTTTCAAGAATAAGCTCATACAGCGCTTGCTTAGCATGACCATAACCATAACCACCACGTTCGTAATTGGCTTTCATCTCAGTAATCTGCGTTTCAGAAGCTAATAAACTATAAAGCGCAAAACAGTTACAGGTTTTCCAGTCTTTTGGTTCTTCTAGAGGTGTACTGTCTGTAACGATAGACATTATGGTTTTGCGTAGTTTCTTTTCTGGTAAAAAGATATCGATAGTATTGCCTTTACTTTTACTCATTTTATCGCCATCGGTACCAGGCACCAATTTGGTAGCTTCTTGTACTTGTGCTTCTGGTAGCACAAAAGTTTCGCCTCCCATTTTACCATGAAAACGAGACGCTACATCTCTGGTCATCTCTATATGCTGTAGTTGGTCTTTTCCAACGGGGATAATATTGGCATCATACAATAAAATATCTGCAGCCATAAGCATAGGATAAGTAAACAAGCCAGCATTGACATCTTCTAAGCGATCCGCTTTGTCCTTAAAACTATGCGCTAAGGTTAAACGTTGAAATGGAAAAAAGCAACTAAGGTACCAAGCCAGTTCAGTCACTTGTGGCACATCGCTTTGTCTGTAGAATACAGTTTTATTAATATCTAAACCAAAGGCCAACCAGGTAGAAGCCGTAGAATAGGTGTTTTGCCTAAGGGTTTCTGCATCTTTTATTTGTGTTAGAGAATGCAAATCTGCAATGAATAAGTAAGAATCGTTATCGTCCTTGGTAGACATTTCTATAGCAGGCATTATAGCGCCTAAAATATTACCAAGGTGAGGTGTTCCTGTACTTTGTATTCCGGTTAGAATTCTTGCCATAATAATTCCCCTTGAAAAAGGGGATAATTTTAATTAATACCTGGTTTTAAATAAAGTCGTTGACAAAGGTAATTGTTTTGATAGAATTGTTAGATTAATTTGAGTAGTTTTGAGGCGTTTTGATAGTCCTTAAATATATATTCTGGCCATTATACCGTATTTGGTTTTACATTCTTGTAGCCATACCGATTATAGTGCTTTTTCCTATCCTTATTGTTCTTATCTCAAAGGAGTCTTGGTATCCTTCGTTTTTTAGGGTAGCGCGGATTTGGGCAAAGTTTATTTTGATAGGTATGGGCTTTGCTTGGAAGATAGATAGGGAACAAACTCCCGAAAAGGACAAGAGTTACATGTTCGTTGCCAATCATACTTCTATGACTGATATTATGCTGATGTTGGTAGCGACAAAGAATCCTTTTGTATTTGTTGGTAAAAAAGAACTGGCCAAGATTCCATTGTTTGGATTCTTTTACAAGCGCACAAGTATTTTGGTAGATAGGAGTAGTGCAAAAAGTAGACAGGCAGTATTTCTTAGAGCGCAGAGACGTTTGAAGCAAGGTCTTAGTGTTTGTATTTTTCCTGAAGGCGGCGTGCCAGATGAGTCCGTAATGCTCGATGAGTTTAAAGATGGTGCATTTAGGATGGCAATCAATCACAAAATACCTGTCGTGCCTTTGACATTTGCGGATAATAAAAAACGATTTTCATACACATTTTTTAGCGGAGGACCAGGGCAAATGCGTGTAAAGATCCATAAGTTTTTTAATACTGAAACATTAACGATTGAAGACACAAAAAGTCTTAACAAGGACTGTAGAAATTTAATTCTGGAGCAATTACAATCGTATCAGAATAATTAAAAGCTGCTCTGGCACAGAGCAGCTTTTAACGTTTCATCATTGCTAGGTTTGCAATAACTAATCTAACCAACTAAAAAAAACCTAAAACTTAAAACTTAAGCCTGTATATACGCCAATAAAGTATGGTTGAAAATCACCAGAAGTATTATTGAACGTATTTATTTGATACTTGAACATAGGTTCAAGATTAATATTTAATTTTTCTGTAACGCCGTAATTAAGCCCAACGCCAAAGTTGGCACTATAGCTTACTTCATTTATATTATTAGCCTCACCAATAAGTGTTCTATTGCCTTCTGAAACAGCATAAATTTCATTATCACTAAGGAACATAGTACTGAACCCACCTATTATATTTACACCTAGTTTTTTGTCAACTACTTTGTATTCAAGTTCAACAGGAACCTCAATAAACCCAAACTGCTGTTCTAGTGATGTGTTTGGATTTGTTTTAATAATCTCTGGGGCATTTTCAAGACTTATGATAGGAGCACTTAAATACGAGGTGTTTAAAGTGTCATTTTTAAAGGAAATATTTTCTATCTGATTATTTACTGGTTGGAAAGCCTGCGGTGCTACAGTTGTATTTGCTGCTGTAGGTAATGTTGAGTATGCAATTACATTATCTGTACTGTATCCAAGTGTAACTCTATTAACACCTGCGCGAACTTTCAGCTTTTTATTGACGGCATATCCTCCGCTAATACCATAACTCATGTTAATGTCCCCGCTTTTAGCATTGCTATTAAATTGACTATGAATAGAAGACCCTTCACCTAAAGTGTTGAAATAAACAGGCGCAACGTTGGGCGATACGCTCCACCTGTTGAATTTATCTTCTTCTTTTTCATCTGTTGTATCGTCTTCGTTCTTATTCTCCGCAATAGCATCCTCTATAGCATTCTTTTGAGCAGTTAATTCTTCTGCAGCATCTTCTTTAATAGCATTCTCGGTATTGTTCAAAGAATCTTGTGCTTTGGTATTAGACTCTGTCTCAGTAATAGCAGTATCATCTTTCTTGGATGCATTGATTAAGGCATCTAATTCAGAATTCGTTTTAATAGCATTCTTCGTTTCCGAATTATTCTCATTGTTTTCCTTTTGAGAATCTACTTTTGCAATCGCATTAGTAGTGTTCTTAGAAGATGATTGGTCTTCTTTATTGTATTGCGCTAAACTGTTCTGTTTTTTGATTGATGAATTATTATTGAGTTTGTTTGGTTGAGGATTATTTGTGTAATTAGTCTTGTCATTGTTTTCAGAACTATTATCAGCAACCTGAGTATCATCTACCATACTTTCGAAAGAATCTATATTAGACTCGGAAGTATCTTCGTTTGTTAATTGTGTTGAATTAGAATTATTGTTAGCGTCGTCTATTGTTGTTTTAGAATTTGATTCGTCTTTTTTCTCAGTTTGATTGTCTACTATCGGAAGCGTTGGATCGGTATCATTACCATTGAAAACACCACCAACAGTCAGCATTAAAAGTAGTATAGCCGCAACACCGCCTAATTGCCACCAAATAGGAATTACTCTACGTTTACGTTTTTTATTGTGAAGCTTGTCGTGGATATTATCCCAAACGGCATCACTCGGCATAGGTTCAAAATCTTTGAACTTTTCCTGAAAAACTCTGTCTATGTTCTTCTTGTCACTCATTATAAACTTTGCGAGTTTGACATCGCTTTGTGTTGTTCTATTTTTTCTTTTAAAATCAATCTTGCTCTCGCCAGATTGGATTTTGAGGTTCCGGTAGAAATGGATAACATTTCTGAAATTTCTTTATGCGAATAACCATCTAAAGCATACAAATTGAAAACCAATCTGTAGCGGTCTGGCAACTCTTGAATAATCTTTAACAAGAAATCGATAGTTACATCTTCATCATCAATCTCAACAGAGACATCTTCTATCTGATCCTCATTGATAATGTCAAAAACACCAGCGCTTCTATACCTTAACAATGCTGTGTTAATGGCAATCCGCTTCATCCAACCTTCTAAAGAACCTGAGCTTTTGTACTGATTTATTTTACTAAATATGGTTACAAAAGCATCTTGCAGATTATCTTCTGCTTCACTATAATTTCTTGAATACTTAAGGCATAGCGAAAACAACTTGCTCGCATAGAGCTTGTAGATTTGACTTTGCGCTTTAGCATCATTATTCTTACAACTTTTTATGAGTTGTTCTAAACTCACATTGAAATATTATTAATTGGTTAATTAGGCACCACCGGAATTTCAACTATATAATAAGTATCTTCTCCATTGTCATCTTCACCTTGCCAAAACCTAAAAACATAGCTATCAAAACTCTCTAATGGTAAAAAGTTAAAACTTACCTCTACTTCTTGGTTTAGTCCAGCTGGACAGTCTCCAGTTACTACAGTGTTTACGACTGCAATTGTTCTCTGATTTTCTTCAGGGACATAGTAAAAATCGTTGAATGTATGACATGCAGTAGGTCTAATATATGTAATAACAATCTGTTCTGCTTGTCCAACAACGAACTCGTCTGGTAAAACTACACCTTCGACAGGTAAAATTTCAAAATAAAAATTTTGACCATCGTCAACACTACAAGATTGCAATGCAACAATAACAAAAAGTAGGGCAAATAACTTCTTCATTTAAACTCAATTAACCAATATTCATTAGTATAGATACAGTAGATGTCAAAAGGTTGCGTCAAAAAATGAAAAAATCCTGAAATTTTTCAGGATTTAGTTTTTTAAGACAAGGAATATTAGTTTGAAACCACTTGGCGAACTTTTTCTTCAAGCTCATCCATGAGGTCTGGATTATCCTTTATCAAAGCCTTAACGGCATCTCTTCCTTGCCCAAGTTTGGTGTCTTCATAGCTAAACCAGGAGCCACTTTTCTTAATAATTTCATTATCTACAGCAATGTCTAAAACTTCACCTACTTTAGAAACACCTTCACCATACATAATATCAAACTCTGCTGTTCTAAAAGGAGGTGCTACCTTGTTTTTAACAACCTTAACTCTGGTTTTGTTTCCAATGACATTACTATTACTGTCCTTTATTTGAGTAGAACGTCTGATATCTAATCGAACAGAAGCATAAAATTTTAAGGCGTTACCACCAGTAGTAGTTTCAGGATTACCAAACATAACACCAATCTTTTCACGCAATTGGTTGATAAAAATCATAGTACAATTGGTCTTACTGATAGAAGCAGTAAGTTTTCTTAATGCTTGGGACATTAATCGAGCATGTAATCCCATTTTGGAATCTCCCATTTCGCCTTCGATCTCACTTTTTGGAGTCAACGCAGCAACGGAATCAACAACAATAACATCAATAGCACCAGAACGAACCAAGTTGTCAGCAATTTCCAAAGCTTGCTCACCATGGTCTGGCTGAGAAATAATTAAATTATCGATATCCACACCAAGCTTTTCAGCATAAAAACGATCAAAAGCATGTTCAGCATCAATAAATGCCGCGATACCTCCAGCTTTTTGAGCTTCGGCAATAGCATGAAGTGTTAACGTGGTTTTACCAGAAGATTCCGGGCCATAAATTTCAATAACACGACCTCTTGGATAACCACCTACTCCCAATGCAATATCCAGACCTAAAGACCCTGAAGAAATCGCATCAACATCCTCTACAGCTGCATCGCTCATCTTCATTACAGTCCCTTTTCCGTATGCTTTGTCTAGTTTATCTAAGGTAAGCTTTAGTGCTTTTAATTTGGCTTCTTTTTCACTACTCATTATCTAACGTTTTTTATTCGAAAATTGAATGCTAAAATACTATAAGTTTTAACGTTCTACAATTTACGACGCAACCTTTTCTAACTTTCTGCATCTACTAAACAAGAGTTGGGAATTCTTGCTATGAAGTTTTTAAGAAAAATTATTTTTAACACGACATTAGGTGTTTCAGTTGCGATACGTATAAATGGCAGCTGTAAAGCCGATGGTGGCTAGCTCGTTATATAATTTTTAAGCAAAAATTAAAAAATTAATAATAACGAGTTAGTCTAAAAAGCACTTTGATAACACCAAAGTGCTTTTTTATTTCTACGAGCGTTAAATAGTTTTAAAATACTACCTTTGCCCAGCAAAGATCGATAACAAAAGATCTTACGTAATAAACCTTTAACCTTAAAATTAGTATAGCATGCAACTGTACAATACATTAAGCGCTAAGGAAAGAGCAGAATTAATCGAAAAAGCTGGAAAAGATCGATTAACCATTTCCTTCTACCAATACGCGCATATCAAAAATCCTAAAGAATTTAGAGATCAATTATTCATTACCTGGAACGCATTAGATGTTTTGGGAAGAATTTATGTTGCTAAAGAAGGGATTAATGCTCAATTATCGCTTCCTGCGGAGAATTTCGAAGACTTCAAGAATCATCTATATTCTATTGATTTTCTAGATGGTATTAGACTCAACATTGCCATTGAGCAAGACAACATGTCTTTCCTTAAACTGAAAGTTAAAGTTAGAGACAAGATCGTAGCAGATGGTTTGGAAGATGATACTTTTGATGTTACTGATAAAGGAGTTCATGTAAAGGCTGAACGCTTCAACGAACTTATAGAAGACGAGAACACCATTCTTGTAGATATGCGTAACCATTACGAAAGTGAAATAGGACATTTTAAGAATGCAATTACTCCAGACGTAGATACCTTCAGAGAATCATTACCAATTATCGAAGATGATTTAAAAGAGCACAAGGAAGACAAGAACTTAGTGATGTACTGCACAGGAGGAATTAGATGTGAGAAGGCAAGTGCTTACTTTAAACACAAAGGATTTAAAAATGTATTTCAGCTCGAAGGCGGAATTATTGAATACACAAGACAAGTAAACGATAAAAATCTAGAGAATAAATTTATTGGAAAAAACTTTGTCTTTGACGAAAGAAGATCCGAGCGTATTAGTGAAGATATTATAGCACAATGCCATCAATGTGGAGCGCCTTGCGACACACATACAAATTGTGCTAATGATGCATGCCATTTGTTGTTCATTCAGTGTGAAAAGTGTAAAGAAGAGATGAATAATTGCTGTTCTACAAATTGTAAAGAGATTCATGAATTACCTTATGAAGAACAAAAAGCACTAAGAAAAGGGCAAGGCAATAGCAATGATATCTTTAAGAAAGGAAGAGCAGATCATTTACCCTACAAGAAGGACTTAAGGAATATATTTGAAACACTAAAACACAAAGCGGATTAGTGAACGTTTATAGGCTCTTACAACTCAACAGGCTCATTAAAAACCATAGAATTAAGTTCTTTGGTATGTACCTGTTACACAAATTCAACAAGCGTTATCTCGCGGTGAATTTAGACCCTGTATTGGCCTGTAATCTGCGATGCAAAATGTGCTATTTTACAGATGCTGATTTTGTAAAAACCCTCAAGGGGCAGTTCAAAGAAGAAGAATTGGACCAAGTAGCAAAAGCAATTTTCAAACGCGCTTTAAAACTACAAGTGGGCTGTGGTACAGAACCAACACTCTATAAAAAACTACCACAAATTATTGCTTTAGGGAAGCAGTACAAAGTGCCTTACATTTCCATGACGACTAATGCCAATTTACTTACCGAGGACAAGGTAAGAGAGTTATTAGAAGCAGGATTGAATGAGTTCACCATTTCCCTACATGGTGTTACCAAAGAGACTTATGAAAACTTCATGAAAAAAGCGTCTTATGAAAAGTTTCATGCAACACTGGATGCTTTTGCAAAGCTTAAAAATGAATTTGATTTTAAGGTAAGAATCAATTACACGTTCAATAAAGACAATTTCCATGAGCTATCAGACTTCTTTACGTTTTTCAAAGGCGATAGTTTTGATATTCTTCAACTGAGACCAATTCAAAAAATTGGAAATACAGAATACAATGATTTTGACCTTTCAACATTATATGAAGATTACGAAGCATTAATTCCGAAAATAAAGCAAAACTGTAAGGAGAATAATATTACGCTTTTGGCGCCTAACAGCATTTCTAATCTTAAGGCTGAAAACAAATCGGGTTACGTTTACGAATATGCCTTTTGCTATGTGTCTCCACAACATTTTTGGAAAGACGGTTTTGATTACAAAACCCAAACGTTCAATAGCTTTGCAAAACAAATAGGCTGGGGAAAATTATTGTTCAGTAATATCTTTAAGTCCCAACGAAACTTACCAACAACGTCCAATAATTTGAATTATGAAATTGAGTTGAATTAAAAAAGATTCATGCTCAAACAGGAAGTCTCATTTCAATAAAAATTCATAAATCATAAGTCCCTAAATAATTTTATCTTTACCAATCGATAAATTATGAACAAGAGTCGAAAAACCGAGAGGTTTTCGAGCTAATGATATATATTACATGAGTTGTAACAGTTGCGCAACTGGTAAAGACGGAACACCAAAAGGATGTAGAAATAATGGGACTTGCGGATCGGACAGTTGTAATAAACTTACTGTTTTTGATTGGCTGTCTAACATGTCGCTTCCAAATGGTGAAGAGCCATTCAAGGGGATAGAAGTTCGTTTCAAAAACGGAAGAAAACAATACTACAAGAATAACGAGAATCTTAGTCTAAGCATAGGCGATATCGTAGCAACCCAAGCCAAAGCAGGCCACGACGTCGGAATGGTTACCCTTGCTGGGGAACTGGTTCGTGTGCAGATGAAGCGCAAAGGCATTGACATTGACGATTCCGAAAAAGTACTTAAAATTTACCGAAAAGCTTCTCAACGAGATATTGACGTTTGGTCTACTTCTAGAGATAAAGAAGAACCAATGAAGGTCAAAGCACGTCAGTTTGCAATCGATTTGAATCTCGAAATGAAGATTTCAGACATCGAATATCAAGGAGATGGTAGTAAGGCGACCTTTTATTATACCGCAGAAGAGCGTGTCGATTTTAGAGAGCTTATAAAAGTATTTGCAAGAGAGTTTAAGACCAGGATTGAAATGAAACAAGTTGGTTTTAGACAAGAAGCAGCTAGACTTGGAGGCATTGGATCTTGTGGTAGAGAACTATGTTGCTCAACATGGCTTACAGATTTTAGATCGGTAAGTACATCGGCAGCAAGATATCAGCAATTATCATTAAATCCTTTGAAACTTGCTGGACAATGTGGTAAGCTAAAATGTTGTTTAAACTATGAGCTAGACACTTATCTAGATGCACTTCAAGACTTTCCAAAAACAGATATAAAGCTTAAAACAGAGAAAGGCATAGCAGTTTGTCAAAAGACAGATATTTTTAAAGGTGTGATGTGGTATGCTTATGAAGGCGAATGGATGAATTGGCATAAAATTACTAAAGATCAAGCCAACGAAATCATTGATTGTAATAACAATAACGAGCCCGTAGCTAGCCTCGAAGAATACGCTTCAGAACTCATAGAAGATAATAAAGCAGAATTCGAAAACGTTGTTGGACAAGACAGTTTAACAAGATTTGATAGTCCAAAACGTAAGAATAAACGTAGAAATAATAGAGGGAAACAACGAAGAAACAGAAAGCCTAGAAACAATGCTCAAAAAAAATAGCTGGATCATATCATTACTTTTAGTGTGTTTTGCGTGTGACTCCAATCAGATTTTTGATGCATATGAATCGTTTCCAAACAAATGGCACAAAGATGAGGTTGTTTCGTTCTCTATGACACCACCAGACTCTACCCAAGCCTATAATTTGTACGTGAATATTAGAAACAATAATGATTACAGATTCAATAATCTGTTTCTTATTGTAGAGCTCAATTACCCAAATGGTAAAGCAATAAAAGACACTTTGAAATACAAAATGGCTGCACCAGATGGGACACTTCTTGGAACTGGTTTTTCTGATGTTAAAGAAAATAAATTGTGGTACAAAGGGTACGAATCTCCATTTGTGTTTAACGAAACTGGAGAATATACCATTAACATACAACATGCCATGAGAGAGAATGGAAAAGTAGATGGCGTAGAAAATCTCGAAGGCATTACAGATGTAGGATTTAGAGTAGAATCTATAAAAAGTAACTAATTATGGCGAAGAAAAGCACCAAATCAAAAAAGACTGAGTCATTAGATTTTTCAAAACACATTCGTTGGTTTTGGATTACATTCAGCAGTGGAATTTTAGGATTATTGCTTTTGTTTTTATTAGCATCTTGGGGGCTTTTAGGAGAAATGCCAGATCATACTGTATTGGAAAACCCAAGAACAAACTTAGCTTCGGAAGTTATTTCTTCTGATGGGAAATTGATTTCTAAATTCTATTTCAATGACAATAGAACTCCTATAGCTTATGAAGATTTGCCAGAAAACTTGGTCAATGCGTTAATCGCCACAGAGGATATTCGATATCATGACCACGCTGGTGTTGATGCAAGAGGAACGCTAAGAGCATTATTCAAAATGGGTCGAGGTGGAGGAGCCAGTACTATTTCTCAGCAATTAGCAAAACAACTATTTACCGTTCAAGTATCCAGAAGTAAAGTTGCGAGAGCATTACAAAAAGTAAGAGAATGGATTATAGCCATTAGGTTAGAACGCCAATATACCAAAGAAGAAATCATCGCTATGTATTTCAACATCTATGATTTTGGTAATAATGCCGATGGTATTCGTTCGGCTTCAAACATTTATTTCAATAAAGAACCAAAAGATTTAGATGTTAAAGAATCTGCAATGTTAGTTGGAATGTTCAAAAACTCTTCGTTATTCAACCCTCGAAGAAGACCAGAAATGACAAAGGACAGGCGAAATGTGGTGTTTAGTCAAATGGAGAAGTACGAGTACATTACTGAAGAAGTAAAAGACTCACTACAAAACACGGAATTAGATTTAAGATACACGCCACAGTCGCATAGAGAAGGTCTCGCAACATACTTTAGAGCTTACTTGGATGGCTTTATGAAAGAATGGATTAAGGAGAATCCTAAACCAGATGGTGAAAAATACAACCTCTATAATGATGGGTTAAAGATATACACCACTATCGATTCTCGTATGCAACAGTATGCGGAAGATGCGGTGCAACAGCACATGCCAAGATTACAAGCTGAGTTTGATCACCAGAATACACCTAAGCGAAATCCAACAGCACCATTTTTAGAGCTAGATAGAAATGAAATAGAATCTTTAATGCGTCGCAGCATGAGGCAATCTGAGCGTTGGCGCAAGATGAAATACGACCTTAAAAAATCTGATGAAGAGATTGTCAAGTCTTTCGATAAAGCGATTCCAATGACTATTTTTTCGTGGAAAGGAGAGATTGATACGATTATGACGCCAAGAGACTCTATGCGCTATTATAAATCATTCTTGCATCCAGGTTTAATGTCTATGGATCCAATAACAGGTCATGTTAAGGCTTGGGTTGGCGGTATGAACTATAAGCACTTTCAATACGATCATGTGAAACAAGGAAAACGTCAAGTAGGCTCTACCTTTAAGCCATTTGTATATGCAGCAGCCATTAGTGAATTACAATATTCGCCATGCGATACGATGCCAAATACCCAGATAACTATTGAAGCCAACAAGTATGGCAACCCAGAACCTTGGACTCCGAAAAACTCAGACGGTAAGTATGGTGGTTTTAAGACGTTAAAAAATGCGCTTGCAAATTCTACCAATACCATTACGGCCAGACTGATGAATGAAATCGGTCCACAACCTGTTGTCGATTTAGCAAAAGATTTAGGAGTGGAGCAAGATATACTACCAACACCAGCTATAGCACTCGGAACACCGGATTTGAGCGTATACGAAATGGTAGCAGCCTATTCTACTTTTGCTAATAAAGGCGTGTACAACAAACCAGTAATGGTGACGCGTATAGAAGATAAGAATGGTACTGTATTATTTCAGGTAACACCAGAAAGTAAAGACGTGTTGAGTGAAGAAGTAGCTTATGTCACTGTAAACTTAATGCAAGGTGTTACTGAAGGAGGATCAGGCACAAGGCTAAGACATAGTTGGGCAACAAAGACGCCTGTGTATAAAGAAATTATTACTGGCTATCCTTATGAGTTCAAAAATCCTATCGCTGGGAAAACAGGAACCACACAAAATCAAAGTGATGGTTGGTTTATGGGGATGGTACCAAACTTGGTTACAGGAGTTTGGGTTGGTGCAGAAGACAGGGCTGCACATTTTAGCAATCTGACTTATGGACAAGGTGCTTCTATGGCATTGCCAATTTGGGGATTATACATGAAAGCTTGTTACGAAGACGAAAGCTTAAATATCTCCAAAGATAAGTTTGAAGAACCTTTAGATCTATCCATAGAAGTCGATTGCGCAGAGTTTATTTCTAACAGGAAAAAGAAGGACAACGACGATCTCGGTGATGAAATAAATGATATTGATTTTTAAGAAATATTTTGAAAGCCATTCACTTTAGAATGGCTTTTTTATTTTGTACTTTTCGGGTATAAAATTTTATTCATGATTAATAAAACAGTTGCTAATGTTTCTGAGGCTTTAGAAGGCGTTTCAGATAACATGACGTTTATGTTTGGTGGCTTCGGACTCAGTGGAATTCCAGAAAATAGTATAGCAAAATTAGTTGAGCTTGGTATCACAGGATTGACCTGTGTTTCCAATAATGCAGGTGTGGACGATTTTGGTTTAGGGCTGTTGTTACAACAGAAACAAATCAAGAAGATGATCTCCTCTTATGTAGGTGAAAATGATGAGTTCGAAAGACAAATGCTAAGTGGAGAGTTGGAAGTTGAGCTCATACCTCAAGGCACATTGGCAGAACGTTGTAGAGCGGCACAAGCTGGCTTCCCAGCATTTTATACCCCAGCAGGTTATGGAACCGAAGTTGCAGAAGGCAAAGAAACCAGAGAATTCAATGGTAAAATGTATGTTCTGGAAAAAGCGTTTGAAGCTGATTATGGTTTTGTAAAGGCTTGGAAAGGCGATGAAGCAGGTAATCTAATATTCAAAGGGACGGCTCGGAACTTTAACCCTAACATGTGTGGTGCAGCAAAGATTACAGTTGCTGAGGTTGAAGAATTATTGCCTGTAGGTAGCCTAGATCCAAACCAGATTCATATTCCTGGAATATTTGTGCAACGAATATTCAAAGGCGCACATTACGAAAAACGCATTGAACAACGAACTGTAAGACAAAGAGATTAGGTATGTTAGACAAGAATGGAATAGCTAAACGTATAGCACGCGAAGTAAAAGATGGATACTATGTAAACTTAGGCATAGGAATTCCCACCCTTGTAGCAAACTTTGTAAGAAATGATATCGAGGTTGAGTTTCAGAGTGAGAATGGTGTGCTTGGAATGGGACCTTTTCCTTTTGAAGGCGAAGAAGACGCAGATGTGATCAACGCAGGAAAGCAAACCATAACAACATTACCTGGAGCTTCCTTTTTTGATTCCGCAACGAGTTTCTCAATGATACGTGGGCAACATGTAGATCTTACTATTTTGGGTGCAATGGAAGTAGCAGAAAATGGAGACATTGCCAACTGGAAAATTCCTGGTAAAATGGTAAAAGGAATGGGAGGCGCCATGGATTTGGTTGCTAGTGCCGAAAATATCATTGTGGCCATGATGCATACTAACAAGCGAGGTGAATCAAAACTTTTGAAGCGCTGCTCATTACCTTTAACAGGTGTTGGCTGTGTAAAAAAAATAGTAACAAACTTAGCAGTGATTGAAGTTACAGATGCTGGATTCAAGTTGGTAGAACGCGCTCCAGGAGTTTCGGTAGAAGCCATTCAAGAAGCTACGGAAGGTGCACTCATAGTTGAAGGCGAAATACCAGAAATGGCACTTTAGAATATTTTAAACAAGAAATTATTTAGACGTTTTTATCCGAAGACGTCTTTTTCTTTACAATGTAAAGGTTGAATTATGAATTGGGAACAATTACTTTCTCTAAAAAGATACGGAGACACAAATAAACGATTGAGGAAAGAACAAGATGAAACACGTCTTGGTTTTGAAGTTGATTATGATCGTATTATTTTTTCTTCGGAATTTAGAAGCCTTCAAGATAAAACTCAAGTAATACCACTATCGAAGACCGATTTTGTACATACACGCCTAACACACAGTTTAGAAGTTAGTGTTGTTGGAAGGTCTCTCGGAAGGAAAGTCGGTCAGAAAATATTAGAAAAGCATCCTCACCTTAGAGATACACATGGTTATCAGGCAAACGATTTTGGAGCTATTGTGGCCGCAGCGGCTTTAGCTCACGATATAGGAAACCCACCTTTTGGGCATTCTGGAGAAAAAGCTATTGGTGACTTTTTTAAAACAGGAGAAGGGCAACGATTCCAATCGCAATTGACAGAAAAAGAGTATCAAGATTTATGTGATTTTGAAGGGAATGCCAATGGGTTCAAAATTCTTACCGAAAGTAGAGCAGGTAGAGAAGGAGGTCTGCGTCTCAGCTATGCAACACTAGGAGCATTCACAAAATACCCAAAGGAATCCTTACCAAAAAAGCCTACTAGCTATGTAGGCGATAAGAAATACGGCTATTTTCAGAGTGAGAGAGAAGCTTTTTTGGAAGTTGCAGAAGAATTAGGATTGACGAAAAAAAACTATGACAATGGCTTTGGGTTTTCAAGACACCCATTAACCTTTCTTGTAGAAGCTGCTGATGATATATGTTATACCATCATTGATTTTGAAGATGGGATTAACCACGGATACATTCAGGAAGATTATGCTTTAGAGTATCTCATTAAGCTAGTTAAAGGCACAATTAATAATCAAAAATATAATTCTTTAAAGAACACTCAGGATAGAATAAGTTACTTACGAGCTTTAGCTGTAAACACATTGATTGAAGAAGCCGTAAATATCTTTATTGACAATGAGGAAGAAATTTTACAAGGGACTTTTTCTAAATCCTTATTGAGTGTGAGTCAGTATAAGGCACAAATGGAAGATATTATTAATATTAGTGTGCACAATATATATCAATCGGATAATGTAATCAACAAGGAAATAGCTGGTTTTAGGATAATTAACCAGTTATTGAGTATCTTTACAAAAGCTATGGAAAATCATTATTATGATAGAAAGTCTAGTTATGACAAGTTAATAATGAAAGTTTTTCCTGAGACTTTAGACTTAAACCACAAATCTTTGTATACGAACATCTTAAATATTACTAATTATATATCAAAGCAATCAGATTCAAGAGCCTTACTTATGTACAATAAATTATTAGGCCAAGTATTATGAATTAAACATTAAACTATGAAAAAGAAACTAGCTATTTCAATCTTAACCTTAACCTTTTCTATTGCCATTACCAGCTTTTTCTTTCTTAATGAAGAAGAGACCAACCCAATCGAAACGTTAAGAGCAAAACATCAAAAATTTCTAGATAACAGTCCTTACAAGGCGACTCAAAACCTCACTAGACTAGAACGTTTGGAGCGAGGATTACCTCCTAATGCATATTACGAGCAAATGTGGGAGTTATCCATGGATCCTAATACAGGAAGACCAATGCCTGAGCGATTAATTCAAATTCAGGGAGAATTAAATGAACAACGCCAATTGAGTAGAGGTGTTGGAGGCGATAATGCTAATCCTTGGGTAGATAGAGGTCCAAACGATCAAGGAGGAAGAACACGAGGTGTTATGTTTGACCCTAATGATATTAATAACGCCAATCCAAATGATGATTACACAAGAGTTTTTGCAGGAGGTGTTTCAGGTGGATTATGGGTTAATGATGATATTACAGATGGCAATTCTTCGTGGAGCCTAGTAACTGGAGCACCTGGAAATATTTCTGTAACATGTATTATTTCTGACCCTAATGATTCTGATGTATTCTATGTAGGATCTGGAGAGTCTTACACTAGTGGAGATGCTGTAGGTAGAGGTATCTGGAAGTCTGAAGACGGCGGTGTTACTTGGACAAATATTTTTGGAGGCTATGATAGCTTTGTTGTAAATAGTGGAACTGGCTTTGTGAATGGGATTTTCTATATCAATGATATTATCGCAAGAGATAACGGAGGTTCTACTGAGCTTTACGCAGCGGTATCCAGTGCGGCTTACGATCTAGCGAATGCACCAGATAACTTTAATGGACTTGCAGAAATGGGAGTCTATAAATCAACAGATGGAGGTGCTAACTGGACACGATTTAATATTACACACAACGACGGAAGCTTTAAAAATCCAAACGATTTAGAATTAGATATAGATAACAACATCTGGTTTAGTACTACAAGTAATGCTTTTGGTAATGCTGGAGGTGATATTTATAAGTCTACAGACGGTGTTTCTTTTACATTAGAAAATACAATTCCTGGAGCTTCTAGAACAGAGATCGAACCATCTGCAACCAATGCCGATACATTTTGGGTTGCAGCTAATGTTGGAGGACAAGCAAACTTGTATACAACGACTAATGGCTTTACTAGTTTTACGACAATCAACGAGCCAAATGATGTTGACCTTGGGATTTCACCTGCAGATTATGCAAGAAACCAAGCGTTTTATAATTTACCAATAGAGTCAGATCAAAATGGATTTCTTTATGTTGGAGGAATCGATTTATTTAGATCTACAACAGGAGGAATTACTTGGGGACAGATTTCAAAATGGTCTAACAACAATAATCTTGCAGGGCTTAATGTATCTCTAGTACATGCAGATCAACACGCAATAGTATTCAGACCTGGAAGCAATGATAATGAAGCTGTTTTTGCAAATGATGGAGGAGTATACTACGCTTCAGATTTAACGAATACAGGAAACGGCACAGCAATTCAAGCTAGAAATAGAGACTATAACACAGTTCAGTTTTATTATGGTACTATCGATGAAGTAGATGGAGCTGATGGTGATGATATCTCTGGCGGAACTCAAGATAATGGTACTCAATTTACAATAGATGCAGGACCTGGAGCAAATGCTTATTTTGATCCTGTCTCTGGAGATGGTGGTTTCACTGAGATAGATGATAGTGGAGCATATGTTATCGCTACTTTACCAGGAAACAATAGTATTTTTATAAACTATCCAGTCTTCAACAATTTTTTCGGAATTACTACACTTGGTGGCGGAAGCTTTATTAATGAGGCTGAGTTGGATAAAAACTTAGATATACTTTATGCCAATGCTTCTGGAGGAGCTACCAATAGAATAGAGCGTGTTACAGAGTTCCTCCCTGGAGGAGCAGCTCAAACTAACACTGCTATGACCAATGCACTTATGAACTCTCGGCCAAGTGCCCTAAAAGTATCTCCTTATACAACTTCTGTAACTACACTTTTTGTAGGTTTAAGAAATGGAAGATTACTTAGAGTAAACTTTGCAAACTTAGCACCATCTTGGACCAATATTACTGGACCAGGATTTGTTGGAAGTATCTCGGATATTGAGTTAGGACAGTCTGAGCAAGAAATATTTGTAACCATGCATAATTATGGTGTTACAAGCGTATGGGCGAGTACTGATGGAGGAAACAACTGGACAAATATAGAAGGTAATTTACCAGACATACCAGTACAGTGTATTTTACAAAACCCACTTATCCCAGAAGAGTTAATTATCGGAACTGATTTAGGAGTTTGGGCAACGCCAGATTATACAGATCCTAACCCAACTTGGGTACAGGCTTATAATGGTATGAGTGACGTAACAGTAGTAGATTTAGACTTAAGGGCTTCAGACAATACTATTTTAGCAGCTACGCACGGAAGAGGAATGTTTACAAGCCAGTTTACAGATACACCACTTAGTATTTTAGAAAATCAGTTCAGCGATAGAGATATTACATTATATCCTACAGTATCTAATGGAGACATCAAGATTTCTTCAAATTCATTTGTTGGAGTGGCAAATATGAACATCTATAATATCAACGGACAAGAAGTACACAAGGCCAAATTAAACATCTCTTCAGTAGAGGAGAATGTCAAGCTAAATCTAGGTTCTGGGATGTACTTTGTTAATATAGCTGGTGATAACTTTTCTGTAACAAAGAAGATTATCATTAAGTAAATACTTACATTTAAAACTAGAAAAGGGCTTCACGGCCCTTTTTTAGTATTAGTGTATTTCGTCGATAAAATTTGTATTTCAACGATAAATGATTATATTTGACAACGTAACCCTAAGTCTATTAAGATGAAAAAGAATATTCTAGGAGCATTAGTGATATTGTTTGTTACTGTGGCATTATTCCTCATGATGGACGATATCTCTAAAAGTAAAAACCCTGAGCCGCAAATTAATAAGGTAGAAGTAAAGGATCCAGATGCCCAGCAAGATTTAGCTACTACTGATTCTGAAGAAGAAAGCTAGGATAATAATTGTGTCACTAAGCTTTCAGGATTCAAACCGACTAAATTTTGTAGTTCCTCAATAGAGGCATGCTCAATAAACTTATCCGGAATTCCAATTGTATTTACTGGAGTTTTATAATTCCATCTTGAAGCAAATTCGAGGATAGCACTTCCAAAACCTCCATTTACAGCACCATCTTCTATAGTAAAGATTTTGTGATATTTTTTGAATATCTCATGTAATAAGCCTTCATCTAATGGCTTCACAAATCGCATATCGTAATGTGAAAAGGCTTCACGATCATCAGAAGACATTAATGTTAGTGCTTCAGAGACATTTCTCGAAATAGTTCCTATCGTTAGAATGGCCATTGAGCTACCTTCTTTTACACATTGCCCTTTCCCGATAGCGATTTTATTGAAAGGCTTTTTCCAATCTAGTGTAATACCTCTTCCTCTTGGATATCGTATAGCAATTGGACTTTCTAGACCTAATTGAGCAGTATACATTATGTTTCTTAAGGTTTCTTCATTACTTGGCGCAAAAACAATAAGATTAGGAATGCACCTCAAGTAAGCCAAATCAAAAGCGCCATGATGCGTTGCACCATCTTGTCCAACCAAGCCAGCTCTGTCCAAACAAAATATAACTGGGAGTTTCTGTAGAGCCACATCGTGGATTACTTGATCATAAGCGCGTTGCAAAAACGTTGAATATATATTGCAAAACGGAATTAACCTTTGGGTAGCCATACCAGCTGCAAGAGTCACAGCATGCTGTTCTGCAATACCAACATCGAAAGCGCGATCTGGGAACGCTTCCATCATATATTTTAAGGAGCTACCAGTTGGCATAGCTGGTGTAATACCCACAATCTTTTCATTTTGTTGTGCTAGTTCAACAATAGTATGCCCAAAAACATCTTGATATTTTGGGGGTTGATGTCCATTGCTCTTTGGAGTCAACTCACCAGTTTTAGCATCAAATTTACCAGGTGCATGGTACTTTACTTGGTTCTCTTCAGCTTGCTTTAAGCCCTTACCTTTAGTTGTAATAACATGAAGAAACTTAGGACCTTTAATGGTTTTCAATCTCTGTAATTCTGAAATCAATGTTGGTAAATCATGACCATCGATAGGACCAGAATAGTCAAAATTCAACGCTTCAAAAATATTGTCTTGCTTTTGAGTTCCTTTTTTAACGTTTGTCAAATATTGCTTTAGTGCACCAACACTAGGATCGATACCTATAGCATTATCATTAAGAATAACTAAAAGATTAGCGTCCGTAACTCCAGCATGATTGAGTCCTTCAAATGCCATTCCGCCGGCAATAGAAGCGTCTCCAATAACCGCTACATGGTGTTTGTCTTCACCTCTTAGTTGAGATGCAATGGCCATACCTAAAGTTGCAGAAATGGAAGTAGAGGAGTGGCCAACACCAAATGTGTCGTATTCACTTTCGCTTCGTTTTGGAAATCCACTAACACCATCGAGTTGCCTATTGGTATGGAAGATGTCTTTTCGTCCTGTTAATATCTTATGACCATAAGCTTGATGCCCAACATCCCAGACTAACAGATCTTCAGGCGTATTGAAGACATAGTGCAAAGCAATGGTCAATTCCACCACACCAAGACTAGCACCTAAATGTCCCTCTTTGGTGGCTACAATATTAATGATGAACTCACGCAATTCTTGAGCTAGCTGAGGTAAAGATTCAGCATCAAGTTGTCGTAAATCTTCAGGTAAGTTGATATGGTCTAATAATGGCTTTTGCACTAGGCAAAAATAGTGCAATTAATCTTCAACCTTAAACTTAATAGGAAGATTATATATCACCTTTACAGGTGTTCCTATGTGGCGTCCAGGTATAAACTGTGGGAGTAATTTTATAACACGTTTTGCCTCTTTTTCTAACTTCGGATGGGGTGCTCTTACTTTAATGACATTCACCAATCCCGTTTTATTAATTTCAAATTGTACATAAATACGCTGAATACCTTCTACTTCTAAACAGACATTTGTGTTAAAATGACTAGTAACAAACGCATTCATTTTTTCAGAAAAATAGGCTTTAGCTTCTTCTTCAGATAAGTTTTCAGGAGTGTTTTTAAATTTAGGTGTATCCTCAATCATATAATATCCTAAAACAGGATCTTCAGAATCTTTAGTATATTTTTCTTCTACTACAATGAGACCATCTAACTCTACTTTAGGAGGTGGAGGTATTACTTCTCCAATAAGTATAGGAGGATGTTCTTGTTTTGGAATAACAACGTCCCTTTTTTGAGTATAAGTAGAATCTGATTTGCTGCAATCTAGCTTAGGAATACCACCAAGAATATTATATATGGTGTCTTTGTCAATTGTTTTTTGTGAAATACTGTCAACGACTTCAACACTATCTATCTTTTTGGTGTCGTTGGTATTTGTCGTGCAACTAAATAGAGAGGTTCCCATGACTATTAATAATAAGAGCGTAAACAAATGGATTGCATTATGCTCTTTTTGAATAACATCTGAAGGAATTCTTAGGTTAATGCTTTGTAATTGAGATTGCTTGAAGTGACCACAGAGTTGTTTGTGTCTATTCGCCTCAATGAAATCCTGAATTTCATAGTCGCTAAGTTTGGTAAAATCAATGACAACCTTATCACAAGAGGAGCAAAAGCGTCCCTTATCCTTAGGAGTCATGGCATTCCAATCTTCATGACATGGATTGGGAATAGATAATTTATAAAATGAATTCATAGTTAACAGCTTTATAGAAAGACATCAACTTTCTTGCCGAACTTTAGAAGATATGATTCGAAATAGTATTTTTGCGTTATGCTAAACCCATATGACGATAACTATTTTATGAAAAAAGCCTTGGAAGAGGCTGAGATTGCTTTTGAAAAAGGAGAAGTTCCTGTAGGTGCAATTGTGGTTATCAATGATCGTATTATAGCCAGAGCGCATAATCTTACGGAACTGCTAAATGACGTTACAGCACATGCTGAGATGCAAGCTATTACAGCTGCTGCAAATTTTCTGGGAGGGAAATATCTTCATAACTGTACGCTGTATGTCACCCTAGAGCCTTGCCAAATGTGTGCTGGAGCCTTGTATTGGAGTCAAATCTCAAAGATTGTATATGGAGCAAGAGACGAAGAGCGGGGTTATATAAAAATGGACACCAAATTACATCCAAAAACTAAAGTGGTTGGAGGAATAATGGCTGAAGAAGCTTCAGATATTTTGAAGCGGTTCTTTATTAGAAAACGAAACCTCAATTAAATCTAGATGTCATTTCGAACGCAGTCGAGAAGTATTCAAAACTCGATCTCGTAGAGCCTGTATTGAGTATTGTCGAAATGTCTTTCAGAATTATTAATAAAAAAACCGCCTTTATTAAAAGACGGTTTTTCAATATTATAAAAGGAATTGTGATTAGTCAGCTAATACAATAACCTTGTTATCTTTCATTTCGATTGTACCAGAATTGATCTTTACAGTTAAGACCTTGTCATCATCATTATGAGGAATCACTTCTGCATGAAGTTCATCAAAAACTAAATGGCTTTGTGTATGTGTATGAATTTGCACGGTTCCTTCAGTTAATAAAGAAACAATAGGTGCGTGATCTTTCAACATTTGAAATTCACCATTAATTCCAGGAACTACTACAGAATCAACTTCTGAACTAAACAATGTGGCTTCTGGTGATACAATTTCTAAGTACATAGTCTCTTAATTGATAATTAATAATTGACAATTGTCAATTGAATTAAGCTTCAGCTAACATTTTCTCTCCAGCTTCAATAGCTTCTTCGATAGATCCTTTAAGGTTGAACGCTGCTTCTGGTAAGTGATCTAATTCACCATCCATAATCATGTTAAATCCTTTGATCGTTTCTTTAATGTCTACTAATACACCTGGGATACCTGTAAACTGCTCCGCTACGTGGAATGGTTGAGATAAGAAACGTTGTACACGACGTGCACGTCCTACAGCCATCTTATCTTCTTCAGATAATTCTTCCATACCAAGGATAGCAATAATATCTTGTAACTCTTTGTAACGTTGTAATAACTCCTTAACACGTTGTGCACAATCATAGTGATCGTCACCTAAGATTTCTGGTGTTAAGATACGAGAAGTAGAATCTAATGGATCCACCGCTGGGTAAATACCAAGCTCAGCAATCTTACGAGATAATACTGTTGTTGCATCTAAGTGAGCAAACGTTGTTGCAGGAGCAGGGTCAGTTAAGTCATCCGCAGGTACGTATACCGCTTGTACAGATGTAATCGATCCTTTCTTAGTTGAAGTAATACGCTCTTGCATCGCACCCATCTCTGTTGCTAATGTTGGTTGATAACCTACCGCAGAAGGCATACGACCAAGAAGTGCAGATACCTCAGAACCAGCTTGTGTAAAACGGAAAATGTTATCTACGAAGAATAATACATCTTTTCCTTGTCCATCTCCAGCACCATCACGGAAGTACTCAGCAATAGTTAAACCAGATAATGCCACACGAGCACGTGCTCCAGGAGGCTCATTCATCTGACCAAATACGAAAGTTGCTTTGGATTCTTTCATAGTAGCTTTATCTACTTTTTGAAGATCCCAACCACCTTCTTCCATAGAATGCATAAAGTCGTCACCATATTTAATAATGCCAGACTCTAACATTTCACGAAGTAAATCGTTTCCTTCACGAGTTCTTTCACCTACACCAGCAAATACAGATAAACCACCGTGTCCTTTTGCAATGTTGTTAATTAACTCCTGAATCAATACTGTTTTACCTACACCAGCACCACCAAATAATCCAATCTTACCACCTTTTGCATAAGGCTCAATAAGGTCGATTACTTTAATACCAGTAAATAATACTTCAGTAGACGTAGATAATTCTTCGAACTTTGGTGCTTGTCTGTGAATTGGTAAACCATCATCACCAGCTTTTGGTAAGTCACCAAGACCATCGATAGCATCTCCAATTACATTAAAAAGACGACCGTAAACATCTTCTCCAATTGGCATCTGGATAGGAACTCCAGTAGCAATTACTTCAGTACCTCTACTCAAACCATCTGAAGAGTCCATCGCAATAGTACGTACTGTATCTTCACCAATGTGAGACTGTACTTCTAGTACTAGTGTAGAACCGTCTGGTCTATTAATTTCTAATGAATCGTAAATCTTTGGAAGTTCTGCTCCTGAACCGAATTCTACATCGATAACAGGACCAACAATTTGTGCAACTTTACCTGTAACTTTTGACATTACTTTTATGTTTATTGTTTTGCTTAAAATTTATGCGAAAGAACCCTAGGTTTTTCGCGCTGCAAAGATAAAAGTTTTGTTTTAATAATTAAGCTATTTTTTATTTATTATTCAAGCTATTTTTAGAGTCTATTTTTAAGAGGAAATGAATCTATCATATTGGGAATTAAAATCATGGCTAACTAACATAGATTTTGCTATTGTTGGGAGTGGGATTGTTGGTTTAAACTGTGCACTACAATTGCGACATCGATTCCCTGAATCCAAGATTTTAGTACTAGAAAAAGGATATTTACCACAAGGTGCAAGTACTAAAAATGCTGGCTTTGCCTGCTTTGGGAGTTTGAGTGAGTTACTGAACGATTTAAAAACACATTCTGAAGAAGAAGTCTTGGGACTAGTAAAAGATCGCGTACAAGGATTAAAAGTGCTGAGAGAAACCTTAGGAGATGCAATTATCGATTACAAAGCCTATGGTGGTTATGAAGTTTTTCTTTCTGAAGATGAACTCTTTCAGGAATGCGTCTCTAATAAAGACAAGATTAACACACTATTGAAGCCACTATTTGATGATGAGGTATTTAGTTTGAAACCAAATCTGTTTGATTTCAGTAATGTGGAAACACAATATATCTTTAATCAGTTTGAAGGACAGCTAGATACAGGCAAGATGATGCAAGCATTATTGAACAAGGTAAGGCAAGCAGACATCAACATCCTGAATAATATTACTATGGAATCCTTTTCAGAAGAAAATGATAGGGTTTTTATTAGTACGAATCAATTTGAATTCTCAGCCTCTAAATTATTGATTGCGAATAATGGTTTTGCGGCTCAACTTTTAAATGAAAATGTAAAACCGGCAAGAGCACAAGTATTAATTACGAAGCCGATTAAAGATCTTCATATAAAGGGGGCATTTCATCTGGATAAAGGCTATTACTATTTTAGGAATATTGATGATAGAGTCTTGTTTGGTGGTGGGCGGAATCTGGATTTTAAGGCTGAAGAAACTACAGATTTTGGACAAACTCAACTAGTACAAGAGAAGCTTGAAGATATTTTAAAAACTACAATTTTACCTAGTACACCATTTGAAATAGAGCATAGATGGAGCGGAATCATGGGGGTGGGGGTTCAAAAGAAGCCAATCGTAAAGCAGTTGTCCAATAATGTGTTTTGCGGAGTAAGGCTAGGTGGAATGGGTGTTGCGATTGGTAGTTTGGTAGGGAAAGACTTAGCCAGTTTGGTATAAACATGACTGTAAAAGAATCGTTATATAAACAATGCTCGGATTTTGTTGAGTCTAGACTTCAAACAGTTCAAAGGACTATAAACGAAATTCAAGAAGCATTAACAACTGAAACCAAAAGCACTGCAGGAGACAAGCATGAAACTGGCAGAGCAATGCTTCAATTGGAACGTGAAAAAGCAGGAAATCAGTTGGCAGAAATTCAAAAACTAAAAGAAATACTTTCTAAAATTGATATCACAAAACAATCTAATCATATTGGCTTGGGAAGTGTTGTGTATACAACCAAAGCGAATTATTTTTTAGCCGTTAGTGCTGGAGAGATTGTGTATAATAACCAACATTTTTTTGCCATTTCTCCTAATACGCCAATTGGCAAATTACTACTTGGCAATACAGTAGGTGCGACTGTAAAATTCAGAACACAAGAGTTTGAAATTACTGAGATTCTATAATTTCGGGAGTATCAATATGATTTTCAATAATGTGCTTTCCTAAATTGAGCCAACGCTCAGCTCTGTCTAATATCCAGGCGTCTGAACTTACAACAATAGATTTGCTGTTAACTAAGAATTTATCAGGATTGTTTTCTAGAATAACCTCCCAATGAAAGCCATGCTTTTTGGCAATTTCCCTAAGCAATATTTTTAGTCGACCACTATTGGAAACAGGCTTGTCAAAGACCCAAAGCACATTATTCTCTTTGAGAATGTTACCAACCAAAAGCAATGCACGTTCTGTTTGTTGTACGCGCTTATAAGTGCCATGAACTCCCGAAAGGTCTCTATAAGCATCATCGAGACCTCTAAACACATAGGCACCAGACAAGGCACTTTCTAAAATGATTAGCAAATTGAAACCATCTATGGCTATGGGTTGATTAGAGATATTATTCAAAGCAACACAACTAGTGGTTCTTTGCCGAATTTGTTGTTGTGAAGCACTCATGCCTTGTACAGCTTGTTGCTGTCGCACATTGAGCCTATGTTTGTTGCCAACTAATTGCAGTGATGACTTTTCTGCATAGCCTCTAGTGAGCAGGTATGTCATATCTGCTATAGCGTCTTTGAGCTTTTGTTGAATTTTTTCTGCCCCAAACAGAACATCGTCATTACTATTTTTTCCTCGGTTCCTGGTAGTCATTAATCTTTATGTTGGCAACTTTCAACAATAGCATCGATTACTTTTATTGGATCACAGGCATATACTCCTGAGCTCCAAACGGGATTGGCTTCAATCAAAGCCCAGCCTTTATTCGGAATAAAACCTATATCAATTACAACAGATTTTGGTAGCTTGATATTTGAATCGGATAAGAAGGTTGACAAGAAATCCATCATTCCTTTTTCTTCTGAATCTTTAATTTGATTTGTCAAATGAATCTTTCCATCATAAATATATGTAGACCATGTAACCATAGTTCTATTCACGATAAAGCAACGAATCTCTATGCTCCAATCAACCACATCAGAGACAAAGACTTCAATGCAGTTGTCAATAGTTTTAAAACCTTGAATATCACTAACCTCTTTGTAAACACCTGCTGGGAAAAACTTAAAATCTACAGGCTTTATGAATTTGTTTATTGAGGTTTTAATATTGCCAAATGTATCATACTGAATGTTTCGCAAAGTATAATCATAAGCAATATGAGCAAGCCAATCATTATTGGGTTTCAATAACTCAAAACCGCATTGGTCTGCAACAACAGTTGTAAAAAGATCTTCACCATAAACTGCAATTACATTTTCTCGTTCAGTCTCAGGAATAGTCCAGCTTCCAAAGCGCATAGTTCTGTAAGATGAATGTATTGCAGCATTGTTAATTATTAATGAATCTTCAGAGAAGTTGGGTGATAATACTATTATGTTTTTCATTAAATTTAATAATGTTTGGGTGCATGAGACTTGAACCCATACCTCCTGCTTGGTGGGCAGGCGCTCTTCCAGTTGAGCTAGCACCCAAAATATTTTAAAACAGTAGAGAACGTGTGAGATTCGAACCCACAACTTCAGGAGTGACGGTCCTGCGTTCTTCCAGTTGAACTAACGTTCCCTACCTTTAGATTTACCAGTCTTCGATTTTATAATTTTTCAATAGTTTACCAACAAATGTATGCTTTTGGGTTAAGGTTTCTAGAATAGGCTGAAAAACTCTAGAGGCACCATCTACAGGATCCAAAGGTGGAATATAACCACGATCATATTGTTTTTTCCTTAAGCTTTCAATGGCACCTGTAGACACCCAACCAACATCTACTGCATTCATGTAAATATGATGCTTTTCATATTCTTTAGCAGAAGTTCGGGTCAGCATGTTTAAAGCTGCTTTGGTCATATTGGTATGTGGATGAAAAATCGTCTTATTATCGTAGCTAAACTGTCCCTCGGATGAGGTGACATTAATAATGAACTTTTCTTCAAATGCTGATGCTTTCATTAAAGGCGTCAGTTCTTTAATCAAGAAGTATGGTGAGATTTGATTAATCAAATTCACCTCGACCAATTCATACATCGAAACATCCTCCAAAGTAGAGTTCCAACTATTTTTAGAACTCAAATCTATAGGTTGCCCAAAACGGTTCAACTTCAATTCTAAATCATTTACCGAGACCAATGCTTTTACATGTTGCGCTACAGGTGTTTGGTTTGCTACAAGCTTTTGAGAATTGTCATATCCCAATAACAATTGTTCCTCTTTTTCGATGATAGGTTGATAATATTGATCGGAATATTTAATGGTCTGCGCTGCATTATTGATTAAGATATCCAGCGTGTTATAATTGGATTTATAATAAGTGATGAAATCTTCTACAGATTTTAAATGTTTAAGATCTAAACCATATACTGTAAGATTATCACACCATTGCTCATAATCGTCTTCTTGTTGAAACAGGCTTAATGCTGAAGCAGGAAAACGTGTTGTTACCAACACATTGGCATTGCATCTTAAAAAGCGTAATGCCGTAGCATAACCTATTTTTACGCGACCACCAGTGACAATTACATTTCTGGAGGTGAGATCAACCATTTTAAAACGATTGTCATAATTCAGCTCCGCACAAGTTGGGCATAAGCGATTATAATATGAGTGTATTTGATTGTAAGATGCATTACACGAATAGCAGTTTTTAGGAATATTTATAGTTTCATAAGACTGTTCTTCCTTATGCAGTCCATTATACTCAGTAATATTATTGATAGCATTCTGTGCAATTTTTGAGCTCTTGAGTACATTCAAATCATGAGTGCGTTTGGCTTTATAACTTACTGATCGGTTTTGTTTTTTAGCACTTTTATGAATCTTAGAAATCAATGTGCCAAAGGTTTGATTATCTGGATTGTCTAATGGATTGTCCTTAAGTTCGGATAAGACCTTAAGACAAGATTCCCATTCTTTTGCTGAAAAATTATATTGATCCATGACTCAATTTATAAAAATGGTTCTAAAAATCCGATTAATAATTGATCTGGATACGACCATCGCATCCCATGACCACTTTCTATTCTTATTTCATATACAATACCATGCTTATAATGATGAAAAGTATTCCACCATGTATAATTATTCATAATATTAGTAATAATTGCTTTTACATTCTCTTGTTTTTCTTGGGGAGATCCTTTTACATCTCCCCAAAAGGTATCTTCTGTTCTGTCTGTATGTTTTTCCCAAGCTCTTACGCCTACACTAATTTGGTTATTGAAAGGCTTAAAACAACCTTCTAATAACGCATCCTTTTTTAATGGTAATCCTTCAACTGTTTTTATGGTTGAAGGTGTTTGCCGTTGCCCCATGATTACAAGTATATGTTCAAACGCTACTTCTTGAATAGTTTTTGAAACCAAACTTCTATTGGTATTATCATCAGTAAAACCTCGTTGCTGCAATGCTTCAATCATAGGTTCAAATACTAAAAAAGAATCCATCACATCTGGGGTTACTTCTTCAGAAAAATTGGGAAGTGGTAACACCTTAGAAGCGCCGTGTTCATAGTAATACATCAACCGTTTTGCAAACAATAATATGTGTTCATCCTGAAAAAATGCAGCATTAATAGCTAACCAGTCTTTAGAACACAGAGATTCTGATTCCTTGATGAGTTGAATTAGTTTATGGACTTTAAGCGTCATCGTTTTTGTTTTCTAGTATTGAATATGCAATAGATATTCTATTGGCTTCATCTTTATTTTTTGCATTTAAGAATAGATGTTCAATTTTGTCTAATATTCTTCTGTCTGAATATATGTTTGCTAACCTTTCATCTATTCTATTATTACCAATATTTAAGGCATAGTCAATAATATTCTGAATCAATCTTTCACTATCAGACTCTAAAAGCGTTTCTGATAGAGAGTCTTCATTATAAATTAAATTAAGCAAGATATAATCATCCATATTTTTAGAATTGGTTTCCAGAGCATTTTTTAAAAGCGTCGTGAAAAACAATTTAATTGCGAAAACTTCCTCTTCTTTCCATGATAACCAATTACCATAATTAAGCTTTTCAAAATCGATAAAATCATCTTTAACCTCTGATGATAGTGCAACAAGCTCTAATATTCTAGGCAAAAAATGTTTGTAATCATTAACGGAACCCAAAGTTGTGATTGCTTTTCTCATGTAGAATCCCAAATCATCTTCAGAAAGTTCTCTAAGAGGTTTAGAAAAAAGTGCTTTTCTGTCCAAACGATCTATACAACAAGGGCAACTTCTATCGGACAAATCACCTATAACAGTGTAAGGACTAAAGACCTTATAAAGATTATTTATTGTATCTAATTCTTGATTATTCATCTTCTCTTTTCTTTTACCAAGGTGTATTACAACCAAAGCCTCTTTTAAGATTACTGCGCAAATATTTTAACGATTTACGCAATCTTTTTGCGCAGTAAAAATAATTTACAATTTATTTGGGAATACTACCCCTAAAAAGGCGGTTCCCATTTCTTATGACTCATAATTTGCTTGACCTCCTCGTAAGTAATAGGGTAGAAGTCGTGGCAATCTACTCCGACATCAAAACTGTTCATGGTTTCATCGTCGGGTAAGCTTCCATGCGAATGACCGTAAAGGTGCCATGTTCCTCTAAAACTCGATCGCCAAACTCTCATCGCGTAGTGCAAGAGTATGATCTTGCGCTTGCCATTTGGAGCGTCTGCATCATTAACATTGAGTTCAAAGTAATCCTTAATCCATTCGAACCTATTGGGATTCGCTAGGGCCGCACCTTCATGATTGCCTCGTATTAAGAATATTTGACCATTGAGCTGATCGAGTATTTCTTTCATGCGATGGGCTTTGCATAGGCCAAAATCACCTAGGTGATACACCTTATCGTGTTTATTGACCCTGCTATTCCAGCGCCTTATGAGTTCCTGGTCCATTTCTTCTACACTACCAAATGGACGGTTGGTGAACTTAATGATGTTCTCATGACCAAAGTGATGGTCTGAAGTGAAATATATGTTTCTTGTTAAATTCATTTTATTATGTTTTTATATGCTTTGAAGCATTAATTTTTTAATCATTTTTTTTGGCCTTCTTTTTATTTTTTGAAGGCTTTTTTTTCTTCTTTTTCTTGGGTTTTTCTAACTCCATTTTTTTCTTGATGCGTTTTTCTTCGTTGCTCATGAAGTTGAAATATCCATCATTGTAACAGTTTTGTTTTGCTTCTTTCAAGAGCTTTAAACTGTTTTCGTATTGCCCTTTTACATCTTCGAGGTAAGCAGACAGCCATAGTATGTATGCTTTGTCCATAGCTTTGATGCTTGATGCAAAAGTGATGAGCTTTTCGGCACGCTCAACCTCATTTGCCCAGATGAGGTATCTGGCATATTTACCATAAACTTCGATGTTGTTTGGGTCTATAGCTATAACCTTATCAAAACATCTGAAAGCATCTTCATACATAGACAACTGTGCTGCATAGATATCTCCAAGAAGCATTAAGGAAGCGCAATGATTTTCATCGTAGGATAATGCATAGTTTAATGCTTCACACACTTCTTCCCAGTCGCTAAAAAAACCACACGATGCACCTTTTGCTTTTAAATAGTATGCATCTGCAATTGTTAATCCCATTTTAAATTTTGTTCGAATTTCTGTTGTAGAAATTCATAATTAAACTTTTTAATCACACCTCAAGACGTGTTGAGGGTTTACTACTCTTTCTAATTTCGGGGGAATCTTTAGACGATATGCTAATGATTGAAAATAAAAAACCCGAAACTGTTTCTATACGGCTTCGGGTTCTTCATTTATGTTTTGAAGGTATAACTAACTATACAACCGAAGCCTCACAAAAGAATCATCTCCTTCTGGACTTTTTAGATATGCCGTAAAATCTTGCATGACTTCGATATTAGTTAAACTTAATTTTTTGCTCTAATGCAGCACAAAGATTTAAATTAATTTTTCAATTTTCAAAATAAAATTTTTCCGATTCAGAAAATTTGAAGGCTTAATACGTAGTATTAACTTTTTTTGAAAAAAGCAAAAAAATATTTCATTTTGATTATTGCGCAATTCTTCTGCGTAGCTTTTTTATCTTTAAAATCTATTCAAAATTTTAAATAAAATGGCTTCAAATAAAAACGCATTAATTCGATATAAAACCATAGACAATTGTCTTCAGAATACATTCAGAAGATGGACTCTAGATGATCTCATTGATGCTTGTTCTGAAGCACTTTACGAATACGAAGGAAAGGATACCTATGTGAGTAAAAGAACGGTTCAGTTGGACATCCAAATGATGCGAAGCGATAAGTTGGGTTATAATGCACCAATAGAAGTTTATGATAGAAAATACTATCGTTATGCTGAGGATGATTATAGTATAAAAAACATTCCTGTTACGGACAAGGATATAAAAATAATGAACGAAGCTATAGAGATGCTTCGACAGTTCAAGGATTTCTCATTGTTCAAGGAAATGGATGGTGTGCTACAACGGTTAGAGGATTCGGTGTATTCTTCACAAAAGCAAAAACGTGCCATTATTCATCTGGATAAAAATGAGCAGCTAAAGGGATTGGAGTTCATTGATCCGATTTATCAAGCTATTCAGAATAAGAAAGTTATTAAAGTTACTTATCAGTCTTTTAAGGCTAAAACGTCAAATACGATGACTATACATCCTCAATTGCTCAAGGAGTTCAATAATCGTTGGTTTGTATTGGCATTGCACAAAGGGAAGGATATTAGTTTGGCATTGGATCGTATTTCGAAAATCGTCGAAGATGAGAAAGCTTTGTATAAAGATTTAGAGGTAGATGGTGATGAATATTACAGTGAAGTTGTTGGTGTAACAGTTGCTAAAACCAGAGCTCAACGTGTACAATTTTGGATAGATAAATCCAATGCGCCGTATGTGATTACAAAGCCGTTTCACAAGTCTCAACGCATTATTGAAGAACGAGAGGATGGTGTTGTTTTTGACATTCTTGTGCAGGTAAATTTTGAACTAGAACGCTTGATTCTTGGTTTTGGAGATAGTATCGAAGTCATAAAACCACAAAAATTAAGGGATCGAATGTTAGATAAGTTAAATAACGCTATTAGTAATTACCATAGAGCGGCTGACTCAGTTGAGGAAGCTTTGTAAATTATAAATGTTGATTGTAATGTTTTTAAAGATAATGCCTATGGCATTGGTAATATTTCTATCACTTTTCCATAAACATTTTTTGTCCATCCATTAATTCTTCCGTGGTTATTGCCGATAAGCAAACCACGTTTGTTATTCTTCCCTTTTACAAGGTGCGTATAACAATTACCTCTGACTTTGCAATACACAATATCTCCTACGTTGCAGTCTTCCCAAGTAATGGGTTTTAGCTTTACAGGTTGCTTTGATTTTAACAGAGGTAACATAGAATTACCTGGCTCTTTTGAAATAATGGTCTCGCCATTTTGAAGTTTTTGAATTTTCCAATTCATAATATTAAATTTTAAAGTTTATGTAAGACACTATTGCCTTACAGATCCTTCAAAATTTGAAAAAAGAGCTTTCAATGAACTGGTTCAAAGATATATAAATTATTGAATATGCTTTAAGTAAACCGTGTTTCCTGGGTTTATCTCGGATTGATGACGGAACAGAAGTGTTTGGTTATCCAATTCGGCTTCGATTAAATAATAATCGCCTTTGAAAAAGGATCGAATTACAGTTGCTTTTATTTCTGAGAGCATTACAACTTTTAACTGATGGGCATATACAATACCATGCGGTTCTATAACATTGAAATCTCCAAAAAAGGCTGCAACTAGAGGGTCTTTGGGATTGTTATATAATGTTTCTGGTGAGTCGTATGCCAATTGTTCTCCTTTGTGCAAAACAATAACATTGTCTGCATATCCAAGAACATCATCCTTATCGTGAGTCGCAACAATACAGGTAATATTTCTGGTTTTTAGATGGTGAAATAAGTTACGTCTCAGAGACTGTTTTTTGAAATTATCAATGTGACTAAAAGGTTCATCGAGGAGTAATATTTCTGGTTCTTTGGCCAAAGCTTTAGCCAGTGCTACACGTTGTTTTTGTCCACCGCTTAAGTACTGTACTTTGGTATTAGAAAAGTCTCCTAATTCAACTACAGATAATAGTTCGTTGATGCGTTTCTGTTTTTCTTCTGGATAGAAATTAGATAAAAACTGACCTATATTTTCTTCAACAGTGATGTAAGGCATAAGGTCGAATTCTTGTGCGACATACTTCATAAAATCGTAACCTATAACCAAGTTATATGAAGGCCCTAGAATTTGAGTGTCTTTCCAAAAGATCTCTCCTTTTTGCAAGTCATGTTCACCATAAATTAACTTCAACAATGTACTTTTTCCTGATCCGCTTTCTCCAATTATTGCCAATGTTTCGCCAACCGAAACGGAAAGCTCTCGAAGCTCTACAGTTTTGTCTTTTTTATAGCTGAAAGAAATATCTTTTAGTTGAAGCATAGATCAAAAATAGCACAAAAAAACCGCTCAGACTTGAGCGGTTTAATATTATATAAAGAGAACTTTATTGTTTAATAAACTTTCGTTTGATAGATCTTCCCTCGGACTCTAATCTTAAGAAATAGATTCCTGTTTGTAGCTCGTTTACATTAAGCGTATTTGAGCTCAATTTATGGTTCATGATGCGCTTTCCGTTGATATCAAAAACAGTAGCAACATAATCTGTTAGTTGAGCACTAGTGGTAATGGTTAAAACATCTTTTACAGGGTTTGGATAAATCTTCACGTCTGCTAATGCTTCATCCTCAATACTCAATGTATCACCTTCAATCACAGTTGTTGTTGAGTTGATCGTTGGATTAACCACAACATCAACAACACCAGAAGGCCAATAAATCACAATACTGTTTACTGTAGTTTCTGTACCAAGACCGAAGTGAGTGTTTAGAGAACTCATGTATCTAAATCCATCACCACTTCTTACATCTCTAATCTGAGTTCCGGAAGGTGTATGTATTTCAACACGAGCACCAATACCATTTCTATTACTTCTCTCAGGTGTATCGTAAGCTTTACCAATGGTGTTTATCTTAATCCAGTTGTTAGCGTTTCCGTCGCTCATGTATAACGTCCCATTGAAGCGATCTATGAATCCGTCATTATTGAGGTCACCATAACTACCACTGCCTGGGAAAATGTTTTCATAAACGGTGAATGTAAGGTCTCCATTTCCAAATAACACATTACCTCCAGAGATGACATCTAAATTTCCATCATTATCTAGATCGTGAGTAACTGTTTCTATTGAAGTTGCGGATAATGTACTAATTCCTGAACCACTAGTCGCATCAACAAAACTATTATTATCATTTCTCATTAACTTGTGAGATCCACTACTTGCTCCAACAAAAACATCCATGTCTCCGTCATTATCGAAGTCTCCCCAAGCTGAAGACCATGTTTGCATTGGGTCGTCCAGACCTATAGCAGCAGCATTCTCTGTGTAGTTTCCAGAACCATTATTGGTATGCATCTGATTAGTTCTACGTGCTGTTTCACCACCACATTTAGCGATGAACATATCTAAGTCTCTATCATTATCATAATCAATCCAAATTGATCCATAATTTCCTCCCGAAGGGTATACACCCAATGAAACAGGAGCACTAGGATCGTCGGATTGGTAAAAAGTTAGATTACCACTGGCATCACTAATGTAATACACATTTGGTGCTACATCATGACAAACAAAAGCGTCTAGATTACCGTCATTATTAATATCTGCAAAATTTGAACGTTGCGAGAATACATATTCAGATGTAGATAATTCCGTAAATCCAGAGACATCGTCATAAGGGTCGCCATTACCAACATTTCCAGGCTCAACAATAGTTCTCATAAAAGTTACTCCAGAACCAGCTCCATAAAGAAGGTCGTTGTAACCATCGGCATTAAAATCTCCAGCAGCCAAACTCCAACTTGGTGTAAAATCGGCATTGGTCGTCGTAATGTTTCTTTCTGTAAACCCACCAGAACTTTGCTGGAAGTTAATGTTTACATTAGTCGCACTAATTGAAACAATATCATCTAAGAAATCCCCATTCATGTCCACAACAGCTCTATTTGTACCAGAAGTTGATACAGATTGAGTAGAATAAGTAATTGGCAAATCAAGATCGGTAGTAAAACTCACACTTGTCCAAACACTATAACCATCACCATCGCAATTAGCTCTAACATAGAATATATAGTCTGTTCCAAAATTTAAACCGGATAAGTTTTGTGACGTAGCTGTAGTATTAGTACCAGATGTCGGTGGTCCTTCACCAGCCAATTGTAAGGCATATTGCCATGAGGTTTCTGTGCTACCTGTACTCCAAGTTATCATAGCCTCAGAAGCAGTAACACCATTAGCCTCTAGATTAGCAACACTTGGACAAGCTGGGGGTTGTTGTGAAATTATAGAAGGTTGTTCTATGCAAAACCCAAAACCCCAAGAGGTATTATCATCGTAAAAGATACGGTACCTAAAGTTTTGTAATTGATTGTTGCTGAAACCAATAATATTTAACGGAGTACTTGTATGTGTAGAAAAAGCATCATCACAAAAACCAGATGCGCTACCAGAGTTTTCCTCAAGAGGGCTATCCCAATCAATCCATTGGGAAGCATCTGAATCCCAATATTGTAACTTAAGTGTTTCAGTCTGGAAAAGATTCAACACGTATTGAAAAGTTACTATAATACTGGTTTCAGAAGCATTAAATGCAGGTGTTAAATTAATAATAGGTGATTCAACAGCAATATTGTTTATTGATGCTGAAGTTGCATCATCATCATCAAATGAAAACGAAGCAGAACCGCTAACAACGGTTGGGTTTTCATATAAGAATGTAGGGTCATAATTTCCAGAAAGTGACCAATCAGTATTAGGCCAGTTACCAGATTGATTAATTACTTGCGAGAATATTGCCAAAGGGGCAATAAGCATTAATATAAATAGTAGTTTTTTAATCATCTTTACAAATTTTATGTATTAATAATTAAGTAGAAATAGTTGTCAAAAAAGCCACTCTAATTGTGAGCGGCTTTTTTAATTATTGTTTAATAAACTTTCGTTTGATAGATCTTCCTTCGGACTCTAATCTTAAGAAATAGATTCCTGTTTGTAGCTCGTTTACATTAAGCGTATTTGAGCTCAATTTATGGTTCATGATGCGCTTTCCGTTGATATCAAAAACAGTAGCAACATAATCTGTTAGTTGAGCACTAGTCGTAATGGTTAAAACATCTTTTACAGGGTTTGGATAAATCTCCACGTCTGCTAATGCTTCATCTTCAATACTAAGTGTGTCGCCTTCAATCACAGTAATTGTAGTGTTAACATCTGGATCCAATACGGTATCAACAATACCAGAAGGCCAATAAATTACAACACTATTGATTGTAGCATCAGTTCCTAAACCAACATGAGTGTTTAATGAGCTCATATATTCAAAGCCTTCGCCACTTCTTACATCTCTGATACGTACACCAGAATCTGTATGAACCTCTACACGAGCACCAATACCATTTCTGTTACTTCTGTCTGGTGTATCGTAAGCTTTACCTATTGTGTTTATCTTAATCCAGTTATTAGAGTTACCGTCGTTTAAGTAAATATTACCATTAAAGCTATCAATAAAACCATCGTTATTAACATCTCCATATGCACTACCTCCTAGAGGGAGTAATCCTTCATATACAGTAAATGTTAAGTCTCCATTACCGATTAGCACATTACCTCCTGAGATAACATCTAAGTTACCATCGTTATCAAGATCATAAGTAACAGTTTCAATAGATGTAGCTGTTAATACACTTATCCCAGATCCTGATGTTTTGTCAACAAACGTATTGTTGTCATTTTCCATAAGTTTGTGCGAGCCACTACTTGCTCCAACAAAAACATCCATGTCTCCGTCATTATCAAAATCTCCCCATGCTGAAGACCATGTTTGCATTGGATCAGCTAGACCTAAAGCAGCTGCATTCTCTGCGTAGTTTCCAGAACCATCATTGGTATGCATCTGATTGGTTCTGCGTGCTGTTTCACCACCACATTTAGCGATGAACATATCTAAGTCTCTATCGTTATCATAATCAATCCAAATTGATCCATAATTTCCTCCTGAAGGATATACCCCCAAAGAAACAGGAGCATCAGGATCATCAGATTGGTAAAAGGTTAGATCTCCAGAACCATTATTCAAATAGTATACATTTGGTGCAACATCGTGACATACGAAGCCGTCTAAGTGTCCATCGTTATTGATGTCAGCAAAGTTTGAACGTTGAGAGAATACGTATTCTGATGTAGATAATTCTGTAAACCCTGATACATCATCAAAAGCATCGCCGTTATCAACATTTGCAGGCTCAACAATAGTTCTCATAAAAGTCACTCCACTTCCGTTTCCGTATAAAAGATCGTTATATCCATCAGCATTAAAATCTCCAGCAGCTAAACTCCAGGTTGGTGTAAAATCTGCTGTAGGCGTAGAAATATTTCTAACTGTAAAACCTCCAGAACTAAGTTGATAGTTAATATTGACGTTAGTTGAGGTAACTGCTACGATATCATCTAAGAAGTCTCCATTCATATCTACAACAGCTAAATCAGCTCCAGTAGTAGTTATGCTTTGTGTTGTAAATGTTACAGGTGGAGGAGGTGGAGGCGTAACAGTTGCGTTTTCGATTAATTCGAAATCAAATCCACCATCATTCCAATTATCATCAAAAGCAATGTAATACGTTGTACCACCAATTACATTGATAGCTTCATAAGAAAGGTAACCATTTCCGATGTCACCACCATCATCATCTCCTGCAAAACAAGTTAGTGCTCCACAGCTTCCTGTATAAACATGAAAGCGAGTGTCTCCACCACTATTTTGCTGTAAATCTGTTGTAATAGTTAGGTTTAAATCTTCTGATGGGGTATATGTATACCATTCACCGTCAGTGGCGTTATCGCCATTTTCAGCACAGATGGGAGTAGGTTTTTCACCATCAATACCATTTACGGTGTATAGGCCAGCAGTAACAGGGATAGCTGAGGCGCAATCATCCTGAGAAAACATTGAGATAGGGGCAAGCAGTACTAAGGTTAGTAGTAGTTTTTTAATCATAGTCAGGTTTTATTTTTTTAGAATAGCCCTAAATATACTAAAAATCAGGCAACAATGTGTTAATACTGTTAGCCTTTTACCTTTCCTTGAGTCTTAGAAGGCAATACATCAAAGCCCATATTGTATAAAGTAAACCCAAAAATGTCTGCGTATTGCTCAATGGTCTTGCTTACTGGAGTTCCAGCACCATGACCAGCATCAGTTTCAATTCTAATCAATGTTGGGTTGTTTCCAGTCTGTTTTGCTTGCAATTCCGCAGCAAACTTAAAGCTATGTGCAGGTACTACACGATCATCGTGATCTCCAGTAGTTACCAATGTTGCTGGGTATTCAATTCCGTTTTTGACATTATGAACTGGAGAGTATCCTTTAAGATAATCGAACATCTCTTTGCTTTGTTCTGCAGTTCCATAATCGTAAGCCCAACCTGCTCCTGCAGTAAATGTATGGTAACGCAACATGTCTAGTACGCCTACAGCAGGTAATGCTACTTTCATAAGGTCTGGTCGTTGCGTCATGGTAGCACCTACTAATAAACCTCCATTTGATCCTCCTCTAATAGCCAAATATTCTGAAGAAGTATATTTATTTTCGATGAGGTATTCAGCTGCAGCTATAAAATCATCGAACACATTTTGCTTTTGCATTTGTGTACCAGCTTTGTGCCATTCTTTACCATATTCTCCACCACCTCTTAGGTTAGGAACAGCATAAACACCACCTTGCTCCATCCAAACAGAGTTGGGGATGCTGAAAGAAGGATTCAAACTAATATTGAAACCACCGTAACCATATAAGATAGTTGGGTTTTTACCATTGAGTTCTAATCCTTTTTTATGTGTAATGATCATAGGAACTTTTGTGCCATCTTTCGAGTTATAAAACACCTGCTTACTTTCATAATCATCACTATTGAAGTCTATTGATGGTTTCCAGTATAATTCTGATTCACCAGTATCTACATTGTATTTATAAATGCTACTTGGTGTATTGTAATTGGTGAAGGAGTAATAGTCTGTTTTTTCTTCTTTTTTGCCTCCAAAACCACCAGCATTTCCAACGCCAGGCAACTCTACATCTCTTATAAACTTACCATCATAATCGTATTGTTTTACTTTTGAAACGGCATCAACCATATATTCAGCAAAGAAATAACCTCCTCCAGTGGAAGGGCTGAGTACATTCTCTGTTTCAGCAATAAAATCTTGCCATTGGTCTGGAGATGGGTTAGAAGCATCTACAGTGACGATCTTTTGATTTGGAGCATCTAGGTTTGTAACCAAATAAAGTTTGCTGCCTACGTTGTCTATCACATATGTATCGCTATCTACATTGTCTATGATAGGTACAAGTTGACCATCTGGATTCGTTAGATCTTTCATGAAAAGTTTGTTCCCAGAAGTAGAAATACTAGCGCTTACAAAAAGATATTTGTCGTCTTCTGATAGGTAACCATATACATAGCGATGTTTTTCTTCTGGAGTACCTCCAAAGACTAATTTATCGTCTTTCTGAGAAGTTCCTAACTTGTGATAATACAGTTTGTGCTGATCTGTTTTTGCTGAAAGTTCACTGCCTTCAGGCTTATCGTAACTTGAATAGTAGAAACCTTCATTTTTGTACCATGAAATACCACTAAACTTCACATCAATCAGAGTATCTTCTTTGATTTCTTTTGTCTCAGCATCCATCACTATGATTTTTCTCCAATCACTTCCGCCTTCAGAAATAGAATATGCGGCAATTTTACCATTTTTTGAGAACGTCATACTTCCCAATGAGGTAGTTCCATCGTCGCTAAACGTATTTGGGTCTAAGAACACTTCTTCTGTGTCTGAATCATTCTTTTTTCTATACAATACATATTGGTTTTGCAAACCATCATTTTTGTAGTAATATGTGTAACCTCCTTCTTTGAATGGTGATCCTACTTTTTCGTAGTTCCACATTTTTTCAAGGCGCTCTTTAAGCTCTTTTCTATATGGGATATTGTCTAGATATCCGAATGTAGCTTCATTTTGAGTTTTCACCCAGTCTTCGGTTTCTTTACTACGATCGTCTTCTAACCAACGGTATGGGTCTTTTACTTCTGTTTCAAAGTATACATCGACAGTATCTACTTTCTTTGTTTCAGGATAATTTACTGTAATATCACGCTCCACAATGCTATTGTTTTCGGTTTTTTTGCATGCAACAAATATTAAACTTAGTAATAGAAAAGGCACTAATTTTTTCATGAGTATTAGATTTTAAAAAGATAGTTGTTGGTGAGGGGTATTTTTGGCGAAGCCTAAAATAATAATAAATATTTGAGATTCTAAGGCATAGCCTTGTTTTAACACATCATTATACTTTGTTAAGAATATCTGTGCCTAAGTACTTATCACCTTTGTTGTAATACCATTTTCTGACTTTTGGCATTTTAATACCGTTAATGGTTTCTATTTCTGAAAGCAAAATATATTCACCACTATCTTTTTTGACCTTGCCTTTATCATCGGTTTTATAAAACTGATAGACTTCCATAGCGAAGGTATCTGGGTCGAAATAGAAGTTCCAAACATCTGTCCCAATATGTTGTTTGTAAGAGGCACTTAGCACTAAGTATGTTTTGCCTTTAAAGACCTTTTTTTCAATGTTGGGATTGATGATAGTGCCAGGATCTTTTAGTTTCATTGGCAGACCATAGAGGTATGTATAGTAATCTCTATATCGTCTTACTTTTTTACAGGTTTCTCTAAGCGAAGTTGAGCCTTGGGTTTTAGCTGCAGCAGCATTGAGAGACGAACTACACTTGTCTTTGTCTAGTGTATATTCATACTCGATAGAATCTTGTACTGCTTTGATATAAAAATATTCTAAAGGTAAATTGATATGAATTTTACTATCTCTGTTTGGCTTATCTGGTGTTTCCATGATAATTTTTAGAACACCATTGAAATTAGACCAATTTCCCTGAGGGTCGTGATATTGAATCGCTTTATCTAGAAGTTGAGAGCTTGTTATAGTTTGAGCAAAACCTACGGTGCAAAAAAGCAAAAAAGCAACTATTCTCATATAGAGTTTTATTTTCACTAAGGTACAAGGTTTTTGTAATACTGAAAACTTAGCAGCAGCTATAAGCCTATTCCTCGCTATCTATTGCATTATCATTCTCAACATTGATAGTTGCTGGCTCTATCTCACTATCGTGAGAATTGTAGTATTCCTCTAATAAGTTCATGGTCTCAGTCAGCAAGTCTCTTGTTTCAGAAAGGATACCAAAATAAAGGGTAGTGTTTTTTGGACTAGATTCTTCATCTCTAGTTCGCTCTACTTGTTTTTGAATTTTGAGCATTACTAAATCGAAGAGTTCATTCTTTCGTGCAATGACATCGCCAATTTGCTCAAAAGACCTAGATAAAAACGCTTGTTTCACATCTTCAAAAACTGCCTCTAGTTCGCTGTCTAATTCTTTTAGCTCTCTAATCTGGCTGAATTTTAATCGTTTATGATTATTGTTAACGTGTTTGTGACTTACTTTAGAAATGTATTCTAATGATTGCGCAAAATCTTGAAGGTAACTCAAGATATTGATGTAGAAGTTACTTGCCGATAGACTTGGTTCTTCCAGGTTTTTAATAAAATAGAAGATGTTATCTCTTAAGTCATCGATCTCATTGGAAAGTTTTTCTACCTGCTTTTTGTTCTTTTTGAGAACTGCCAGATTTTGTGTTGCTAAACCATTAATGGCTTGAGAGTAAATTTTATTTCCTCTCTTTACAACATTTGCAATATTGTCTGCACTCTCATGTATAACCCCTTGAATAGAACTACTTTCAGATTTTTTCAGGCTGTCTTCAGCTCTTAGGATTTTTGATTTTTTTCTATGACTTAAATAGTTTCGTATCAATAAAACAATAGCTAATACCAGTAAGCCAACTAACGCATACCCTTTACCATAATAAAGTATATAAGCCATTATAGCTGCGGCAACAAAGGCGCTAATTGCGGTAAAGAACCATCCACCGATTACATTAAGTACTCCGGCAACACGATACACAGCACTTTCACTTCCCCATGCTCTATCGGCTAGTGAAGTACCCATGGCTACCATAAAGGTTACATAAGTAGTAGATAGTGGTAATTTCATTGATGTTGCTATAGAAATAAGTACACTCGCTACCATAAGATTCACGGATGCTCTTACAAGGTCGAATGCAGGAACATCTTGAGCTTTTATAGTTGGTGGAATAGGTATTTTTTTGAATTGGCGCTCTATGGCAGCTTTTCCTTTTTCTGAAAGCAAATTATTGAAGGAATCAGACAGACCTATAGAGAGGCGAACAATGTTTCTAGAAAGGAAATTAGGTTCAAAACGTTCTTTAATATCATCTTGCCTAGAAAGATCTACCGAAGTTTTTACAACAGCTTTAGCCTTACTGGAAAACCATAAGGTTAATACCATAACCAAACCAGCTAAAAGCAATAAATAAGGTTGAGTTCTAACCTTGGCAGCCAGAATTTCCATACTAAAATTATCTGGTAGGACTCCACTAATAGACCATGCTTCATATGAATTATATGCCGCAATAGGAACTCCAATAAAGTTAACTAAGTCATTACCAGCAAAGGCTACTGCCAATGCAAATGTACCAACGATAATGATGAGCTTATAGATATTACTTTTTGTAGCAGTAATTATTACATAAGATAGAATAGTCCAGAATGCAAAGCTCACAGCAATAACGGCGTATGTATTTGATGTAAGATTATCTAACAAATCTGAGCTTAAAAATGTTGCATTTTTTAATCCCTTTATAAGGATAAAATACATAATAGAAGTTACTGCAAAACCACTAAAAATGGCACCATACCAAGATGGTTTGGATTCGAATTTAAATGACAGTAAAAGTCTAGATACAAACTGTATCAGCGCACCTATAGTGAAAGCTACAACGACCGAGAGTAATATACCCAGTATAATCTCTATAGCCTTTTCGTTGTTTATGTAATTGGTAATATCGAATAATGTCTGCGAATTATCGGCAGAGATCTTTATTAAGGCAACACAAACGGAAGCTCCTAAAAGCTCAAATACAATAGAAACAGTTGTTGAGGTTGGTAGGCCTAAGGTGTTAAAAAAATCAAGGAGAAGAATGTCTGTAAGCATTACAGCTGTGAATATGACCATAATCTCACTGAACATAAACTGTCCGGGATTAAATATTCCTTTCCGGGCGACTTCCATCATACCACTAGATGATAGTGCCCCAACTGCAACACCAATACTAGCTACGATCATTATGGTTCTGAAAGAAACGGCTTTAGAACCGATTGCGGAATTCAAAAAGTTAACCGCATCGTTACTCACTCCAACCACTAAATCTGCTATTGCTAAAAAGGCAAGAGCGGCCAGCATGTACACATAAATATTCTCCATGAATTATAAGTAGAATAATAATTGGCAAATTTCAAATTTTCTTATGAACGCAATGTTATGTAAATGTTATGTTCTCGATACGAAAAAAATAATATACTTGTTTAAGGTGCATTAGATTTTAGCTCTACAGCCAGATAACTTATGATTTGCATACTTCTGTTAACATTTAAATGACTGTTAATTAAGCATATACAGCTTTAATGTTAATTTAATGTTATGTAAATATGTCTAAAATGTAAATTTATTGTTATATTTGTTACATAAATATTAATAAAACCCATTCGAATCATGAAAAAGATAGTAGTATTTGCCTTGATGTTTAGCGTTCTAAGTATATATGGTCAAGAAACCATTAAGCCTAAAGTAGAAAAGAAAGGAGATATGACCGAAGTAACGTATTACCATGACAATGGTACTATAGAGCAACAAGGGACTTTTAATGCAGATGGTAAACTTCATGGTGTTTGGAAAAGTTATGACTTAGACGGAAACAAAACTGCTGTCGGTAATTATGATAATGGGAAGAAAGTTGGCAAGTGGTTCTTTTGGAGTGAAGATACTTTGAAAGAAGTAGACTATATAGACTCTCGTGTTGTGAGTGTTAATCAATGGTCTAACAGTACTAAGCTGGCAACGAGTAATTAGTTAAGAAAAATACTATATAGAAAAAGGCTGCGGATTCCGCAGCCTTTTTTATTTATAAATAAATATTCTAATTAAAATTTATAGGAGTAACCAAGTGAAAACTCAGTTCCTGGGCTTCTCAATGAGAAAATTTGATCTTGTGCTCCAAAAGACTGATATACACTTTCTCTATCATCTCCCAAGATGTTATTGATTTTAAGATCGATAGATGATCTCTTATCCGAGCCAAAAGTTTTATTGAATGTAAAATTCAAACTATTGAATGGTAGTGTGTATACATCTGGAGTGTTACCAGCACCAACAATTTCTAATGTCTCTCCTTGTACATTAAAGAATAAACCAGCTCTGAACCCTTTGTCATTATCTCCATAATCTAACCCTACATTGACTAGGTAAGGAGATTGTCCTTGTAACTCACGTTCTCTATCTACTGTTTCACCATCTCTTAATACACCCGGAGCAGTTCTTGAGTTAAACTCGTCATCAGACATTGTAAGTCTAGATTCTATAATAGAAGCATTGATATTTAACTTAAGGTTTCTAAGACTCTCTAAGATGAATCCAAAGTTTTGTCTAAATTCTACTTCAGCACCAAATACTTCAGCATTACCTAAATTATCTGGAGTGAAACTTAATGCACCACTACCAACAGTAGATTCAACGAATTTTAACTCTATAGGATCGGTAAAATCTTTATAGAAACCACTTACTGCAATCATTTGTCCTTCTTCTCTGAAGATTTCATAACGAATATCAAAGTTGTTGATGTATGTAGGTCTTAAAGGACCACCGCGTTCATCATTGAAGTTTAATGCTCCAATAAACGTTACATTAGTAATAGGATCAAAAATCCTTGAAAACGATTGCTCTTTAAATGAAGGCCTTGCTGTACTTCTAGAGAATGACGCACGTAAGTTAGATTGATCATTCAAGGCATAGATGAAGTTAGCCGAAGGATAAAAATCAAACTCATCAATTACTTTTAAATCCTCAAAAGTTTCTGTACCAGAACCTGCTCTAGCTCCAGTATAGAACAATTGGAAATCCTCGATACGTAGTCCTAAGATGGCCTTAAGCTTTTCTGTAACATTGAACTCATTAGACACATAAGCCGCAGCTACTCTTGCTTCACCTTCGTAAGCATTAGCAGGCTCAAATCTATTTGTAGATAATAAGAATGTTCCTTCACCTGTATCTGGTGACCAAATATTAGCATCGGTAAGCAAATTGTTAGAGTTACCTCCAGGCACAGTTAAGTCTGTTGCACTAAACAAGAATTCATCAATACTAAAATCTCTGAACTTATAGGTATATGCGCCTCCAAATTTAACCTTGGCAGGTCTTTCAAATAAATTATACTTTTTAGAAAAATCTGTTTTGGTAACCCAGTTTTCTTCGAGCAACCAACGCCATAATCTTACAGGGAAGGAAGATGTACTTGGACTAATGATAAAGTCATCATCCTGTGTTACCTCCAAAGGTGTAATTCTATGATCTTTATCTTCAACCTTAGAGAATGAAGGTGAGAATGTCCAGTCGAACTTCCAATCTGCCTCAGTATCTAACTGATGACTACCGGTTAAAGCGATATTTGTAATCGATCTTTCAGTATATAATAATCCATCTTTAACCACATCTTCAAAGGCTCCACCACCAGCATCTTGAGACAATCTTTGTGTAAATAAACCAGCAGAAGACTCTCCGTTTTGTATGTGCATTAAAGTAAACTTATATTTAGATTGCTTTGTTTTGTAGGTGACACCACCCAAAGCACTAACTAATATCTCATTGGTTCCTTCTGCACCAACTGTTCTTCTAGTTAACTGTAGTTGATTGTTTGATGTATTCTGATTATCTCTCTGGAAGTTTCCATCAATTCTTTCTTCGAAAAATCTCGTGTTATTCTTGTAAGATATAGATGCTAAATACCCAAGCTTTTGATCTTCTCCTACTTCATATTGATTTCCAGCAGTGAAACCAATACTATAGTTAAGATTACTAGTTTCTTGGTCTGCTCGTAATTGTCTATTGAATCTGCCAGTAAGGGTATTTAATAACTGTTTGTTTTCGAATGTACCAGGTATTTGCTGATATCTATTAATTGGTAAGTTTCTTTCACCATCATCAAAACCAAAGAAATCGGTATCACTCCCTTCGTAGCTTAAGTATTGGTCATTGAAGTGCATATCTGGATTGTAGCCAGCACCCAATGAAATTCCGTACTCTGCCTTAGTTGGAAAATCTTTGGTAACTATGTTTACGATACCACCAGTAAAATCAGCTGGATACTCAGCCGCAGCAGATTTCAAAACAATTACATTATCAATAAGATTAGTTGGAAAGATATCCATCGGAATAGTGTTTCTATCTGGGTCTAAACCAGGAATATCTACACCATTCAAAATCGATTTTGTATAACGATCTCCAAGACCTCTTACATAGACGTATTTCCCTCCTTGAACTGATACCCCTGGAACACTCTTTACAGCCGTAGCAATATTGCTCGCTCCTGTCTTTTTAATGCTTTGAGCAGAAAGCCCATCTAAAAGCGTGACAGATCTTTTCTGAAGATTTAAAAGTGAACTTTCTGTATTTCTCTTTACAGTTGTTGTAATTACAACTTGCTCTAAGGCATTAGTTGAAAGTGTAACATCCAGTTGAAAAACCTGATCAGCTGAAATCACTACATCACTGATTTCCTTGGTTTCATAACCAACAAAAGAAAACACAAGAGTATAAGTCCCTGGATCTAATTCTAATTCATACTTTCCATCAAAATCTGATGTCGTTCCTGTTGTAGTTCCTTTTACAAGAATATTTGCAAAAGCCAGAGGCTCATTGTTGTAATCACCATCGATTACATTACCAGCCACTTTACCAGTTTGAGCGACTACTGAAGAAGCAGTTATTAGAAGTGAGAAGAAAAATAAACTAAATAGTCGTTTTGTATTTTTCATATTCTTTTATATAAGCAACCGCTCACCTAGTGAGCAGTCGCTATATTGTTATAGTTTTTGTTAATCTAAAGACCAGAGGTTGACTTAGAAACCTAACCCTCCAGCAGTATTAGCATATGTCCAAGCTAAGTTAGACGTAGTAGCTCCAACAGTGTTAGCGTCTTGAGCCACAGTAGTAGTCCAAGCTGCTGCATCGTCAGTAAATGTTGTAATGATTGGCTCATCAACATCGTTACCTTCGTCTTCATCGTCACAGTTTTCAACACAAGCTACTTTTTCAACAAAGATTGTATTGTCGTCACCTGTAATTTGCCAGTCACTGAATGTTAAGAAACCATCTAAGTAGTTTTGAGATACTGCATTGTTATCTAACTCAACATCAGAGTTGTCTTTGAAACCATAAGCATATACATTACTAGTAGTTCCTCTTGCTTTACTTCTGTAATCTGCATATTCACCTTTTTCAGTATCTAAGTTCCCGATAAGCGTTACATTTTGTAACGTGAAAGATCCAAGTGCAGTTCCTTCTGGGCCGTCGATTTCTAAAGCGTGGTCAGAAGCATCTCCAAGTACTACAACAGCGTTGTCAATAGTACCAGAGTAAGCTTGGTCGATATCTAAACCGTCATCGCCTTGAGCCCATACTAATAAGTTGGTAGCGTTTACAGTTCCTCCGAAGAATTCGATTCCGTCATCTACGTTAGCAACAACTTCGATATTATCTAACACAGTTCCAGAACCAACACCACCTAGTGTAAGTCCGTTGATTTCGTTTCCTTCACCGATTAATGCACCACCATGACGAATAGAAACATATCTCATAGTTCCTGAGCTATCAGTTTCGTCAGTACCTCCGTAAAGACCGAACGTATCATCAGCAGGAATTCCTTCAATTTGTAATTCAGTAACATCACCAGAGAAAGAACAAGGTGCGTTTCCTAATAAAAGAACACCACCCCAAAGACCTCTGTCACCTGAAGATAAGTTTGTTCCTGAAGTTTCACCTACTTGAATATTATCACTAGTAGATGTGAAGATGATTGGACTCTCTGGAGTACCAACCGCATTGATTTGTCCACCTCTAGCTACAATTAATGCAGAAGCTAAAGAACCTGTACCTGGAGAACCTTTAATGATAGTCCCTGGGTTAATAGTAAGTGTTACACCACTTTCTACTACTACTTTTTGATTTAATTGATAAATATTATCGTTGGTCCAAGTCGTGTTAGTGGAAATAGCACCAGTAACTGCTACTATGTTATCTTCGCCTCCGCCACCGCCAGAGTTATTATTGATTATTGTAACTTCTTCAATGATAATAGGAGTGTCATCATCTTTAAAACATCCTGTAAATACTAAAGTTGAAGCAACTAATACAGTAAGAATTAATTTTTTCATGAGTGTAATTTTAATAGAATAATCAGTTTAATAGTTTTATGGCGCAAAGAAACTGCTGAAGTGTAAACTTTAGGTTAGTGTCAAGTTAAACATTGGTAATAAAAATGTTAGTAGAATGTTACCTAAACATAAAATCAATGCTGTTTGAAAACATTAGCTTAACATTGCTGCTCTTGTTTGCTTGTAACACAAGGACTTAATGTCTTGTTTAGGGAAGAATAAAAGAGTAAGGTTTACTCTCAATAAATGTGTATTATTTTAGAGCTTTTTGCAAATCCGCTAATAAATGAGGTTTAGCAATAATAGTTTTGTTTCTGTCTAGCAAAAAGTATGAAGGCGTAGCAGAAATATTGTATTGCTTTGCAGTTGGGTTCTCCCATTTTTGTAAGCCTATAACATGTGTAAAATCAGGGAAATTTGCAATCTCTTTTTTCCAATTGTCGGCATCATCTTCCAGGCCAAATGCTATAACTTTTAGGTTTGCTTTTTCTTTTGCAAGCTTCATCACCTCTGGGAGTTCATTAAGGCAATGTCCACAAGTACTGCTCCAAAAAACGACTAAATACTGCTCAGCGCTATCAATATTGTGTAGGCTAGTCGTCTTTTTGACTCCTTGTTCCGTGGTTTCAATTTCAAAATCTGGAGCTTTTACACCAACCGCTGAGTTTTTGTAGGCCGATAATCGTTCCTCGAGATATATTTTTCCAGTTTTTTTAGCGAGATCAAGTAAGTATTTGTCAATAATATATAAGGCCAATTCGTCATTACCAAGAGCATTAAATTGGCTCCAAACCACATCCAGAAGCGATACCTTTACAAGGTCATTGTCGCCAATGTAATTGGCTAAATCATCTACAAGGGTTTTATACGATGCATTATCTACGTTGTTAGAAATACCAAACACATATGTCAGTACTCTATCCAGTAAAAAATCTGAACTCTGTAATAACTCGCTACTAAAATCGATATGTTTTAGATAATTACTTTTTAGATTTTGAGAGTATGTGTTGATGTCTTCAAAACCTTCAGGAATATATGGCTGATTAGCTTTTATTAATTCTGAAATTAGTAACCCTTCGGTATGGTCTAAATACGTGTTCTGAGTATCGTTTAGCGTTTTGAAAATATCTAGATAAGCCTTTTCATCAGTACTTTCTTTTTGATAAAAGTTACTAATGGTCATGTTTACCATTTCCATGCTTTTTGTGTAAGATTTCCAAAGCTTATTCTCGCTAGATTCTGTGAACTCCAATCCTTTGTTAAGATCGTAAGTAAAGCTTATGCTTTCTTTACCATCGTAGATAAAATCAAAATTGTTTTCTTCGGCAGGTAATGCATAGACAATTTTATAAATCCCTATTGAGGTTGAATCTAGAGGGATAGAAAATGCTCCTTCTTCGTTTAACTCAGCTCTGCCAACATAACTTGCGCCATCTGGAGCAGATTTGTATAAGAAAGCATAGGTAAATTCTTTTGCTGGAGAAAATGTTCCGCTAATGGTATGCTGCGAAAACACCATTAAAGGGAATAGGAAAATAAAGTAGATGCTTTTCTTCATTGGTAAATCTATTTATAGAAAGTAAACAATTATTAAGCCAAAATAGGTTGTAATCTCTTTAAAGCTTCTTCAACCGAATTTACTTGCTCAAAGGTAAGTAATAAACGCAATCCATTACGTGTTTGTTTTTCCTTCATTTTACAAGCTCTTGGATTGCTTTGAACAAATTGTAACACTTTGGTAAACCATGGGCTCTGATAAAATGCACTTTGCTGATCACTAATAAAATAACCAACGAGTTTATTCTGTTTCATGATCACTTTTTCCAAACCTATTTTTGTGGCAATCCATTTAATGCGAACACTATTAATAAGATCAACAACCTGACTAGGCATTTCACCAAATCGATCTGTAATATCACTTTCAAATTTTAACAACTCACCTTCAGTTTTCAGATTATTGAGCAGCGTGTAAAGGTTCAAACGTTCAGTAATATTATTGACATAGTCATCAGGGAACAATAGCTCAAAGTCCGTATCTATAGTTATGTCCTTTACATAAGTTTTATCCTTCCCATCGTCATTATAAAGTTCTCTAAACTCATTTTCTTTGAGTTCTTCAATGGCTTCGTTCAAAATCTTCTGATAAGTATCGAAACCAATTTCATTTATAAAACCACTTTGCTCACCACCAAGTAAATCTCCTGCACCACGAATCTCTAAATCTTTCATGGCAATATTGAATCCGCTACCAAGTTCGGTGAATTGCTCTAGAGCTGTAATTCGTTTTCTGGCATCGTTGGTCATTGCAGAATATTCTGGAGTAATGAAGTAGCAGAACGCTTTTTTGTTGCTTCGGCCCACACGACCTCGCATTTGGTGCAAGTCACTCAGCCCGAAATTGTTAGCATTATTGATAAAGATGGTATTTGCATTTGGTACATCGAGACCACTTTCAACAATAGTGGTACTGACTAGAACATCAAATTCACCATTCATAAAGGCTAGCATTAACTGTTCAAGTTTTTTACCTTCCATCTGTCCATGACCAATACCAATTTTAGCATCAGGAACCAGACGCTGAATCATTCCAGCGACTTCTTTGATGTTTTCAATTCGATTATGAATAAAGAAAATTTGTCCTCCCCGTTGAATTTCATAAGTCACAGCATCGCGAATCGTTTCTTCATTAAATCGAATCACATGACTTTCTATAGGATAACGGTTTGGAGGTGGTGTAGTAATGACCGACAAATCCCTTGCAGCCATTAAACTAAATTGCAATGTTCTAGGTATTGGTGTTGCAGTAAGCGTAAGAACATCTACATTGTCCTTAATGGTTTTTAGCTTTTCTTTTACAGCTACACCAAACTTCTGTTCTTCGTCAACAATCAATAACCCAAGATCCTTGAATTTCACATTTTTATTGACCAGTTGGTGTGTCCCAATAATGATATCAACACTACCTTTTTCTAGACCTTCAAGCGTTTCTCGTTTTTGTTTGGCAGTTCTAAATCGATTGACATAATCTACAGTTACAGGAAAATCTTTCAAGCGCTCGGTAAATGTTTTGAAATGCTGAAACGCCAATATAGTAGTCGGTACCAAAACGGCGACCTGCTTACCATTATCCACAGCTTTAAAAGCAGCTCTTATAGCAACCTCCGTTTTTCCAAAGCCAACATCACCACAAACCAAACGGTCCATAGGCTGTTCACTTTCCATGTCTGCTTTAATGTCTGCGGTAGAGGTGATTTGATCTGGGGTATCTTCATATATAAATGAGGCTTCCAACTCATGCTGCATATAACTATCTGGAGCGTATTGAAACCCTTTTCTAAGTTTTCGCTTTGCGTAGAGCTTTATCAAGCTAAAAGCAATCTCTTTAACTCTACTCTTCGTTTTTTGCTTTAAGTTTTTCCAGGCTTTGCTACCAAGTTTGTAGATTTTTGGAGGTTTACCATCTTTACCATTAAACTTGGTGATTTTATGAAGCGAATGTATGCTGAGGTAAAGAATATCGCGCTCGCCATATACCAGTTTAATAGCTTCTTGCTGCTTTCCTTCTACATCTATTTTTTGAAGTCCTCCAAACCTCCCAATTCCATGATCAATGTGAGTTACATAATCACCAACATCGAGATTGGTTAATTCTTTTAGCGTAATGGCTTGCTTCTTAGCATAGCCATTCTTAAGGTGGAACTTATGGTAACGTTCAAATATTTGATGGTCAGTATAACAAACCAGCTTATTGTTATCATCAACAAATCCTTGGTATAGAGAAAGCACAATGGTTTTGTAATGGACCTCTTGCTCAACATCTTCAAAAATATCATGAAAGCGTTTTGCCTGTTGCTCACTTGCACATGCAATATAGTTGGTGTATCCTTTTTCGTGATTAACGTTGAGGTTGTCAATTAGTAATTCGAACTGCTTATTAAAGGAAGGTTGAGGCTTTGTGTTGAATGTTATGACGTTGTCATTCTGAACCTGATTCAGAATCTCATCAGAGGATGTCTCGACTGCGCTCGACATAACATCAGAAAATATTGAACTTGTTCCAAATTCAACTAAGTTATAATCCAAAAGTTGGCGTTTGAGTAATTCTGAATTACAAAACAATTCCTTTGGTTCTGAATGTTTTATGTCTTTTGAAAGGGTTTCGAATGTTTCTGAAGCTTTTTCAAAGAGTTTATCAACTCTAGAAAATAGCAGCTCAGCATTTTTGGTAAACACCACAGTCTTTTGCGCAATATATTTTAAGAAGCTCTGCCTGCTTTCTTCAAGGAATTTATTGGCTACATTTGGTATGATACTAATCTTCTTGATTTGTTCTGTGGAAAGCTGAGTCTCGACGTCAAAAGTTCTGATACTATCGACTTCATCTCCAAAAAACTCTATACGATAAGGTTCGTCATGAGAAAACGAAAATACATCAACGATACCTCCACGAACCGAAAATTCGCCGGGTTCAGTCACAAAATCAACACGTTTGAAGTTGTATTCAAACAAAACTTCGTTCACAAAATCTATAGACAGATTATCGTTTACTGAAACCTTCAGTGTATTGCGCTCTAGCTCTCTTCTAGTGACTACTTTTTCAAAAAGCGCATCAGGATAAGTCACGATGACTGCGGGTTTCTTTCGCGAGTTGATTCTGTTCAAAACTTCAGCACGAAGCAGTACATTGGCATTATCCGTTTCTTCTATCTGATAGGGTCTGCGGTAACTACCAGGATAGAATAATACATTCTTGGCATCTAGTAGTTGCTCAAGGTCATTGAGATAATAAGCAGCTTCTTCCTTGTCGTTTAAAATCAACAAGAAGGGTTTGTCAGTGTTTTTAAAAACACTTGAAATCACAAAAGACAGGGATGATCCTACGAGTCCTTTTAGATGTGTTTTAGTCTTGCTTTGAGCGGAGTCTAAAGGTTGAGTTTGGGCAATAGTATTCTGCAGATTTTGCAGTTGCAAAGTCTGTACATACGTTTGCGAGATAAGGGCTTTGCTCACGTACTTAGAAAATTAGTGATGCAAATATAATAGGTTATTTAATACAAATAGAGACTTTATTATTAAGTATTATTAAAGTGGTTATAATTCAATGATCTCACCTCTTGCAGGATAACCACTAGTATTAATATAGTCAATAACCTTTACGAAAGTTGCTAAATGCGGTCGCCCCCATGGTGTAGAATTGAGTGTTACAAAGTAAATAGAGTTATCGGGTTTTATTAAGAATAATCCTGGTTCACTAAAGACATCAGGTTCATAATCTTTAATGGCTTTACTTAAATACAATCCCCAATTATTAGCAGTTTCGGCATCTACACCATATCCTATTTTGAGGTCTTCAGAAAGCTCCCATTTCATTCTTGCTTTTCTTGCTCTTGCTTCTCCATCCATACTAATCGCAATGACATCTACACCTTTGTCGGCATAAGTATCCAGAAGACCGTTAAGTGTTTTGAGATACTTTTCACAAACGGGACAGTGTAACCCTCTATAGAACACTAACATTGTAAAGTTTTCAGGGTTTTGATCTTCTAGTTTCCAAGTGTCTCCGCCCAAAAGGTTGACTTCAAGTTTTGGAGCTTGAGTTTGTGGCGTTATTTTTTGTTGTGTATTCATATTGTTAGGCTTTAATAATATGTTTTTGAATGTGAGCATCGAAACGCACAAAGTCGTTTTCAATATCTGGATTTTTCATCACATCATAGGCTGCAAATGTTGGCAATGCCTCCATTCCGAAGAATCTAAAATTCATGTGTGTTGGAAAAAACAAATCATCGACACTCTTTCCTTCAAATAAGTATTGATTACCGTCATTAAACGCATCTTTAGGAGCATTGAAAGTTAAGGATAGCATATACTTTTTACCTTCTAGTGTGCCTCCAGTTCCGTATTGTTTTGTAGCATCTTGGCGTGTACGACCATCTCCAGCACATAAGCGACCATCCATGCCAAAAGAATACACATAATCTTGATATCTCTTGAAGCTCCAAGGCGTCGCCATCCAATTTACAGGCATTTGTACTAGAATAATATCAGCCCATTGGTGCTTAGCAATTTCCTCATCAATGTTGTAGTCGTCTTTCATTGTGGTAGTCTTAATCTCAAAATCCTCTTTTGGTAATAGGTTTTTAATGCGTTCTACTAAGCTTTTGTTGAGCGTCCCTTTAGAGAATTCGTATTCTTCGTGACCGTTTATGATAAATATGTTTTTCATTTTTGTTTGATTTTTATTTAAAAGTTTCACAAAGATACCATTAATAGTCTATTTTTGATACTATTAAAATAATTTCACCTAAATTTGTGGTAACAAAAAGGTAACCATGGCACGAAAAATTATTGATAACCCTAACCACTGTTCCTTAGTTTATGCAATGAATATTATAGGAGGGAAGTGGAAGCCCATCATTGTATATTTATTGGCTAATGGTAGTTTGCGTTTTGGGAAACTGCTGATATTTATTCCTAATATTTCTAAAAAAGTGCTTACAGAGCAGTTGAGAGAATTGGAGCAAGACGGTTTGATTATACGAGAGCGTTTCGCAGAAACACCTCCAAGAGTAGATTATTCACTTTCTAAAACAGGTGAAAATTTATTGCCAATATTGAGGCAATTAAGTGAATGGACAGCTAACAGTTTTGATGATGTGCCTTTCGAAGCTTGTAAAATTGTTGATGTGTAATCCTTGCTAAACAAGGATTAATTCTCCATCTTCTGGAATAAAGGTCTTATCTGAAAGTCCTTCTTGCTCAAAACGAGCTTTTAAATACGATCGCTTTGTTGGGCAGTGATTCACAGCTTCCAAATGATTGGCAATGACTTTACCTGGCGCCGTTTTTGCAAACTTTACAATATCATCTATACGCATTAATAGAGGTTGAAAAACATCTAATTGAGCTGTACCAGACGCCACTACAGAAATGTCGGGTTTATAATCTCTAAGCACTTTATCTACGTCATCAGTATAAATGGTATCGCTACTTAAATATAAGCTTGGTTCATTTTCAAACTCAAAATAAAATCCCATTACATTTCCCATTGGTTTCGCCACAAAACCATAACCATGTCGCGCAGGAATCCCTTCTATTTTACCACCTAAAAAACCATCACGTTTCCAATAGTTAGCGACTTGTACCACATTGAGTCCTTTTTTCTTAAAAAACGACTCATCTAGAGCGCTGCATGTAACAGGTATGTTTTTTTCTTTCAAAAAAGATTCAGCTGCTTTATCGATATGATCGGGATGCTTGTGAGTGATTAGGCAATGTGTAACCTTGTTTAGAATCGGTTGACAATTATCTGGTAAATCCACAATAGGATTGCGCTTTGGTTTAAACCTGAACAGCGTAAATGGGGGCCCTGCGGTTCCTCTGGCTCCAAGCATTGGATCAACCAAAATAACATGCTCGCCAGTTTCAATAATCATTGTAGCATTACGAATGTGGTGTATCTCCATACTTTAAGACTTTCGCTTAACACTATAAAAATAATAAAAGCAGCCATTACTGCTTTTATTAACTTTAGATAATAGGACTAATTAATTCTTAAATTATTCAAAATAAAATTGGTCTCATGTATGAGCTTTTCAATCAAATCATCATTGTAAGCATCTGAATGTGCAGTCCCAAAATTTCCTTTATCATTATCGAAGTATTTACCAGTGATGCCTTTATAGTCGTCAGAAACTCCTAATTCATATAAGATATTAGCGCCTTTGTCAGCGGGAGCCCAATGTTGCCCATAAGCTTCGGCAACCATCCGTGTATTTAACAATGATCCTGGATTTACGGCAATTATTGCGACTGTGTTTTGTTGTTTAGCTAAATCGAAACTCCACATAGTTAAGGCCAATTTACTTTGCGCATAAGCTTCACTTACATTAACGGCAGCATGGCCATTTAAAGCGCCCGTTCTCACAGTAGATTGAGCTGCTGAACTTAAATTAATCACACGTGTATTTGCTCTTTTTTCTAATAAAGGGAATAAGGCATTAGTGAGTACATATGGAGCAAAATAATTCACCGCAAATCTAATGTCCAGACCATCTTTAGTTTTATCTACAGGGCTTTTAAAAATACCTGCATTATTAATGAGAACATCAATTTTTGAAAGTTTAGCTTTAATATTATTAGCCATTTTTTTAACCTCTTGTATATCAGAAAAATCAGCTACAAAACCATCAATATTGTCGTTGCCTGATGCTTCTTTTACTTCTAAAATAACATTGGCTAGTTTTTCAGGATTTCGCCCATGTAAATAGATATTGTGCCCTTCTTTAGCCAATTTCATAGCAGTTAATTTTCCAATACCGTCTGTGCTTCCTGTGATTACTGTCGTCTTACTCATGTAATTACTGTTCTTTTATTTCTGTATGAAAATAAGGCAATACGTTTTTGGCCAAATCTTCTAAAGTTTGTTCTATATGTTGCGTATTGAAGCGTAAGTTAATTGCAACATGATTCACACCTATATCTTTTAGAAGTTGAAAATAGTTTACCAAATGTTTCACTCCAATTTTAAACCCTAAATGAATCGGTTGTGGTCTAAAGTCAGCATCATCTTGTAAATCTATATACAAGGGTTGCAAATAGGGTTTGCCAAATTCTCCATGCTTTTCCACTAAATCTCTCCATTCCTTAATCTGATATTGTTGTTGGTATAAGTTTCTTGGATAATACATCCAACCGTCACCATATTCAGCATTCCACTCTAAAGATTGTTGGCTATAGCCCGTAATCATCATGGGAATTTTATGCGATGTAGCTTTAGGCAAGATGTCTATGTGTTTTTTTAAATTTCCAAAGTGGTTGTTTTGTAAAGAGGGAAAATTGTCTTGCGATTTTCTAATGTAATAAAAGGCTTCACGAAACAGCTCACTTCGATTTTCATAATTGATATTCATCGCTGGGTACTCATCATAACGATCACCCGAAGCCACACCAAGAATTAATCGCCCATCAGATAGTTGGTCTATAGTGGCTGCCGATTTGGCGATATGAACTGGATGATGTAATGGCAACGCAATACTGGCGACACCCAAAGCTATTTTGCTTGTTTGCCCTGTTAGATATCCTAAATAGGTAAAAGGGTCAAAGGTCTGTCCGGCATCTCCAAACGATGGCACTTGAAATGGCACATCTCTTACCCATAAGGCTTTAAAACCAAGGTTCTCTATGAGTTTTACTCGCTCCAAATGGTGTTGCATCGTTGGAATAGGATTGTCGCCATAGTTTTCTATAGGAACTACTACACCAATGCTCAATTTTTCTGATTGAAAGACGTTATTGTATGCCTTGTTTATGGTTTCGAATAGCATAATTTATAAGGAAATATAAGACAGGAAATCCTAGAATTTAATTTGTTATTTTAACGTTGCCATTGGTTCTTATGTATATGAGAATATCTTCTTCATTACTAGAAATAGTATGAATGGCTATATGTTTTGAAGTGAAATAGCTCCCAGCATCTAATTGTTTTCTATCTTCAGTCTTTGGCATTTTGTAGTTTGCTTTACCTTGTATGACAACTGCATGAAAGATGTCGCCATAACTTTTCAACTGTCCACTAAATCCTTTCGGAAGTTTTACAAAAAGTCCTTTTAGCCCCTTGATTTTTTTGTGTTTCCAGAGGAAACTTATTTTTGCATTGCTTTTGGAATCTATCCAGTTAGTTTTAGTACCATCTAACCAAACGATGTTAGAAACATCTATATTTACAGGACTTTCATCATTATCAAAAGCTTGATCTATAGGCTTCACTAAATAAGGGCCATGATCTATTTCAACATAAGCAATATTTTCCTTTCCTTTAGCAGAAGTTATATGCGATTCTCCTTTGGGTTGTGTCCAAAAGGAACCTGGTTTCATCCACATAGTTTCAGCATTTGGGTCATCGTTATGAACCAGACCTTTAATTACCACAGCTCTGTAAGTAACATTGTGAATGTGTGGAGGCGATGAAAAACCATCTACAAACTTTGCCAGAAAACCTGTTGCCACTGCTCCTTTTCTGTCTCCCCAAATCGTTCCAGCTTGTGGGCTTTTATCTCCTCTTGCTGGATTTAATTTTTCCCATACAATTTCAGAGCTTAAAACAACTTTATTGGTTGGAGATTGAATCTCCTCCGCTACTTCAGAATCTTTTTTTTCTGTTTTCTCTTTAGAGTTGGTACAAGAGAATAGGATTCCGACTATTGCAAGAGAACATATTATTTTTATGACTGTCATGACGTGTATCAATGTACTTTTAGTTTTCAATCACTATTTTACCCATAGCCTGCCCACTTTCTAAACGTGCATGAGCTTTGCCAATATCCTCAAGAGAGAATCGTTGATGATCAAGAATTGGTTTTAAATTGTCTGATTCAACAATCTTGGCAACATTCTTTAAAATTTGTGAATGATCTTCACGTCTATAGTTGTGTAACATAGGGATTAGCATAAATACAACGTGAAGCGATAAACCTTTAAAGTGCGCTACTGAAAGATCTAACTCTACCAATGAAACAGTAGTAGCTACATGCCCATTCAGTGCAGCTGCATTAAACGAGTTAATTAAATTTCGCGCACCAACTGAATCATAAACGATATCAAAACCTTTTCCGTTAGTGTGTTTTTTTACATAATTTTCAACAGGTTCAGTTTTATAATTAATAGCTGTGGCACCTAGTTGTTCAATAAGTTCAAGTTGCTTTTCACCACCACCTGTAGAGTAAACATCCGCACCAAAATGTTTTGCCAATTGCAAAGCGATATGACCAACACCACCTGAGCCACCATGAACTAATACTTTTTGACCCGCTTTAATACCAGCACGCACTAATCCTTCGTAAGCAGTAATGGCAACTAATGGTAAAGCAGCGGCTTCTTTCATAGAAAGGTTTTTAGGTTTGTGAGCTATCAAATCACTATCTGCAGCAATATATTCAGCAAGTGTTCCTGGTAAATCAGCTAACCCTCCCGAGCAACCATACACTTCGTCTCCTACAGCATATTCATTTACATCCTCTGAAACAGCTTCAATTGTGCCAGCAAAGTCCATGCCTAGTATTGCAGGATTATCGGGAGACAATGGTAAACCTTTTCCCATTTTACGTATCATGGTATCCACTGTATTGACACTTGAAGCTGCTATTTTCACCAATACCTCACCACTTTTAAGAGTCGGTTTGGCTATCTCACTTGCTTTAAAAACAGCATCTTCTCCATATTTATTAATAAGCATTGCTTTCATAATCTTTAATTTATTTATACTATAATTTTTATAGTAGCAAAATTAAGTATAGTTTTGTAATCATACAATAACGGTCAAAAAGTATAGTATCCTTTTGATCTAAATTTTAATATAATGCTAACCTTTAATGGGAAAGAATATCCTTGCTGCACAAGTCTCACAATGGGTGTCATTGGCGGCAAATGGAAGACTGTAATTCTCTATCATTTAATAGAGGGCACAAAGCGATACAACGAATTGCGAAAAGATATGCCCACTGTGACTGAACGTACGTTGAGTTTGCAACTAAAAAAGTTGGAGGAGGATGGAGTTGTAAGTAGAAAGGTATATACTAAAAAACCACCTCTAAAGGTAGAATACCAACTAACAGATTTAGGAAAAACACTTATTCCGTTAATTCAATCAATTGCAGATTGGGGTGATTCAGTTATTGAGAATGAATAAGTAAATTTTGGTTGATCTATTTGCTTTTTGATACTATTTCAGCTCAGATAGTAGTTCAATTAAATTCAAAGGTCTGGTATACATATCAAGGTTACCATTATGATCTAAAGGCCATTCACTTTTAGGCTTATCCCAATACAATTCTACACCATTACCATCTGGATCATCCAAGTACAAAGCTTCAGAAACACCATGGTCTGCAAACCCCGTAAAGGGGTAATCATGTTCTTTTAAGCGCTTATAGATTTTTGCCAAATCCTTGCGAGTTGGATATAAAATAGCCGTATGAAACAGTCCAACTTGTTGTTTTGGAGCATTAGGTTGCCCTTTACTGTACCATGTATTTAGACCAATATGATGATGATAACCACCAGCAGAAATAAATGCAGCTTGTTCACCCATACGTGACATGAGTTCAAACCCAAGCAAATCACAATAAAAGTCTAAGGCGCGTTGTAAATCGGACACTTTTAGGTGCACATGACCTATCCGAGTGTGTGTTGGGATTTCATAGTTTTTCATAGCTCTAATTTACGGCTAATAAAACTATTCTAAATTTCTACAATTAGGGATTTAATTATGTTGTCAGTTTCTGCAATTTGCCCAAGCCGTAGCACATTTTTGCATACACTTCATGTTTATTTCTGGCATGTTGTTCGGATCAATGTCTTTTTTCTTTTTCTTGCTCAATGCCATAAGTTCTTTATACCTCTCACAACTGCAATCACAGCCTTTTGGTTTGTCTGGCTCTTTTGCCCCTTCTCTCCCTTTTGTCTGTTTAGCACTATATGACTCTGAAGACCTAGTCTGCTTTACTTTTATATCATTGGTTTTAACACTATTTATTTTTGTTTTTGCATAATAATCTTGAATAATATCAACTCCTGCTTTTTTTTCTTGCTCTAGAGTATAAGTTATAATTTCCCAAATTTCTACAGGCATTCCGACATCTAAAAAATAACCCATATGAGCCATTATACTTCCTGTTTCGGAACCACCAAAATCATAGCCATTCTCTAGTACTTTTTGGTAAAATTCATATAATGCTTCTGTTCCTTCTACATTTTGAGCCAGTTTAATATAGCTTTTGTCTATCCTTTTTATTTTTACTTTTGAATCATCCTTGTTATTGCCTTTATTAGAAGATACTAGAATAGAATCTTTAATTTCCGTTTCCCCTTCATAAGCATATCCTATTACAGAATGACCTTGCCAAGATCCAGCATTATAGCTTTCAGATTGAAGTAAATCCTTTAAACGTTTAGATACCGTAAATTTATCCGATTTTGGAACTTCCTCACTTATGAGAAGGTTTCTTGTTTTTTTGCCGTCATCATCTTCGGATATTAAATATATCCCCATGTTAAGTTTAGAGCCGTAATCATCAAAACTAAACACTACAGAAATCTCATTTTCTTCCTTAAGATTCTCCTTAGCGTCATTAGGACTTTTTACACTTTCAAATTTTACTTCATAAACAGATTCCTTAGCATCCATCCGCATTTCATTAGCGGTACAATAAACTGTAAAATCTTGTACCCTCTTTTCATCTATCCTTTCAGCATAAAAATGTAATAATGCCTCAATTTTATCTCCAACTTTATTTGAAACTATAGTTTGGGTTCCCGTGATAATAACTTGTTTCTCAGTTTGACTTAAACCATTTTGAGTTGTGCATAATAATGCAAAAAGCGTAAGAAGAGTGAATGCTTGTTTCATGACATTTTGATTTATTCGGTAAAGTCATGAATTTGAAGTACTTAAAAGTACAAAAAAGGTATAAACTTTTGATGTGCTTTTTTCAACCAATAGATTTGACCACTTTGAATTTTCATCAGTTTACGACGAAGGCTTAATCAATCACTAATTCCATCCTCTTGCATTAGCTGAAACCCATAATTTCGTAAGCTGACAATAATTGGAATGGCACGTTTACCTTTTTCAGTAATTGTATATTCTGTTTTTACAGGCACTTCAGGGATGATTGCTTTAGTCGCAAAACCATCATCCACTAATTCTTTTAAATTTTTGCTAAGCATTCTGTCAGAGATATGAGAAATGCTTCGTTTCAATTCCGAAAAGCGCCACGATTTATCCTTTAATCGCCATAAAATGGGCATTTTATAAGTACCTCCAATTTTGTCTAGGACATATTCTACAGGCGTATAATAACGTTTGTTGTTCTTCAGAAAATCAGGCATACTTACACAGATGTTAGTTACTAACAAAGATAGCAAAATGTTGAACCAAATTGAATTCACAATAATTTTGAATAGCATTAAAAAACAACATATTATGAATATTATAGAACAAAACGAATATGTGCATTTTCATGGTGCACCAACAAAAGGAAAAATTTTAATGGTAGCTAGTAGCCCAACTGTTTCTGAGCAAACGGGTTGGCCAATCGGCTTTTGGGCAGCAGAACTAACACATCCATTACAAGTCTTTCAGGAAGCAGGATACGAGGTGGATTTGGTCTCTACCGAAGGCGGACAATTAGAAATGGATGGGTACTCCAATCCAAATGACGAAAGTGGGTATTCGGCACACGATGTCATATCCTTAGGCTTTATGCAACAAGATGGTTTTAATCAGATGTTAGCAAATACCAAGAAACTTACTGAGGTGTCTTCAGAACAATATGATGCCATCTTTTTAGTAGGCGGACAAGGCCCTATGTATACCTTTAGAGGCAATGCAGATTTGGAGAAACTGTTCGCTTCTTTTTATGAATCTGGAAAACCTAGTGCAGCCGTTTGTCATTCCACTACACTTTTGTTGGAAGCCAAAACATCTAGTGGTGAGTTATTAGTCAAAGGAAAGACTTGGACAGGTTTTGCAGATGCTGAAGAGCAATTTGCCGATGATGCAGTAGGGATGCAAATTCAACCTTACCGAATTGAGACCGAGGCTCGAAAACTTGAAAACACTACTTTTAAAGTTGCTGCTCCTTTTTCTAGCTATGCGATTGCAGATGGAAACCTGATTACAGGACAGCAACAAAACTCTGGTGCTGCCACAGCAAAAATGGTAGTTCAACAATTAAATCGTTAAACGATGACATTAGCATTTATAGGTATAGGGAATGTTGGTTTTGCGTTAGCCAATAACTTACAGGGAAAGGGTTACGATATTATTGTAGCTAATGATAATCCCGAATCGGAAAGTGTTCAAAACGCTTTGAAAAAGAATTCAAACTTTAAGGCATTACCTGTTCAAGAAGCTATTGATGTTTCTGAAATCACGTTTTTAGCAACGCCTTTTAAGGTCAACGAAGCCCTTTTAAAAGGCTTGGATTTTCAAGGGAAACCTTTAGTTGATTGTACTAATCCTGTTGGCCCAGGCATCTCCCACGGACTGGAAAGTAAAATTTCAGGATCAGAGAAGATTCAAGAATGGGCGCCTTCTGCCAATGTAGTGAAGGCCTTTACGATTTATGGCTTTGAAAACTTTAGTAATCCAGCGTACTTAAATTCAGAAGAAAAACCTGCAATGCTTTATGCAGGGAATAATGCTGTTGCTAAAGAAAAAGTAGCTAACATTATTAATAGTAGTGGATTTTTTGCCAAAGATGTAGGTGCATTAGATCAAGCGTTGCACTTGGAGCACATGACATTGCTCTGGGTAAAGATGGTACGACGCGATGGACACCATCCTAATTTTATGTGGAGTTATTTGGAAAAGTAAAAAGCGAGAATCATTGACTCTCGCTTTAAAAACCGCTTTATATTTTTAATTAATCATTTTTAACCAAAGAATTTACTAGACGCTCTATTGGTGGTGCAATAAATAATATAGCTGGAATTACAAATACATAAGCTAACAACCACGATTTTAACCATGCTCTTAGGAAATTTTTTGTAAAACCTAAATTGATAACTATTAGAGAAAAAGAAATAATGCCAGTAGTTATTATTCCCATAACTAACGCAAAAATTAGTTTTCTTTTAAGCTCATTTTTATTGATGTCAGTCTTCATTTATTTAAGTTTATAGCTTACATCTTCTTTTATAAGATAGTAAGCTGTATTATACTTATCGAGAAATTTTAACTCAATGCTTTCATGATTTTCATGCGCTTTTCGCTGTAACCATAGTATTTTAAATTGGTTTCTATAACGGTTGGTTTGTCTAAAACTCCTTTTAGATGGGAAAAGCACTCAAAACTGTACTTGCCATGATAACGACCCATACCACTATGACCTACACCACCAAATGGAATATTTGGGTTAGAGACTTGCATGACACAATCATTTATGCCACCGCTACCAAACGGTATTTCAGCCAAAAAGCGATCTTTGATAGCGCTACTATCAGAGAATAAATATGCAGCCAAGGGTTTTTCAAAACGTTTAATAATTTCAAAGGCTTCATCAATAGTTTCGTATTCTATGACTGGTAAAATAGGACCAAAGATTTCTTCTTGCATAACTTTATCATTAAGGCTTACATCAGTTAATATGGTAGGTTGAATTCTTCTATCTTCCCTATTATAGTTTCCGCCATAGTAAACCTTGTCTGGATTAATTAGATTAATTACTCGGTCAAAATTTCTTTCATTTATGATCTGTACATAGTTGTGATTTTCTTTAGAGAAATTCCCTTTTTCAATTTCTTGAACCGCTAACTTTAAAAATTCATCTTTAATGTCTTTATGCACTAAAGCATAATCTGTAGTTATACAAAACTGACCAGAATTAACAAACTTTGCCCAAATCATACGCTTAACACCAACCTTTAATGCTGCATCTTTATGGAAGATAGAGGGGTTTTTCCCGCCTAATTCTAAAGTGACATTTGTTAAATGTTCTGCAGCAGCCTTGTTGACAATTTTACCCACCATCGGACTTCCTGTAAAGAAAATCTTATCATAACGCTGTTTTAGTAGTGCCGTAGTTTCTGGAATAGCACCTTCTACAACCCTTAAATAATTTGGATCAAAATTCTCATTAATGATTTTAGTCATAATTTTACTAGTTTCGGCTGGAAGCTCACTAGGTTTTAAAATTGTGGTGTTACCTGCTGCCATAGAGCCAACCAAAGGTGTTAAAGACAGATTGTACGGAAAATTCCAGGCACCAATTACCAGAGTAACACCTAAGGGTTCTGGTACTAGATAACTTTTTGCAGGAAAGTTCAATAAATTAGTTCTCACATTCTTATGTTGCATCCACTTCTTAAGGTTTTTTATGGTAATGTTGATTTCATCAATCAGTGGGAAAAACTCTGTTAGTTGATTTTCATATTTTGACTTTCCAAAGTCTTTAAAGATGGCTTTATGCATATCTTCCTCGTGTTCCAATAACAAGGTTTTTAATTTTTTTAATTGCCTAAGCCTAAATTCTGCAGGTCGTGTAGCATTGCTTTTAAAATAGTCTCTTTGGCTATTTACCAATTTTCTTACCTGCAATTCAAAAGTGTCTGTGTTATTTTCTACTATTGTATTCATGATTTCTATGTGTTTGATGTGTATAATTATTTGATGTGTATAATTAATTAACTGCTGATTCTTTTTTAATTCTATTAATTAGAGATTTTGCCGATAAAAAAGGTACAAGCTTAAGTTCTAGTCTTTGGTTAAAATTTAGTCCAGCGATAACTTCCACTTCTCCTTTTTCCATAGCATTATATCCTTGTAAAGCTACTTCGGCAGCACTAGCAGGTTTTTTGTAAATGGCTGTTTTATTCATTCCAGAGTGGTCGCCAAATGCAGTTTTTGTAGCACCTGGAAGCACTGCGGTAGAGGAAACATTAGTGTCGCTTAATTCACCGTGAATTGATCTATTAAAAGAGGTGACAAATGCCTTAGTTGCAAAATATACTGCCTGAAAAGGACCAGGGATTAAACTAACCGTAGATGATACATTGAGGATTTTCCCAGAATCGCGAGCAATAAAATCTGGTAAAAATTGTCTTGTTAATGCAGTGAGTGCTAAAACATTTACCTGAATCATGGCTAAATCTATATCCCAATCTCTCTCATGAAAAGCACCTACACCACCAAAACCTGCGTTGTTAATTAGGTAATTAACTTCTATACCCTGATTTTTTACTTCATCATAGATTTCTTTTGGTGCAGATAACTGGGTAAGATTTTTAACAATAATATAAACTTCTATACCATGTTCTTTTTCTAATTCGCTTTTTAGGCTTTTTAAACCTTCAGCGTTCATGTCAACGGCAACAATGTTGCCACCTTTTGAAGCGTGAATTCTAGAAAATTCTTTTCCTATACCGCTTGCTGCTCCTGTAATTAATGCTGTTGTTTTCATTGTGATATGATTATGTTTAAAAACTATACCACAAAATTATTAGGCGAGAATGATGAAAAATTTACCCTATGGTAAAAAACGATGTATCAAATATTTTTTCTAATTCTACTCAAACTCTGTTGAGTAATTCCCAGGAAAGATGCAATATGTGAAAGTTTGGCTTTTTGAAAAATGGCTGGATAGTCAGTCATTAGTTTTAAGTATCTAGATTCTGCAGTTTTAGTATGAATATCCATTATTCTCCTACTAAATGTCATTGCAAATTCTGCAAGTAATACTCTTGCTTCTTTACTAGCAGATGGCACATTTTCAATAATAGTATTTAACTGATTAGCAGAAATAAGTAAGACATCAGTATCTTCTAATGCCTCGATAAAAAGAATATTCTCTTCCTTTTTAAAGTAACTAAAAGGTGAGGTGACAGTAGATTCTTTTGAAGAAAACCAGTGAGTGATTTCATTACCTTCAATGTCAAGATAGTAAACACGTAGAAAGCCCTTTAAGACAAAATAAAAATAATCACATCGCTGACCTGCCTCTAGTAATAATTCTCCCTTTTTTAGAGATGCATTATTTAAATCAAGATTGTATTGAATATTCCAGTTTAATAAATTTTTTGAAGAAAAGAATTTTGTCTGGAACATTATTGATCTATTGGTTTAGTTAATAACACAGTTCTAGTTGTAGGTTTATCAAAGATAATCTTATCTAAACAAAATGTATTAGATTAAATAAAGAAGGAGAATCATTGATTCTCCTTCTTTATTTTCAAGTTCTATAAATTCTTATGGAAAAACGAACTGGTTTTTTCGACTGCTAAATCCACTTCATCTTTTTGGTCATAGAAAGCGAATTGATGCATAGGCGATGCCAAATCCGTATCTACCCAAACCAATTCCTTCTTCTTAGAGGGAACAGCTTCAAAATATTTTTTGGTGTAGTCTGGTAACACACAACCATCACTGTGTACCATAAATAATGGCTTGTCTAATTTTGCAGCTGAAGGAAATGGGTCTAGATTTAACCAATCTTCCCACGTCGCTACAGCAAATTGATCGGCACTCCATTGTGGAATAGCACCGCGCTCTGGATTGAGATAATAATCAAAGTTACCATACATAGCTGCTGTTGGGTCGTCCGTTGAAATTGTTTTGATATAGGTAAATTCACCAGTCTCGGCATATTTCTTTTTTGCAGCTTGGGCTGCATCCTTGCGTTGTTGTACACCTTCTTCACCACCATAAAATAGTTTTACAGCTTCGGCATCGTGTAACCAAGAAGCAGTCGTGGCTACTGCTTTAATATCGTTGTCTTCTGAAGCTGCCATTAAAGTATACATAGATCCTGCACAGACACCAAAGGCACCAATGTTATTACCATCAACCTCAGGAAGTGATTTTAAATAGGCTACTGCATTTTTGATATCCTGAATCTTCATCATTGGGTTTTCCCAAGCTCTTGGTACGCCTTCACTGTCGCCATAATTTCTAAAATCGAATGCCAAAGTGATAAATCCATTTTCAGCAAATCGTTTGGCATATAAGCCAGCCATTTGTTCTTTCACTGTGGTCCAACTTCCGGAGCATACTATTGTTGGATATGCCTTGCCTTCTTCAAAATTTGGCGGATAATAGAGATTACCGACAAGGTTAAGGCCTTCACTTTTAAAGTTTACTGTTTTCATGATTGCTTCTGTATTTTTAGGTTCTTTTTGCTGTGTTTGTTCTTCTTTCTTTTTTTCTGAATTTCCGCAAGCACTCATCAGTACAATTGCAGAGAGGATAAATAGTTTTTTCATATTACTTGATTTTATCTAATAGTCCAAAGCCGCGAGCAGCTGTAATCGGGTTGAATAGTTCTACGTATTCTATAATTTTCCCATTGTCATCAAACTTAAAAGTAGAGTAGTAGTTATTGCTATAAGTCCCTGCGCCATCTTTTAATTTGATGTGTCCTGAATATTTCACAAAAACTAGGCTTGGATCCTCCATAGCATAGAGTTCTTCAATAGGGAAAGACATCCCATCAAAGTTTGGAAATACTGGAGCCCAATAGGCTCTAATCGCCTCCTTGCCTTCTGCTCCTTCAGGAAAAATACCTGAATGATAAGGGTTGATGTGTTTTGCATCATCAGCAAACAATTGAAGTAAATTGTCTACATTCTCTTCCTCTAAGGCTTTAAAAAAAGAGGTAACCGAGGCTTTGTTTTGAGTTGCTATTGTAGTGTTCATAGTGTTATTACATGAATATGTTAATCCTATACAAAGGAGGATTATTAGTTGTTTCATTTTAATTAGTTTTTACGTTTTCTATCGCTTTTTCAATCAACTTGGCATTACCATCCTGGTATTTGTAGTTGAAGGTCATTGTGGTAATTTTCCAATCGTTTCCAGATTGTTCTAACTCAAAATCATAACTTCCAACCACAGTCCAGATATTGCCCTTATCGTCTTCTAAATAATGAGTCGCTGTTCCGTAGCAAAAACTATGTGCTTTAACACCACTCACTTCTGTAATAAAGTTCCCAATTTGATGATGTGTGAATGTAAAGCCTGGTAATACAGTTTTCCATGCATTAGTGATGTCTTTTGGAGTTACTGTTGTAGCTGGGTTTCCTGTCATTGATGAGTAGTCTAGCATTACATTTTTTGCAAATTGTGCTTCTACGTCTTCCCAGTTTCTTTGGTCCGAATTGACAAACATCTTGCTTATGGTTTCTTGGATGCTGATCTTGTCTTTCATGTTCTGTCCATTTACTATTAATGAAGTGGTCATTAATACGGTTATAAATAAAGTTTTCATCGTCTACCGTGTTTTATAATACAAAGATGCGATAGCTTAAGCGCGAAAAGTTTATGGAATCAAATCAAGAAGTATAAAAATCAAAGGTTATTTGTTTTTTCTAAAGGAATTAGGCGTTTGCCCTGTTTGTTTTTTGAAGAAACTACTGAAGTTATTCGGAGAATCAAACTGTAAGGAATACGCAATTTCCTTGATGCTCATTTCCGTTTGAAGCAAGTGAGACTTAGCCATTCTAACAAGATGATTATGTATATGTGCTTTGGCTGTATGCCCTGTAATTTGCTTTACGATAGCATTCAAATGATTGGGATGTACGGCCAATTGTTGAGCATAATAGCTTGGCGAATGTGTTTTATTGGAGTTCGCGGTATAGAAGCTGGTCTCAATTAATGTTTGAAATCTAGACAATAAAGAAATGTCTGCTTTTCGGAATTCTGCGGTAGCATCTTCCTTGCTGACCTGAGCTTCAAAAAAGCGCTTCACAAAATTGAGTAGTACTAAAACATGTGCTTCTATAATTGCAATGGAGTCTTTTTTGAGATTTTGTTGTTCTTCATAAATGGATTCGTAAATCTGCAGAAGTTTAGAAACTTCGTGAGGTTGCACCTCAAAAGGTATGGCTTTATCAATTTTTAAGTACGGAAAGTCTTGTAATAAATGCGTAAGATACTTGGACTGAGAAATAAACTCTTTGGAAAATATGATGTAATATCCTTCCCAATCTGGCAAAATATCCCAGGAAATAATTTGAAAAGGAGAATTGAAAAACACTGTTGCGCCTTCTGGGAAATTGGAGTGATGTCCGGAAATAGCCTTGCCAGAACCTTCAACTTTTATAGCCACAGCAAAGAACTCATGCTTAAAAGGTTCCATGTTGTGTACCACAGTAGGCATGTTTTCTTCAAAAGAGCGAATATCAAAGTAAGGATGCTTTGAGTTTGGGATATTTATAGCCTTGCAATAGGCCTCTATAGTTTTGAAGTGCTGCATTATTTTTCTAAACCTGAGTTCTTAAAAATACAAAAGCCATCTTTAAAAAGGCGGCTTTTATATTAGTATGTTGACCTTGTTTAGTTAATTAAAACTTGCCATTGTCATGAGCCATTTCTGAAGGAATCTCTTGGATAACATCCCAGTGTTCTACAATTTTTCCATTTTCAACTCTAAATAAATCATAGAATGCTGTTGGTTTTTGGTTCCATTCTCCTTCACTCATCGTCAATACAAAATTGCCTTCTCCTAAAACTTTATGAACTTTCTTATAGATGAAAGGGTTGTTAGCTTCTGCCAAAGCCATTAGTGCTTCATTCAAACCACTTAAACCGTCTTTAACCATAGGATTGTGCTGATCGTACTGTTCTATGCTTATGTATTCTGTAATCTTTTCTGGAGCTTTTCCGAAGAATACATCGTCCATTAAGTTTTGTACGAGTGTTTTGTTAGCTTCTGTTTTATCTAGATCTTTAATTTCCGTTGGACCATCTACTTGTGAACGACCGCTTGCAGTTTCATTTACTTTTGGAGTAATATTATCCCAATGCTCAGCAACTTTGCCGTCTTCCATTCGCCAAACATCGAAAGCTACGATTTCTTTTGCACCAAAGGCTTCAGCATTGTCATAAGTATTATGAAAAATAATGTAATTACCATCTTGTAGTAAGCGGTGCGTTTTGTAGGTAGTATTAGCTTCCTTTAATGCAGGTAAAAAACCAAGTACAGGCTCTATACCAGTAGGGACATGTGGGTTATGTTGAATGTAATCTTGAGCGAAATATTTGTTTACGCCTTCTTCACTGTAAGCCTTAAAGAATGCATCTTGTGCCTTTATGGCAATCTCTTTGTAATCAGGTGTTTTTGCTTCTGTTGTCATTTCTTTAGTGTTTTGTGATTCTATTGGAGTGTTTTCTTTTGTTTCGTTTTTACAAGCCATTATTACTAAGCTTGTGATAAGACCAAGTGTGATTTTTTTGAATATTGATTTCATATGTATTGTCTTTGAGTTAGTTATTCTCTGCGAGTAAATTTTATAATGCAAAGGAATTACTAAAACAGTAAGGAGGAGTTATCAAAACAAAGTGATTAACTATCAATTTGATAAGACAGTCTAAATTGAGCAGGAGAAGAGTTAGTTTTATTTTTGAACAATCGAATCATGTTGTTCGGTTCAGAAAAGTTTAGCTCATAAGCTATTTCTGAAATGGTCTTTGTAGAATATAGCAACTCGTTTTTTATTTCAGAAACAATACGTTCCTTAATCATATCTGTAGCAGTAATACCAAATTGTTTTTTGACGGAGTTGTTCAGTGTTATCCGGCTGATTTTCAATAACGATGCATAATCATTGACTTGCTGATGTGTTTTGTAGTTCTGCTCAAGAGATTCCTTAAATAAATAGGCGTGATTGTTGAGGTGTGTTTCATTTTCTAGAGTGTGAAATTCACAAAAATGCCTATTCAATTTGATAAGGATATAATACAAAAGTGACCGTAGGATGTGTGAAGAATCATTTTGATAATTGTTGATTTCGCTTAGTAGCTCTTCAAAAATGTCATGTTCAAAAGAAAACAACCTTTCTCTGGTCGTTAAAATTGGGCTTACAGTATTATTATAAAAGTATTGAAGACGGTATACAAACAATTCATCTGAAAAGAAATGACCAAGGAAATCTTTTTCAAAAATTAGCGCGTAGCCTTCAGTTTTTTCTAAATCTACAAACCATTGCCTTCTTTGATAAGGCGAAGTGAATATAAAAGTACCAGAGGCGAGATTTATGTTTTTATCACCAACTAAAACGTGGCCTTCGGCTTCAAAAAAAATTAAAACTTCGAAGAAATTTGTTGTGTATAGTTCTTTGGTGAATAATTGCGCTTTAAAATCTTCTAAATTGAAGAAATCCATCAGTAAAGGATGGTTATATTTTTGTTTATTAAAGAGGACTGTTTTCACACCCTTAATATATGCTTAATTAAGTAAAAAAAAGACAGATTTTCATTTTATAAAGCTTAGCTTTAAACTATATTTGCGCCACTAAAAACAAACAACTTATGTCAATTTCAGATTTATTTGATAGCGGGTTTAAAAAACGTAACCAAGATCACTTTGCAGCTATTGTAAGAGTGGCAATGGATGATGGTAAGATTTCTGATGAAGAGAAAACATTTTTGGACCGTTTAGCTAGAAATTTAGATATTACAGAAGACGATTATAAACAAATTCTAAAGGATTATAATTCACATCCTATCAACCCACCAATTATGTACAATAGAAGACTAGAACGTCTGTACGATTTGGCAAGAATGGTTTATGTAGATCACATTAAAGGCGATCATGAAGAATTTGTATTGCGTAAGATTGCAATAGGTCTTGGGTTTACTCCAGAAAATGTAAAGTATGTTGTAGATAAAGCCTTGACTCTAGTAAGTCATGGTGTAGACATTGATACTTTTATAGAAGAAATCAAGAATATGAATCGCTAACCTAGTTTAGCGTTACAATATAAAAGCGAATCTATTTCTAGATTCGCTTTTTTTATTTCATTTCAAACCAAGCAGGTCTTCCATGATATGCTTTACCAGAGGTGAGCTTTATCTGATTGCTACCATCTGGACGCATTAAGTAGATATTATTGCTTTCATCACCTCGGCCGCTTTCGAAAACGATCCAATTACCATCTGGTGAAATGTCTGGGTGTATGTTTCCTTTACTGGGATCGTTTGTTAACTGCTTAAAGTTGGACCCATCAAGATTAATCCCGAATAATTCGTAACTAAACTCATTGCGTCTTGCTATATTAATGACAAAAGAGCTATTGTCTTTTAACCAAACCAGTCCAGCAAACATGAATCCTTTAGGTGTCACTGTTGTCGTTTTTTGAGATGTTAGGTTGTATACCCTTAAGTATAAATTGTAATAGTCTTTTCCGCTTAAATAGGCCACTTGATTTCCATCAAAAGACCAAAAAGACATTTCTATTTGGGCAGGATTGTTGTTTGCCTTGTTCTGGCTTACCTGGACATGTTTTTTGGTGCTAATATCATAAACAAACAATTCCCTAAAATTGTCAACCTCTTTTGTATAGGCAATATGCGTACCTTGTTTGTTTTTGCGTTCTTGCTTTGCATTCGTAGTTATTGGACTTGGGTTATAAGGCGTTTCTACCTTGCTAAAAATATTTAGCGTGTAGAGCTTACCACCAGCACCATTACCTGTCTTTGATTTTGTAAATAAAAGTGTTTGACCATCACCAAAATCTTGCGGAAAACTATTGCTCATTTCAGAATCTGTTAGTTGGGCTGATTTCATAACATTTGGATTCATCATAAAGATGTCTGGTGTTTCGCCAGAGTATGAAATATATGCTATACGATAGTTATCTGGAATTGGAGGATTGAATTGTTGTGCAATACATTGAGACACAAAAAAGACAAGGATAACAAAGACTTTTACATTCATGACTAAAATTTTGATTGCAATGTATATCGGTAAGTCTATGTAAATCAAATGAAAAGACTCCTAAAGTATCATTTGAGATACTCTTTTGGTGTAACTCCAGCTACTTTTTTGAAGATTCTGTAGAATGAAGATTCAGAATTAAAACCAGACTCTTTTGCAATGCCTGCAAGGTTTTTCTTTTCCAAATCTCCAGCCTCTAGTCGCTCTTTTACGTGAAGAACTCTAAGCTTATTTATATAATCATTAAAAGAGTTTTTAAGCCCCTTATTTATAGCATAAGAGAGGGTTTGTACAGTAATACCAAGCTTATCGGACACATCTTTTGACCTGAGATCTCCTTTCAAGTAAAGCTTTTCTTCTCTCATTAACCTATCAAGATTATCCAGAACAGTTTTTGTCTTTTCTTCTGAGATAAGAGCTTTAGAGGTAGTTTTTTGAAAATGAATAGGAATTCTTTTCCTGCTTAGGTGATCTAAAGAAAAGCTAATAAAATAGCCAATGAAAGCAATGAAAAGATAGTAAGGGTAAAAATAAATGTAACCCAAGCTATATCCCATAATAAATACATCGACTATCGTTAGGATTCCCCAAATAATGGTAAATATTATAAGAATGATCAACAACTTTTTTAACCATTCGTATTTCTCGATTGTTGTGTCCGAATAATTTTGATCGATCTCTAACTTATATTTCTTTAAAGCCTTCAAACTGAAATATAAATACGTAATGAAACTTATTAAGGCAATTACCTCTAGAGTAGGTTCAATGTAGTTCCAGTGAATGCCATAAAACTCTTGGCGCCAAGATAAAGATTGAACATATACAGCTATAAAATAAATGAATTCCAAAAATCCTGGTACAAGGTGAAGCCATTGAAGTTTAGAAATTTTATAGTTGAGTGGTATTCTTCTTTATATAAATCCAAATCAAAGGACCATAAAAAAGATTGAACGTCAGCGGTAGAAACAATGTAAACGATTGCCCAAAAACTTTATATAATTGAGATGAATTGATGACAATCTGAAGGTTTGCCATTGCAAACAACAATATCCAAAACCCTAAAATGACATTGGTTTTTAAGATTGGTTTTTTTGTAAAAAGAAAACCTGAAAGAATAATGCCATGGATGATACCCACAAACAAAAAGATGTTCAAGATGTTTATTGTGCTAAGCTCAAAAGACATAACACAAATCTAAGGCAGAATTTCTTAACTTGGTGTTAAGCTTTTTGCATAAACTCTTCAGCCTTTTCTACCATCTTTCGGCTTCCACAAAAGAACGGCACACGTTGATGAAGTTCCGAAGGCTGTATATCTAGGATTCTTGTAAATCCATTACTCGCCTTTCCGTTAGCTTGTTCAGCAAGAAAAGCCATTGGATTACATTCGTAAAGCAGTCTCAATTTACCTTCAGAGTTTTTAGAACTCTTAGGATACATATAGATGCCTCCCTTTATCATATTACGATGAAAGTCTGATACCAAGGACCCAATGTAACGACTTGTGTACGGTCTGTCACCCTCTTCCATTTGGCAATACTTAATGTAATCTTTTACACCTTGCGGAAAGTGAATGTAATTTCCTTCGTTAACAGAATAGATTTTACCAGTTTCAGGGAACTGCATATTTGGATGCGATAAATAGAATGTTCCAATAGCAGGGTTTAGCGTAAACCCATTAACACCATCACCAGTAGTATACACCAACATTGTTGATGTTCCATAAACCACATAACCTGCTGCAACTTGCTGATTTCCTTTCTGAAGAAAGTCCGCCATAGTCACAGGAGTTCCGACAGGAGTGATACGCCTGTAAACCGAAAAAATAGTTCCCACAGAAACATTGACATCGATGTTTGATGAACCATCCAAAGGATCAATTAAGACAACATATTTGTTTTGGTGGTTTTCATCCTGACTATTTATGGCAATAAAATCATCTTCTTCCTCACTAGCTATTCCACAAACAATATTCCTATTGGTTAAGGTTTGAATAAATTTATCGTTAGCATATACATCTAACTTTTGTTGATCTTCACCTTGGATGTTAGTGTCACCAGCCGCTCCAATAATATCTACCAAACCAGCTTTGTTAACCTCATGGTTTACAACCTTTGCAGCTAAACGAATAGAATTAATAAGTCGAGAAAGTTCACCAGAAGTATATTTGAAAGACGATTGGTTTTCAATGATAAACTCTCCTAGAGTTTGATTTTTTTGCGACATAGAAAGTAAGGTTATGGTGGCACAAATATCGCATTTTTTAACAAACTATAACGTTTTCGTAACGATAATAAATAGTGTTTTTTAAACAACTTTTCGACTATCTTTGGGTTTTCTTATTTTTCATGAAACCACATATTCGCTTAGCAACAATAGAAGATATGCCTAGAGTTCTAGAACTCATTAAGGCCTTGGCAGAATTTGAGAAAGAACCTCATGAAGCCGAACTTATTTTAGAAGACTTAGAACGCGATGGTTTTGGGGCGCAACCAAAGTTTGTCTGTTTTGTTGCTGAAGTAGACAACAAGGTAGAAGGTATAGCCTTGGTGTATGGAAGGTACTCTACCTGGAAAGGTGAAACATTACATTTAGAAGACCTTATAGTAAGCGAGGAGCGAAGAGGCTTAGGCATAGGGTCTTTATTGCTGGATGAGGTTGTTAAGTATGGTCATAGTTTAAAGGTTAAACGCATAAGTTGGGAAGTTCTGGATTGGAATGAACCAGCAATTCAGTTTTACGAAAATAAGGGCGCAAAAGTAATGCGAGATTGGGATGTGGTACAGCTCAACGAAAAAGGAATAGAAACGTATTTATCAAAACTATAAATGCAGGTATTTAAATTTGGTGGTGCATCTGTAAAAGATGCCGAAGGTGTAAAAAACTTAGCAAAAGTGCTCAAGCAAGTTGGGTATGAAGAAACTTTGGTTGTTGTCTCTGCTATGGGCAAAATGACCAATGCTTTTGAACATGTCATCAAAAATTATTTTGAAAATAAAGCAGAGCTGAAGAGTTCAATTCAAGATATCCTTAAGTATCATAATCAAATCCTTTTAGATCTTTTTGAGAATGAAAGCCACGTCGTGTTCAAAAAAGTCCGAGAATTATTCTTAGAGTTAGAAAGCTTTTTGAACCGAAACAAATCACCAGATTACAATTTTGTTTACGACCAGACCATTTCTTATGGAGAGTTAGTATCTACAACCATAGTGAGTGAATACCTCAATCATATTGGATTAACTAATAATTGGGTAGATGTTAGAGAATATATCAAAACAGATAATTATTACCGAACAGCAAATGTCGACTGGGAGACAACTCAATCTTTGATAAGCAAAAATCTAAACAAGAATACACTAAATATCACTCAAGGATTTATAGGTAGTGATGCCAACAACTTTACCACAACCCTTGGTAGAGAAGGAAGTGATTACACTGCAGCAATCTTTGCCTATTGTCTCAATGCCCAGAGTGTTACCATTTGGAAAGACGTAGAAGGTGTTCTCAATGCCGACCCACGTTATTTTGAACACGCGCAACTAATACATCAAATCTCATATAGAGAAGCTATAGAATTAGCGTTTTATGGAGCTTCGGTAATTCACCCAAAAACATTGCAGCCCTTACAGCGAAAGGAAATTCCGTTGTATGTAAAGTCGTTTGTAAATCCTGAAGGGAAAGGCACATCCGTTAGCAAAGGCAAAGCAATAGAACCAGAAATGCCTTGCTTTATAGTGAAGAAGAATCAGGTGCTTATCTCATTATCATCCTTGGATTTTTCATACATCGTAGAAGAAAACATCAGTGATATTTTTAATCTATTGCATCATTATAAGATGAAGGTTGATGTAATTCAAAACTCAGCGATTAGTTTTTCAGTTTGTATAGACAATGTATATAATAATCTTGAACAATTAGTTCAGCATTTAAAAGCGAAATTTAAAGTAACAATTCACGAAAATGTGAGTCTATATACAATAAGACATTATAACGAAAAAGCGATAGATACAATTGAAACTGGTAAAACAGTGTTACTGAAACAATTAACACAGGAAACAGTACAAATCGTTACCCAATAAACAATTTACTACATTTGTTAAATGCCAAAAAAGGAGGACATAGGTCTAGTATCAGCAAAAGAAGTAGCTAAAGCCATTAATGCTGACAAGTATGGGTTTTTAGGAACATTCTTTGGATGGTTACTAATGAAGGTTTTAAAGATTTCGACAATCAATAAGATATATAAGCGAAACAAACACCTTTCTGATCTCGACTTTTTGAATGCGCTTTTAGATGATTTTCAAATCAAGTTTGAAATTCCAGAAGAAGACCTTAAGCGCTTACCAAAAGATGGCGCCTATATTACGATATCCAACCATCCATTAGGTGGAATTGACGGAATTTTACTTTTGAAATTAATGCTCGAGCAGCGAGCGGATTTTAAGATTATAGCAAATTTCCTTCTGCATCGTATTGAACCTCTGAAACCTTACGTAATGCCTGTAAATCCTTTTGAAGACAGAAAGGATGTAAAATCGAGCATTGCTGGATTTAAAAACTCATTGCTTCATCTTAAAGACGGTCATCCGCTTGGTGTGTTTCCGGCAGGTGAAGTATCTACATACAAAGACGGTAAGTTAGTAGTTGATAAACCTTGGGAGCAAGCTGCAATCAAGCTCATCAAGAAGGCAGAAGTTCCAGTAGTTCCAATTTATTTTCATGCAAAAAATAGCCGACTGTTTTACAGGCTTTCTAAGGTTAGTGATACATTAAGAACGGCTAAATTACCTTCAGAATTATTGACCCAAAAGCGTAGAACGATTAAAGTAAGGATTGGTAGACCAATCACTGTAAAAGATCAGCAAGAACACAAAGACCTTCAGGATTTTTCTTCATTCTTAAGGCAGAAAACCTATATGCTGTCTCATGCTTTTGAGCCTAAAGAAAAAATTCTTAAGAATATACAATCGTCTTTAAAAACCCCTAAGATTCCTAAAAAAATAGTTACGCCTGTTGATACAGGCTTAATGGTTAAGGAGGTTGAAGCCTTGCGTAATGAGGATTTTAGACTGTTAAAGAGTAAGAACTACGAGGTTTATTTAGCACCTGCGGCAAATATCCCGAATATTCTTAGAGAGATTGGGCGACTTAGGGAGATAACCTTCAGAGAAGTTGGAGAAGGCACCAATGAGGCGATAGATTTAGACAAGTTCGATACCTACTATCACCACATGTTCCTTTGGGACGATGATAAAAAAGTATTGGCAGGGGCTTATAGAATGGGACTCGGTTCCAAAATATACGAGCGTTACGGAATCAATGGGTTTTACTTGCAAGATCTATTCAGGTTTGAGCCCGAGTTGTATACCATGATGAGTCGATCCATAGAGATGGGAAGAGCTTTTATCATTAGTGAATATCAACAAAAGCCAATGCCGCTATTTTTGCTTTGGAAAGGGATTGTACATACGACACTAAGATTCCCAGAACATCGATACCTTATAGGCGGTGTGAGTATAAGCAACCAGTTTTCGAACTTCTCTAAGAGTTTGATGATTGAGTTCATGAAATCACATTATTATGATCCTTATGTGGCGCAGTATGTTCATCCGAAAAAGGAATTTAAGGTAAAGCTAAAAGATGCTGATAAGGATTTTGTGTTCGACGAAACCGAAGCAGATCTTAATAAATTCGATAAGATTATTGATGAGGTAGAGCCAGGAGCTTTGCGACTACCTGTGCTTCTAAAGAAATACATCAAGCAAAACGCTAAGCTTGTAGCGTTTAATGTAGATCCACTATTCAATAATGCAGTGGATGGTTTGATGTATATAAAGATTGCGGATCTTCCCGAAAGTACCGTTAGACCTGTTATGGAAGAGTTCCAAGCTGAGTTAGAACGCAAATTCTCTAACAATAATGGGAATTAGACTTTCGCTTTTTTTCTTCTTTTTAGTTCAGATTAGTATTGCCCAAAATATTACAGGAACCGTTGTAGATCATAAAACAGGATTGCCTATAGAAAGTGCATCTATTTATTTTGATAATACCACAGTCGGAACCACGACTGACGAAACAGGTCGATTTTCAATACCATATTTAGATGAGATAAGATCGCCGTTAATTATATCATTCTTGGGTTACGAAGATGTCATCATTAGCGATTATAACTCAGGACAGGAGTTTAAGATAACGCTCAAGGAAGCTTTTGACAAACTAGATGAGGTGGTCATTAATTATGACGATGGTCTTACACGAAAGCAAAAACTGCGACTGTTTAAAAAGGAGTTTTTGGGAGAATCTCAGTTTGGGGAATCTTGTAAAATACTCAATGAAGATGATATAATTCTGAGATACGATGCTGAGAAAAAAGTGCTTTACGCTAGTGTAAAGCGACCGCTCGAAATAGAGAATAATAAGTTGCAATACCTTGTAAAATATGACCTTGTAGAGTTTGAATTAAGTTTTAGGTATGTCAATCCCAACAAGAATATATTCAATACAAGATCGATGTATTACACAGGCACTACATTTTATAAAGACTTAGGTAATCTAAAGAAGAGGACTATAAAACTACGGAAGAAAGTCTATACAGGGTCTGTACACCACTTTATGAGAAGCCTATATTACAACACACTGTCAGAAGAGAAGTATCAAATTTTTTATAAAAAACGCAAAATAGATAAGCTAGAGGAAGCGTTTGAAATAAGTGATGTGGAGGGAGCGGAATGGAAAAAAGTGAAACTGCTGAAAAACATAGTTACAATCCTATTTGATAATAAATTACAGTCTAATATGGAGGTGAAGTCAGACTATTTTTATATCGATAAGTATGGTAACCATAGCCCAATCCCGAAAGTATTTTTTGGAGGCGATATGGCTAGTCTGCGTTTAGGAGATGCACTCCCTTTAGATTATAAACCTGAATAAATGAAGCTTTGAACCGCTTATGTCATTAAAGAAAACAATCATTTTCATCGTTGTTATTTTATTGATTGATCAAATCAGCAAAATATACATCAAGACAAACTTTATCTTAGGAGAAAGTGAGCTGGTTTTTAACTGGTTTCAAATTCACTTTGTAGAAAATGATGGTATGGCTTGGGGCACCAAGATCAGTGATTTTGTTTCTTTTATTTCGGACAGAACAGCTAAGCTTTTACTTACCTTATTTAGAATTGTTGCCGTAACCGGAATCGGATATTGGTTATACAAGAGTATAGGAGAAAAGCGATCCAGACTCATGATACTTTCCATAGCGTTGATTTTTGCTGGCGCTTTGGGTAATATTATTGATTCTGTTTTTTATGGCGTGTTATTTAGTCATAGTGATGGAATGGTTGCTGAAGTTTTACCACAAGGAGGCGGCTACGATAGTGTGTTTCATGGTAAGGTAGTAGACATGTTATATTTCCCAATCTGGGATGGCGTGTTACCTGAATGGATACCGTTTGTTGGAGGTGAATACTTCAGTTTTTTCGATCCGGTTTTTAATGTGGCAGATGTTGCTATAAGCACAGGAATAGGCATCCTTATTTTCTTCAACAAGAAAGTATTTCAAAAGCCTGAAGAGCGTATTATTCAAACGTATATAGGCGAAGAGGAGTAATACAATAATCCAATCGGATATCACTTTTTTCGACACCCTCAATTTCGGTATCAGCTTCAAAAAAAGACAATCCAATTTTTAAGGTTTCAGGCTTGCACTGTTGTAAGAAGCGATCGTAAAATCCTTTTCCATAACCAACACGGTTTCCAGAGTTGTCAAATGCAAGCAATGGCACAAACACAACTTGTAGCTGCTGACTGTCTATTGGAATACCATCTACCGGTTCAGGGATATTATACTCGTTTGTTGTGAGGATAGTATTGTCAGTCAACAAGTAATGACTCATTGACAAGGTTTCAAAATTACTTTTAGACACCACAATATGTTTGTCTTTTCCGTTTAGAATATTCAGAATATATTCAGTATTCACTTCTTTATGTTCAACAATTGGAAGATAAATATGATAGTAGTTGTAACTCCAAATAGGGAGTTCTAATAAACGATTGGAGATAGCAATGCTAAGGTCTTCAATGTCTTCCGAAGAGAATTCTTTTCGTAGCGCCTTATATTTTTTTCTGAGCTCACTTTTGGTCATGCCTCAACTGCTGTAGAAATATGAAAAATGGCATCGCCTTGATACACAATAGGTGATTCATTAATATTGAAGATATAGCCATCATTTGGTGCCTTTACAGGAAAGCTTGGACTACCATAAGGATCTGTAATATTACCAATAGGATCTCCCTTTTTTACTCTAGAATTTATCTTGACGGATGGCTTGAACATCCCAGAACGGTTGGCTCTAATCCATTTACTGCTCGAGATAAAAACACATTTCTTTTTTGGTTTTGACACCTTGAACTTATTGCTCAGCATGTCTAAATGATTGAGAACACGCTTGGCACCATTCACACCAGTATTGGTTACATTTGGGTCTATGTGAAAAGATTTCCCGCCTTCAAACAATAACATCGGAATACCTAGTTTATAGCATGTATTCCTGAAAGATTTATTTAGGTTTTTTGAGTAAAGCACAAAAGGAGCACCAAACACTTCAGCCAACTCATCTAGAATAACTTCGCCTTTAATAATGCGAATCTGAGCAGCGTTAAAACGATCAGCACCACCAGTATGGAAATCCATTATCAAATCTACATGAGGTACTATTTCTTTTATGAGCTTATGGGCAACTCGACTAGCCAAAGAACCTTCTTTACTTCCTGGGAAAACCCTGTTGAGGTCACGACCATCTGGAAATTCGCGATCCATTTGTATAAACCCAAAAACATTAATTACAGGAATACAAATAATGGTACCTCTTTTAGGTTTATTAATTCCCTTAGCAATAATTTGTCGTACAATTTCTATTCCGTTGACTTCATCTCCGTGAATACCAGCAGTAATCAATACTGTAGGTCCAGGCTTCTTTGATCGTTCTATAATTACAGGAACATCAATAGTGTTTTGTGTGTGTAATTTTGCAACATTAAAACTGACAGTCTTCCGTTCTCCAAGAGCAACTTTTTCTCCTAAAATTTCTAGAATTTCTTTCTCACTCATCTAGCGTCTGTTTCGTTCAATAAAAGTAATAATAGCCCTTGCAATATTTTTTTGTGTAGCCTTTTCTATACCTTCTAAACCAGGAGTAGAGTTAACTTCCATTAGTAGTGGGCCACGATTAGATTGCAACATATCAACACCACAAACAGGAAGCTTTAAGGCTCGAGAGGCTTTTATGGCAAGCTTTAATTCAGCTTCAGAAAGCTTGATGTAATTTGCAGAGCCTCCTCTGTGTAAGTTAGACCTAAACTCACCTTCTTTTCCTTGGCGTTTCATAGCACCAACTACTTGTCCATCGACAATTAGAGCTCTAAGGTCAGACCCTTTAGCTTCTGCGATATACTCTTGTACCAATGCTCTGGCTTGTAATCCGTTGAAAGCTTCCAAAACAGATTCCGCTGCGTTCCTGGTTTCAGCTAAGACAACACCAAGTCCTTGAGTACCTTCAAGAAGTTTAATGATTACAGGAGTGCCACCAACACGCTCAATCACTTCCTCAACATCTCTAGAGTAATTAGTGAAAACGGTTTTAGGCATGCCAATACCAGCCTTAGAAAGACGCTGAAAACTTCTCAGTTTATCTCTAGATCGAATGATTGCATCCGAAGTTACCGTTGTAAAGACATTCATCATTTCGAACTGTCTAACCACTGCACATCCAAAAAAGGTTACTGAGGCACCAATTCTCGGAATGATCGCATCAACGTAGTCTAAATATCGATCTTTATAATAAATGGTTGGCTTTTCTTTCTCGATAATTAAGTCACACTTTAAAGGGTCAATAACTTCAATATCATGACCTCGGCTTTCACCTTCTTCAATAAGTCTTCTGGTGGAATATAAATGCTCGTTGCGAGAAAGAATAACAATATTCATCTAAGTACTTATATGTATAATGTTTGTGTGCTAAAGTTAGCAAAATAAGTTAAAGAAGAGAGAAGCGATTAAAACTTTAGCGCAGGTAAAACTTTTAATTTACCTTTGATTTAGTGAGCGATTCAAGTCTAGATATTCAAATAAAAACCCTGCCCAATCAACCTGGTGTTTATCAGTATTACGATAAAGACGATAAAATCCTTTATGTAGGGAAGGCAAAGAACTTAAAAAAGCGTGTTAGTTCATACTTTACAAAACAGCACGAATATGGAAAAACTCGAGTTTTAGTTAAGAAAATAGCATCGATAAAACATATTGTTGTCGATACTGAAACCGATGCCTTATTGCTTGAAAACAATCTAATTAAAAAGTATCAGCCACGGTATAATGTGATGCTCAAAGATGACAAATCCTATCCTTGGATTTGCATCAAGAAAGAACGATTCCCAAGAGTGTTTTCTACCCGTCGTGTTATTAAAGATGGATCTGAATATTTTGGACCTTATACAAGTGTAAAGACTGTAAAGACACTTTTAGATCTAATCAAAGGGCTATACCAGTTAAGGACATGCAATTATGACCTTTCGGAAGAAAAGATAAAAGCAGGAAAATACAAAGTTTGTTTAGAGTACCATTTAGGAAACTGCAAAGGACCATGTGAAGGACTTCAAACTGAAACTGACTATCATGAAAACATCAAATCGATAAAGGACATCTTGAAGGGGAACTTCAAAAATTCACTGCAACAGTTCAAGAACCAAATGAAAATGTTTGCAGAAGAGATGCAGTTTGAAGATGCTCAGAAAGTAAAGGAAAAGATTGAGATTCTTGAAAATTATCAGGCTAAGTCCACTATAGTAAATCCTAAAATCAGCAACGTAGATGTGTTTTCTATTACGAGCGATGAAAGCTATGGTTATGTGAACTTTTTACAATTGTCTTATGGCTCTATCATCAGATCACATACGATGGAGATTAAGAAAAAGCTTCAAGAATCTGATGAAGAATTATTACAATTGGCAATTACCGAAATACGACAGCGATTTCAATCTAATTCAAAAGAAATCTATGTGCCTTTCGAAGTCGATTTAGGCGATACAATTAAAGTGACTGTGCCTAAGTTGGGCGATAAAAAACGAATTGTAGAACTGTCTCATCGAAATGCGATTTATTACAGAATGGATCGTTTGAAGCAAATAAAAATCACTGATCCAGATCGTCATGCAAACCGAATAATGGCACAGATGAAAGCCGATTTGCGTCTTTCGGAAGAACCAAGGCATATAGAGTGTTTTGATAATTCCAACATTCAGGGAACCAATCCTGTAGCAGCCTGTGTGGTATTTAAGAATGGAAAACCAAGCAAGCGAGACTATAGACATTTCAATATTAAAACTGTTGAAGGTCCAGACGATTTTGCGTCGATGGAAGAAGTGGTTTACAGACGTTACAAACGTCTTCTTGATGAAGAGCAGCCATTGCCTCAACTCATTATTATTGATGGAGGAAAGGGACAATTATCTTCAGCATTAAAAAGCTTGGACGCTTTAGAACTTAGAGGTAAGATTGCCATTGTCGGAATTGCGAAACGTTTAGAAGAATTATTTTATCCAGATGATCCAATTCCATTATATTTAGACAAAAAAAGCGAAACCCTCAAAATTATCCAACAATTAAGAAACGAAGCGCATCGTTTTGGTATAGAACATCATAGGAATCGTAGAAGCAAAGGCGCATTAACAACTGAGCTTGAAACTATTCCTGGAATTGGCGAGCAAAGCATTGTGGAGTTGATGAAACGTTTTAAATCCGTTAAGCGAATTACGCAAGCATCGTTAGACGAATTGTCTGAAGTTGTAGGACAATCTAGAGCAAAAAAAGTATTTGACTATTATCATAAGAAATAGAATATTGAAAGTTAAGTTACTCATTATACTACTGTTGTTGGTTTTTATTGGTAAGATTGAAGCACAAGACTACCCAAAAGAGCCAAAAGTAGGCTTGGTATTGAGTGGTGGAGGCGCTAAAGGATTTGCCCACATAGGCGCGTTGAAGGTTATCGATAGCTTAGGGATTAAAGTCGATTACATAGCTGGTACAAGTATGGGAGCTATCGTCGGATCGCTTTATGCTTCTGGTTATTCTGGTAAAGAACTAGACTCTATTTTCAAGAATGCCAATTTTGAAGAGATCATCAATGATAAGCTGCCTAGAGAAGCAAAGACATTCTATGAAAAGGATCAGTCCGAAAAGTATGCGGTATCCATTCCATTTGATAATTTCGAAATTCAAGTACCAAGATCTTTATCCAGAGGGCAGAATGTCTTCAATCTATTAACTAAAGTTTTGCTTCACGTCAATGATGTAAAGGACTTTAGTAAATTACCAATCCCGTTCTTTTGTATCGCAACGAATATAGAAACAGGTGAAGAAGTTATTTTAGATTCTGGGAATCTACCCAAAGCAGTTTCAGCAAGTGGTGCCTTTCCGTCACTATTTCAGCCTGTAATTATCGACGGAAAAGTCCTTATCGATGGAGGCGTTGTCAATAATTATCCTATAGATAAGCTGAAAGAAAAAGGTATGGATATTATCATAGGTGTTGATGTGCAAGATGGACTTAGAGATAGAGAAGCACTTCAATCTGCAACAGATGTTTTGTTGCAAGTGAATAACTTCAGGACTATCAATGACATGAAAGAAAAGTCCAAGATTACTGATATCTATATAAAACCAGATATTACGGAGTATACAGTCATTTCCTTTGGAGACGTTAATGAGATTATCGAAAACGGAAGACTAGGTGCAATTGAGAAAGCAGAAGCTTTAAAAGCGCTTGCAAATAAACAAATTACACCACCTATTGAGCGGCCAAAAATCCAATCTGTAGATAGTATAAAGCTCAATGCATTTACGATTAAAGGCAACGAAAATTATACCTACTCTTATATCACTGGAAAGCTAAAGCTCAAAAAAGGTGAAACCATGGATTATTACGATTTCAACAAAGGCATCAATAATCTTATGGCTACAAACAACTTTGAACGTTTCGATTATACACTAGAGCCATTAGGTGATGGTTATGAGCTTACAGCAGAAGTAGAGGAGACCCAAAACAAAACGTTTTTGAAGCTTGGTGTACACTATGATGACTTATACAAGAGCGCAGCTTTGATTAACCTTACTCGGAAGCATGTGTTATTTAATAATGATGTTGCAACGTTTGATTTTATTGTAGGAGATAATGTGCGCTATAACTTTGAATATTACATTGATAAAGGATTTCATTGGAGTGTAGGGCTCACATCTCGATACAATCACTTTGATAAGAACATCAATGCGAGTACAATATTGAGTGACGAACAGCTTCTAAGCACACCAGTCAATAAAGTTGATACCGAACTAAGTGATATTACCAATCGCTTTTTCCTTCAAACATTACTACAAAAAGATTTATTACTCACCTTAGGAGCAGAACACAAACGATTAAAAATATCTACCGAGACCATTTTGGATGACGATGCAGAAGAAGGAGAAACTATATTTGAAAAGTCGGACTTCCTGAGTGTTTTTGGGCAATTAAAGTTAGATTCTTTCACGGACAAGTATTTTCCAAAGCGAGGGTTTTTTGTGGATTGTGATTTTCATTTGTACCTATCATCTTCAGATTTCAATAATACGTTTTCGCAGTTCTCAATTGCAAAAGGTGATTTTGCTTTTGCGTTTAAGCTTGCCAATAAACTGCATACAACTATTGGAACCCAAGGAGGGTTTAAGATTGGTAATGATGATACACAGTCCTTGGACTTTGTTCTGGGAGGCTACGGTAATAACCTCATTAATAATTTTATTCCTTTTTATGGCTACGATTTTCTGTCGTTACCAGGCAATAGCTTTGTAAAGGCCTACACAAATATTGATTTTGAAATATTTAAAAAACACCACCTTATAGCAAGTGTTAATCTGGCTAATATTGATCGCGATATTTTTGAAACAGGCGAGTGGATTACCACACCAGATTATACAGGCTATGCCTTGGGATATTCTATAGAAACGTTTTTAGGACCATTGGAAGCCAAATGGACTTTTTCTGGCGAAACCAAACAAAGCATTTGGTTTTTTAATCTTGGGTTTTGGTTTTAAACAAATTGCTTAACTTTGAAGCATGATGAGTTTCTGGAAATATTTAAAACTTCTATTACATTTTCTTCTGAAGAGAAATCCGGAATAATAGGCATTATTGTATCTTTATAGGACTTTATAGTTCTGAGTATAGAAAAACTCTTTTACGTATCAACTTAAAACATAAAGAAAATGCCATTTTATCATAAATTAGGACAAATACCCCCTAAACGTCACACACAGTTTAGAAAACCAGATGGAAGCTTGTATTACGAGCAATTATTTGGCACCATTGGTTTTGATGGGATGTCCTCCAACTTATATCACGAGCAACGACCAACACAGGTTAAAGAAATAAGAGGAAGTTATAATGTTGCTCCGAAGGTTGCTATAGGCAACAACATGAAATCGTATCGCTTTAGAGGATTTCAGGTTAAACCAGAACAAGATTATTTAAAAAGTAGAAAAGTAGTGCTTACCAATAGTGATTGTAATATCATCTTGGCTGCACCACAACAATCTACTGAAGATTATTTCTTCAAAAATACAGATGCGGACGAATTAATTTTCATCCATAAAGGTTCAGGGAAGCTAAGAACGCTACTGGGAAACTTAGATTTCAAATATGGAGATTATCTCTTAGTACCTAGAGGTATCATCTATAAAATAGATTTCGATACAGAAGATAATCGCCTGTTTATTGTAGAATCGTACAGACCTATTTACACACCGAAGCGTTACCGCAATTGGTTTGGACAATTGTTAGAGCATTCACCATTTTGTGAGCGTGATATTCGCCAACCACAAGAGTTAGAGACTTACAATGAGTCTGGAGAGTTCTTAATGAAAGTGAAAAAGCAAGATGAAATCTTTGATATGGTCTATGCTTCACATCCTTTTGATGTAGTAGGTTATGATGGATTCAATTATCCTTATGCTTTTTCTATTCATGATTTTGAGCCCATAACAGGACGTGTACATCAACCGCCTCCAGTACATCAAACTTTTGAAACGGATGCCTTTGTAGTATGCAGTTTTGTGCCAAGGTTGTACGATTATCATCCGCAAGCAATTCCAGCACCTTATAACCATAGTAACATCGATAGTGATGAGGTACTGTATTATGTTGATGGAGACTTTATGAGCCGAAACGATATCGACGCAGGGCATATTTCATTGCATCCAGCAGGAATACCTCACGGACCACATCCAGGTGCTACAGAACGTAGTATCGGGCAAGTAAAAACAGATGAATTGGCTGTGATGGTAGATACGTTCAAACCACTTAAGGTTACAGAAGATGCTCTAGAAATAGCAGATGATACTTACCACCAATCGTGGTTGGAATAATTAATTAAATCAAACTAACAAACAATTAAATAAAATAATAAATCATGGCAAAAGAAGTAAAAAGTGTAGACTATGGTTTAGAAAAAATCTTTGAAGGCGCTCAAGATTTTTTACCACTTTTAGGAACAGATTATGTAGAATTCTATGTAGGGAATGCCAAACAGGCAGCGCATTTTTATAAAACTGCATTCGGATTTCAATCCTATGCATACAAAGGACTAGAAACAGGAAGTAAAGAGACTGTTTCTTATGTAGTTAAGCAAGACAAAATTAGAATAGTGCTTACGACACCACTAAACTCCAAACATCCAATCAATGATCATATTGTAAAACATGGAGATGGTGTAAAAGTCATAGCACTTTGGGTAGATGATGCACGTAGTGCTTATGAAGAAACAACCAGTAGAGGTGCTAAATCCTACATGGAACCAACTGTAGAAACAGATGAACATGGTGAAGTAGTACGAGCTGGGATTTATACCTATGGCGAAACCGTTCATATGTTTGTTGAGCGCAAAAATTATGAAGGTGTGTTTATGCCTGGTTTTGTGAAATGGGAATCAGATTATAACCCAGAACCACTTGGCTTAAAGTATGTAGACCACATGGTAGGTAATGTAGGTTGGGGAGAAATGAATACTTGGGTAAAGTGGTACGAGGACGTGATGGGCTTTGAGAACTTCCTGTCTTTTGATGATAAGCAAATCCATACGGAGTACTCAGCCTTAATGAGTAAGGTAATGAGTAACGGTAACGGACGTATTAAATTTCCAATCAACGAGCCAGCAGAGGGTAAAAAGAAATCTCAAATTGAAGAGTATCTAGATTTTTACGAAAGCCCAGGAGTGCAGCACATTGCTGTAGCTACTGATGATATTATCAAAACTGTTGAAGGCATGCGCTCTAGAGGTGTTGAGTTCTTAACAACACCACCAGACGCATATTATGAAGCAGTACCAAAGCGTTTGCTCGAACATGATCATGAGTTGAAAGAGGATATAGAAACCTTAAAAGGATTGGGAATTATGATCGATGCAGATGAAGAAGGTTATTTACTTCAAATATTCACAAGACCAGTTGAAGACAGACCAACACTGTTCTTTGAGATCATACAGAGAATGGGAGCAAGAGGATTTGGAGCAGGAAACTTTAAAGCACTGTTCGAATCTATTGAACGCGAGCAGCAACTGAGAGGAACACTATAAAATAAAAAAGACCTGAATGAAAATTCAGGTCTTTTTTTATAAAACTATGTTTTACTCAACTATTCTTGAGCAGCTTCTGCAGCTGGTGCTGCACCTTCAGCTGGTGCTGCTGCTTCTGTAGTTTCATCTTCATCTTCTTCCTCATCTTCAACATTCATTGCAGCTCTAGAACGTCTTACTTGACATACTACAGTGTTGTCTGGATGCATGAACTTGTAAGCATCATTTTCTAATTCAGTAATATAAAGCTTACCACCAATTTTAAGTTTAGTGATATCAGCTTCTACAAAATCAGGAAGATTAGCTGGTAATGCTTTAATTCTTAATTTACGTTTGTTACGTCTTAGAACACCTCCGTTAAGAACACCTTTAGATGTTCCTATAACGTGTACAGGAATATCCATAGTAATTTCTTTGTCTTCGAATAACTGGTAGAAATCTACGTGTAGAATTCTATCCGTTACAGGGTGAAACTGAAGGTCTTGCATAATTGCATTGAAAGACGTTCCGTTATCTAAGGCAATCACAACTGTATGCGCATTTGGCGTATAAACCAGTTTAGAGAAAGCCAACTCTGGTGCAGAGAAATGTACTGGCTTGTCTCCTCCGTATAATACGCAAGGAACCTGTCCAGCATTACGTAAGGCTTTTGTTGACTTTTTGCCCACGCTTTCTCTTTGAGATCCATTGATTGTAATTGATTTCATTACGTGTTTATATTAATTATTAATTATTTACATAATAAATTTTGAACTGATCGATTCGTTGTGATGCACATTGTACATTACACTAGCAAATAAATCAGCACAACTTAAAACTCTAATCTTACTCGATGGTTTAGACGGAATCGAATCCGTAACGATCAACTCTTCAAGCTTAGAATTTTCTAATCTTTCGTATGCACTACCCGATAATACAGGATGCGTACAAATGGCACGTACACTCAAAGCACCGCGTTCTATCATAAGGTCAGCAGCTTTGGTTAGTGTGCCAGCGGTGTCAACCATATCATCGACTAAGACTACATTTTTTCCCTGAACATCACCAATCAATTCCATGTGCGAAATCACATTGGCTTTTGCACGTTGCTTGTAACAGATTACTACATCGCTTTGTAAAGCTTTAGAGTACGCATAAGCACGTTTAGAACCTCCCATATCTGGTGACGCAATTGTTAAATTATCTAAGTTTAACGATTGCAGGTATGGTAAAAATATAGTCGACGCAAATAAATGGTCAACAGGTTTTTCAAAGAACCCTTGGATTTGATCGGCATGTAAATCCATAGTTATAATTCTGGTTGCTCCTGCCGATTCTAGCATTTTAGCAACCAATTTCGCAGCAATAGGTACTCTAGGTTTGTCTTTACGATCTTGTCTCGCCCAACCGAAGTATGGCATTACTGCCGTAATATGCCTTGCTGAAGCACGTTTTGCTGCATCAATCATCAACAATAGTTCCATGAGATTACGAGGCTCTGGATTTGTAGATCCAATGATAAAAATTCGTCGCCCACGTATCGACTCTTCATAGGATGGTTGAAACTCTCCATCGCTATACGTCGATGTAATCACATTACCTAGCGGTACACCATAAGCCGAGGCTATTTTATCGGCCAAAGCTTTGCTTTGGGAACATGTAAAAATCTTCGCTTCGGTAATAGAACTAGACATGGTTAATCTATTGTTTTGTAGCACTTAGTACTACCTGATTTTTAATGAGGTGCAAATTTAGGAATTTATTTCAACTGGGAAAGCAAAAACCCTTTATTTTTAGTTGTTTGAAGTGAATATTTTTATACTTTTGCTGTCCAATTTGCTCAAGTGGCGGAATTGGTAGACGCGCTGGATTCAAAATCCAGTTCCTTCGGGAGTGTGGGTTCGATTCCCACCTTGAGTACAGATAAAATCCGTAATCATTTAATATTAATGAATTACGGATTTTTATTTTTAATGTTTGTACGATTGAAAAATCAATTAACGTCTTCTAAAACTTGAATAAACGAATCAGTATAAAATCGTCTACCACTTATACCTTTGTTAAATAATACATTAACAGAAATACAAACCACTTGAGCACGATTCAACTTAACATAATAAATAGGAGAGATGTTCATTCTTTCATCAGGTTTGTATAAACCTGTTCCTAAGCCGTTAAAAGTAAAAATATTATTAGTCAGATATTCTTTAATTATTGAGTTATCATCCAATCTTAAAAAGTAATCAGGGTCACTTATAATATTAGAATCATATCCAATTTTTTCCCATTTAGAAGTTGGAATCGAAAGGTTTTTAATTGCTAGAGCAACTCTGGAGTTTTGTTCAAAAAAAATGTTCGGTGGATTATCTAACATAATAAGAGAAACAACACCATCTTCTAGATGTCTATAACTTAAGTTATTATAAAATATCTCAAAAACCACAGCAGAAATTTCCATATCATTAATAGAATTATTAATTATTTCAAGTTTTGGCTTAATAATATATACTAAGGAATCATTAAATACTTGACCTTTCTTTTCAATTTCTACATGAAATTTGGTCTCGTATTTTTCATTCAAATTAGATTTTAACTTAATTTCATTTAATTGTGTTTCTACTTCAACTGATTTTATCCCTAATTTAGTTTCTATTTCTCTGTATTTATATTGAATATCATTATTCAGATTCTGTAACTCAAGTGCCTTTAATTCAGAATCTTTCAAACTGTTCATGTACTTTAGTTCTATTGATTTTATGCTATCTTCTTGTTGAGCTAATTTTAATTCTTGTTTATTTTTAACAATCTCTTGATTACCTAAAATAGTGTCAAGAACAGCTCTTTTATTATCTAGTTGCTTAATTTGTGCATCATGCTCAAAATATTGGAAAGCCACCCAACAACCCCCTATAACCATAGCAATCAACTTACTCAAATCTAAAAAAATGTCCAATTTACTTTTACTCATAATTATCAATTATTTTTTCTTTGAATATAATTCGGAACATTTTTTACTATTGTTAAACCCGTTTATCAAGTATCTAAGATTAGGTCCATTGAGTTGAATTTCTTTTGCTCTTTTAAAATCACCATTGGCGGCATAAGCACAAGAGTGAGTAATTGCATATTCTAATTTGTTTGGCAGTACACTATAAGCCTTTTTTGAGAGTTTAAGTGCTAACATATTGTCAGAAGGGTTATCAAATTTATCAACTGATACTAAGACCCAGGCTAAATTATTCATACACATTGGGGAATCAGGATAACTACTTAAAGATTTTTCAAGCATTTCTCTGGCCTCTAAAAACTTATTTTTTTCATAAAGTTGCTGATAAAGGAACGAAAGATGATAGCCGATTACTTCGGTGTCAGATAAATTTTTCAAATATTTTCCTTGAACTAGCTCTCTATCTTTAAGTCTCGTACTGCTAGTATAAGTTAGTCCATTTTGTATTTCTATATTTTCAAAATATTCGGCTGTATTATTATCCCAATTAACAAATTTATTTTTTCCATAATATAGACGAACTAAGGAATGAGATGGAACTTGAATTAAATGCATTTCTAGGTTATTAACCTCAGCTATAGCTAGATATAAATATGCTCCTAAATCACAATCAATTGGGTAAAAATAATCTGACGGATTAATATCAAAATACTCTTTTTGTCTTTCAGTTTCATAGATAGTAACACGTTTATCATTGATATAAGTGGAATATTTATAATATTTTGAGTCATTATTACGTCTTTTATCCTTATAGGCATAAGTAGGGGAAACTCTGTCAATTTTAACAGGTTCTAATGCTTGAAAGAGATACTCTGTTCTAACAGCTGTTTTAAAAGACATTTCACTTAGGGTTATATCTATATGATTTAAAATATTCATTGACTTTTTTCTTGAGTTTAAAGGCTTCCCTTTTAAAACTTTTTGAATCTTAATTGAAGCATTATCAATAAGACTATCTATTAGTCTATATTTAACATCAAATTCTTCAGAAGGTAAATCAGAAATAATTTGCTCTTGTTGAAGTAATTTATGTGCAATTGTTACATATTTCCACTCGTATGGTGAATTTTCTATATTTTGAGAATAAGAGCATTCAAATAAAGAAAAAGAATAGAGGGAAATAAAAAATATCCATTTCATTTTTATGTTTATTTATCCAATTTTGTGTTGACTATTAAATATCATTAATGCCTAACATAAAGTCTACTTTAGTTAACCCATTCCGGAAAGTTGATAAAAGGACTTCTATTGCTTTGTAATTCAAAGAAGGCTTATTTCTATTTTATTAGAACTTAAATAATTAAAAGTTATATAAAATCAAGTACAGCATACTAGCCATACAATAGAATCATATGACAAGTTATTATGTGCTGAATTAATTGCGCAACTCAACTATTAATAAGCTATAGGGGGGGGGGAGGATAACCAATTGACACTTGGTTTTTTACATAATTAAAAGTAGTAAAATATTTTTTAATATTACAGCTACTTCTAATCTTTTCTTTGACAAAACTGAAGGCTTTAGCTATTTAATAATATCTTAAATATAAGCGTAGTATGTAATATATAATGCTGTCTTATATGGTCTAAATAAATAAATTTCGAAATTAGGTATTTTACGAAAAACAGGAAACCTCAACTATTTAATTATTAATAGATTGAGGTTTTTTTATTCGCACTTCGGTTAAAAACATTTTCTATAAGTCGTATATGTTTAGCTAAAAATATTGCTTAGTACTTTCTCAATAACCTAATTAATTTTAATATATTTATTCGGGTAACTGTTTAGCAAACAGGTATTTATTAATTCAATATGTTTATATAATAGATTCATTTTAATCTTCGAAACTAATGGACAAGAAAGCTAAAACCTCACTTCAGGAACAACTGGCCAAAAGCATTAATCGCCTAACAATAAGAATAACATATATTGTATTGATAAGTTTTATAATAATTTTAGCTTTTGTTCTTGGAAAAGCGTGGGCTGAATATAAGGTTGACAAGAGCATAGAAACAGCTGAAGTTTGGTTAAATATTTTTAAAGATGGATTTTTAATCCTAAGTGGAGTGTTAACGACGTTAATAGGGTATTACTTTGGAAGTAAAGGGAGTGAAGTTGTTCTCGATCAATATAAAGAGGTGAGTAAAAAGGCTGAGACATTAGAAGAAAACCTTGAGCGTTCTAGTCCGTCGGATGAAGATCAAACACAAGGAATGGAGTCATTTCCACAATAATTTAATTCATCATTATGAATAATTACAAATTAATTACAATACTTAATACAAAGTTTAAGCCAATTCACTTTAGGCTTAGTGGCAAAGCTCATTATCAAATTTTTCTTAGTATAGAATCAACCGGAAACAATTCTCTCAATGATGTAAAAAGAGTTGAATATTATTTGCATCCATCGTTTAAGAAAAGGCTAAGATCTAGTGTTAATAGAAGTAATAATTTTAGAATTGAAATTAAAGCATGGGGGGTATTTGATGTGAAAGTGACCATTTTTAAAAACGATGGAACAAAAGAAGAATTCACTCAAAGCATGAAGGAAAATTTTAAAAGAGAGGCTATAATTTAATAACTGATTTACTGCTTATAAATGCCAATTTCTAAATACATCACCTGATATAAAAATTAAAAAAGAGATCAATTTTAACACGATGATTTGTAAAACAACAATTCATAATGGAATTATTTTTTTAGCCACTGGGCTATTATTTTTTTCATCACCATTCGTTTGGTCACAAGAAAAAACAAATAAAGATTCAGTATCTACCGAACTATCCATTGAAGAAATGGTATCACAAATCAATACAGAAGTTGATCCTAATTTTGTTTATGATTACGAACAAGCAAAGTTTGTTCCTCCACAAGGAAAAACCCTGCTTATTATGGGACAAACCGTTGAAGGTATTTCAGAATATCTTGAGAATTTCCCTGATCAAAATATCCCAGGTGGCTGGTCAGCGTATTGGGCAGTATCACAATTTAAGGGTGTTACAAAACCCTATAAGAATGACACTGGTAGCTCACAAAATCATCAAATGTTAATTGATAAGTTTCCCAATACAGTTATACAAAGTGGTATGTGGATGGTTGGCAAATGGGATGTTGCTAAGAAAGCTGGTAAAGGTGATTATGATAAGGTCATCAAGAAATATGGTGCTTGGGCAAAATCTACAAATCGACCTATATATCTGAGGATAGGTTATGAATTTGATGGGCCACATAACGAGCTAGAGCCCAAGAAGTATGTAAAGGCATACAGGCGTATCGTTGATCTGTTGAGGAAAGAAGGTGCAAACAATATTGCATTTGTTTGGCATTCACATGCTTCCAAACCGTTCAAGGATTACAAGTTGTCTGCATGGTATCCTGGTGATGACTACGTGGACTGGGTAGGGATCTCCGTTTTTGGTCATGCGTATGGCGGGGCTAATTTCGGCACTTATTGTGATGATGTTTTGGATTTTGCAAAGGCACACAAAAAACCAATAATGATTGCAGAGTCTAGCCCAATAAAAGGCATTGATAAAGAAAACACTGAAGTGTGGGAGCAATGGTTCGTCAATTTTTTCGACTTCATCTATAACAAGAATATCAAAGCAGTTAGTTTCATAAACGAAGACTGGCAAAGACTATATATTCAAGGAATTTCGCACTGGAAAGACGCTCGTCTTTATAATAATGAAAACATATCAAAAGCATGGTTCCAAGAAACGAACAAAAATCGTTATTTAAAGCAATCACCAGAGCTCTTTAAACAGTTGGGATATTCCAAGAACTAATGAGTTAAACTACTGAGAAAGGCGCTAACAAAGTCTACGTATTCATTATGTTGGCTTAAGATGCCAACATTAATTACCATTACTCAACCTGTTGTTCTCATACTGCATTTCATTCTTTTTTGGCGTCGAAGTATCGACAGTCATATAGCTTTTATGAATCCAATTTTGCTTTTCTAAGTCTTCAGTTATAAAAACAATATTTCCTTTATCGTTTTTAATAGTTTTTAGATTCGTGATTTTATTGAGTTTTTTGTCGGTCTTTTTATCATTTTGCTTTACAGCGTTCATGTAGGTTGCAACATCTTTTTTTGAAGCCTCCGTAGTTAGGTCTTCACCTTCTTTACTAATGGCCTCCACGATTACAGATTCCAATAGTTTATCCCATAAATCTGTAAAAAGAGACTTGTTGTTATACACTTCAATACCATAAATTTCTCCATTTATTGTGTAAGCAAAACCAATGGCATCAGGTGTCTTAATTAAAGGTTTCAGCTTTTCAAAAATAGAATCTCTACTTTTTTTGAGTTCTTTACTCTCTAAAGCCAATTGCAAACTACTGTCCGATTCGTTGTCAGTAACATCAACAGCATATCCGCTTTTGTCTGATAAATTTTTATTTAAAGAAGTGCTCTGTTCCGAAACTTTTTGCCATACTACCCCTTGATTATTCGCATGCTTTGCCGCTAACTTTAAATCTTTAGAGGACAACATTTTTGTGTTGGCACTAAAGGTAGAAACGTTTTCGTTGGATCGTTGTCGCCATCTGCCTTGTTCTACACAAAAACTTTCTAAAGGAATATTTTTTGTTTTTGGTGGGATAATAATATCAAAGGCTATTGTGCGATCTTGCTTGCCTCCTTTTACAATATCACCAGAATGAATGAAGACATAGAATTGGCTATCGTTATCTATTGAAAGCTGATTTACAGAGCCAGTTTCTTTCACCGTCACCTCTTTTGCTTCCATAGCTTCAGATAGGGTCTTGTAGGGTTTACCGTCTATCTCTTCCTTTCCTGAAAGGATAAAGATGCTGAGATTTGCTTCTGTCTTCGGATCATTAATAGTGATGCCGTTGATAGTGATGACTTCTTCAGGGCTGGATATCGCAATGTCGATTTTTGCAGGCTTCTCTTGGCATCCAGTTATAACCAAAAAAAGGACTAAAAGTAACGAGGTTCTCATATCATTGATTTGTTTGAAAGTAGTAATGAAAACATCAATAATTAAGCCATAATTAGTGAAGTATCTCTTTTGTGAGGTAAAGTGGTCGTTCCAATGAGTCATTGAGTTTTTCACTTAATTAAGCATAGGGCTTTGGTATGTTTTTTGTGGTTTCGTGTGTATTAACTAACTGCAAGTCAACTGCCTTATGATAAGAAATTCAATCCTTTTTTGCACTAGTTTGCTAATAGGCATAAGTTTAGCAAACGCTCAAAAAGAAGCAGAGTGCAATACAAAACTTTCACTTTTTCATGAATCTGTTAAAGCAAAAAAATATGATGTAGCCTATGAACCATGGTTGTACGTGAAAACAAATTGCCCGGATCTTAGTTTGGCAATTTATGCTGATGGAGAAAAAATACTAAAACATAAAATTAAAGCTAGTACAGTTGAAGAAAAGAAAACACTTATTGAAGACTTAATTGCTTTATGGAAAGACCGTGACCAATATTTTGCCAACAAAACACCCAAAGGTGAATACCTTGCTAAAAGTTGTCAATTACAATATGACCATAAAGGTGAACTAGGCAAGAGCAAAGAAGAATTGTATAAATGTTTTGATAAAGTATTTAAAACGGACAAAACAACGTTTACGCATCCCAAAAGTTTGTACTCGTATTTTTCTTTATCTGTACACATGTACGAAGAAGGAAAAAAACCAGCTGCTGAGCTGTTCAATACATATGACGAAGTCAGTGAAAAGATAGAGGTTGAAATTCAAAATTATTCAGAAAAGCTAAATGAAATACTATCAAAGCAAGAAAGTGGTAAAACACTCAATAGGAAAGAGGTAAAGGCTAAAGATGTTTGCGAGAGTTATTTAAAAAACTACAAACTCATTCAACAAAATATTGAAGCCTTATCAGTTTCAAAATCTACTTGTAATATTTTAATTCCATTGTATTCAAAAAGCTTCGAAACTCATCAAAACGATTCTATTTGGTTAAAGCGATCCGTAAATAGAATGTATCATAAAGAATGTACCGAAGATGTACTCTATGAGCAACTCGTAAAGCAATATGATAAGGTATCGCCATCTGCGGACACTAAAATTTTCGTCGCTACAATTTTATTCAAAAAAGGAAAAGATGCGGAAGCATATAAGTATTTAAAGGAGGCCTATGAGTTAGAAAAGGATGCTTACGAAAAATCAAATTTGGCATATCGAATTGGGGTTATTCTTAAAAAGAAAGGACAATACAGCCAAGCAAGAACCTATTTTTTAAATGCTTTAAAATTAAATCCATCAAACGGAAAACCTCATTTAGCAATCGCAGATATGTATGACGATAGTGCTAAGAATTGCGGTAAGGATAATTTTTATAAAAGGGCTGTATATTGGTTAGCAGCGAAAGAAGCAAAAAAGGCATCTGTTAAAGACCCAACACTACAAAAGAGAGTTAATCAATCTGTGGATTATTACGAGGCTAAAGCACCAACAAGAAAAGAAATATTTCAAATGGATATGTCCGGGAAAAGAATAGATATTGGCTGTTGGATCCAATCATATATTATCGTTCCAAAGCTTTAGTAGTTTATTTTATTCCTCAAGCAATCCATCTTCCTGCCATTGCACAACCTGATCGATAAGAGGTTGAGGTAGTCTGGATCCTCCAAAAGGCATTAAAAACCCAGGGTCAGTTGACGAAATGCGATCAATTAATCCTCTGTTTTCTATAGCCTCCCTTACCTGTTCGAAGGTAAGTAGAGGCATAGGGGCGCCATTTTCAGGCGGTTCAGTATGGCAAACAATACAATTGTTATCAATAATGGATTTTACAGTATTGTCATAGGTAATGACTACGGTTTGTTGAACAGGCTCAATAAGATCATCTTCGGTTACTGTTGTACAACCAACTATAAATACAGCACCAATGAGGATAAAAGCGATGATCTTTATTGAACCTATTTTCATAATTATTGTTTTATAAAACGTTTAGTTTCAGATTGTCCTTCACTGCTAATTCTGATCAGGTATAGCCCTTGAGCCAAATCTGAAATATTAAGACTATCGGAATTAGCATTATTAATGTCTTTAGAAAACACTTGCTTTCCTAGTATGTTAAATACCTCGATAGAACCACTAGCAATATTCGAATTGAAAGTGATGTTTAGCTCAGAGTCTGTAGGATTAGGGTATAACTTTAAACTACTAATAGTAAAGTCACTAACACTAAGTAAGCTATCCCAAAAAGTTACACCATTTTGAGAACCATCTCCTGTATATTGAAATGGCGCATCGGTATCATCTAGAAAAGTACCAGCTGACCAAATACCTTTACTAACGGCAACACTTTCTCTACCGTTTCCACTGCTTCCCCATTGTACAAAATCAACCATGGCAGAAGGCGAACCAAAGCTACCAGAACCTAAGTACAAGCAAAAATCTGCAGCAGTATCATTCATGGCTGCTGCACTAGTAAATTCTACTTCGGCATTTGGCTCTAGATTGAAATCACCACTCAAAAGTGTCATACTACTCAACGGTGCACTTCCAGCGTAGTTAAATAGCGTACATACTCTATAACTACTTATATCCACTGTTGTTCCTCCAAAGTTCTTAACCTTAACACGCTCTGTGCTTGGGTCTACTTCGATCATTCGGATCTGCGAAAAACTAAATGACGTAAAGACAAAAGCAAATGCTAATGTGAATAGGATTTTAAAATTGTAACTCTTTCTCATAATATTTGGTTTTAAAGTTTAATTCTGTGTTTAAATTCGGCTCGATGCTTCAGGCTATGCCTGAAGCAATAAAGCCTAGTTAATTAAAACCTTGTTTAGTAGAATCTTTCTTTTTCATATCTAGGTTTTAATTCTTTTCTAATATCAATTCATCTATAGTGCCATCGCCACTACTCATATCTCTTAGCACAATCATGTCCGAAGTTACACTTACAACATCCCAGTCTTCAACCATATTATCAAGAGGTAACACGTCAGCAAGAAAATTGAGGTTTAATTCTATATCGGTTTCATCGCCAGCGAGTGTTAGCCAATAACCACCAGTATTTTCAGATGATCCTGTAGCAAGTATCCAATTGTTGTTAGTGGAAAAATTAAAGGTGTATCCATTGAATGTATTGGTAAGGTCGGTATCATCAAAGTAATAAGACACAAACCATACTCCTGAGGTAATCGAATTAACCAATGCTGTGTCGTCAATGCTTTCAAAATCACAATTGCTTATGTAGCGTAATTTTTCATTGGCAAGATTGAGATCGCATTCCATATCGCCATTGCTTTCTGTAATCTCGTGTAATCTCCAACTATTATTACAATCTGGGAGTTCGGGGACATCTATCTCTACAGTAATGTCATTTCCAGAACCATTGGCTGACCAGGTACCATAATAGTTCCAAATACCATACTCTGCCATCACAGTACCATCAGCAAAAAACTCAAACCTATATGCAACATAAATGTCTTCGGTATTATTAGAATCGCGTTCTAAATTTTCAACCGTCCAAGCAGGACAACTCGTTAAGAGTTGCGTTAGCTGCTCAACCGTACAATCATTACAGTCATCATCATTGTAATCGTAATCATCATCTTCGTTACAAGCACTGATATTCGCAGAAATAATAGTTTCTAATTCCGAAAGTGAATTAACCACAGTCTCTGTATCATTATATAATTTGGTAGTTATGGGGAAATCGATATTAATAATATCATTGGTGTCTATAGCTTCGATAAAGCTGAACAGCTCTTTATCGTTAGTAAGTGTTTCAGTTCCTATAAGCTCACTATTCGTATTAAAGATTGAAGCAGAAATAGGATATTGAAAATCCAAACATTCAATATCAGTATCAGCTACATTTTCGCCAGCACAATTTGATGCTATGGTTGTTAACTCTGAATTACTAGTAACTTCAATTTCTTCAAAATCATCTTTTATTATTGTAATAGGGAACTGAATCGTAAGGGCGTCCGGGTCATCATCATAGCGATCAAAAACTGCTTCAACATTATCCAATTCCAAAGCATTGGTGACCGTAATATTTTCAGAGTTTGCAGTAACCGTTACAGGGTATTTTATGGTAAAACAATTTGCTCTGTCGAGAATATTATCGACAGAACCATCATTGATAGCAACACGCTGCATTAAGCTTGCAATAGAAGAATTTGAACCTAGAATATTATCGTCTGGAGTATTAATTAACTCCATTTCTTCTTTTCTACAAGAAGAAAATAATATTAGAGTTCCAAGCAAAACCAATGCTGTTGTCTTTAATGTATTCTTAATCATTTCTAAAGTTTTACCTTAAGATACATTACTAAAACAACTTCATCTTTGAAATTCCTGAAAAATTGTAAAAAATATTTCTATACTTTTAGGCTAACAAAATAATTAGCTTGTCAAAAGAACTACACGAACATATTTGTAGCGAATCAGTTTTTGAAGGTGTTTACAATAAATACGCTAAGGATCTGCACGACTTTTTGTACTATAAATACGGTGCAGAATCCAATCCCAATGACATCACCCAAGATGCCTTTGTGAAGCTTTGGGATAATTGTAAGAATGTATCCTTTTCAAAAGCAAAATCATATCTGTTTACTGTGGCTAATAATATGGTTCTAAATGCTATTAAGCATAAGAAAGTAGTATTAAAGTTTCAGCAAACAAAACCTAAGAGCAGTACCACAGAAACACCCGAACATGTGCTGGAACAAAAAGAGTTTTTAAAGCGATATCAAGTTGCATTGAGTAAGCTCACTGAAGACCAAAGAGTTGCGTTTTTAATGAATAAGGCAGAAGGCAAGAAACATGCAGAAATTGCAGAATTTTTGGGAGTTACCCGAAAGGTAGTAGAATATAGAATTTACACAGCTTTTGATAAACTAAAGCAAGAGCTAGGAGATTTTAAATTGAAATAATCAGGAAAAAAAAAGATTAGGTTGTTATATAATAAATAGAGATGGCAGTGGATAAGGATCAATTAATAGAAAAATGGCTAAGAGATGATCTCTCAGAATCAGAAAAGCTAGCGTTTTCTCAGTTAGAAGACGCAGACTTTAATGAGAAGATTGTTGAAGCAGCCAAGGCTTTCAGAGCCTCTAATCAAAGTAAGACTGAAAGCTTTCAGTCTTTCAAGGATGCTTATGCCGTAAAGTCAAACAAAAAAACATTTAGGCTCAATACATTTTTAAAGATAGCAGGTGTTTTTGTTGTTGGGATAGGTCTATACCTCCTTACGCTAATCTCTAATGGTGATACAACATTTGAAACCAGTATTGCTGAGAAACTGAATTTTAAACTACCAGACAATTCCGAAGTTGCTTTAAACGCTCAATCGCAAGTAACATTCAATGAAAATACTTGGAATGATAAAAGGTTGGTAAACCTTATAGGAGAAGCTTATTTTAAAGTGGAAAAAGGTGCGACATTCGATGTACTTACCGAAAGCGGAACTGTGACAGTAGTTGGTACAGAATTCAATGTAAAGCAGCGAAATAAGATGTTTCTGGTTGAATGTTTTGAAGGAAAAGTTAGAGTTCTGGCATCAGGTGAGGATGAGTTGCTAGAAGCAGGAGATTCTTTTAGGTTAATTAATGGGGAAATTTCTAAAGATACGACTGTAAACACTCAACCCGACTGGACAACTAATAAAAGTAATTTTGAACGTATTCCATTCTCTGAAGTCATTGATGAATTAGAACGACAGTATGAGATCGAAATACGTTTACAAGACGTTGAAAACAGTCGTTTATTTACTGGTGGTTTTCCACACGAAAATATTGAAAGCGCATTAATTGCCATTACAAAACCCATGAACCTAACCTACAAAATACTTGAAACCAACCAAGTAGTTATTCATGGGCAAGACCAATAAGTATTACACCATCTTTTTAGGACTCTTTCTGCTGCTCAATATCAGTGGGTATTCACAGCAGGCCCAAAAACCATCGCTTGTTGAAGTCTTGAAGCAAGTTGAAACACGATACAACATTCAATTTAATTATGCTCAAGATGTTGTAGAGAATATATTCCTCGATTTCCCTGATGAAACCCTTGGTTTGGCTGATGCTCTAAATTATTTACGACAACAAACAAGACTCAATTTTAACGTACTAGATAATGCATTTGTAATCATCAGCAGGCCAGATGATTTAATGTTATGCGGATTTCTTAAGGATGAAAGTACGCAAGCTCCAGTAGCCTACGCAACCATTCAATCTGGAAACGATTCTGAAGTTAGTGATGAGAGTGGATTTTTCAATATAAAGATAGAACGGCCAACGGATTCAATAGAGATAAGGCACATTGGATATAAACCCGTAAAAGTTCAGGTTAGTCAATTTCAAAATTCAACTTGCGAAGACATAGTTCTAAGTCAAAATATCGAAGCCTTATCAGAAGTTTTGCTATCTAGCTATATTGTCCCTGGAATAAGCAAATTGAATAATGGAACATTCCAAATAGACGTTTCAAAATTCGACATTTTACCAGGTCTGATAGATACCGATATTCTTCAAGCTGTACAAGCATTTCCCGGGATACAAAGTGTCAACGAAACCGTTTCTAATATTAATATCAGAGGAGGAACCCATGATCAAAATTTAATACTTTGGGATGGTATAAAGATGTATCAGTCAGGACACTTTTTTGGATTAATATCTATGTACAATCCTCAAATTACCCAAAAAGTATCGCTTCAAAAAAGCGGATCAGATGTATCACTTACAGATGGCGTTTCCGGGACTATTGCAATGAATACAGGTAGCGAATTGAACCAGGATTTTACCGCTAGTGTTGGCGTTAACTTTACAGATGTAAATGCTTTTGCAGATATCCCTATCGGAAAAAAATCGTCAATACAAGTAGCCGCTAGAAAGTCGCTAAGCGATTGGGTAAAGACACCAACATACAATACGTTTTTTGATCGCATTGTCCAAGATACTGAAGTGACTAATAATGTCGATGAGGTGATTAATTCTAATCAGGATTTTGACTTCTACGATACGTCATTTCGTTGGTTGTATCATATAAGTGAAAAGGATCAACTACGATTGAATTTCATCAACACTAATAATGAATTGATGTTCGATGAGGTTGCTGTAGACAATTCTGAAGAAATTTCAAGACGAAGCAGCCTGAAGCAAAACAGTATTGCTGGAGGGTTGTCTTATGAACGCACTTGGAGCAGTAAGCTAAGTACTTCGTTTGAAGTTTATGAAACAGATTACAAACTCGAAGCAATCAATGCAAACGTTTTGGATTCGCAACGATTTCTTCAGGAAAATAAAGTATCGGAAACCAGTGTAAGATTAAAGGCAGACCACAAGATTAGTCCTCAAATAAGTTTAACCAATGGATACCATTTTGTAGAGACCAAGGTTACTAATTTAGATGATGTCGATGTGCCTATTTTTAGAGCATTGATTTCTGAAGTGGTCAGAACCCACGGTGTGTTTTCTCAGATAAACTGGAGCTCCAAAGACAAAAACACTTTTGCCAAAGGAGGGCTGAGGTTTAATTATATAGATAAGTTCGAAAAAATCATAGTAGAGCCACGAATTAGCTTTAACCATCGCTTAGGGAAGTATTTTACCTTGGAAGTTTTAGGTGAATTCAAACATCAATATACGTCTCAGATTATCAACTTTCAAAATGATTTTTTGGGAATCGAAAAAAGACGATGGCAATTGTCCAATGATAACACAATACCAATTCTGAGGAGTAAACAAGCCTCAGTTGGTATTCATTACAATAAAAAAGGCTGGTTAGCGAGCCTGGAAAGCTTTTATAAGAATGTCGATGGCATTACAACCCAAAGTCAAGGGTTTCAAAATCAATACGAATTTGTACGAACCAGTGGCAGTTATGATGCATTTGGGTTTGATGTTTTGTTGCGAAAGCGCTTCAAAAAAACAAACATTTGGATGAGCTATACCTTTCTAAACAATGACTACGAATTTGATGCTTTGCCAGAACAGAATTTCCCAAGTAATTTTGATATTACACATGCAATTACTCTTGGTTCGACATACACGACAAAGTCTTTAAAACTATCAGCTGGCTTGAACTGGCACTCCGGAACTCCTGCAACACCAATCAATACTGGTCAACCTATAATTGATGAACAAGTAAATTTTGGAGCTGCTAATAGTACTGAGCTTAATGATTACTTTAGAGTTGACCTCTCTGCAATCTATAAATTTAATTTAGGGCCAAAAACAAAAGCTCAGTTTGGGCTATCCATCTGGAATGTTTTAGATAGAAATAACAAGATCAACCGCTTTTTTAGGATCGATGAAAATAATGTCGACAGGATTATCCAAAACTCTCTCGGGTTTACACCAAACGCTACATTTAGAGCATATTTTTAAATATTGGGCATAAATTGTACTTTTGAGCACAACCCTAATATTTCACTATGCTTGACGAATTTTGGTTCAACGTAAAATATGGGATTAACCATGTGTTAGATATCAATGGTTATGACCATGTCCTTTTTTTAATGGTACTTACAGTACCCTACCTTTTTAAAGATTGGAAACGTGTTTTACTTTTGGTTTCCACATTTACACTTGGACACACCTTGTCTTTGGTGCTTGCAGCCTATGATGTTGTTAGTGTTAATGCAGCTTTGGTGGAGTTTTTAATCCCAGTTACCATACTTATTGTAGCCTTGTATAATGTATTTACAGCAGGCAAAACCAAGAATGAAAAAGTAGGCGTTTTGTTCCTTTCCACACTGTTTTTTGGATTAGTCCATGGGCTTGGTTTTGCGAGAGAATTCCTGTTGTTTTCAGGACAATCAGAAAATAAATTGGTGTTGCTCTTAGAGTTTGCATTAGGAATCGAAATTGCCCAACTCATCATAGTATTCGTCGTGTTGTTCTTAGGCTTTTTGGGTCAAACCATATTTAGGTTTTCAAAACGCGATTGGGTTATGGTAATGTCTGCAATAGTAGTAGGCTTAGTAATACCTATGATTTTAAATAGCGATTTATTGTCTTAAAATATTTAGAAACAGGCCGAAGTTTTGGTAAAACTTTAACTTCGCTTTTATTGTAAAAGCAACACTTACCAAGTATATTCGTTAATACAAAAGATAGAATGCCAGAAGAAAAACAACTGCGATACGATAAGGCTTATTTGAGAATAGCAAGAGAATGGGGAAAGTTATCGCATTGTAAGCGTAAACAAGTTGGAGCCATAATTGTGAAAGACCGAATGATAATTTCAGACGGTTACAATGGTACACCAACAGGTTTTGAAAACTATTGCGAAGATGAAGAAGGCTACACAAAGTGGTATGTATTGCATGCAGAGGCCAATGCTATTTTAAAAGTAGCTGCGTCGACACAATCTTGTAAGGGAGCAACCTTGTACATTACATTATCGCCTTGTAGAGAGTGTAGTAAACTAATTCATCAGGCAGGAATTGTAAGAGTAGTATATAGTGAAGCTTACAAAGATGATTCTGGCTTACGTTTTTTGGAAAAAGCAGGCATTGAGTTACAACATATAGAAGATCTAAAAGCCTAATGGCAGAACACAAAAAATACATCCCGCTTATTATTGGTATTGCAGTTGCTGCTGGAGTCCTCATAGGAGGCAAGCTAAACTTCACGGATAAGTCCGATCGCTTGTTTACAACCAATAGTAAGAAGGACAAACTCAACAGGCTTATCGATTATATAGATTATGAGTATGTAGATGAAGTGAATACGGATAGTATTGTCGATGTTACTGTAAATGGTATTTTGGATAACCTTGATCCGCATTCAACCTATATTCCCAAAGAAGAATTACAACGCGTTACCGAAAACATGAAAGGTGACTTCGTAGGTATTGGAGTTAATTTCTACACCTACAGAGATACCGTTGTGGTGATTCGTCCAACTGAAGGAGGGCCAAGTGAAAAAGTTGGTATCAAATCGGGCGATAGAATTATAATGGCTGATGGAGATTCTATCTATGGAAGAGATTGGTCCAATGATGATATTGTAAAAAAGCTGAAAGGAGAGAAGAACACCAAAGTCAAGCTAAAAGTGCTTAGAAAAGGTGAAGATGAGTTGTTGGACTTTACAGTAAAGCGGTCAGATATTCCAATTAAGAGTGTTGATGCAGCGTACATGTTGACAAACAACTTGGGCTATATAAAGTTGAATCGATTTGCAGAATCTTCATATAAAGAGTTCAAAACTGCGCTAGATAAGTTACAAGACCAAGGCGCAACAAAGCTAGCCTTAGATTTAAGAGATAACTTAGGAGGTTTTATTGGTATTGCAGAGCAGATAGTAGATGAATTCTTAGAAGATGATAAGCTAATTTTATTTACAAAGAACAAAAGAGGAAAAGTAGAGAAGAGCTTTGCAACACGACGTGGCGATTTTGAAGAAGGTGATATCTATGTGATGATGAATGAAAGTTCAGCATCAGCCAGTGAAATTGTTGCAGGCGCATTACAAGACAATGATAAAGGAACGATAGTTGGAAGACGTTCTTATGGTAAAGGATTAGTACAACGCGAAATGGCATTGGGAGATGGTAGTGCTGTACGTCTTACAGTATCTCGTTATTACACACCAACAGGAAGGTCAATACAACGCCCTTACGAGAATGGTAGTAGCAAGCGTTACTATCAAGATTACTACAAAAGACTTCGTACAGGGGAACTTAGCAATAGTGAAAATATTCAGGTTGCTGATTCCTTACGTTTCGTAACGCCAGGCGGAAAGGTGGTTTATGGAGGCGGAGGTATCATTCCTGATGTGTTTGTGCCATTAGATACCAGCGTACAAAATGAAACTCTAACGTATATCGAGCAACGCGGATACATAAGCTATTTCGTATTCGAAGAATTAGATAAAGATAGAAGTCTTTACAAAGGTGTTACTAAAGAAGACTTCATGAACAATTTTGATGTGAGCGATGATGTTGTCGTTCGATTTCAAGACTATCTAAACTTTAGAGAACGTACCAGAATTACGTTTGTAGCTTATCATGACCAAATAAAACGTATGATAAAAGCCGCATTAGGCCAGCAATTGTATGGTGATAATACTTACCATCAAATTCTCAATGAAGATGATAGTATGGTCGAAGAAGTGATTCTACTTAGTCGAGGACAGTAATTACTTTACCTTATCATGAATTTTGGCATGCTTACCGCCATTCCAAAGTGTAAGAATATCTGTAGCAACTTGCGCACCACTACCCGAAGCAATAGCAAATTGGCTACGCCATCCTGCTAAAGTCCCAGCGACATAAAGATGTTCCTCAATAAGGTGATCCGTGTTTTTAAGCCAAATTCTATTCTTTTCTGCGTTAGCTTTTGGATGGGCTTCAATATAATCCTCAAGGCCTTTTATAGTCAATAGATCGGTGTATCCAACAGCAACCACGACGAGTTTGCTTAGATAAGTGCCTTTGTTTGTAGTTACTATAAAACCATTTTCACTTTTTAGAATTTCAAAGACTTTTTCATTAGCAATTTGCTCTACATGCGGATATAGATCAGCTAATTGTTGTTTACCACTTTCTAGAATTGAAGCTCCTGTTGTTCCTGGTTCCAAACCGAGAACATTATTAAAAAGCGCATTCTGAAGATGCGATGCCTTCTGGTGAACAATAATTCCAACACGCTTATCTTCAGCAAAAGGCTTAGGTTTAGCAGATCCAAGTACTAAAGCACAAGACATCCCAGCTGCACCGCCTCCAATAATTAAAGCATCAAACATTAGGCTTTCCTTTTGAGAGTTTTTGTATTTGCTTTGAGATGTTTAAAATCCAAACAAGTGCCAGGGCACAAAGTGCTGCCAATATGGTAATGCAAGCCACTAGGCTTTCACCTTCAAAAAGCCCATCAAAGTTTAGTTTGGTAGCGTTTAACACAATAATCCCTATGGCAATTATTGTAAATACGATTGAAAAGGTTCTCATAATTAGATAAGTAAAGCTTTAATATTTGCTGCAAATAACTTTACAGCTATGGCTAGCAAAATTACGCCAAAAACTTTACGAATAATGTTAATACCGTTTTTACCAATAAACCGCTCTATTCTCGCTGAAGTTTTCAGTACAAGATAAATGAAGAGTACATTGAATATTACAGCAATGATTATATTTTCTATTGCAAACTCAGCTCTGAGCGATAACAAAGTTGTTAAACTACCAGGCCCAGCAATTAACGGAAACGCTAGTGGAAATACTGAAGCAGTTATCGCGCCATCACCATCATCTTTGTAAAGCGTTATGCCTAAGATCATTTCCAAAGCAATGAAGAAAAGAATAAATGCACCAGCGACCGCAAAAGAGTTTACATCGATTCCTATTAAGGACAACAGACTTTGTCCAACAAACAAGAATACGATCATAATAACACCAGCAATCAGCGATGCCTTTTCACTTTGAATATGACCAACTTTTTTCCTTAGGTCAATAATAATTGGGATGTTTCCGATGATATCTATCACAGCAAACAACACCATAAAAGCCGTAAAAATTTCTTTAAAACTAAGTTGCATTTGAGTATAGATTTATATTCGCCGCAAAGGTCGTTATTTAATTATGATTTCTACTATTAAATAAACGTAAACTTTAATTACTTTTGAGACATGTTTCAACTAGGAAAAACAATAGTTTCGGAGGATATCATTGAGCGCGATTTTGTATGCAATCTGTCTGCATGCAAAGGTGCTTGTTGTATTGATGGAGATGCAGGAGCACCATTAGAAAAGGAGGAAACAGAAATTCTGAAAGAAATATATCCTAAAGTGAAGCCATTCCTAAGGCAAGAAGGTATTGATACTATTGAAAAACTAGGTGTTTTTGTAACTTCTGAAGAAGGAGAGCTAGAAACACCATTAATCAATAATGCAGAGTGTGCTTACGTCATTTTTGATGATAAAGATGTTGCGCTTTGTGGTATTGAAGAAGCCTATAATAAAGGAGAAATTGATTGGAAGAAACCTGTGTCTTGTCATCTGTATCCAATACGCGTTAAGGATTACTCAGAGTTTTCTTCTGTGAATTACCACAAATGGCAACTTTGTGATGATGCCTGTACACTAGGTAAAGAACTGCAAGTGCCTGTTTACAAATTTGTAAAAGAAGCTTTGATTAGAAAGTTTGGAGAGGATTGGTATACCGAATTAGAGAAAGTAGCCAAAGATATGTAGCATTAAGCGGTCTTTAACGTGTGTTGTTGTATCGGAATGATAACAACTACTTTTGTGCCACACGCCTTGCCATTACCATCAAAAAGATCTTCAATGTTTAGCTTATAGTCGCCAGCATAATCCTTTGAGAAATTAGCTAATCTTGCCTTAGTAAGGTCAATACCAACCGACTTCCGCTTCAGAAGTTTAGCTTGATTAATTCGCTCAGATTCCTGCCTTCCAATGCCATTGTCAGTAATACTTATAGAAATATATTCTTGGTCTGGTTTAGAGACGTGTAACGCTATACGCTTGTCTTCTGCTTTAGAAGACAAACCATGCCAAAGCGCATTTTCCAAGAAAGGTTGAAGGATCAACGAAGGCACTTTTATGGTTGCCGTTTGTATATTTTCATCTATAACAACATTAAAATCAATAGCGTTAGAAAACCTGATGTTTTCAATATTCATATAGAGTTGCATGGTTTCAAGCTCTTCCTCAAGGCTGATATCTTTTTCTGTCGTAGCCACCAAGATTTTTCTAATCAGCTTAGCAAACTTATTAAGATAGTAGACGGCATTCTCCTTTTCATTATTAATGATGTATAGCTTTATCGAATTGAGCGAGTTAAAGATGAAGTGCGGATTCATCTGGTTGCGCAACATGTCTTGTTCTAACGTAAGAATTTGTTTTTCTTTTTGAAGTTTTTCATTCCTATTGAAGACAATAATCAAGGTAGCAATGAGTATCAAACCAAGCATTGCAAACAAGAATATACGTTTGTTTTTTTCGAGCTTGGACCGTACAATCTCATTCTCATCAGCAAGCGCTTTAATCTCTCTATTCTTAGATTCATTTTGATATTCAATAATCACATCATTTGCATATTGAAGATTTCGCTCGTTGGTAATGGTATTATCCATTTCGGTAGCAAGCTTGTAGTGATGCATAGCCAATTTATGATCACCTTGCATGGTATATAAATCTGAAAGATGTTGATTGGCTAGTACGATAGAACTTCTTAGGTTGAAGTTAGTTGCGGTTTCCATACCTAAGCTGAGGTGTTCCTTGGCACCATTGAGCAAACCTAATTCTTTCTCGAGCCATCCCAAATTGATGTAGGATGAGGCAATGTAAAACTTGTCTCCAATTTTTAAAGCTTTCTCTAAAGCTTCCTCAATGAGTGGTCTTGCCTCTTCATACTTTTCTTGCTTTATGTAGACTTTACCAATACTATTATCACATATCACTCGTCCCAGATCAGAATCAATAATATTATTGTAGCCTAGAGAGCGTCTATAATTGGTCAGTGCTTTCTCTAAGTTGCCTTTAGCTTCTTCAGCATAACCAATATTATGATAATTTATGGCTAACCCAAGCTTATTATCCTCTTCTAATTCGATGGCAAGGGATTTATCGAACTGAGATATTGCCAAATCCCATTGCTTTAAAGCAAGGTAGATATTACCCATGCTGTTCTGAGACACGGCAATGCTTCGCTTTAAATTTTTAGTTCTGTCTTTTGTTGATTCCGCAAGATTAAGTGCTTTGGTGTGGTAATCGAGAGCAGGTTTAATAACATCCATACGTCTGTACACAACACCGATCATGTTTAATGAAATGACTTGTAGCTCTATATTGTCAACACTTTTAGCTAGTGATTCTGCTTGTTTGTGGAAATCGATAGCAGTTTCGTAATTAGAAATATCTCTATTGATGATCCCAAGAGCATTTGAAGCATAACCTTCTCCTAGCGCATAGTTTTCTTGTTTGGATTTATCTTTTAAAGAAAACATCTTAAGGCTATCTTTCTGATATGACCATAATACCGAATCTAAAGCCACATAATTATCAGGCTTGAGCTTTAGTATTTGGTCTACTTTAGAAATAAATATAGAGTCATTAGCATTCTGGCTATAGGTAAATTGCAAGCAGAGTAATAGCAAAAAGGACAATGCCTTAAAGGAAGAAGAATTAGTAAATCTTAGGGGAGTTACTGACATGTCATAGTTTTTCTAAAAAATCGGATTTACGTTGCCTAGCCACAGGAACCTTATGGTTACTGGTCATTACGACATAGCCTTCATTCTTAATAAATTCTTTAATCTTATTTAAGTTTATGATGTACGAGTTATGGATTCTGAAAAAATAATTATCAGGCAGTATGCTATTAACTTCCTTTAGTTTTTTGGTGACAACAAGCTTCTGTCCACCTTCCATAAATATGGTACTGTAGTTTCCGTCAGACTCAGCCATAATGATATCATCCACATCAACAAAAATTAATTTTCCATCTGTATTGATCGTGATTTTCTTTTTGTTGTGATGACTATTAAAGTTTCTCAGAGCCTCTTCAATTTTGGTAGAGTTCACCAAGCGACTATTAAATTTTCTGATTTTTTTCAGAGTATCCTCTAGATCATCAGAATCTATGGGTTTAACCAGATAATCTATAGCCTCATGCTTTAAGGCTTTTATCGCATATTCATTGTAGGCAGTAGTAATAACAATAGCAAACTCGGTATTATAGAGTTTGTCCAAAAACTGAAATCCGTCCATTGTCGGCATCTGAATATCAAGAAACAAACAATCTGGAGTGTTGGAGTTGAGATAGGTAATAGCTTCGTGAGGATCAGAAAACGTTTCCACAACCTGTATCTGGTCGCTAAAATTATTTAACTCCCAAGACAAGCTTTGAATAGCTTTAGGCTCATCGTCTACAATTACTGCTTTAATCATCGTATTTCAAATATACTAATAACTCCAACAAGCCTAGCTAAGCAGATGTATAGATTGTTGGGTTTATTGTGTAGAAAGTAAGGCGATTGCCTTTTTGGCTCGTGCCATTTATACATTTTTTTGAGCCATTTATACATCCGCATAAATATATAGTATATGGTTTTAGATATTTGTAATAATAGTGCTGACCTTAACATAAAATATAGAGTGATCGTGGGGATTCACTTTAAGTTAGATTAAATGCTATTAATCACAAAAGTCAGGGTTGATCTCTGACTTTTTACTAACTCTAGAATTTCAACTGAAAAGTGTTTTTTAAATAGTTTTAGTTAGTTTAGTTAATTATTAGGGAAAAGAGAACCGACTTCGGTTCTCTTTTATTTTTTGAACTCACCAAGCCATTTTTATAAAGGCAAAAATCTAGAAAAAATCTAAGCTGGTCGCGGTTTTCATGTGCTTTTTCTTACGCTAATTTCGTTTTGTTTAACGTTTGTTAAATTATTGAAAATCAGTAATTTATATGAATTTGAAATAAAAAATGAGTTTGCTACAAATCTTAAATTTTGTTAAAAACTTGTTGACAATGTTCATAACTAAGTCTTTCATTATTAGAGACATTTTTCAATCTTTGTTAGTCCCAAATCACACGAAAATTTACATCCATTTTTTAACATTTAATGAAGAAGATATGTCTCAACAGGTAGAACCAATTTTGCAAGAAAACAAAGACCGATTTGTAATTTTTCCAATCCAACATCATGATATTTGGGAATGGTACAAAAAGTCTGAGGCAAGTTTTTGGACTGCAGAAGAGATAGATCTTCATCAAGATTTGACAGATTGGGCAACTAAGCTAAATGATGATGAGCGTTATTTCATTAAACACATTTTAGCATTTTTTGCTGCTAGTGATGGTATTGTAAATGAAAACTTAGCCGAGAATTTCGTAAATGAAGTTCAATATAGTGAGGCAAAGTTCTTCTATGGATTCCAGATTATGATGGAAAACATCCACAGTGAGACCTATTCTTTGCTTATTGATACTTATGTGAAGGATGAAAAAGAAAAGGATACTTTATTCAATGCCATTGAGAATTTCCCAGCGATTAAGAAAAAAGCAGATTGGGCTTTAAAATGGATAGATTCTCCAAGCTTTGCTGAGCGCCTTATTGCTTTTGCAGCTGTAGAAGGAATTTTCTTTTCAGGAGCATTTTGCTCAATTTTCTGGTTGAAGAAGCGTGGTTTAATGCCAGGATTAACCTTCTCTAATGAATTAATCTCAAGAGACGAAGGTGTGCATTGCGATTTTGCTGTGCATTTGCATAACAACCACCTGGTAAACAAAGTACCAAAAGAACGTATCAGAGAGATTATTGTTGACGCCCTTAATATAGAACGCGAGTTCATTACCGAATCCCTTCCTGTTAGTTTAATAGGAATGAACGCAAACCTAATGACGCAGTATTTAGAATTTGTTACCGATCGTCTTTTAGGCGAATTGGGTTGCGAAAAAGAATACAATACGGCTAATCCATTTGATTTTATGGACATGATATCGCTTCAAGGAAAAACCAACTTCTTTGAAAAGCGTGTGTCCGAATATCAAAAAGCAGGAGTCCTAAACAAAGAGGAAGAAGAAGACAAGTTCAGCTTCGACGCCGATTTCTAGGAGTCCATTCAACATTAATTAATCCAGAATAATAATTCGAAGTTGTCTTACAGACAGCCTCGCAGAATCTAACTAACTAATTTTCCGAAGGTGTATCGGAAACTAAAAAACTAAGTAAAGTATGTATGTAGTAAAAAGAGACGGTCGCAAAGAACCAATGATGTTCGACAAGATCACCTCAAGGGTGAGAAAATTATGCTATGGATTGAACGAGCTAGTAGATCCAGTAAAAGTAGCAATGCGTGTAATAGAAGGGTTATACGATGGTGTAACCACTAGCGAATTAGATAATCTTGCAGCAGAAATTGCAGCAACGATGACCACAGCGCATCCAGATTATGCAAAGCTAGCAGCACGTATTTCGGTCTCAAACCTACATAAGAATACCAAGAAAACTTTCTCAGAAGTAATGGAAGATTTATATACCTATGTAAATCCTCGTACTGGCAAAAAAGCACCGTTGCTATCTGATGAAGTCTATAAAGTCATTATGGATAATAAGGAGAAACTAGACTCTACTATTATCTATAACCGTGACTTCGGATACGATTATTTTGGATTCAAAACTTTAGAACGTTCATACTTATTGAAACTTAATGGACAAATTGCTGAACGACCACAGCACATGCTCATGAGAGTTTCTGTAGGAATTCATTTAGACGATATCGATGCGGCAGTGGAGACTTACGAACTCATGTCCAAAAAATACTTTACTCACGCGACACCAACTTTATTTAACTCAGGTACACCAAAACCACAAATGTCTTCTTGTTTCTTACTAACAATGAAAGAAGATAGTATTGATGGTATTTATGATACATTAAAACAAACTGCTAAGATTTCGCAATCTGCAGGAGGAATAGGATTATCTATTCACAACATTAGAGCAACAGGAAGTTATATCGCAGGTACCAATGGAACATCCAATGGTATTGTGCCAATGCTCAGAGTATTCAACGATACAGCGAGATATGTAGACCAAGGAGGAGGGAAGCGTAAAGGAAGCTTTGCCATATACCTAGAGACTTGGCATGCAGATATTTTTGATTTCTTAGACCTTAAGAAAAACCATGGTAAAGAAGAAATGCGTGCACGCGATTTATTCTATGCAATGTGGATTTCGGATTTATTCATGAAACGTGTACAGGAAGATGGCGAGTGGACCTTAATGTGTCCTAATGAATGCCCTGGATTGGCTGATACACATAGCGAAGAGTTTGAAGCCTTGTATACAAAGTATGAAGCTGAAGGAAAAGGAAGAAAGAAGATCAAAGCAAGAGAATTATGGGAGAAAATCCTTGAATCTCAAATAGAAACAGGAACACCTTATATGCTGTATAAAGATGCAGCAAACCGTAAGTCTAACCAAAAGAATCTCGGAACCATTAAGTCTTCGAACTTATGTACTGAGATTATGGAGTACACATCTCCAGATGAAGTAGCGGTTTGTAACCTAGCATCAATTGCGTTACCAATGTTCGTTAAGAATGGCGCGTTTGATCACAAGGAGTTATTCCGAATTACTAAGCGTGTGACTAAGAACCTTAACAAGGTTATCGATAGAAACTACTATCCAGTAAAAGAAGCAGAAAATTCTAACTTCCGTCACAGGCCAATAGGACTTGGCGTACAAGGTTTAGCAGATACATTCATTAAGCTGAGATTACCATTTACAAGTGATGAAGCCAAAGCGCTTAACCAAGATATTTTCGAGACCCTATACTTTGCAGCTGTAACGGCTTCTATGGAAGAAGCAAAAGCAGATGGAGCATACCAAACATATAAAGGTTCACCTATTAGCAAAGGAGAGTTCCAACACAACCTTTGGGGAATTAAAGACGAAGAATTGAGTGGTAATTGGGACTGGGCAAAGCTGCGTAAAGATGTAAAGAAACACGGAGTGCGTAACTCGCTATTAGTGGCGCCAATGCCAACCGCATCAACGTCTCAAATCCTAGGAAATAATGAGTGTTTTGAGCCTTATACATCAAACATTTATACAAGACGTGTACTTTCAGGTGAGTTTATTGTAGTAAACAAGCACTTACTAGAAGACTTAGTACAACTTGGATTATGGAACGAAGGCTTAAAGCAAGATATCATGAGAGCTAATGGTTCTATTCAGAATATAGACATCATTCCTCAAGATATAAAAGAGCTTTACAAGACTGTTTGGGAACTAAGTATGAAAGACATTATAGATATGTCTCGCCATAGAGGATATTTCATTGACCAATCCCAGTCACTTAACCTATTTATGGAAGGTGCTACTATGGCCAAGCTTACATCAATGCATTTCTATGCATGGAAGAGTGGCTTAAAAACAGGAATGTATTATCTACGTACTAAGAGTGCTGTAGATGCAATTAAGTTCACCTTAGATACCAAGAAAAAAGAACAACCAGTTGCTGAAACTGTTGAGGTAGACGAAACCGTTATTGCTCAACAACGTCAGCAAGCAGCTAAGAACGCAGAGAAATTTGCTAAGCAACAACAACAGGAATCTGTTGAAGTAGAACCAATGTCGGCAGAAGAAATGAAAGCCCTAATTGCTCAGGCTAAAGAAGCTGAAGGCGATGATTGCTTGATGTGTGGTTCTTAAATTTTTTTAAGTGTAATTTTAAAAGCCCGGCTCGTAGAGCTGGGCTTTTTTTATAGTGAAGACCTATAGAAAAACTTTAATAAATTACTCAATTTTTATTCCGTTGTAGTCTTTAAATCTTCCAGTAATCAACCAGCCGCCAAAATCTTCTGAAACTGCCATGAGCAGTGTGTTTTCACCTTTCTTAAGGTTTAAATAAACACTGTCAAAAAGCCCAACGGTACCCAAATAACGATAGTCTCTGGAGCGCCATCTGTTAGTGCCTTTGTAGATAGGATTTCCATTTAAAATTGCAATGACACGATCGCTATATCCAAACTCAAATAACTTGGTTTGGTCCCTGTCAGAATTTATAGTGATTTTGGCAAAAACCGTGTTACCTTTAGAACCATCTCGCAGGACAATCTTTTTAGAAATATTGGCAGCTGTACCTTCTTCAACAGTAATAGTACCTTGCCAAGTTCTGGAGTTTATTAAAGAATCAATCTTAGAAGGAACATTCACTAAGGTTTCTTCAAACTTATTGGAAATCTCCCAACTATTTACCAAACCTTCAATAGCTTCACGTTCAATAGGACTGAAGTCAACTAGTGTGGATGTAGTGTCATCAACCTTAACATTTGCGATATGAAAACCAGATTGGTTACCACCTCTAATAATTACTTGACCTTCCTGAGGAGGAAAGAATAAGTTCCAAGATAGGTTAGGGGTTTCAGAATAATCTAAAAATACCTGCGCTTTATTCTCATTAACAACAATCTTTACATGCGTCCAATCGTCGTATTTATAGTTATAAGGAAACGAATATTTTGGTCCAAAATACAATTGCCATGGTGTAATTCCATTGGTCAGAGCCGCCGCTTGGTTAGCATCTGGTTTTCCAGGCAAATGAGGTCTTATATACCATTGCTCGCTGTCTAGCCCTTTAGCCCTAAAATACACACCTGGAAACGCTTGTGTTTCTTTCAGGAAAATATCAAACTCTATTGTGCCATTTTTGAACGTTCTGTTTTTCAACGTCATGGCGCCAGCTTGTAAGTAGATAGCATCTTGTCCTTTGTAGTTTTCGAGAACATAAGATCTAGCATTAATAGTCCAATGCGTCGTGTCAATAGGAATACTATTTTGCGAAATGCTAAACTGAAATACTAATAGTAAAACTAATGATGGTAATGTGTATATAATTTTCATGTCCGTTTTGTTTGATGAGTATAAAGCTCAATGATAATGTTCTAATTGGCGAAACAAGTTGGTTCAAAACTGTTCAATGTTGTACAAATCACAATTTTTAGAGACTTTTGTTTAATATCATGAAGACATACAAAGAATACGAACTGGTTCAGGAGTGCCTAAGAGAAATCGAAGCGAAATTAGGTTGGGGCTCTGCTACACAATGGCATAGCGATGTGTTTGTTGAACTTAGCGAAGCGATTCAAAAAGAAACTAATGTGCTTTTGAGCCCTACGACATTAAAGCGCGTTTGGGGGAAAGTTAATTACGACAGTGCACCGAGCATTAGCACCTTAAATACTCTGGCTCAATTTGCTGGCTATTTGAATTGGAGAGCATTCAAGAACAAATCGAATACCGATGAGGTCAATGAACCTGAAGATAAATCTGGAAAAGGACAAACAAAGGTGTTTGTATATGCATCCATAATTGCGGTGCTTTTTATTTCGTTGTTTTCCGTGATTGGAAGCATTACCGATAAGAACAAAGACTTTGACTTCTCTAAGATGGAATTTGAAAGCAGACCGATTGCTAAGGGTTTGCCGAATTCTGTTGTCTTCGATTTAGATTTAAAAGGAGTAGATTCCGATAGTATATATATACAGCAGTATTGGGATGTTACTAAAACCATCAAACTGAAACGGAATCAATCACAAGCAACAGGACAATATTATTTTCCGGGTTACTTTAGAGCGAAGCTATTAGTTGATGGCGACATTAAGAAAGAGCATGACTTGTTTATAAAAAGTGAAGGCTGGCTTGGCACGATAGATTATAGTCCTATTCCAAAGTATTTTGATGAAAGCAATATTAAAAGTGAAAGCTTAAAACTTTCTGACGAAGCTATAACTGAAATTGCGTCGAGTGAAAAGCCATTGGTCTCTACGTTTCATCTCGTAGATGAATTTGATCATCTTTCAGCAGATAATTTTGTATTAAAAACGGCTTTTAAAAACGTGTATAATGACAAATGGGCTGTTTGTGAAACTTCGAGAGTTGTAATATTAGGGACTAAAGGCGCTATGATTGTTCCGTTTTCAATTCCAGGTTGTGTTTCAGAACTAAGAGTCCTATTGAATGATGTGTTTTTGAAAGGTAAAGAACACGATCTATCAGCTTTTGGTGTTGAGCTATCGGATTTCAAGGATATTGAGATTCATGTAGAAAACAAGAATGTAAAGGTCTCAGTTGATGACGAAGTAATTTTTATGAAGCGTTATAACGAATCTATTGGTAAGGTTGTTGGTGTTCGGTACCGGTTTTTGGGTGCTGGTGAAGTTGATTATATAAAGCTGATGGATTTAAACGACAAGATGCTTATAGATACTGACTTCAACTAGTTACCTCTCGAATGCACTCGAGGAGACAAAAGTGCAGCAACACGTCTAATTAGAAATGGTAACCTTTCTTTTTGCCTCATTTCCTAGAGCATCTACAACTGTGATATAATGTTCGCCCACACTAGGTAGAACAGCCATATCATGAATATCCTTAGTACTTCCTAGATATCGATCATCCAAGTACCAATAGACAGTCGTTTCGGGTTTGGAGTGTGCCAGTTTTAGAACAAGCTCATTCGTAGTGCCGTCTAAATCTTTAGGTAAAAAGATGTTGCTACTTTCCTTAGGATAGATAAAAGCTAGATTAGTAGTTTCTTCTGGACTGCAATCCATCCTAAACTTTGGCAACGGTTGATAAAACGGATTTTTGGTTTTGTAATAATGTGCCATCAAAGGCGGAAGCACAAACCATGACTTTTGATGTATACTATTCATAGATTCGCAAGACGTGTTCACGCGATACTGGCCACTAATATCCAAATGCACCAAGACATGATAAGGACAAGGTTTGGTCTTTAAACCACTTTGCTGAATGTATTTCGATTCGGAAGCATCACAATTTGGAGATGCTCTGTAGCCACTCAATGCACAAATACTAACTTCTTGCATTTCGTCATAAGGTTTACTGAACCACTCACTATTTGGGAGTAAATCAAAAACATCAAATAGTATAGGCGCAGCAGTTTGTACACCAACCAATCCAGGACGTCCTTCGCCATCAGCATTTCCAACCCAAACGCCAACGGTATAGTCTTTTGTAGTGCCAATAGCCCAAGCATCTCTAAACCCAAAGCTGGTTCCTGTTTTCCAGGCTATCTGCTTGGAGCCATCATAAAACTCCCAATTATCTTCCCCTTCAGGGCGATTTACTTCTTTCAGGCTTTCGAAGGTGAGGTAAATTGAAGCAGCATCAAATAGTGGTTTTTCTTGCGTTTTGTTGCCAAGATCTATACGTTCGGAAGCAATAAGTTTTGGCTCACAGAATTCATTAGTATAGTATTCGCTAGAGGTTTCACTAAAATGATTTAAGGTTGAAGACATTGCAGAGTAGCTTTTGCATAAGTCCCATAGATTACTTTCGGCACCACCGAGAATGAGTGACAAACCGTAATGATTTGCATTTTTCGTAATGTCTTTGAGTTGAAGTTTTTTGAGGTAATGGTGAAAACGATCCAGACCAAATCGTTGAAGCATCCGTACAGAGGGCACATTCAGTGAACGCGATAATGCTTTACTGGCTGGTATAGCACCATCAAATTCTTTATTGAAATTTTCTGGAGCATAGCTGCCAAATTGCGTTGGTACGTCTGGCACCAAAGTATTAGGTAAAATATCTCCAGCATCAAGCATAGCAGTATATAAGAAAGGCTTCAGAATACTGCCAGTACTTCTAGGTTTATTAATAATGTCCACATGATTTTGATGTGCTTTATCTGTTGGGGAATTACCAATATAGGTAAGCACTTCTTTGGTGTTGTTATCTAAAACTAAAACGGCAATGTTGTAAATTTCATTTTGCTTCAGAAGGTTGTAGTGATTTTGAACAATGGTATTGGCTTGATGTTGTAATTGTTTATCTACAGTGGTCTGTACGTAGTTGCCACGATTTGTCTTAGCAATTCTTTGTAATAGGTGAGGTGCTATCTGAGGCAAAGGATAAGGCTTTTGAGGAAGACTCTCTACGATAGACAAATCGTAAGTTAGCGAATCGATGATTCCTTTGGCGAGCAACTTGCTCAATAATCGGTCTCGTTTCTTTAAAAGCCGCTCCTGATTTTTACCAGGATAAATAAGACTTGGTGCATTTGGCAGTACAGCCAATGTAGCACTTTCTGCCCAAGACAAATCATTGGGATGCCTGTTGAAATAGCGCCAGGACGCAGCATCTAGCCCAACGACATTGCCACCAAAAGGTGCATTACTAGCGTAGAATGCCAATATATCTTCTTTTGATTCTCTAAACTCTAATCGAGTAGCAAGAACTATTTCCTTCGCTTTTTCCAGGTAGGTTCTAGATTGTCCTTTTCTAGATAGTCTGATAACTTGCTGGGTAAGTGTGCTACCACCACGTTTTACACTACCAGAACTAAGATTTTGTTTCAGTGCTTTGAATATGGATATTGGGTTAAAGCCAGGATGCTTGTAAAAGTATTCATCTTCAAAATGGACAATACATTGCCTGAATTTTTCTGGAATACTGTCATTGTGCGGAAAACGCCATTGCCCATCATTAGCAATCAAAGCACCTAAAAGTTCATCATTATTACTCGTAATGACAGTAGCCGTTGGATCTTTAAAAAGTTGTTTGGGTAAACAGAAATAATAGGCAATCAAAAGTACAGCTATAACAGCCGACTTTACCTTATTGCGCTTTATGTAGTTTATAATCTTTTTCAACGGTTAAATTCGTACTCTCGTTCCACCTTGCAAATCCTAACATTGTAGTACTTGTACCATTCAGTGATGCCTCTGTGCTGAGCTTCTCTATGCTCCGCATTACGTTTCCAATGTTCTATGGCTTCAAGAGATTCCCAATAACAGATGGTTATACCAACATCACTTCTTGCGCTATCCATACTAATAAAACCCGGTTGTTGTTTTGAGAGTTCTGCCATACGTTGTGCCATGGCATTATACACTTCGCTAGGTTTTACTAATGTCGATGTGAATATTACTGCGTAATACGGTTTGAAATCAGTATTCATATTTATTTTTCTACGGTTATCCATTGTCCTTTTCCTCTAACTAGGAACTCATTATCATACATAGCTTCAGCCTGAACTCCTGGGAGGTAATATGTTCCTAAATAGGCAGCATTGAGCATTACATTAAAGGTTCTGTCATCACCAGGTTTACCTTTCTTTCTTAAGTCGAAATAAAAGTTTACACGATCGTCTCTGATATCTGTATATCTGGCTTGACTAGTGGTACTACTTCCAAAATCTGTAAATCGTGTGTTCACAATTTCCCAACCCGATGGGAATATTTGAGTGAGTGCGACATCATTAACATTTTCATACTTCAAATTAGAGACCTTTACAGTAGCAACAAAATCCTGTCCTTGTTGTAATTTACGGATGTCAATGTTGTTTCCTTGCAAATCTTTGTAGACTACAGATACACTAAGACCTCTTTGTTCGCTCACTTCTTTACCTAGAGCCAGTTTTCCAGAGTTAAGCACTCTAACAAACACAACGTTATTCTCTTGATTGGTAATACTTATGGTATTCTTTCCGTTGTTTACCGTCAAGTCTCGTTGCGCAATAGCACTTTGGGTATCGATAGTTTGGGATTGTCCATCATTAGTGAATTGAATCTTTAAAGCTTTTCCACCATTAGCATTTACCATTTTTGCCATAGCCAAAAGACTATAAGCAGTGGTCTGTGTGCTCATCCATCGACTACTTGATAATTCCTTAGCAATGGTTTTAGCCATCTCTCGGGAGCGATTATCTTTAGTAATGACCATGGTTTCTAGTGCCATTGCTCTATTTCTGTTTACGGAACCATAGGTGTAATAATTAGATCTAGGGGGTTCGAACTCAATATTTGCTGTAGCCGCAATTGCATCACTAGCTTCTTTTTGTCCAGCTAAAGCATAAGCTGCAGCCAATCGCCATTTGGCTTCGTTGGAGATTTCGGAGAATTCTCGTAGTCTGTTCATTGATGCTAAGTCTGGACTACCTGCCAAGGCAAGAGTATACAAACGATAGGCTTGCGCTAAATCTGAATTGTAATGGCGATAACTAGGACGCCATTGCCTTGAGACTTCTTTCTGATAACGAATCCAGTTGCTTTTAAAGGTCAGTGGTAATACAAAGCCTTTTTTCTCAGCTTCAATCATAAAATGTCCAGCATAACTTGTTCCCCAATCATTGGCACTGTGCTCTCCAATCCAATAACTCATTCCACCATTTGGTCTTTGGAAATTACCTAGACGCTTTATGCCATTTTCAATATTAGATTGGATTTCTTTCTTCTTATCGAAAGGCAAATCAAAAATATCTGCTAGGAATAATTGCGGGAACACACTCGATGTGGTTTGCTCCACACAACCATGGGGATATCGAATCAAATACTGTAGACGACGAGAAAAATCCATCGGTGGCATGGTAGAAAACTCTATAGTTGCAGAATTAGTACCATCCACACCAAATGTATCAAAAGAGAACTCCTGGGTTGCGTTAGGCTCTAACGTAATTTCATGAACTTTTGAAGTATAAGGATTTGGGTTAACTACATCTAGCTCTACTTTATATTTTGAAGTTTCACCATGTCCTTTTGCTATGACTTCTACTGTATTAATGCCTTTAGCTTTGCTGACATCGAGTTCGAAGAACGCCATTTTTTCATCAGGTTTAGCAAAATTTAATCGTTGAGAAGAGTTACCGACTACAGAAATACCGTCGCTCATTTTTAAGCTGATGTCTACATTTTTAATGTTGTTTTTAGTAGCAAAGACCGTTACAGGCAGTGTTACTTTTTCACCTGGGCTTAACTTACGAGGTAAAGTCGCCAATACCATCAACGGTTTATTGACTTTTACAGTTTTGTCTGTGCTTCCATAGGCTTCTGCTCCAACGTTACCTGCAACCACCATAGTTCTTACAGAACCAATGTAGTTAGGCATTTTTATCTTGTGAGTTTTACTATTGCCAGGACTTATTGAGAAAGGACCTAAGAACTTCACTACAGGTTTAAAGCGATTGGCTTTTTTGTTTTTACCACCTGCTGCGCTGCCATCACCACCAATTGCAAAGACCTGGTCAATACTTCCGCCATAAGCTCCAATGACATCATCGTAGATGTCCCAAGTTTTTACACCTAGGGCTTCACGCTTATAAAACTCATCCCAAGCATTTGGTGTCTTAAATCTGGTAAGATCCAGCAATCCTTCTTCAACCATGGCAATAGTGTAGGTCATGGCTTTGTTGTTTTTTTCAGAAACTGTTACTTCAAACTCCTGTTCTGGCCTTAATTCATTAGGCATTTGTATTTCAGGTTCTAGCTTGGTTACAGGGTCTTCAACCATAATAGGAATAACACCATATAGGCGTATTGGTAAATCATTTGCCGTAATCGCATGAGGTTGTAGCAATGAAATATTCGCAAATACATTTGGAGCCATTTCAGAAGTAATAGGAATGGTAACTTTAGTTTCACCTGGAACTGTTTTTACCCATTGTTGCTGTAAGATTTCGGTGCCGTTTTCAATACTTACTAAGGCTCGTCCTTCGCTGCCAGAAGGGAACGTTAATACCGCATTATCTCCTACATTGTATTGCTCTTTATCTGCAGAGAATATCAGCATTTTAGCATTTTCCTGATTCTGATTAGAAGCGTTTTGCCACCAGTTTCTGTAGAAATAGGCAATACGTCCTGTCGCATGACCACTCTTTGGATCGACAACTCTGATGAGGTAACGACCACGTTCGTTTTCTGGAATATTAATTGTGAAACTTGTTTTGCCTTTGCCGTTGGTATTCAACGTCATGTTTTTGTAAGGCTTATGATATGAATTAGCTACGTATGATGCTAAATTATCGTATGAAGAATTCCACCACCAACGCCAATTGATTTTGTAAACCTTTACCTCGAGCCCATCTCGTTTTATAGGCTTTCCTTGAGGGTCAACAACTACAATATCGAATGTTTGATCTTCATTAGTGAAGAATGAACCATAGGCTCTACCTTTAGGGGACTTGAGACCGACAAAAGCATCATAAGGTGCATAGGTTTTTGAGAATGCATCCATCGAGAAATCACCTCCATTTTCAAAAGCTCTTACCAAGAATTGTGCATTCAATAACCCCGGTGCACTTTTTCCAATACTGAGTTGTTTGTTGATTTTGGCTAAACCATCTTCATTGACATTGCCTTCGAAAATGATAGTCTCTTCAGTTTGAAATTTTCTCGCAGGATCACGGAAGACATAATTTTTGTAATCTTTAAAACCTTTATAAGAGTTGCTAAACTTAGCTTTGATTTCCGTCTTAACGTTTTTAGCAGGCGCACCATGAAGCCATTTTACATCCAAATCACCTTGAAACGGTTTGTTGCCCGATAGAATGTCTTCGTCGAAATCGAATTTTATTTTTAAGCGATTAGGCTTTACGGTTTCAACTTTGAGGGCTTTGTAGAACTTAGCGCCACCAACAGAAATCTTAGCATTCCAATTCCCTGTTTTACTTTCTGTAGAAGTAGGGACAGAGAAGGTATATAGATTGTTGAGGTTATCTGGTGTTACTTTTTTATAGGCTAGTTTTCCATTTGGGTCTGTGATTTCAAGTTTTATAGGATGCCCTTTAGGTAATTTGTTACCACTGTCATTCAGCATAAAGGATAAGTGCAATGTATCACCTGGTCTCCAGACACCTCTTTCGCCATAAATATATCCTTTAAGACCGCGTTGCAAACGATGACCAGAAACGTCGAACTTACTTAAGGATAATGACTTGCCATCTCTAAGCTTAATATATGTGGCATTTTCACCTTTGGTAACTACAGCAAAGGCTGCACGATTATTAGTTTGCAGTTGTGCTAAACCATCGGTATCTGTTTTAGCAGACGTTAGTTCTTGCTGTTGGTAATTGTAAAGCCTGATTGTAGCATTACTTTCTGGATTAGTATTTAAGATATTGGTTACAGCAAAGTAATAATCCTTATTGGCACCATGCTTTACAATAACACCAAGGTTAGACGATAATAGATTTTGCGATACTATTTTGTTTTCGTTGAAATAGGCCTGATGGCATGGGTTATCTCGTTGTCTCCAGTTATAATATCTGTTGCGTCTATAATTGTAAGTAAGATTATCCCAATACTCTTCTTCTCTTATGTCATCTTCTTCAGGTGTTGTTTCAGCATAATCATTGTAATCATCTTCATAATAGTCTTCTTCGTAATAATCCTCATTATCTTCAGAATTGGTAATGTTTGGATTGCTCTCGCAATTGTATAGTGAGTAAGCTTTTTTATAGCTTAATTCTACGCGATAAATAGACCCTGGATTTGCTTTAAAATATTTGGAAAGATCTATACCGTAAGATTTCCACTTTCCATTATTTTCTGCTTCGGTTTGTAATTGTATTGTTTGTTTGGCAATACGACGACCAACTCTTCGAATTTCGTGACGATTGTTACTATTTAGATCATTTTCCTGTAGAAATTGAAGCACATTGTTTTCGAATATTTTTATGATTCTGACATCTACAGCACTAAGATTTACGGCTTCAAAATTGAAAGTAAGCTCTTTGGAGTTTGGTAAAATAACACCACTGTTTAAGAGTCTTACCTGAGGTTTTATATCTTCAAAAGTGATAAGTTCTGAAAAAGGGTTTCTTAGTTTATAGTCATCAGTATTCTTGATGCCTTGAAAGACATCTACCTGAATGTTCCCAACTAATTTATTGCTAGGATAGACATTAAGTACATTACCCACTACAACAAATCTTGGATTTTGACTGTTTTGAATAGTGACCAATCCATCAAAGTTTTGTTGAGGTTTTATAGGGTCTGAAAAGTTGATGCTCAGCAATTGCTCTGGAAATTGTACAACATCGACCTTTGTTATCGTGAAGTTGTTTTTGCCAGGGATAACGATTTCATTTTCACCAGAATGATCTGCATCAATAGGTTTGCCATCCCAAACCACTTTAATTTTTGAATCTTCTACAAGACGATGTATGCTGTCTATTTTAAAACCAAAATTTCTCTCATAAGTTGCAGATTCATCCCATACCAGATTAAGTTCCTTTCCATCTTGAGTGACTTTAACTAGCTTTTTGGCATCTCCAAGTTTTATAACATCAGCAGATTTTATAGTTGCGCCAATGTATTGCCATTCTTTAGAATAGGACTGCAAACTGTTAGTCACAATATTGAAGTTTGGCGTTATGGTTTTGAATTGAAACGTATAGTTTTTGAATTCTGAAGGAATGTCGTTATAGATCTTCCCGAGCTTTACAGTCACAGTATATTCTGTATCTGAATCTAATGACTCATCTGGTATAAAATGTAGCTTACGCTTGCCTTTAGTGATAAGTTTACCAGAAACATGTGGCTTTATGGATAGAATATTGTCGTCAATTTCTTGATCGAGTTCCCAACCCGCTACACTATTGGCTAAATTTACTTCTATTGGTGCTGTAACAGAGACTTGTCCTGAAGTTGTGTAGCTAATGAAATCTTTGAATCGGAAAAGATTATCTGTTTCTGTGTCTTTCTTTTTGCACGAAGCGGCTAAAGCAATGATGAGTGCTAAAACCAAAAATTTCTTGATTTGCATAGGGTTGATGGATTTAAAATGAACTTAGATTTAAAAGAAAGGTAGGTCTTTTCTTGTTAAATAGATACGTCCAGTTTTTTGGGTTCAGATTTTGGGTTGATGTTAAATTGTTCTTAAAGTTCTAGAGTGTTGACATCATCTTTTTTAGCAGCTTTATCAACACGTTCTATGCCTGACTTTTCAAAAGCACTAGGATGCTCTAAAATACCAAGTTGAGAGTCTGGATTTTCATCAGTATTGAACGCTAGCTTTATGATTATAAAAGCGATGATAAAAACAATGACTATTCCAATTAACCAATACATAATCTAGACTAAAACCCTCGTTCTTGTTGAATGGTTTCATAGGCTTGCTGCACTTGCCTAAACTTCTCTTCGGCACCATCTTGATGTTCTTTCCCAAGATGTGCAACTTTATCTGGATGATATTTTTTAGCCATTTTTCTATACGCACGCTTCACTTCATCATCTGTAGCGGACTTGGAAATTTCAAGAATTTTATAGGCTTGCTCTCTGCTGTTGTAGAACATGGCTTTGATGCTTTCAAAATCTTTGTTGCTAATTCCTAAGTATCCAGATATAGTATAGATCTGCTTAATCTCACTCTCTGCAACGACTTCATCAGCCTTGGCAATTCCAAATAAGAAGTGCATAAGTTGCAATCGAGATGGATGGTCCATCATATCTCTAATCTGCAAACACACTTGACGCGTTGAAATATTCTGTTTGCTTATGTTTTTGAATAGCTTAAAGGCATTGTTAGCACGTTCCTTACCATACATGTTTGTAAACTGTCGGCGTACAAAATCTAACTCTCTTTGATCCTGTTTGCCATCCGCTTTTATAACTATAGATGCCAAGATTAGAAGACTCACTTCAAAATCTCCAGAACGTGTCTGAGCTCTTTGCCGTTGTGTTCTGGTTCGTTGAGTTGTTCTGTGCTGTGGTCTTCTTTTGGTTCGTTGAGAGTAATCACTCTCTCCCAAAAGCGGATTATTTTGACTAGATGCCATGGCATCTACAACACTTCCAATTGCTAAACCAATAATGGCTCCAATTGGTCCTCCAAAAGACCATCCTATCGATGCGCCAATCCACTTAGAAATACTCATGTAAGCTATAGATTTTATTTATGACCAAATATAATATTTGTAAGGCGATAAAAACCAAGATTTGTTACACAATTGGTATCTTTGCAATTCATTAAAAAGAAATTAATTTAAATAAGAGATATGTATCCAGCAGAATTAGTAAAACCAATGCGCGAAGATTTAACCAATATTGGTTTTGAAGAATTACATACAACAGAAGCAGTAGATGCAGCAATAGCGAAAACGGGTACTACATTAGTGGTTGTAAATTCGGTTTGTGGTTGTGCAGCAGCAAATGCTAGACCAGGAGCCAGATTGAGTTTGCAAAATGCAAAGCATCCAGATCATTTAGTTACTGTTTTTGCAGGTGTAGACAAAGAAGCTACAGATAAAGCAAGAGAATATATGATTCCTTTTCCGCCAAGCTCACCAAGCATGGCATTGTTTAAGGATGGAGAATTAGTACACATGTTGGAGCGTCACCACATTGAAGGACGTCCTGCTGAAATGATTGCAGAGAATCTTATGGACGCTTATAACGATCATTGCTAAGAAGAGAAGATTTTTAAATATTTAAACCACGCTTTTGCAGCGTGGTTTTTTGTTTTGTGGCGCAACCATTTTTGTTGATTTGCATCTTATGAATATATCGTTAAAAATATTCGCCTTGAGAAATACTATTATTTGTTTATTGACTCTTATAGCGTTGACATCTTGTGACTACTATTATGGATATAATTTAAACGTTACTAATGCAACGGATGATGACCTTTTGGTACAGGTTTATAGATTAAATGAAGAAGAAGATTATGAGTTAATTGAAGAGGTTTTGATATTGCCAGAGTTGAAAAGTGAAATAGTTTATTTAGGTGGAGGCAATTGTGGAAAATGTTGTCCAGTAGATCCGTTTAGTTATGATTTTTTCTCTGAGCATTGGAGAATTGACAGTCTTTCTGTGCTTAAAAATAGCATACCAATTGATTATGAATACATTAATAAAATCTCTAATTGGGATTTTAGCACAGAATGTCAGACAGGAATTTATGAAATTGAAATTTTAAACTCTGATTTCGAATAAGCTTTTCTAAATTTGCTTCATGCAAAAGCTATTAGCCTACCCTTTGACTGTACTTTATTTCTTATGCTTCGGATTGACCTTAGTTGTTTTTCATCCGATTCAGTGGTTTTGCAAAAACGTTTTTGGGTACAAAGCACATAAAATAAGTGTTGACTGGTTACAGTTTTTTATCATGCGCAGTCTTAATGTTTTGGGTACTCGGTTTTCGTTTCAGAATGAATTCAAAATAGATACAGATAAACCTTTGATTATGGTGTCTAATCATCAGAGTATGTACGATATTCCACCATTGATTTGGTACATGCGAAAGCATCACCCAAAGTTTATTAGTAAGATAGAATTGGGTAAAGGCATACCAAGTGTGTCTTACAATTTGAGACATGGAGGCTCCGCATTAATCGATAGAAAGAACCCTGTTCAATCCATAAAGGCGATAGAAGAGTTTGGAGAACGCGTTAAGACCAATAATTGGGCAGCAGTTATTTTTCCTGAAGGAACCAGAAGCAGGACTGGCGTTCCGAAGCCTTTCAAGAAAAAGGGATTGATAACCTTATTTGAATCTGTACCCAATGCGTTGATTGTTCCGATAACTGTAAATAATTCATGGAAGACCTTGCGTTATGGAAAGTTTCCGATGGGAATAGGAGCACATTTAAAGTTCACAGTTCACAAGCCTTTGGAAATTGATTTAGAAAACAAAGAAGGATTAATACAACAGATTGAAAGCACAATAACAGAAGCAATTATTAATGAGTGATTCTAAGCTAATAGAGACTACAAAAGATTTTGTAAAAACTACTTTAGAAAATGCTGAAGGCGGACACGATTGGTTTCATGTACTTCGTGTTTATAACAATACGATGCTGATTGCTAAAACTGAAAATGTAGACGCAACTGTTGTTGCTCTCGCTGCGCTATTGCATGATATTGCTGATTCTAAATTTCATGATGGAGATGAAGCAATTGGCCCAATGAAAGCACGCGAGTTTTTGTTTTCTCAAAACGTAGATTCTACTGTTATTGAGCATGTGGTAAAAATTATTGAAAACATATCTTTTAGTAAGTCTCTAGATAAAAAAAACCAATGGACTTCAGATGAATTGAAAGTGGTTCAGGATGCAGATCGTTTGGATGCTCTAGGTGCAATTGGTATTGCCAGAGCATTTAACTATGGAGGTTTCAAAAACAGGAAAATGTTCGACCCTGGAATTCCTCCTAACCTAAATATGACAAAGGAAGAATATAAAAAATCGACTGCGCCAACCATCAATCATTTTTATGAAAAGCTATTGCTCCTGAAATCAAAGATGAATACCAAAACTGGTAAAAAAATAGCTGAACAACGTCATAAGTATATGGAGGAGTATTTGGAACAGTTTTATGCCGAATGGGATGGGAAACGATAACTATTCATATAAGGTTTTGGAAGGCATTCCACAACAAGATGCTCTTCAAGATTTAAAAAATATTTATACATCTATTTTTGAAGATGCCGATCTTCATTTTTTTGAAGAACGACTCAACACTAAGCAGAACGTTCTTATTGTATTAGCTTATGATGGAACGAATCTAATTGGTTTCAAGATTGGGTATCGCTATGATGAGTATACTTTTTATAGCTGGGTTGGAGGCGTGAGAGAATCTCATAGGCAAAAAGGAATTGGACAGTATCTGGCAGAGCTTCAGGAAGAAAAGGCGAGAGAGCAAGGTTACACTAAATTAAGAACAAAGTCCATGAATCGATTCAAGCCAATGATAATTTTGAACTTGAAGAGAGGCTTTGATATCATCTCAGTTTATACCAACGAAAAAGAACAAACCAAGATTATCTTCGAAAAGGATATAACATAAAAGAGCAGCCATTTGGCTGCTCTTTCTATATAGAATATAAATGTTTCTTACTGTCTGTAAGTGTATGTTGCAGTGTAGATGCTAGTTGAATTGTCCATTACATCAGTAGCTGTAACTGAAGCTGAAGTTGGATAATCATCAGCATTGTAAACATAGTCAAAGTTTACAGTATGCGTAGTTACATTATCAGCATCTTTAATTGTGATCATGCTTGGATTGTTAGCTGGCAACAACATTCTAGCTTGAACCAATTGAGGGTTCTGAACATCTGAGCTAAAGTTTAACTCAATGTTGTCTAAAGCATCTATAATCCCAGCAGCATCTAAAGTATAGAAGTAAGGATTTGGCTTGTTGTCATAAGAAATCTCAGCAGTATAAACTACTGTAGTATATGAGTTTGTATTCCAGTCGTATTCTTCGTCTAAAAGTGTAAGTTGTACTGGGTTTCCATTGTTATCGTATTGAGTAACTTCTCCAAACTCGAAAGCATCTTGAGGTGTGTCATATAATTCTAAAACATTAAGGTTGTCACCACCACCAGTAATGTTAGATAATGCGCCATTATCGTATATGAATAAGTTTGTGTCTACACCATCAGTAACACTAGTTACTTTACCATCTGTATCGTAAGTTACGTTTATAGTTGTATTTTCAGCTGGATCTTGAGCAGATACTACAGTAATACTTTCAATAAATCTTTGGATTTCAGTTGGAGGATCTGAAGGATCATTTGACGAGTCGTCACTACTACAACTAAAAGAAAATAAAGTGATTAATCCAAGGATAAACGGGGTGAGGTTGAATTTCATAAAAATTTGTATTTGAATAAATTAAATTGATTAAAGAGCCGCAAATATAGAAATTTCGTACAATAATCAAAACAGTTTCATTTGCCCATTTTTGTATTGCTCATGAAGCTCAGTATTTAATTTTGGCATGGACTTATTTTTGAAGTATTTAAGCCTTGCCAATCGCATTAAACTATTAATTTGTTCTGCAATTTTTCCTTCGCCTCGCATGCGAGTGCCAAATCGACTATCGTTAAGGTTTCCGTTGTGACAGCTTTCAATTTGATGAAGGACTTTATCTGCTCGTTCGGGGAGTTTCTTTTTAATCCAGTCGGTAAAAATTTCACCTATTGCTCCATTAAGTCTTACAATAGTATGCGCAATCGATGAGGCGCCAACTTCTGAAACTGCTTTTGCTAAAGGGAGTATTTCATGACTGTTTATTGAGGGTATTATAGGAGCGAGCATCACATTAACTGGGATTCCATTTTTGCTTAAAGACTCAACGGTTTGCAAACGTCTTTTTATAGTTGCAGTTCTAGGTTCCAAGATACGTCTTGTGTCTTCTTTTAGAGAAGTAATAGAGACATTGACACTTATAAGTTGGTCTTTTGTGAGTTCTGTTAAAACATCTAGGTCCCGAAGTATCAAGGCGTTTTTTGTAATAATACTAACAGGATGTTTGAATTTGAGAAACACCTCAAGACATTGCCTTGTTAGTTCAAACTTTTTTTCCGCAGGTTGATAGCAATCTGTATTTCCGGAAAGTACAATAGGGCAGGCTTTCCAGCTTTTCTTTTTGAGTAAAGTCTCTAATAACTTGGCAGCATCTTTTTTAATAAGAATTCTACGTTCAAAATCTAGACCAGCACTATAGCCCCAATACTCGTGACTATTCCTTGCATAACAATAGATGCAACCATGTTCGCAGCCTTGATAAGGATTCATGGAGTACATCATCCCGATGTCTGGGCTTGTCACTTTATTGACTATGGTTTTTGGGAATACTTCTAAGTACAGTGTTTTGTTATGCTCGGCTAGGTCACCTTCGCGCTCACAATATTCTAGAAAATCATCTCGTATTTCGTGACTGTGTTCAAAGAATCGATTATGAACATTTTGCTGAGCGCCACGGCCTTTTATGGTAGATTTGTTTAACATATTTGTAATTTATTGTAAAATTACAAATAAAATTAATCAAATGTGAAACAATAATTTTGTGTTATTAACAAATTAGAATATTAGAACTTCAAATATTACAGAAACGACTATAATGACAACAATAACCAATACTGTCAATAGGTATATTCTAGCCATCTTTTTTTCATCACTGAAGTTACCAATTGGGTTAGATTCAATATTGGCAAATATCTGATTATCAATTAAGATTTTATCAACTCTTTGAGAGTCTGAATCTAGCAAAAAATATTTTTCACTATTATCCTCAGATGTAATACAATAGTATTTAATTCCCTGCTTTTCCAGCTCAGATTCAAAAACAATTTTGTCTTTAAAAGGAATATAAAGTTTATAGTGATTTTGGTATTTTATTTCAAAATTCTTGTCCAATAATTAGATTATTTCCCAGGAAAATCAGCCTTGCGTTTTTCTAAGAATGCAGAAGTACCTTCTTTGAAATCTTCAGTCCCAAAGCAGTTTCCAAATTCTTTGATTTCTACATCAAAACCGTTGACTCCATCTTTGTAGTTAGCATTTACAGCTTTAATTGCTGCACCAATAGCCACAGATGAATTTCGCATAATCTTGCCCGCAATTTTGTAGCACAATGGCAACAATTCCTCTTGAGAGGTAACATGGTTTACAAGCCCATAATTAAGTGCTTGGTTAGCATCAATCATACCAGCTGTCATAACCATTTCCATAGCTCTGCCTTTCCCTACAAGCTGTGGCAAACGTTGTGTGCCGCCATAACCAGGGATAACGCCTAGAGATACTTCTGGCAATCCCATTCTTGCATTATCGCTAGCCACTCTAAAGTGGGCAGACATGGCTAATTCTAATCCACCTCCAAGTGCAAAACCATTTACTGCAGCAATTACAGGCGTCGATAGATTTTCAACAAAATCAAATAAAACGTTTTGACCATTAGCTGCTAATTGCTCACCTTCAGGAACAGAAAAATCTGCAAATTCACTGATGTCAGCACCAGCTACAAATGCTTTTTCACCACTACCAGTAATGACAATAACTTTGGTATCTGGATCATTGTTTTCAGCTTCAAAAGCATCGTGAAGCTCATTAATAGTTTCCTGATTTAAGGCATTTAATTTATCTGGTCTATTGATAGTTATGGTACAGATTCCATCACGGAAATCCGTTAAGATGTTTTTATACGACATGAGATTGTTGATTTATTCTTTTGGGAAAGACACCGTAAATGTGGTACCTTCTCCAAATTCTGATGTAAAGGTAATACTTCCGTCATAAGTTTCCACAATGTTTTTTACCATCGCTAGACCTAATCCCATTCCACTGGTTTTGGTTGTAAACTTAGGTTCAAACACTTTGGGCTTGTTTTCTTCGGTAATCCCAGCACCATTATCTTCAACGATAATTTTTACTAATTCATTGTCTAAAAGAACAGAAACATCAACCCTTGGACTTTGATGATCATTAGGAATAGCTTGGATACCATTCTTAACAAGGTTAGTGACTACTCGGATAAGTTGTGTTCTGTCGAACTTGGCGATGATTTCTTTTTCGTCACAATTGAAAGAGATGAAAGATTCATTAAAAATGTCTAAAGCAAGTCGCGTGATTTCAACAACATTGAGCATTTCGTTTTGTTGTGCAGGCATTTTAGCAAAGTTTGAAAATGCAGATGCTATGGAGCTCATGGTATCAATTTGTTGAATAAGCGTTTTAGAATATTCATCTACTTTTTGATGAATATTTGGATCTTCCGGATCAAACTTTCTTTGGAAACTCTGTACGCTCAATCGCATTGGTGTCAATGGGTTTTTGATCTCATGCGCAACTTGTTTTGCCATTTCTCGCCAGGCTTGTTCACGTTCGCTAGTAGCTAATTTTACAGCACTCTCTTCAAGCTCATCGATCATGCTATTATACGATTCAATAAGTGCTGAAATTTCTTCACTGGTTTCTCCAACTTCAATCTTTTCATTACGTCTCTCGAGGCGTGTTGCTTTAATTCTATCGCCTATAGATTGAATCGATTTGGTTATATATTTTGAAAGGAAATAAGCCAGAACAACGGCAATAATCAACATCAATATGTAGGCGTAGCCCAAACGTTCTAGAAATTCATTCAACTCTTTTGCCAGAAAATCATCATTCTCTAAATAGGGAAGGTTTACTATTGCCAAATTCTTAGACTTGTTATCAAGCAAATAACTATATGAGGATTGAAAGGTTTCGTTATCTTCCTGTCGCTTGTTTACAAAACGGTGTTCGGCAGTATGAGAAAGGGTGTTTAGTATTTCGGCATCGATACATTTCTCAGCGAGCTCTGGTTTCAAGTTAGCTTCAGAAGTGATAAGCAAAGCACCATCGAGATCATATAGAATAATCGGAAGGTTGTGGATATTTGCAACTTCGAAGATTTTTTCCTTAAAAATTAAAGGGACTTTTTCAGTCTCAATAGGATAAGTCGTTTCATCTAAAACAAAACCAAGATGTGTTTTTATGTTTTGCTCCTTACGTTCTAGACGTTGTTTATGGTAATCTTGTGTCTCTTCACTATACTGATATATAGCTACAGCTGCAATAAGTACGGAAGCCAATAGTATGAGCACTATCATGGCTATAAAGATGCGTACGCGAAGGGACAATTTTTTTAATTTCATCTAGAAAACTAAGATTGTTCTAAATATAGCAATAATCAAACCAAACATATAAATTCCATTGTTCAAAAAATTAAACCCCAAAAAGAGATCTTGGAATTTGACTTTTGGAATTTCTTATTTACTCATGCATTTGGGTTTTTCTCTCTAATCCTTTTATAGAGTTTGAACCCAAGCATCAATAAAATACCAAGGACTATAATTCCGATAACACCAAAAATCCAATTGATAGCATTCTTTAAAATAACCAGAAATACAACTGCAAATAGTATGAATGTGGCGCCTTCATTCCATATTCTCATAAAGTTTGAAGAGACTTTTACAGTATCTTTTTGTAGTTGTTTGAAATATTGGTGGGTTTTAAAGTGATATATAATGAGTAACAGTACAAAAGTCAATTTCACGTGCATCCAACCTTGCTCCAGCCAAGAGGGGATAAGAATAATCAACCAGATGGCAAATAGTGTAGCTAGTATTGCCGAAGGCCAGGTAATGATGTACCATAGTCGTTTTGCCATAAGCTTAAGTTGATCTCCAAGGATTTCCTTATCTGGAGATGGTTTGTGAAACGCTTCGATTTGATATACAAATAGCCTTGGTATGTAAAATAGCCCAGCAAACCATGTGATTACAAAGATGAGGTGCAGCGCTTTTATATAATTGTAGTATTCCATTTAGTCCTTAACAAAAAGATAGTTTAAGTTTTTACTATTGAAGGCATTATTAAATGCTTTGATTTCTTCATCAACAAGCTTATCGAAAGCATTTAGCTGTTCATTTATTTTTTTGGTCAAATCATTTTTTACAGCAATGTCTTGATCTGTTGGTGGAAAATCTCCCATAGATACCAATGAGTTCAAATGTCCCAGTTTGTTGGTCAATCGTATTGGGAAATTCAATGGATCTTGACGGCTTTTATTTTTAGTTTGATAAAGCGCTTCTTCAATTTCGGTGAATTGTTCTTTTAAGGTTTTCGCCTTATCCAATAAATCTTTTACGGAATCGTCTCTCTTGTATTGCGTTTGAAACGCAGACAGTTGCTTATTAATATTCCTGATTTTTTTGATGGACTTATGTGCTTTATCCATGGTAGTATTGACATCTTTTACAAAAGCAAATTGTTTTTGCATGCCTTCAAGAGAGCTTTCTGCTCTTGGGTCAGCCAGAATATTGAAGTCTTGTGAAAGCGTTTCACCATTAATATTTAAAACAACTTTATAGGTTCCTGGAATTGCCCTAGGACCATTCAAGCTTGCCCACCAAAGGATCATTCCTTTGAGACGTTCTGCACCTTTGTACGTCATATTCCAGACAAATTGATTCGATCCTTTTTTGACTGTAAGTTTGTTTTCCTTTTTGTTTTTTGTGTTGAATGATTGAATAGTATCTCCTTTGGAATCAAAATAGGTTAATGATATTTCATCTTTTTCATCATAATCTTTGAGGTAGAAATAGGTCATTACGCCGTTAGGGTGATTGGTTCCAGCAGTTTTACTGCCTTTTCTACTTCCACCTCTCATTCTGTAAGAGTCTTTTGGTTTAAATAAGATATGAGCATCTTTTTTAGCGTCATACAATTGATGAATAAGCGTCAAATCATCAATAACCCAAACACTCCTTCCTTGAGTAGCCACAACCAGGTTATTATTTTTAAGGGTTAAATCCGTAATGGGTACAATTGGTAAATTTAACTGAAACGATTCCCAGTTTTTACCATCATCAAATGATACATACATACCTGTTTCTGTTCCTGCATACAGAAGGCCTTTACGCTTAGGGTCTTCTCTCAATGCTCTTGTAAAATGTTCCGCATTAATACCATTAGTGATTTTTGTCCAGGACTTGCCATAATCAGTAGTTTTATAGAGGTAAGGTGCGAAGTCGCCAGTCTTATACTTTGTTCCAGCGATATAGCATGTGCCAGCATCAAAAGCACTTGGTTCTATGCTATTTATCATGATCCATTCTGGCATTCCTTTTGGTGTAATGTTTTCCCAGGTTTGTCCTCCGTCTTTTGTAATATGAACTAAACCATCATCACTTCCAACCCATAACAAACCTTCTTGCAAAGGTGATTCTTGAGCTGCAAATATGGTACAGTAGTATTCTACAGAAGTGTTGTCCTGAGTTATTGGGCCGCCAGATGATTTTAGTTTCTCAGGATCATTTCGTGTCAAGTCTGGACTGATAATTTCCCAGGATTGCCCTTCATTTTCAGTAACATGCACATGCTGAGAAAATGTGTATAATCGATCGGGATTGTGCTTAGAGAAAATAATAGGGAAATTCCACTGGAAACGATACTTCATGCCTTCTGCACCATGACCCATCGGGTTGTCTGGCCAAACATTTATAGCACGAACAGTTCCTTTTTTATGATTAACTCTGGTCAGATATCCATCATAGCTTCCGCCATATACTATGTCATTATCTTCTGGATCTACAGCAATATGAGCAGATTCACCACCTGCAGTGCTTTCCCAATCGTCTTCATCAATTTGAAAACCATTAGTTCTATGAGGAATTCTTATAGTTGAATTGTCTTGCTGAGCGACATATATACGATAAGGAAAATGATCATCAGTAGTTACTCTATAAAACTGTGAGGTTGGTTGATTGTGGTAAGTGCTCCAGGTTTCGCCTCCATCATAAGTTACTTGAGCGCCACCATCGTCACCAATAACCATACGATCTGGATTTTCTGGAGCAATCCAAAGATCATGGTGGTCTCCATGAGGTGCATTATGCGTGCTGAATGTTTTTCCACCATCTGTACTTTTGTGATATCTTACATTGAGTACGTAGACCTTGTCAATATTTTTAGTGTCAGCATAGACTCTAGTATAATACCATGCACGTTGTCTTAGCTTACGTTCACTATTTACTTGTGTCCATGTTTCACCACCATCATCACTTCTGTACAAGCCGCCTTTGTCTTGGTTTTCGACCATTGCCCAAACGCGTTGGTTATTTACTGGAGATACTGTTACACCAATAATACCTAACGTATCTGTTGGGAAGCCTTTGTTTTTTGAAATCTCTTTCCAAGTTTCTCCTTCATCTGTACTTTTCCAGAGGGCAGAACCAACACCTCCAGAGCTTAGACTATATGGCGTCCGTTGAACACGCCATGTAGAAGCGTAAATGATTCTAGGGTTTGTAGGGTCAATAATCAAATCTACGACTCCAGATTGGTCGTTTGAGAACAATATTTTTTTCCAAGTGTTTCCACCGTCTGTACTTTTATAAAGACCTCTATCATTCGTTGGTTTATATATGTTGCCTAAAACACCTGCATACACTGTATTGTAGTCAGTAGGATGAATAGCAATCCTTGGTACATGTCTAGAGTTTTTCAAACCAGATTCTGTCCAAGTCTTTCCAGCATCGACGCTTTTCCAAATTCCATAACCAGAAGACACATTGCCGCGAACCGTTTTTTCGCCACCGCCAACATAGATGACATTAGGGTCACTTTTGGCAACAGCTATTGCACCAATACTTCCACCAAAAAAGCCATCGGAAATATTTTCCCATTCTCTACCGCCATTTGTGGTTTTCCAAATACCACCTCCTGTGGCTCCAAAATAAAATAGATTTGGTTGGTTTGGTACTCCAGTAACGGCGGCACTTCGACCACCTCTAAAAGGACCAACTAATCTATATTCTAAGGCTGAATACAGTTCTTTATCAAAATTTTGAGCAGTACTTTCTAGGTTGAAAAGAGATAGGACAATAAGAACAGTGAGAGAAAACGATAATCTCATAGTGATTTTTTTGAATTGGTTATGAAGCTTAAAAATACTAATAAATTACAGGAGATTAATCTGATCGTTTGTTTAAAGCTCTTGTAAAACCTCTGAGGTTGCCCATTCGTTAATCCAATTTGAAAGCAAATTCACAAAAGGTTGATCGTCATTCAAACATGGTACTACAAAGAAGTCGTTACCACCAACCTCGTGGAATAGTTCTTTTCCTTCCATGGCTATTTCTTCGAGTGTTTCCAAACAATCACTAACAAATGCTGGAGTCACTATTGCCATATTTTTTACACCATCCAAGCCTAATCGTTCTATGGTTCTATCAGTATATGGTTGCAGCCAAGGATCAAACCCCAAACGAGATTGGAAACTTGTTGAGTAGCTGCCCTCTTTTAGTTGAAGTTGTTCGGCAACGAGTCTAGTAACCTCATAGCATTGATGGCGATAGCAAAACTCGTGCGCTTTGGAAGGTGTTGCACAGCAACTACCATCTATCTTACAATGCGATTTGGTGACATCGCGTTTCCGGATATGTCGTTCTGGGACACCATGGTAAGAAAACAGTAAATGGTCGATGTCCCTATCTTTTAAAGATGCAGCGATAGAATCGCTTAGTACTTTGATGTAATCAGATTTGTTGTAAAAAGCAGGAACGGATTCTATGTTTAGATTTGGAAAATGTTCTTTTCTTATATCTTCAGCTAGTACTAAAATCGTTTCCGTAGTAGCCATTGCAAATTGAGGATAGAGTGGAAACAGTAAGACGTCTTCAACACCTTTGTCCGCTAACTCTTGCAATCCTTTTTTTATCGTCATGCTACCATAACGCATTGCTAAGGCAATCGGTGCATCAACTTGTTCTTGAATTTTGCTTTTCAGGTTTTCAGAAATAACGATAAGTGGAGAACCTTCTTCCCACCAAATTTTCTGATAAGCTTCAGCCGATTTTTTTGGACGTGTATTCAATATGATACCTCTGACTATAAAACTGCGTAACCAGTAAGGAACATCAATAACACGTTCGTCCATTAAAAACTCATCCAAATATTTTTTTACATCTTTTGGATTTGGGCTATCTGGTGAGCCCAGATTCACTAATAAAATTCCTTTTCTTTTCATTTAGATTAGTTCAATGACATCAAATATTTTTTGGGTGTAGTGCCGTATTTCTTTTTGAAAGCTGAAATAAAATGACTGGCAGTGCTATAGCCCACTTTTAATCCAACTTCGTTAACATTGTGTTTGCCACCTTCGAGAAGTTTTCTGGCTACTTCCATTTTGTAATCAAAAAGGAAACTATAGACTGAATCGCCATAGATTTGTTTAAAGCCTTCCTTTAGCTTTTTCAAACTCAAATCGATTTCATCTGCCAATTCTTGAAGACTTGGTGGTTCTACCATACGTGCTATGATAATATCTTTGGCCTTCCTAATTTTTATGACGTTAGATTCATCAACCAAAAAAGGACACTGCTCAATATCAGCTTCTTTATTCTTATTGAAAAATAAGCTCAGGAGCTCATAAACTTTTCCTTTAGTATATAGATGCTGAACAGAAGGATTGAGGTTGTAGTTAATGATTTGATTAAGAACAATAGTCATCGATGGTGTTATCTTGGCATCTGAATAGTACTTCTTGTCCTTATTATCATCACTCAAAAAGGTAATATAGTTGGCTTCTTGCGAAAACAATCCATGAAATTTTTCAATAGAAATTAATGCAGACACCAACCAAGTTTTTGGCTTTGCGTCCAAATGGATAGGGAGTTCTCGTTGAGGATTATAAAGCAACAAGGATTGTTCTTCGGCAATTCCGAATGTGTAATTTCCATTATTGAATTGAAAATCTATACTGCCTCTGAGGCAAAAATGGAACTGAATGAAACGACTATCAATGTGTCGTTCAAGCGTTTGAACAGCATTGGATTGATTCTGAAAGGTGAGCACTAAAAAACCATCTTCGATAGCAATTTCGTTGAAAGACCCTTTAGCGATACTTTTTTCTAACAAATTTTTGAGATTTTATAATTTCTTATTTAGAATGATTCCAAACAAAATCATTCTAAAAGCGCAATTTTGCTGTAAAAATACCGCATTTTTTTGATTTAGGTCAAAAAAGCATTCGAAATACCGCAAACGATATTTAAAGTTCTTCTAGCGTTATTTTTTAATAAAGAAGCCTTATATTTTTGTTTGCTGAAAATTGCTACCCTATTGATGCAGTCTTATAACATATCTAAAAGTAACTCGTTCTATGCGATTGGCTTAAGCTATAAAAAAGCCGATGCCGAAGTTAGAGGCCATTTTAGTTTGGATAATGATGCTAAAGCGCAGCTAATAGAGCAGGCGAAAAGTGATGGCATAGAGAGTCTGTTGGTCACTTCTACATGTAACAGAACTGAGATTTATGGTTTTGCGCAACATCCCTTTCAGCTTATAAAGCTTCTATGTGACAACACTAAAGGTACTGTTGAAGCATTTCAGAAAGTCGCTTATGTTTATAAGAATAAGGATGCAATTTCTCACATGTTTAGAGTTGGTTCTGGTCTCGATAGTCAGATATTGGGAGATTTCGAAATCATAAGCCAGCTGAAAACGAGTGCAAGAGTTTCAAAAAAAGAAGGATTATTGAATCCATTTTTAGAACGCTTGATAAATGCCGTGATTCAAGCTAGCAAGCGAATAAAAACTGAAACCGAAATTTCTTCTGGCGCGACATCTGTTTCTTTTGCTTCTGTACAATACATTATGAATACAGTTGAAAAGGTTTCAGAAAAAAACATTTTACTTTTTGGAACAGGAAAGATTGGTAGAAATACTTGCGAAAATTTAGTAAAACATACCAAAAACAAGCATATAACACTTATCAATAGAACGAAAGATAAAGCTGAAGCAATTGCCGGAAAGTTTAATCTTGTGGTTAAAGACCATGTTGAGTTAAAAGAAGAAGTAAACACTTCAGATATTATTATAGTTGCTACTGGAGCTAATAAGCCAACAATAGATAAGTCGTTATTCAATTCTGATAAGAAGCATTTGATTTTGGATCTTTCGATTCCTAAAAATGTGCACAATAATGTAGAGGAGCTAGATAATGTAACGTTAGTTCACTTGGATCATTTATCTCAAATTACGGATGAAACCGTTGAGAAAAGAAAAGCACATATTCCATTAGCAGAGCGTATTATTGAAGAGGTGAAGCTAGAATTCAACACGTGGTTAGAGACTAGAAAATTTGCTCCAACAATAAAAGCACTTAAGCATAAGCTTCAGGATTTTGCTTCTACTGAATTGGAAGCACAGCGCAAAAAACATACAGACTTTAACGAAACACAAGCAGAAGTCATTAGCAATAATATTATTCAAAAGATTACCAATCATTTCGCACATCACCTAAAGGATGATAGTTCTACTGATGAAAGTCTAGAGCTTATAAAAAAGGTGTTTCAGCTAGAAACTTCAGCATCCAATGTCTAAGATCATTCGTATTGGCACACGCGATAGTGAACTCGCACTATGGCAAGCAAAAACCGTTCAACAAAACTTAGAGCGTTTAGGCTATAAAACTGAATTAGTTCCTGTAAAATCAACTGGAGATATCGTCTTGGATAAACCTTTGTACGAATTGGGAATTACAGGGATTTTTACAAGAACTCTAGATATAGCAATGCTCAATAATGATATTGATATTGCTGTTCACTCTCTAAAAGATGTTCCAACAGTATTGCCAAAAGGGATTGTACAAGCTGCAGTTCTAAAGCGTGGAAATGTCAATGATATCTTAGTATTCAAAAATAACGAGGAGTTTTTATCTCAACGAGATGCAGTTATTGCTACAGGAAGCTTAAGACGAAGAGCACAATGGCTGAATCGTTACCCTACACACCGTACGGAAGATTTAAGAGGAAATGTGAATACGCGCCTCCAAAAGCTTGAAGATAATGAACATTGGAATGGCGCTATATTCGCTGCTGCTGGTTTGGGTCGTATAGGATTGACTCCAAAGAATACTGTAAAGCTAGATTGGATGGTTCCGGCACCAGCACAAGGTGCGGTTGTAATTACAGCCTTGGAAGAAGATAAAGAAATGCTGACTGTTTGTGCTGAAATAAATCATCAAGAAACTGAGATTTGTACAACAATAGAGCGTAAATTCCTAAACCTACTTGAGGGAGGATGTACAGCTCCAATAGGTGCATTAGCCTATATAAAGAATGATGAGGTCAATTTTAAAGGTGTCCTACTGAGTAATGATGGTTCTAAGAAAATAGAGGTTAATAAGGTAGCCAAAGTAGGAGAACATCATGATATCGCTAACTTTTGCGCAAGTTATGTTATAGAGCGAGGCGGTAAGCGTTTAATGGATACTTTCATAAGAGAGAAGAAAACGACCAATGTATATTCTACTAAGCTTTTAACAGAAGCACAGAGACAGCTTTTTAATGAAACTATTGGAGCCGAAAGCTCTGATTTTATTAAGATAACACTCAATAGAATTAAAGCAAGTATCCTTAAAGCACCACACGATAATGTAGTTATTACAAGCAAAAATGGTGTTGAGGCTATTACATCTATTGTTCCAAAAGAAGAATTAAAGTTTAAGAAGATTTATTGTGTAGGAAGGCGAACAAAAAAACTTATTGAGCAAAAAATAGGACCTGTTACTCATGTGGAGAGGAATGCTAAGCGATTAGCGGAATATTTGGTTGAGAATATAGAAGGTGGTAGTGTTACGTATTTTTGTAGCAATTTGAGATTAGATGATTTGCCAAATATCCTTTCTCAAAACAATATTAATGTCAATGAAGTTGAAGCATATCAGACACGTTTCGATGCCCTTAAAATTGAGCATGAAATAGATGGTGCTTTATTTTACAGCCCATCGACTGTTCAAAGTTTTGTCTCTCGAAACAGAGCAAAAGGAATAGCTTTTTGTATTGGAGAAAGTACGGCGAAAGCAGCAAGGCAATACTTTACTAATGTAGAGATAGCTAAAGTACCTACTGTAGAAAGCGTTATAGAACTGGTTAATGATTATTACATAAAATGATGATTAAAAACGATTTATTTTTAAAAGCATTAAGAGGAGAAACTGTTGATAGGCCACCTGTGTGGATGATGCGCCAAGCTGGGCGATATCTACCTGAGTTTATGGCTATCCGCGAGAAGTATGATTTTTTCACAAGATGTAGAACTCCAGAGTTAGCCAGTGAAATTACAGTACAGCCGATACGTCGTTATGGAATGGATGCTGCAATTTTGTTCTCGGATATCTTAGTGATTCCTCAAGCAATGAACATTGAGGTAGAGATGAAGCCAAACTTTGGGCCATACCTGCCTAACCCGGTGAGGACTCAGAAAGATGTAGACAATGTAGTGGTCCCAGATGTTACTGTCGAACTCGACTATGTCTACCAAGCCATAAAAGCCACTAAAGAATTACTAAATAACGAAATTCCACTAATAGGATTTGCAGGGTCACCCTGGACTATACTATGCTATTGCGTACAAGGGCAAGGCAGCAAAAACTTTGATAAGGCAAAAGCATTTTGTTTTACCAACCCTGTAGCAGCACATCAATTACTTCAAAAGATAACAGATACAACAATTGCGTATTTAAAGGAGAAAGTTAAGGCTGGAGTTAATGCAGTTCAGATTTTTGATTCTTGGGGAGGAATGTTGTCACCAACCGATTATCAAGAGTTTTCCTGGCAATATATTAATCAAATTATTGAGGCTTTAAAAGATTATGCTCCTGTTATTGCTTTTGGAAAAGGATGTTGGTTTGCACTTCATGAAATGTCTAAGTCCAATGCGTCTGCACTAGGTATAGACTGGACGTGTACTGCCAGAAACGCCAGATATCTTACTGGAGGAAATATAACACTACAAGGGAATTTTGATCCATCTCGTCTGTTATCACCACCAGATGAGATTAAAAGAATGGTTCACCAAATGATTAACGAGTTTGGTAAAGACAGATATATTGTGAACCTAGGTCATGGTATTTTACCAAACATTCCTGTAGATAATGCCAAGGCATTTATAGATGCTGTAAAAGAGTATAAGGCTTAGTCCAGATAGTAGATATATCCAAAATTTAACCAGACAAGCCAATCATTAGCTTTATTTGAAGGGAGCTGATGGTCTAGACCATCTATAAGGTTATTGCCATAATATTGCCACCTGAGGTCTAGCATTAAATCCGATAAAATAGTAAGCTTGTAGCGTACGCCAATACTACCAACTACAGACCAAGTACTGCCGCCTTCAGGATTAATTGATCCTGGTTCCCAGAACGAATAGAAGTTATTTGGGTTCTGAATATTCATATCTCCATATCTTGTTGAAGCCGAAGGATTGTAATTCACATAGTGCGCTCCAAGGCTCACAAAAGGTGCAAAAGAATACATTCCTGCCTGGAAAGCTCTAATACTTTTTGGGAAATATTCTAGCTGCATACCAATATCGAGATTTTGCGCTTCACCAGAATGCTGCCTTAAACGCTCAGCATTTTCACTTGTTCTGGCCTCGTCTACCCATCTCCCAAAATGATCTAGTCTTGTTTTGTTCCAGGAGATTTCGCTACGAATTTTAAAGTGATCATTCCAATATGTATCTGTTGAGTAACAATTACAATCGGCTCTATAAGCAAAGTTTATATAATGAATGATCCCGATCCCAATACCAGTATTACCTGCATTGGTCTCAAAATCTCTACGAACTCCAAAATCTGACTGAAAAGCAACAGGTCCAGCAATGACGCCAATTTCGTGAGAAAACCCTAATTGAGAATAACCAGTGTTAAAACTTAAAGCAGCAATAACAATGAAAATCAACTTTTTAGTATGGTGCGCCATATGGTCTTTTTTTGAGGCGATTAGTGAACAAATATAAAAATTATCGATAAAATACAAAAAAAATACGCTGAAATGCATATAATTAATTTATCTTACAGATATCGTTCAAATGCATAAAAATCAGATTAAACGAATTTTAATTTAAAAAATCACCTCTTTATTTTATACATTTTAGTATAAATTAAATTTAATGAGAATATCGAAAAAAAGATATGGCATTTTTAAAGATAATGTATCTTTGTGCCGCACAATTAATAATAATTTAATACATGAAAAATAATATTGAGGCTTTTCTAGACCTTGTAAAACAGAAAAATGCTCACGAACCTGAGTTTTTACAAGCGGTTCATGAGGTCGCAGAAACGGTAATTCCATTTATTGAAGAGAATCCAAAGTATCAAGACAAGATGTTGTTGGAGCGTATGGTAGAACCAGAGCGAACAATCATTTTTAGAGTGCCTTGGATTGATGATAATGGTAACACTCAAGTCAATAGAGGTTTTAGAGTAGAGTTCAACTCTGCCATTGGACCTTATAAAGGAGGATTAAGATTCCATCCTTCGGTGAACTTAAGTATCCTTAAGTTTCTAGGATTTGAGCAAGTTTTCAAAAACTCTCTTACTACGCTTCCAATGGGTGGCGGAAAAGGAGGGTCGGATTTTAACCCAAAAGGGAAGTCTGATAATGAAGTGATGCGTTTTTGTCAATCATTCATGACAGAATTGTTTAGACATATTGGCCCTAATACTGATGTGCCTGCTGGAGATATTGGTGTTGGAGGAAGAGAAATAGGGTATATGTTTGGTCAATACAAACGCCTTCAAAATGAATTTACAGGTGTATTAACAGGAAAAGGCCTTACTTATGGAGGTTCATTAATAAGACCTGAAGCAACAGGATATGGAGCTGTATATTTTGCGAAAAACATGCTAGCTACTAAAGGCGACTCTTTTGAAGGGAAAACAGTAGTGATTTCTGGTTCTGGTAATGTTGCACAATTTGCATGTGAGAAGGCTACACAGCTTGGAGCAAAAGTTGTAACCTTATCCGATTCTTCTGGATATATCCATGATGCCGATGGTATTGATGCTGATAAACTTGCATTTGTAATGGAATTGAAGAATGTAAAACGAGGGAGAATACATGAGTATGTAGATCAATATCCAAATGCTACATTCCATAAAGGAGAGAGACCTTGGTCTGTGAATTGCGATATAGCGATGCCTTGCGCAACTCAAAACGAACTCGATAAAGAAGAAGCTAAGCAATTAATTGCAAACAATGTAATAGCTGTATCTGAAGGTGCTAACATGCCAACAACACCAGAAGCAATTACAGAATTCCAAAATGCTAGAGTTTTATTCTCACCTGGTAAGGCATCTAATGCAGGTGGTGTAGCAACTTCTGGTTTAGAGATGAGCCAAAATTCTTTACGACTTAATTGGAGTAGAGAAGAGGTTGACGAAAAGTTGAATACGATAATGAATGATATTCACGCTGCTTGTGTAGAATATGGATCTGAAGCAGATGGCTATGTAGATTACGTTAAAGGAGCAAATATAGCTGGTTTTGTCAAAGTTGCCGATGCAATGCTGGCTCAAGGAGTTGTATAATTTTCTCTATTAATATAGATTAAAGGCTTTCATAAAAACATGAAAGCCTTTTTTGTATATGATTAATCCGTTTTTCTCGTTATAACAATATATATTTGACACATCACAAATTGTGCTATGCTAAGAAAGATTACATTATTTATTACTGCCTTTACCATAACTTTTTCTACACTAGCTCAAGATTTTTCAAATTTATGGGAAGGACATTTTTCATATTTTGATATAGTTGACTTAACGCGAAGTGAGACTAAGCTTTACGCTGCAGCTGAAAATGCTATTTTTAGTTACGATTTTAATACTAATGAGATAGAAACTTTAACCACAGTTGAAGGACTTTCGGGAAGTGATATTTCAACAATATTGTTTAGCGATACATTTAACACCTTAATAATTGGCTATGAAAGTGGTTTGATTGAATTATATTTTGAATCGGATCAAGATTTATTATCTGTAGTCGATATTTTAGATAAACCCACAATTTCGCCGGAAAATAAGAGAATAAATCACTTCAATGAACATGAAGGCTTTATATATATTTCAACAAACTTTGGAGTCTCTGTTTATGATTTACAGAGGTTAGAGTTTGGAGATTCATACTTTTTAGGAAATGGAGGGGCTCAGATTACGGTCGAGCAAACGACTATATTTAATGACGCCATTTATGCTGCTTGTAGAAATGGTAACGGTATGAAAAAAGGCGCATTGGATAATCCTAACTTGATTGATTTTCAAGAATGGCAAAACTTAGTGCCAGGAAATTATGTTGCTGTAGAAAGTGTAGGTAATAGTTTGCTATCTATAAGATTGAGTAAAGATTTTTTTAATATAGAAAATGATGTTTTTTCGTTAATATCTACATTTAATACCCTACCTGTACACACGTCTACATTCAATGATCAACTAGTAGTTACAGAAGATAACTTAGTTTCAGTATTTGATGAGAACGCAAATGAATTATTTAATATAAATGCTCCCGAAGATTTAGACATTGAGTTTACATCATCTGTAGTTTTTGGTAACGAAATATATATAGGGACTAATAATCAGGGAGTGTTGAAGTTCACTACTGATAATCTATTGGAGTTTGAAGAAATAAGACCCGAAGGGCCATTGATGAATAATGCTTTTAAGATTGATGCTCAAAATGATAAGGTTTGGGTAACTTATGGAGATTTTAATGTGTTTTTCGATCCAGCTCCTGTAAGAAGACGAGGTTTAAGTTATAGAGTAGATGAGCAGTGGATTAATATTCCTTATGATAGTTTGTTCACTGCAAGAAATCTATGCTATATAGCAGTAAATCCATTTAATGATAGTCAAGTGTTTATAAGCTCATTTATTGATGGAATTGTGGAGTTAGAAAACGAAAACCCAGTAATTCTTTATAATTCAGAGAATAGTGGTTTGGATCCTTTGCTCCCAACTCTACTTCAGGAGAGAGTAGGAGGCTTGAAGTTTGACAGGAATGGGTTATTATGGTCAGTGTCTGCTTTCGTAAGAGAGCCTTTAAAATCGTATGATCCCGCAAGCGGACAATGGCAATCTTATGAATTGTCTGAAATCATACCAGATATTAATCAAATAGGGAATGTATTTGATGATGGAGAACTAGGTTTTGCAGACATTGATATTGATGAAAATGGAACAAAATGGATAGGATCCTTTTTTAATGGGTTAATAGGATTTAATGAAAATTTAGGAGGCGTTGTAATGAACAATGTTAATACACCAGATCAAAATATGCCTACAACCAAGGTACGAGCTCTGGCTGTTGACCAGAGGAACCAAATATGGATAGGAACAGATTTTGGACTGAGAGTTCTTTTTAATACGGCAAACTTTTTTGATAACCCAAATCCAACTGTAAGCGAAATTATAATACTTGAAGATGGAATTCCTAAGGAGTTATTAGATGATCAATTTATTACAGATATTAAGGTAGATGGTTCTAATAATAAATGGATTGGGACTTTATCTTCAGGGATATTTTATTTGTCTTCCGATGGTCAAGAAACTATTTATCATTTCACTAAGGATAATTCACCTTTACCATCAAACCAGATTAAAGATATATCAATCGATAACTCTAATGGTGAAGTATTTATAGCTACTTCAAAAGGATTGTTGTCATTCACAGCGGGAGGATCTAAGCCAGAAGAAACATTAGGAGATGCTTATGTCTATCCTAACCCTGTTCGCCCCGAATATAATATACTAGGTTTTGGTAATCTGAATGATATAAACAAAGGCGTAAAAATCCAAGGACTTACAGAAAATGTCAATGTAAAGATCACAGACATTGAAGGGAATTTAGTTGCCGAGGCGCAATCTGGAATTAACCTCAGAAATTCTAAAGCTAATTACAATTTTGCTATAGATGGCGGTACAGGAATATGGAATGGCAAAAACCTAAGAGGAAATATAGTTGCAACTGGTGTTTACCTCATTCTTATTTCTGATTTAGATTCTTTTGAAACAAAAACACTTAAGCTTTTAATAGTTAGATAATAGTCATGTTTATTAAGAACAACATCATTGTACTCTCCAAAATAAAGTATAGTGAAAGTGACTTGATTATTAAAGCGTATTCCAGAGAACAAGGAATAATAAGCTACATCCTAAAAGGCATTCTAAAACAAAAAAAAGGCAAGTTAAGAGCGTCTCATTTTCAGCTATTATCCCAGCTAGCAGTAGAGTCTAACCATAAACCCAATAGACAGCTACAAAGCATTAAAGATGCTCGCCTTAATTATTTTTATAAATCTATTCATACTAATGTTTTTAAGGCTTCAATCATTATATTTTTAAGTGAGATGCTATCTTCTGTCATTAAAGAGGAAGAGCCCAATGAAGCACTGTACGATTTTCTGGTTACATCATTTCAATGGTTTGACCATCAAGATGAGTTTGCAAATTTCCATCTCCTTTTTTTAGTTAAACTCACTAAGTATCTAGGATGTTATCCAGATGTTTCTAATATAGAAGCTCCTTTTTTTAGTATGAGTAAAGGTGTTTTTACAGATGAAGAACAAGACGTTTATTCTATTTCAGATAATAATTTAACAATTCTAAAACAGCTACTAGGCACAAATTTTGAGGCTATTAATTCAATTCAATTAAGCGCACAGCAAAGACAATCTTTTTTAAATATGTTTTTACTTTATTTTGAGTTACATTTGGGCGATTTTAAAAAACCAAAATCTTTGGAGGTGTTTAAACAGGTTTTTAGTTGATTTTGAATAAAAAAAATAGCAGTTTTTTACTACTCTTCTTTTTCTTTACTAGTTTTCTTTTCTCGCAAAACATACAGGTATTAGAAAGAGAAACCAATGCACCTATTTCTGGAGTTACATTATACAACTTTAACAAGAGTAAAACAGCAATTACCAATATAAATGGCGAGGTAAAAATTGATGTTTTTTCAGATGACGAAGTAATATATTTTCAGAATCTATTATACGAGAAAATATCATTAAGTAAGTCTGAAATACTAGGAGCTAATAATATTGTTTACCTTGATTTAGAAGTTAAAGGGCTTGATCAGGTTGTTATTTCGGCATCAAAATTTAGACAAGACAAAAGAGACGTACCTCAAAGAATAGTGAGTTTAGGATCGGAAGCAATCCAGTTTATCAATCCACAAACAAGCGCAGATGCTTTGGTAGGTACAGGAAATGTTTTTGTGCAAAAAAGCCAATTGGGAGGCGGTAGCCCAATTATTAGAGGCTTTTCAACAAATAGATTACTTATTACTGTAGATGGAGTGCGAATGAACAATGCTATTTTTAGAGGTGGAAACCTTCAAAATGTAATATCAATAGACCCATTTGCAATTCAGAACACAGAGATTACACTAGGTTCTGGTTCCGTGGTATATGGTAGTGATGCTATTGGAGGTGTGATGAGTTTTTATACCAAACGTCCTCAATTGTCTTACAGAGATTCGATATATTTTAATGGAAGTGCAACACTTAGATATGCATCGGCTAATCAAGAAAAAACAGAGCATGTCGATATAAATTTAGGATTCAAAAAGTGGGCATTTCTATCTAGTATTAGCTACACTGATTTTGATGATCTTAGAATGGGGAAGCATGGGCCGGACGAATATCTAAGAACAGAATATGTCTCTAGAGTTAATGGTGAAGATGTTATTGTTGAAAACTCAGATCCACTGATTCAAAACCCTACAGGATATAATCAAATCAACCTTATGCAAAAGGTTAGGTACGAACCATCAGATAACCTTAACTTCGATCTAGGACTTTATTATTCTACAACTTCAGACTACCCTAGATATGATAGATTAATAAGATATACTGATGATGTATTGAGTTCTGCAGAATGGGAATATGGTCCACAACGATGGTTTATGGGTAATTTGCAAGTTACTAAATTGAGTAGTAGGTCTAATCTGTATGATAAGATTCAAGCAACTGTTGCCTATCAAAACTTTCAAGAAAGCAGAAGCGATAGAGACTTTCAGTCAGATATAAGAGTAAATACTGAAGAGAAGGTAGATGCATTATCATTCAATTTAGATTTAGAAAAAGAACTAAGCCCAAGAACAAATTTGTTTTATGGTGTTGAGTACATATATAATTTAGTTTCATCATCTGGGTCAGAGTTTAATATAGTGTCAAATACAAGTGAGAGTGCAGTTTCCAGATATCCAGATGGAGCTAATTGGCAGTCGATAGCATTATACTCGAGTATTAAATATAAACCGAACCCAAAGTTTGTATTCCAGTCGGGATTAAGGTTTAACCATATTATCTCTAAAGCAGATTTTACTGAGAATAATCAATTTCTAAATCTACCTTTTAGTAGAACAAAGCTCAATACAGGAGCACTTACAGGTACAGCTGGGTTAACATGGATACCAAGTGAGACCATGCAATGGAAGCTCAACGCATCAACAGCATTTAGAGCGCCAAATATTGATGATATAGGAAAAGTATTTGATTCTGAACCTGGATCAGTAGTTGTGCCAAATAATGATTTAAAACCAGAATATGCTTATGGAGGTGAGCTGGGATTAAGGCTCAACTTCAATGACGTATTTATTGTTGATATGTCTTCATATTACACATTTCTAAATAATGCTCTGATAAGAAGAGACTTTACTTTGAATGGAGAATCTGAAATACTCTATAATGGAGAATTAAGTAATGTGCAAGCTATACAAAATGCTTCAAAAGCATGGATATATGGTTTTGAAGCAGGAATACAGTGGAACATTAACAAATCACTTAAGTTAACCTCTCAATACAATTTTATAGGCGGAACAGAAGAGGATGACAATAATATAGAAGTTCCTGTAAGACATGTAGCGCCAGCTTTTGGGAATACACATTTGGTGTGGCAATGGAAATGTCTTGTCATAGACGCTTTTGCAGATTATAATGGAGAGTTGTCTTTCGACCAACTGGCACCTTCAGAAGTAAGTAAAGCTTACCTCTATGCATTAGATGAAAACGGGAACCCTTATTCACCTTCTTGGTATACCCTAAACCTTAGAACCAAATATCAATTCAATTCAGAGTTTTCAGTAAACCTAGGCTTAGAAAACATAACAGACCAACGTTATAGAACTTACTCTTCGGGAATTGCAGCAGCAGGGAGAAACCTCATTATTTCTGCGAACTATAAATTTTAGAAATCACTATCTTTTTTTTGATTTTTTTTAGAAGCTTTCTAAGACATCTTTTTATTTTTGGAATAGTAATTGTAATCCATGCTATTAAACAATAAAATGTAATTAAATAAGTTACATTTGCAATTACCAAAGCGATATGAAGAAGAGACTACTTATTGTCATACTATTATTAGGCTTCCTAAACTCTTTTGCTCAAGAAAATTCTGCATTTCAAGATGGAGAATGGTTCAAGTTCAAAATGAGTTATAGTGGATTCTTAAAAGCAGGAAATGCAACCCTTAGCATTAAGGAAAAATCCTTGGATGGTAAGCAAGTTTACCATGTTGTAGGAAAAGGGTGGACTACTGGTGCTATTAAGTGGTTTTTTAAAGTGAAGGATAGATACGAAAGCTATTTCGATAAGCAGACTGGGTTGCCTTATAAGTTTATTAGAAAAATTGATGAAGGCGGTCACACAAAAGATATCGAAATAAAGTTTGATCAGGAGAATAACAAAGCCTATGTAAACAACAAAAAACATAAAACGAATACCGTCATCACCACAGAAAAAGATGTGCAAGATATGGTATCTGCCTTCTATTATCTGCGAAACAATTACGACACAAGCAGTATCAAAAAGAATGATATGGTATCTCTAAATATGTTTTTTGATGAAGAAAACTATAACTTTAAGCTCAAGTTTTTAGGAAGAGAAACGATAAAAACTGAATTTGGTAAGATAAAGACTTTGAAGTTTAGACCATACGTTATGGCAGGAAGAGTTTTTAAAGAGCAAGAAAGTCTAACGTTATGGGTGAGTGCAGATAATAACAAAATACCATTGAAGATTAAAGCGGATTTAGCAGTAGGATCATTGAGAGCAGATCTCGTAGGGTTCAAAGGCTTAAAGCATTCGCTTCCTATAATTTTCGATTAGAGCTAAAAAATGACCGACCAAAACAACTACGAATTACTAGTAAAACAGCTTAAAGAAAAGTATGCTAAAATAGATCAGGATACAGAAGATCACCTCTTAGGTCTATTATATAGCAAACCAATTACCTATTGGGATTACATCCAAACAGATGCCTTACTAAACCTTCAAATCCAAAGAACAACTTTGCCAGATGAGATGGTTTTTATAACCTATCATCAAATCAATGAGTTGATTTTTAAGATGATTCTATGGGAAATAGAGCAAGTAGCAGATAATAAAGATCTCGATGTTCAGTTTTTTGAAGCCAGAATAATGCGCATAAGTCGCTATTTTGATATGCTTACTACTTCTTTCAACATTATGAGAGAAGGAATGGAAGTAGAACAATACATGAAATTTAGGTATACCCTTACGCCAGCCAGTGGGTTTCAAAGTGCACAATATAGACTGATAGAATTTGCATCAACAGAACTTATTAATCTAATTGATTATAGATTTAGAGCAACAATAGATAGAGACACACCATATACACATGCGTTCGAGCACTTGTATTGGCAAGCAGCAGGTAAGGATCATAGCACTGGGAAAAAGTCGACACTTTTAGTTAATTTCGAATCTAGATATAAGGATGAATTCCTGAGGTTTATGGAAACCTATAATACCAAAAATCTCTGGACTCGCTTCAAAGAATTACCAGAAAAAGATCAGCAAGATCCAGATTTGGTAAAGGCCATGAGGCACTATGATTATACTGTCAACGTTACTTGGGTAATGGCGCATTATAACGCAGCAAAGCATTACATAGAAAGTGGTATTGGAGATGGAGAAGCAACAGGAGGCAGCGATTGGAAAAAATACATGCATCCTAGATATCAAAGAAGAATATTTTTTCCAGATCTATGGACAGAAGAAGAACTGGAAAATTGGGGAAAAGATGTTTAATAGCAACTAACAAATCAAAATTGAAAAAATTAGCAATCCTTATTTGTCTAAGTGTTGTTTTGACAAATTGTAAAAAGGATAAAGAGTTAGAATTAGAAGAGGTCACAGTAGAAGTTGCAGAACCAGAGGTTAAAGAATTTGGCTTTAACCTGAATGATTTTGTGGTTAAAAAAGATACGATCAGAAAAGGCGATAGTTTCGGAGAAATTTTGGAACGAAACCAAATAGGCTATCCTAAGATTTTTCAAATAGCCGAAAAAGCAAAAGACTCTTTCGATATAAGCAGGCAATTACAAGTAGGTAAACCATATACCTTACTTTGCTCTAAGGATAGTCTAGAACAAGCAAGATGTTTTATCTATCAACCGAACTTAGAAGAGTACGTTGTTATTAATTTTGAAGACTCTATTCATGCTTATACTAGTAGAAAGCCTATTAAATATGTAGAAAAAGTAGCCACTGGAGTAATTGAAAAAGGAAGTGGAATCTCTGTGCTTATGGAAAAGAAAGGACTAAGCCAGAAATTAGCTTTTAAAATGGCAGATGAGATCTATGCCTGGACTATAGATTTTAGAAGACTACAAGAAGGTGATAAGTTCAAAGTTATCTATACAGACAAGTATATTGACGATTCGGTTTACACAGGAATTCATGATATAAAAGCAGTCTATTTTGAACATAAAAACGAACCGTTCTATGCATTCGAATTCGAAACAGATTCAGTAAAAGGGATTAGAGATTATTTTAACGAAGAAGCTAAAAACCTTAGAAGAGCCTTCTTGAAAGCACCAGTTCAGTTTAGTAGAATTTCCTCTCGTTATAACCTAAAGAGACGTATTGCCTATTATGGCTACAAAGTAAGACCGCACAAAGGAACCGACTTTGCAGCACCTGTTGGTACACCAATATTAGCAACAGCTAATGGAACAGTAACTGAGTCTACAAGAAGAGGAGGTAATGGAAAGTATGTAAAGATTAGGCACAACGCTACCTATAGTACCCAATACCTTCACATGAGTAGGAGAGCAGTGAAGAGAGGAGACTACGTAAAACAAGGTGATGTTATTGGTTATGTTGGAATGACAGGAAATACAGGAGGCCCACATGTATGCTATCGTTTTTGGAAAAATGGAAGACAAGTAGATCCATTCAAACAAAAATTACCTGAAGCAGAACCAATATCAGATAGTCTTAAAGCCAGATACTTGGAATTTATAAAACCTATAAAAACTCGATTAGATAGTATTAGCTTTCCAGATCAACCTACCATTACAGACAATCCAGACGATAATATTATTCTCTAACACCATTTTTATGGCACTAAAAGCTACCAATCCAACGCTTACCAAATCTTGGCAAACGCTATCATCTTATCATGATCTAATAAAGGATAAGCATTTAAAGGAATTCTTCAAAGAAGATGAAAGCAGGGCAGATAAGCTTACCATAAAATGGCAAGATTTCTATATAGATTTTTCAAAGAATAGAATAGATTCTGAAGGATTAAACCTTTTGGTTAATCTTGCAAATGAAATGCAATTGAAAGATGCTATCGAGAAGTATTTTTCGGGAGGTGTAATCAATCAAACAGAAGGTAGAGCAGTATTGCACACAGCACTAAGAGCCCCTGAAAGCACAGAAGTTTTAGTAGATGGAGAAAACATAGTTCCCGGGATTTTCGAAGTAAAACGAAAGATCAAAACATTTACCGATGCAATTGTTTCGGGAGAACAAAAAACCTTTACTGGACAACAATTTACGGATGTTGTAAATATTGGAATAGGAGGATCGGACTTAGGTCCTGCGATGGTAGTAGATTCGCTTCAGTTCTACAAAAACCATCTCAATACACATTTTGTAAGTAATGTCGATGGAGACCATTTTAATGAAGTTATTAAAAGCTTAAACCCAGAGACTACACTATTTGTAATCGTATCCAAAACTTTCACAACACAAGAAACCTTGTCTAATGCAAACTCGATAAGAGAGTGGTTTCTAAAACATCTACCAAAAGAAGCAGTTGCAGATCACTTTGTAGCAGTCTCAACCAACATTGATAAGGTAAAAGAATTTGGGATTAATGAAGAGAATATTTTTCCAATGTGGAATTGGGTTGGTGGACGTTTCTCATTGTGGAGTGCAGTGGGACTATCCATTAGTTTAGCAGTAGGCTACAATAATTTCGAAGATTTGCTAAGTGGTGCTCACAAAATGGATGAACATTTTAAGAATGAAGATTTCAATAGTAACATTCCAGTTATAGCTGCATTGTTGAGTGTGTGGTACAACAATTTTTTTAATGCAGAAAGCCAAGCTGTAATTCCATATACGCAATACCTCAATCAATTTGCTACGTATTTACAGCAAGGTATTATGGAAAGTAATGGCAAAGGTGTTGATAGATCAGGAAACCCAGTAGACTACCAAACAGGGACTATTATTTGGGGCGAACCCGGAACCAATTCCCAGCATGCCTTTTTTCAATTAATACATCAAGGGACTAAACTTATTCCAGCTGATTTTATTGGGTTTGCCAAATCACTTCATGGAAATCAGGACCATCAAGATAAACTGATTTCAAACTTTATTGCGCAAACTGAAGCATTAATGAATGGAAAAACAGAAGCGCAAGTTGTCGAAGAATTAAAATCAGATGAAAAAGAAGAAAATGAGATAGCTTTGCTAAAGCCCTTCAAAGTATTTCAAGGAAATAAACCAACTACATCTATTTTTATAGATAAGCTCACCCCAGAAAGCTTAGGAAAATTGATAGCCTTATATGAACACAAAATATTTGTTGAAGGCATTATCTGGAATATTTACAGTTATGATCAGTTTGGAGTAGAGCTAGGAAAACAACTTGCAAAGACGATATTCGACGAAATGCACAATAAAAACGATATTGTGAATCATGATACTTCCACGTCAAATCTTTTAGAACATTACAAAAGTTTAAGAGGATAGCCTTAGAATTGCTGATAAATAAAGGAAAAATCTAAAAATCAGCAAAAACCACCTTGGCTATTAACAATGTAATGTTATCAATTCTTAACGTTCTGTTAATGAACAAAGCTTTATAAAACGTACATTTGCCAAGAAATTAAACCAATTTAAAACATGAAAAAAATTACTCAATTTTTATCTGTAGTGATGGTGATGTTGTTTACAACAGTAGCTATTGCGCAAAGTGAAGTGAAAGGTGTGGTAATCGATGGTGATTTAAATGCACCACTACCTGGAGCTAATGTCCTTGAAAAAGGAACTACAAATGGAACAACTACTGATTTTGATGGAAACTTTACGTTAAGAACCCAGGCATCTTCAGGTGAGATCGTAATCTCTTACGTTGGTTATGGTTCTGTAACTATAGCTTTCAACGGAGATCAAGATTTAGGAAACATTACATTAAATCCTGACAATACATTAGACGAGATTGTTATTATTGGTTCTGGTGTAATCGATTTAGCTGAAGACAGACAAACTCCTGTAGCCGTATCTACAATTAAGAGATCCGAAATCCAGGCAAGAGGTGTTGGTAACGTTGAAGTAGGTGAAATCATTAAGTTCACGCCTTCAGTATTTGTATCACCTGGTGGTGGTGGTTTTGGTGACAGTGCTCTATTTGTTAGAGGATTTGATGACACCAATACAGCTGTATTATTAAACGGTCAGCCTATCAACTCTCAAGAAGATGGTAGAATATTCTGGTCTAACTGGCAAGGTGTAGCTGACATTGCAAATGCTGTTCAGGTACAACGTGGTTTAGGTTCTTCTAAACTTGCAATTTCTTCAGTTGGTGGTACTGTGAATATCGTAATGAAAGCAGCCGATAAAAACAGAGGTGGTTCTGTAAGATTTTTAGCAGGTAACGATAGTTATTTCAAAACAACAGCAGAATATAACACAGGTGTTAACGATAAAGGATGGGCTTTTTCATTTTTATTAGACCATTGGCAAGCGCACAGAAGCTGGGCTAGAGGTACTTTTGGTCAAGGTCAAAACTATTTCTTTTCAGTTGGATACAAGCCAAACGAAAGACATAACTTCAACTTCTTAATTACAGGTGCACCTCAATTCCACGGACAAAGATGGTCGCAATCAGAAGAAACTATCGCTAGAGATCCAAAGTTTAACCAACACTGGGGTTATACTAACGATGGAATAGATTCAGAAAGAAGAAACTTCTACCATAAACCAGTAATGAACCTTAACTGGGACTGGACAATCAATGAAAGATCTAACCTATCAAGTGTACTATATGCTTCTTGGGGACGTGGTGGAGGAACTGGTCCTAGAGGAAATAGAATTAGAACTGATGATGGACAATTAGATTTCGCTGCTATTGAAGCATCAAATGCAGCAATCGGAGTTGGAGGTTTTGATAGTGATGAGACAGGTTACATTAGAAGAGCTTCTATGAATAACCACTCTTGGTATGGATTAGTTTCTAACTTCAACCATAACTTCAATGAAAACTTAACATTTAATGTTGGTACTGATATTAGAATCTACAGAGGTGATCACTTTAGACAAGTGGCTGACTTCCATGGCTTAACAGGATGGGCAGAAGATGGTGTTACTGTAACGGCTTCTTATGAGGCAGATCCATGGAAAGCACTTTTTGATTTTGCTGATGAAAGTGAAAGAATCGATTACGATTATTCTGAAACAATTAATTATCAAGGAGTATTCTCTCAATTAGAATATTCTAATGATAAAATTTCAGTATTCTTCCAAGGAGCAGTGTCTAATCAATCTTTCCAGAGAGAAGGAAGACATATCTCTTACTCTGGAGATGATTTAGGTAAATCAGAAAAACTTAATAAGGTTGGATATAATCTTAAAGGTGGAGCAAGTTATACTATCGATGAAAATAACAAAGTATTCTTCAATGCTGGTTACTATTCAAGACAACCTTACCTAGATAATGTATTTAGTAACATTAGACGTTCAAATGATTTAGTTAACCCAGAAGTTGATAATGAAGATATCACTGGATTTGAAGCTGGTTATGAATTCAAGATATGTGAAAACTTCACGGGAATTTTCAACTTCTACCATACTAAATGGGAAAATAGAGTACAAGCTGCTGGTGGAGGTGTTAATGATAACGGAACACCAAATGATCCATCTGATGACTTTAACTCTACTACATTCCAAAGAGGTGTAAACCAAACGCACGTTGGTGCAGAATTCGATTTCATCTATCGCCCAACAAACTGGCTTAGAGTTAATGGTTTCATTTCTGCAGGTAGCTGGAAATTTAACGGAGAAAGTAGCTTTGATGAATTTGATGATGATACAGGAGAGTTAGTAAACTCTGCAACAGGAATCAATAGAGAAGGTATTAGTGTTCCTGGAATTGCTCAGTCTACTATGGGTCTTTCTGCAAGAGCAAATATTGTTAAGTCTTTATCAATTGATGGTAATGTGAAGTATTACGGAAATAACTACCGTCATGACGGAGGAGCTCTTCAAACTATGAATGTTGGAAAGGTTGATGCTTTTACATTAGCTGATTTTGGATTAACTTATGATTTCGAATTAGGAGAAAATACTATCTCATTAAGAGGTAACGTATTTAATGCCTTCAATGAAATTACAATAAGCAACTCTGATAGATTTGGATTTTTTAACACAGATGGTAGAACATACAACGTAAGCTTACGTTATAGCTTCTAATCACTTAAAGAATATAATTCTAAAAAAAGCCTTTCGTAATGAAAGGCTTTTTTTATTTCCACTCTAGTGTTTCCATAATATGTTTTATATCATTCTTTAGATATACTGCGGCAGGATATATTGAATCATAATTCGGTTTGGCATAAAAATATAAAGAGCCGCTAACAAAATGATTTATGCTATCTGTAGCATAAAACTGGGACTGAGAGGCAGCATTACCACCGACCTCATAGAACATCCCAAAAACTCTTTTCTCTGGATTAATAAAAGGTTGTTCTGATATCTCATCAGCTTTTATAGTATGTTTCTGAGTAAGATTTTGAGCATCAGTTATAAGCTTAATAAGATTATCTTCGGATACTTTTTTGTAAGTAAGATATATGGTGCCTTTTAACGCAGGATATTCGACATCTATTCCAAATGAACCATTATCTCTATCAAACTTTATATTCTTGATAGATTTTGCCAATTTGTTTTTTCCAAAAGAAAAAGGAATATCCATCTTAGTTTTTTGATATTCTGCATTAGGATATTCTAACCTTAGCATGGCACTTGGCTTAGGTTTAGGGTCATCAGCACATGATAATACTGACGCAGCCAATAAAGGGAAAATTAATTTTCGCATTAGGACAAGATAGTAAACTTAAGTTGTTTAATACGCTTCTTTTCAAGAGCCTCAATAGTAAAAACGTAATTTTTAAAATTTATTTTACTGCCTATTCTCGGAAAGGTTCCAGAAATTTCCAATACAAAACCAGCAATAGTCTCAGCTTCTCCTTTGTTAGACTCAAAAACGGATTCATCTTCAATCTGAATAATTCTGTAGAAATCTTTGAGCTGTGTTTTACCTTCAAAGCTGTAATTGTTGTCATCAATCTTTGTGAAAATGATATCATCATCGTCAAACTCGTCACTAATATCACCAACAATTTCTTCAATAACATCTTCAAGAGAAATGATTCCCGAAGTACCACCATACTCATCAACAACGATAGCTAAATGTACTTTTTTGGTCTGAAATTCAACCATAAGATCATCGAGCTTTTTATTTTCTGGAACAAAGAAAGGCTCTCTTATGAGTTCTTTCCATTTGAACTGGTTTTTGTTTATATGAGGCAGTAAATCTTTTGCATACAAAACACCAACGATAGAATCTATACTGTCTTTGTAAACAGGAATCCTTGAATAACCATGCTTTACAATTTCGGATATTATCTTGTTATAATCATCCTCAATATCTAAAGCAAAAATATCCATTCTTGGACGCATCACTTGCTTAGTATCTGTATTTCCAAAGGACACAATACCTTCAAGGATTTTTTGTTCCTCTTCCGTAGTTTCATCACTATCTGTAAGTTCCAAAGCTTGAGACAATTGATCTACACTTAGATTGGACTTTTGCTTACCCAATCTGCGCTCTATGCCCACAGTAATATAGCGCATTGGGAGACTTAACGGAGAAAATAAAGTGTCTAGAACTTTTAAAGGTCTAGCCATAAAAGATGAGAACTTTACTTTATTTCTACTAGCATATATTTTTGGAAGAATTTCACCGAATAGTAAAATTAGAAATGTGGCTAATACCACTTCTACTAAAAACCGAACCCATCCGCTCTCTATATCATAAAATAAAAACTCACCCAAATAAGCAAAGAGCAAAACAATGGCAATATTGATGAAATTATTTGCAACTAAGATTGTTGCCAATAGCTTTTTGGGATTTGCTAGAAGACGGTTAACAATCTCCATTGCTGTAGATTCTCTCTCTAAACCATCATCTATGTCCGATCGTGTCAATGAAAATAAGGCAACTTCGGCACCAGAAATCATTGCAGAACATAATAATAGTACTGCAAGCAAAATTGTACTAGTGATAACCGATGTGTTAACGCCTATGAGAGAAATTAATAATAAACTCGGCTCAGGATCCAATAGTTAGCTAATTGGTTAAACTTTAGAATGGAAGATCATCCGGTTCATCAGCAATATTTGACTCAACACTCGAAACTGGATTTGGTTGCGATTGAGTAGGTTGTTGAGGTTGCTGAGCACGTTGAGACTCCGATTCACCTTTTGTAGTTAAGAATGTAAAATCTGTACATTGAATTTCGGTAGAATAACGATCTTGACCCTTGTCGTCTTGCCATTTTCTAGTCTTAATTTTACCTTCTATATAAACTCTATCCCCTTTAGTAAGATACTTTTCACAAATCTCAGCAGCTTTATTTCTTACTACGATATTATGCCATTCGGTATTAGAAACACGTTCGTTAGTCTGCTTGTTGGTATATGTTTCATTAGTGGCTAATGGGAAACGCCCAACACAACCACCACCTTCAAAATAGTGTAACTTCACTTCATCTCCTAAATGACCAATAAGCATAACTTTATTTAATGTACCTGACATAGTTTAAATTTTAAGAAACAAAAATAAATCTTTTGCATCTACTAATAAAGATAATAAAAAATAAAACACTCAATTGAAGTTAAAACTATCCAAAAAGTTACTTATTAAAATAGAGGTAGGGAATGTTTTTAATTTTGAAATTGGTACAGCAGCATCACCAAGATTGTCGGTTTCTATAATCCAAAACTTAGTGTACAAATGCTGGTGAGACAGCTTATGAACAATAGGATTGTTATTATAGACAGAAACACTCTTTAGCTGTAAGTCATAATTTGCCTTGAACACAGCATGAAGTGCAAGGTCCTTAACTTCTTCTTCAGATTCAATTAGAGGGAATTGATACAGATTTTGCCAAATACCTTTCGAAGTTCTTTCTTCAAAATAAGTTTTTCCATCAGATGATATAAAGACCAAAAAATTGAAATGCTTTTTAGTAATACGTGTTTTTTTAAGTTTTACTGGCAGCATTTCTATCTGTTTATTCTTTAAAGCCAAACAACTGCTATTCAATGGACATATTTCGCAGTTTGGGTTTCTTGGCTTGCATTGCCTTGCTCCAAACTCCATTATGGCTTGGTTATGATCTCCAGGGTTTTCATGATCTATCAATTCAGTAGCAAGAGCTTTAAAGGATTTAATTCCTTCAGAACTATTGATTGGTGTTTCAATACCAAAGTATCTCGATAAAATTCTATAAACATTACCATCAACCACAGCATTAGGTAAATTAAAACAAATAGAAGCTATTGCGCTGGCTGTGTAGTCCCCAACACCTTTCAATGCTTTTAGATCTTTATAATTGTCTGGGAAAACACCATTCAACTCTTCGGAGATGTATTTTGCAGTATAGTGAAGGTTACGTGCTCTAGAATAATAACCTAAGCCTTGCCAAAGCTTTAAAACTTCAGATTCCTTGGCCGCAGCTAGAAGGTGAACAGTGGGATACTTATTTACAAAAGCTTCATAATAAGGTAAACCCTGCTTAATTTGGGTCTGCTGCAATATTATTTCTGAGAGCCATATGTAATACGGATTTTTTGTTTTCCTCCAAGGGAGTTCTCTCTTGTTTGTTGAATACCAGTCACTTAAAATTTCACTAAAATTCATTTATAAGCTCAATTTGAAGCAAAAATAATCCTTTATCAGGTTAAATTTTAATTAATTACACTTGAAAAATTGAAATTAAATTACATATATTTGCATCCCTTATAATTAATAGTTAACCCTAAAATTAATAACAATGACAAAAGCAGATTTAGTGGCTAAGATTTCAGATAAATTAGGAATTGAGAAAGGTGATGTTCAAGCCACAGTTGAGACATTTATGGAAGAAGTAAAAACATCTTTAGTAAGCGGAGATAACGTTTATTTGAGAGGTTTTGGAAGTTTTATTATAAAGACAAGAGCTGAGAAGACAGGAAGAAATATTTCTAAGAATACAACAATAAAAATTCCTGCACACAATATTCCTGCATTTAAGCCTGCTAAAGTTTTTGTAGAAGGAGTAAAAACAAATGTTGAAGTTAACTAACAAGACTTTAACTAATATTAACCGAATTAAAGTATAATTTATGCCAAGTGGTAAAAAAAGAAAAAGGCACAAGGTAGCGACGCACAAGCGTAAAAAAAGAAGACGCGCTAATCGTCACAAAAAAAACAAATAAATTGAAAAAGTAGTTGTTTTAACTACTTTTTCGGTTTTTAAAAAACGTTCTTTGATATAGAATCTGTAGCTAATGATTACCACCTTGGGTAAGCGCTATAGATTTGCTGGATTTTTAATCCTGTGTCAAAAAGTAATAATCCATCTATTGCATTATTGCGATGGATATAAATTAACATTATGGATAAAGAATTGATTATTCGATCGAGTTCTGATATTGTTGATTTTGCCTTATTAAAAGATGGAAAACTTATAGAATTGCACAAAGATGAAGAAGACAACAACTTCTCTGTTGGTGATATTTTTATCGCTAAAGTTAGAAAAGTTGTACCAGGTCTTAATGCTGCATTTGTTAATGTAGGATACGAGAAAGATGCATTTTTGCATTATCACGATTTGGGACCACAACTCTCTTCACTTTTAAAATTCGTAAAACGTGTAAGCACAGGAAAACTAAGAGATTACTCTCTAAAAAGTTTCCAATTTGAGAAAGATATTGATAAACATGGAGCAATAGCTAATGTGTTAAAATCAAATCAATCCATTTTAGTACAAGTCGTAAAAGAACCCATATCTACAAAAGGACCTCGAATAAGTTCAGAGTTGTCCATTGCAGGTAGATATATAGTATTGGTTCCATTTTCCGATCGTATTTCAATTTCGCAGAAAATTGAATCGAAGGAAGAAAAAGATCGCTTAAAGCGATTGGTAAAAAGTATTACACCAAAAGGGTTTGGTGTTATTGTACGTACAGTAGCCGAAGATAAAAAAGTTGCTGAGTTAGATAAAGACTTACAAACATTGCTAAAACGATGGAATGCAATGTGTAAGAAACTCTATAGAGCACATCATCCTACAAAAGTCTTGGGAGAGATGAACAAAGCTTCATCGATCTTGAGAGATATTTTTAACGATTCCTTTTCGAGTATTATAGTAGATGATGAAGCTTTGTACGAACAAGTAAAAGACTATGTGCATCAAATTGCGCCTAAAAAAGAGAACATTGTAAAATTTTACAAAAATGGTGTTCCAGTTTTCGAAAAATTTGGAATAGAACGCCAGATTAAAACCTCTTTTGGTCGAACAGTTTCTATGGCAAAAGGAGCCTATTTGGTAATAGAACATACCGAAGCCCTACATGTCGTAGATGTAAATAGTGGTAACAGATCTAACAAAGAAAAAAACCAAGAGGATACAGCTCTAGAAGTAAACTTAATTTCTGCAACAGAAATAGCTCGTCAATTGCGCTTGCGTGATATGGGCGGAATCATAGTTGTAGATTTTATAGATATGAATAAAGCTGAAAATCGAAGGACCTTGTACAATCATCTTCGAGAAGAGATGAAAGACGACAAGGCCAAACACAAGATACTACCACCAAGTAAGTTTGGTTTGGTACAAATAACCAGACAACGTGTAAGACCAGAGCGCAATATTAAAACCAAAGAAGAAAATCCTAATGGATCAGGTGAAGTAGAAGCACCAATTGTATTAGTGCAAAAAATTACCAATGATTTAGAAAGAATTTTCAAAAGAGACTATAAAAAGGTAACCCTAAATGCACACCCTTTTATAGCTGCCTTTTTAACAAAAGGTTTCCCATCGGTACGTACTAAATGGTTTATGGAACACAAAAAGTGGGTAAAAGTTTTACCAAGAGATGCTTACACATATCTTGAATATCATTTTTTTGATAAAAATGGCAATAAAATCAAATAATATCCAAAAAAACCCTTTCAATGCAATTGAAAGGGTTTTTTGTTTTTAAAAAGCAACGTTATAACCAACACATTGCTTTTCCTTAAAATAACTAACTATAACTAAAAAAAATTAACAATAATGTTAGCCAATACAATAAGTAATGCACTAACAATAAGACTAATTATGAGAAGTCGATTTGGTTGCATGTAATTGTTCTTCATTGGTTCCATACCTAAGTTATCTATTTTAAAAGCTCCAGACCAATGACAATCCGGAGCTTTATTTCCCTATTTGGAGCGTTATTGATTAATAGCAATGTAAAATTCGTTATAAAAACAATATCAAACAATACGTAAGATTACGTATTTTTTAGCGGGTCACTTAACCTTTTTGTAAGAAAAAGCTCCAGATATAAAATCCGGAGCTTCACTCGTTCCCCTAAGAACTAATTAATTGCTAAGTTATTAATGAAAAACCCTTTAATAACTACGTAAAATTCGGCATAAAAGAAACACGACACAATACGTAAACCTACGTATTTTTTAAAGTAAAAAAATTAAAATGCTGATAATCAATTAATTATAAAAACTCTTGATTTTCTTTTGTCCAAACTAACAAGCTATTTTGCTTGTGGCTAAGTCCTAACTTCTTGATAATGTTGCTTTTATGCTTCTCAACGGTTCTAGAAGAAATTGAAAATGCTAGACCTATTTCTGCTGCAGTTTTGTTTTCTGAGATAAGTTTTAAGACTTTTTTCTCGGTAGGAGTTAATTTATTTAATTCGGAAGGAGGGTTTTTAGATTCTAGGCTAGAAATCAGTTCTGGGCTAAAATATGGCTTACCGTTTATTACAGAAGCGATACAGTTTTCTATTTCTGTAAGTGCAAATTCCTTTAAGACATAACCAAAAATATTTAATGCTTTGGCCTCATTATAAAGCTTCTCATCTTTTTCAAATGTGATAACGATGATTTTAGTTGCGTATTGACGCTCTTTACAAATTTTAGCAATCTGTATACCAGTGTAATGCGGCATTTGAATATCCAAGATTGCGATGTCTGGCTTTATGGACTCTATAAAATTCAAAGCCGACTTTCCATCACTTGCACAGGCTTCAATGGCATAGTCACGTTCCAAAAGAAACTCTCGCAGTCCTTTCAAAATTAGGGGATGATCATCTGCAATAATAATAGAGGGTTGCATTGCTATTAATTAGTTTTTGGGATTTACTAAGTTACTATTAATTAAAATATCACAATTTCAGATACAAGTACTTCTTCTCATAATCAATGATTGCCTTTCCCTTTTTAAGGATATCTGCACCGATAATACCATCAACAGGATTAGAATTATGATTTACTAATCCAGTATTTACATGAGTAAGATTAAATAGGATAAGTACCACCCTATCTTTTTTCCACTTCCCAATCTTTACTTTATTTTGCTTAGAGATTTGAGTTTGCATGTTAGAATCGCCAGCACCTACTGCTCTTATTTCAGAATCCTTAACCTTCAAATTAAAAGTGTCTATAGCTTCAAAACCAACACAAGAGCTAGAAGCACCTGTGTCCAATATAAACAGCCCTTTTCTACCATTTATTCTTGCAATGATCTCAAAATGATTTGTTTTTGTAAGGTGCAGTTTAACCTTAGTATAACCTTTAGACAAAAGATAATCCTGTAAAGTATCCATAGTGAGTATTTGTACAAATATAATGTTATAAATCAATTATTTTTGTGCCATGATTATAACAGATACTCACACCCATTTATATTCGGAGGCTTTTAATGAGGATAGGACAGAAATGATACAAAGAGCTATAGATAGTGGTGTTTCAAGATTCTTTATTCCTGCAATCGATTCTTCATATACAGAATCAATGTTAAAATTGGAGGAAGATTTCCCAGATAATGTAAACTTGATGATGGGCTTACACCCAACAAGTGTAAAGCCAGATACTTATAAAGAAGAATTGCAATTAGTATACGAGTGGTTTTCAAAAAGAAAGTTCTGTGCAGTTGGCGAAATAGGGATTGATCTATATTGGGATAAAAGTACTCTGGCAATTCAGCAAGAGGCATTTAAGATTCAAATTGAATTAGCAAAAAAATATGGCCTACCAATTGTGATTCATTGCCGAGAAGCTTTTGATGAAATCTTTGAAGTTTTAGATGACGTTAATGATGAAAAACTATTCGGAATTTTTCACTGTTTCACAGGAAACGAACAGCAGGCTGAGCGAGCAATATCCTATAATATGAAACTGGGAATAGGTGGAGTAGTCACTTTTAAGAATGGTAAAATAGATCAGTTTATTAATACTATAGACTTAAAACATATTGTGTTAGAAACAGATTCACCATATTTAGCACCAAAACCCTATAGAGGAAAACGTAACGAAAGTGCATATATAGTTTATGTTCTCGAAAAATTATCAGAACTTTATCAAATGCCAAAAGAAGAGATTGCAAGCATTACAACCCAGAATGCTTCTGAAGTATTCAATACTATTAATCAATGATTCCTAAAATACTCCTTATATATACAGGCGGAACTATAGGTATGGTCAAAGACCCAGATACTGCCGCTTTAAAAGCATTCGATTTCAAAACATTACTAGAGCGGATTCCTGAGTTAAAGCTTCTCGACTGTGATATCGATACTATCTCGTTTGATGATCCTATAGATTCTTCAAACATGAACCCAAAATATTGGAAGCAGATTGCAACAATTATAGAGGATAATTACAATGCTTTTGATGGTTTCGTTGTTTTACACGGAAGTGATACGATGAGCTATTCGGCTTCAGCATTGAGTTTTATGTTAGAAAATTTAGCAAAGCCAGTCATATTCACAGGATCACAATTGCCAATTGGAGACCTGAGAACAGATGCTAAAGAAAATCTGATAACATCAATACAAATGGCTTCACTTCAGCATTATGGGAAACCAATGATTAAGGAGGTAGGATTATATTTTGAATATAAATTATACAGAGGTAATAGAACGACAAAGATTAATGCCGAACATTTTGAAGCTTTCGAATCATTAAACTATCCGCATTTAGCAGAATCTGGTGTCCACTTAAATGTGAATAAAGAGGCATTGTTTAAACCCAATACCAGAAAGAAACTGATCATAAGAAAAGAGTTAGACGACAACATAGCTATCCTTAAACTCTTCCCAGGAATAACAGAGTCTGTATTAAAGAGTTTTTTTTCAAATCCAGAACTCAAAGGCGTTATATTAGAAACTTATGGCGCGGGCAATTGCACCACTGAAGCATGGTTTTTGAACATGCTCAAGGAAGCCGTACAAAAAGGAATACACATTATTAATGTAACACAATGCTCAGGAGGTAGTGTTATTATGGGTCAATACGACACTAGCACAAAATTAAAATCGATAGGTATTATTTCTGGAAAAGACATTACAACAGAAGCAGCTACAGCAAAACTTATGTATATGCTTGGAGAAAAAATTCAAGCTAAATCCTTCAAAACCATATTCGAAACTTCCCTTAGAGGAGAAATGACTTAAATTCCCTAGGTATTCGTTTTTAGAATTAAAGTTTTTTTTGTTATTTGACGCACTGTTTTTTTGAACAGTCAAAACTAGAGAGGTGGCCGAGTGGTCGAAGGCGCACGCCTGGAAAGTGTGTATACGTCAAAAGCGTATCGAGGGTTCGAATCCCTTCCTCTCTGCTAAAGAAAACATGTGAAAAGGGTACGATTTTTGTGCTAGTAATGCTAAGCTACCAGAACACTAATAAAGCCTAGCGATGAGCGTTAAATTTTAACTTTTGGTAACATTTTTTTTTTATCTTTAACACTTTAACTAATAAAATTAAGATTAAGAACAATGAAAAGATTATTTTCTATCCTAGCCATTGTAGGATGCATGGCTTTCGGAACAGCTAATGTTAATGCTACAACAGCATCAATGGCTACTACAACGACAACAGTAATTCAAGAAGAAGCTCCGGCTGAAGATCTAGGATTCCATCAAGAGTTGAAGAAACGTTTTATTGAAGGAGGTCCTGGCTTCATGGGTATTGTATTACTTTGTTTAATTCTTGGTTTAGCCATTGCTATCGAAAGAATTATCTTTTTAAACTTATCTACAACTAACTCTAAGAAATTAATTGCTAATGTAGAAGATGCTTTAGCTTCAGGAGGTGTAGAAGCTGCTAAGGAAGTTTGTAGAAATACTAAAGGTCCTGTTGCTTCTATTTTCTATCAAGGATTAGACAGAGCAGATGAGGATATCGATGCTGCAGAAAAAGCAGTAGTAGCCTATGGAGGCGTACAAATGGGACAATTAGAGAAGAATGTTTCTTGGATCTCATTATTTATCGCCTTAGCACCAATGTTAGGGTTCATGGGAACAGTAATTGGTATGATCCAGGCATTCGATAAAATTGAAGCAGCTGGTGATATGCAGCCTTCTCTTGTAGCTGGTGGTATTAAAGTAGCACTTCTTACAACGGTATTTGGTCTGATTGTTGCTATTATATTACAGATATTCTACAACTACATTATTGCAAAAATTGATAGCATTGTTAATGATATGGAAGATGCTTCAATCTCATTAATGGACTTGTTAGTAAAGCACAAGAAGTAATAACCTAATAATATAGTTACACTATGAATTCACAAAAAATATTAACCATAGTAGCTTTAATTATTGGTGTTATTTCAATTATACTACTAGGTATGATTATAAGCATGGGCGATACCGCTATTAAAGATGCTTTTGCCGGTGGTGAGTCAACAGGCTCTGTTGATCCACTAATGAATGTAGCCTATGTAGTACTTGGATTAGCAGTAGTTTTCACAGTAGTTTTTACACTAAAAAATATTGCTACTAACCCAGCGGCTTTAAAAAGCACACTAAGAAGCGTTGTCGTTTTCGGTGTTCTTGCTGCTATAGCCTATGTAATGGCTCAAGGTGTTGAAACACCAATGAAAGACGGCGAAGTATTGTCTGCGTCAGGATCTAAATTAGTAGGAACAGGATTGTACTTGTTCTACTTTTTAGCTGTTGTTGCTCTAGGATCAATGCTTTTATTTGGCGTTAAAAAAATGATCAGTAAATAATATAAGGTATGGCAAAAAGAGCAGCACCAGAAGTAAATGCAGGCTCAATGGCTGACATAGCTTTCTTACTCCTTATCTTCTTCCTAGTTACTACAACTATTGAAAAAGATAAAGGGATTTTGAGAAGTTTGCCACCTATTGAACCACCTAATGACGACGAGGTCGTTATTAAGGAAAAGAACTTATTTATAGTACTATTAAATAGAAACGATCAATTACTTGTAGAAGATGATCCTATGGAGATTAAAGATCTTAGACAAGCAGCTATTGAGTTTTTAGATAATGGTGGAGATGGCTCATGTAATTACTGTCAAGGTAAGAGAGATGAGGCGTCGTCTGATAATCCTGATAAAGCAATTATATCCATGCAACACGATAGAGAGACATCTTATGGAAAATATATTTCTGTACAGAACGAGCTCGTTGCGGCATATAATTTCTTAAGAAATAGAGAAGCTAAGCGACTCTATGGGAAATTCTACCCAGGAGAAGATGACGTGTACAATGCAATGTTAGCACAGAAGGAGAAAAATCAGTTTAAGAAAGATGAGGAACTTAACGGACGAATTGAAGAAATTAAGAAGATGTATCCTTTAAAACTTTCTGAAGCTGAACCTAAGAAGAATTAAATCTACAATTAGTTATGTCAAAATTTAAAAATAAAAAGAAAGGCGAACTACCAGCTATATCTACAGCATCTTTACCAGATATTGTATTTATGTTGTTATTCTTCTTTATGGTTGCAACCGTAATGCGTGACAATACTTTATTGATAAAAAATTCATTACCTAATGCGAATCAGGTAGAGAAGCTTAAAAAAGATAGAACAACGTTCATATACATCGGAGAACCTGCAGATAGATTCAACGGTAAATATGGTACAGAAGCAAGAGTTCAAATCAATGATAAGTTTTCTAGCTTAGAAGGCATAGGTCTAGCAGTACAAGAGTATGTTACTGGTCTTAATGAAGAATTTAAAGACAAGTTTGTCGTTGCACTGAAGGTTGATAAAGAAGCAAATGCTGGTTTAGTTTCTGATGTGAAACAGGAACTAAGAAAAGCTAATGCACTTAAGATAATGTATGTTACTGGAGAAGGCGAAGTAGAAGAATAGCCTTCCCAAATCAATTGTTATAGTTCTTAATTGATTTATATAAACAAAGCGTTATGATGGTAATAAATCATGACGCTTTGTTATTTTTATAAAATATGAGAGTCCTTACCTTAATATTTGTATTTCTTATTTCTATTCAGAATATATCTGGTCAAACAGACACAGATAGTACTGCAGTAGATAACAAATATAGAGAAGACCAGTTTTACATATCTACGACTTATAATCTATTGGGGAATAAACCTAGTGGTGTATCTCAACGTGGATTCTCAACAGGATTTCATTTAGGCTTTATAAGAGATATGCCTATTAACGAAAGACGAAATTTTGCCATAGGTCTTGGAATAGGAGTGTCTTCGAACTCTTACAATAACAATATTCTAGTGTCCGAAGATAATCAAGGTGTTAATTACACTTTGATTGATGATACTGATGCATCCTTCTCGCGAAACAAACTAACAACCTATTTGATAGAAGTTCCCTTGGAGTTTCGATGGCGAACTTCTACAAGTACAGTGTATAAGTTTTGGAGGATATATACAGGATTTAAGTTTGGCTATGTTGTTTACAATACTACCAAATTTAGAGGAAGTCTAGGTAATATTGATACTTCAGGAATTAGTGATGTCAATAGAATTCAATACGGTATTACACTAAGCGCAGGATATTCAACATTCAATTTTCATCTGTATTATAGCTTGAATAATATTTTCAAAGATGAAGCAAAGCTTAATGATCAAACTATCGGAATCAATGCTGTTAAAATAGGGTTGATCGTCTATATACTATAACCAAAACTGCAACAGTAGAAGCTGAGGAATAAACCCAACAGCAAACCCAATAATCAATTCAGGAAAAGTATGTGCTTTGAGATGCAATCGCGATGTAGCGATAGCTCCCAAAATAATGGCCATGAGTGCTATGGTACCATTGATGTTTACTTTAAAATGAATGCCAACTGCCAAAGCAAACATGAAGAATCCAGATGCTGCTATCATATGTATACTAGCCTTTACTTTCAGCATCGCTAGAATCAAGCAGGATAGAGACGAGAAAAGAATTCCAATAAAAAAGTAATAGAGTTCTATAATTTCATCTGGCGGCAATACTCTTTTTACGATTAACAGCGCGATGACACAATTAAGAAGCAAAGGAATAATACGTTCTTTAGTAGTCTTCAAATAAATGGTGTCTACTTTATTTATAGTCTTCAACATATAAAAGAGTAAAATAGGGAGTATAATCGTTAGAATACTTACAGAGAATAGCTTAGCATTTTGTAAAGGATCTGGGATGAAACGTGGCGTTTTGTGAAAGTAAAACATAACACCAAGAACAGGCATTATTAGCGGATGGAAAATAAATGATATGGCTTTTAGGATATGATTGGTCATATCTTTTTTCGTAATCTCGCCACAGGGATATCGAGCTGTTCTCTATATTTTGCAACCGTACGTCTAGCTATAGGATATCCTTTTTCTTTTAAAATAGTAGCTAGCTTTTCGTCCGTTAGAGGCTTTTTCTTGTCTTCGTCTTCAATAACGGTTTCCAGTATCTTTTTGATCTCTCTTGTGGAAACATCTTCACCTTGGTCATTCTTCATGGATTCAGAAAAGAACTCCTTAATAAGTTTAGTACCATAAGGTGTGTCTACATATTTACTATTGGCAACACGAGACACCGTAGAAACATCCATATCGATTTCATCGGCGATATCCTTAAGAATCATTGGTCTTAACTTACGCTCATCACCAGAAAGGAAATAGTCTTTTTGATAATGCATTATAGCACTCATCGTTACAAAAAGCGTTTGTTGTCTCTGTTTTATAGCTTCTATAAACCATTTTGCAGCATCAAGCTTTTGCTTAATAAACAACACAGCATCTTTTTGCGATTTAGACTTATCCTTTGATTCTTTGTAGCCTTTGAGCATATTGTTGTACTCTCTGGATACGTGAAGCTCAGGAGCATTTCTACCATTTAAAGTTAGCTCTAATTCACCATCAACAATCTTTATTGCGAAATCTGGAACGATATGTTCAACAATTTTGTTATTCCCAGCATAAGATCCACCTGGCTTGGGATTCAAACGTTCAATTTCCTCGATAGCATCCTTAAGCTGAATTTCAGAAACGTCAAACTTATGAAGTAACTTTTGATAGTGCTTTTTAGTAAACTGATCGAAAGCTTTATCGATAATAGCTATAGCTAGCTCAACATCTGGAGTTTTAGTTTTACGATGCAGTTGAATACTCAAACACTCTTGAAGGTTACGCGCACCAACTCCCGAAGGGTCTAATTGATGAACTACCTTTAAAACGTTTTCAATCTCATCTTCAGTAGTATAAACATTTTGAGTAAAAGCCAGATCGTCCATAATATCACTCAAGGAACGACGTATGTAGCCACTCTCATCAACACTGCCAACTAAGAAGTTAGCAATATCTTCTTCATTTTCAGAAAGACGAAAGGTGTTTAACTGATTTATGAGATGTTGCGTAAAAGACATTCCAGCCGCATATGGCACACTCTTTTCCTCATCATCACTACTGTAATTATTCGCTTGCGTTCTGTAATCTGGAATCTCATCATCACTTAGATAATCATCCACATTAATATCTTCGGCATCGATAGTTTCACTATCGTTATACTCGTCATTAGAGTTATCGAAATCGTCAAAACCATCCTCTGATGCATCTTTCTCTTTACCACTTTCTAAGGCAGGATTCTCTTCCAATTCTTGTTTTAAACGTTGCTCAAAAGCTTGCGTAGGCAATTGTATCAGTTTCATTAACTGAATTTGCTGAGGTGACAGCTTTTGAGAAAGTTTGAATTGTAAATACTGCTTTAACATAGGTTAAATCTCAATGACTAATTAAAGATAGTAAATAGAAACAGAATATATTAGAACTCTGCATTTTGAGGCGTTCTTGGATAAGGGATTACATCTCTAATGTTGCTCATACCAGTCGCAAACATTACCAAACGCTCTAGACCCAGTCCAAATCCAGAATGTACAGCTGTACCATATTTTCTTAGGTCTAGATACCACCATAATTCTTCTTCCGGAATATCTAACGCTGCCATTTTCTCTTTTAGTACCTCCAGACGTTCTTCACGTTGAGAGCCTCCAATGATTTCTCCAATCCCTGGAAACAAAATATCCATGGCTCTAACCGTTTTCCCATCTTCGTTTAAGCGCATGTAAAACGCCTTAATGTTTGCAGGATAATCAAATAAGATTACTGGACATTTAAAGTGTTTTTCTACTAAGAAACGCTCATGCTCACTCTGTAGATCAGCACCCCATTCTTCTATGATATAGTCGAATTTCTTTTTCTTGTTTGGTTTACTATTGCGTAAAATGTCAATAGCTTCCGTATAGCTTACGCGTTTGAAATGATTGTCTACTACAAACTTCAATTTCTCAATCAATCCCATTGGACTGCGTTGTGCTTGAGGTAATTTTTCTTCCTCTTTTGCTAAGCGTTCATCCAAAAACTCTAAATCTTCTTTATTATGTTCTAAAACATAGCTAATCACAGATTTCATGAAGTCTTCAGCTAAGTCCATGTTTCCTGCTAAATCCATAAAGGCAACTTCTGGCTCTATCATCCAGAATTCAGCCAAGTGACGACTCGTATTAGAATTCTCTGCTCTAAACGTCGGGCCAAAGGTATAGACCTTACCAAGAGACATAGCATAAGTCTCTGCTTCTAATTGACCAGAAACCGTTAAGTTGGTTTCTTTTCCAAAGAAATCTTCTTTATAATCTACTTCACCCTCCTCTGTAAGTGGTGGGTTTTTTGGATCTAATGTAGATACTCTAAACATTTCACCAGCACCTTCTGCATCACTGCCAGTTATAAAAGGTGTGTGCATATAATAGAACCCATTGTCATTAAAATACTTGTGTATTGCAAACGACAAAGAAGAGCGCAAACGCATTACGGCACTAAAGGTGTTGGTGCGAGTTCTTAAGTGAGCATTATCACGTAAAAATTCAAACGTATGCTTCTTAGGTTGAATAGGATACTCTTTAGGGTCAGAGTCTCCTAGAATTTCAATGTCATTAACTTGAATTTCAACTTTCTGACCTTTACCTTGGCTTTCAACCAACGCTCCTTTTATATGCACCGCAGCACCAGTAGTGATACGCTTAAGAATAGATTCGTCTGTATTTTCAAAATCTACAACACACTGAATATTATTAATCGTAGAACCATCATTTAGAGCAATAAAACGATCTGCTCTAAACGTTCTTACCCAACCTTTCACCTCAACTTCTTGCAAGCTGATATCATCCGATAATAATTGTGCGACTGTACGACTTGTCATAGTTCAAAAAATTTAAAGTGCAAAGATAAAAAAAGACCAATGCTTTAAAACTTAAATCACTAAAAACAATACTAATAAAATAATGGATTACAGCGCAAGATTTATCCCTATTCTTCCTCGTCTTCAGAAATGTCTTCAACAGCCTCAGGAATAATTTGAATCGCAGGCTTACGAAGTACTTCTTTATTGGCAATGCTTCTTTCCAATGATAGTAATAGCGAAGGCAATAAGAGTAAGTTGGACAACATTGCAAATAATAGTGTGGCAGATACCAAAGCACCCAAAGCTACCGTACCACCAAAACTTGAAATGGTAAACACGGAGAATCCAAAGAATAATACAATGGACGTATAGAACATACTCACACCAGTTTCGCGTAATGCTGCGTAAACAGACTTTCTAATTTTCCAGTGGTTAGCCTGAAGTTCTTGTCTGTATTTTGCTAAAAAGTGAATGGTGTCATCCACAGAAATACCAAAAGCAATACTAAAGACTAATATGGTCGAAGGTTTTATTGGTACACCAAGATAACCCATCAGTCCTGCAGTAACTAGTAGTGGCAATAAGTTAGGAATTAACGATACTACAATCATTCTCACAGACCTAAACATATATGCCATAAATAGCGATATAAGGAATATAGCTAGTGACAGTGAAATAATAAGATTATTTACTAAATAAGTCGTTCCTTTTTGGAAGACTAACGCTTTACCAGTTACTGTAACATCGTAACGCTCTTTTGGGAATACTTTTTCAATCTTATCATTGATATTCTCTTCGATACGTTTCATACGATCCGTACCAATGTCTTTCATGAAAGTGGTAATCCTAGCATAACGGCCAGTACTGTCCACAAAGTTTTTCAAAAGGTCAACATCTGAAGAAGACTTCTTTATGTATGAAGAGATAAATAAATTTTCCTGACTGGTTGGAAGCTGATAGTATTTCGGATTGCCATTAGTATATGCTTGCTTAGCATACTTTACCAAACTCACTACGGAGACAGGTCTAGATAGCTCTGGAGTCTCAGTGATGAGGTCTTCAAGTTGGTTCATACGCTTGAGCGTAGCGAGCTTCATTACACCTTTTTTACGCTTGGTATCAACCATGATTTCTAATGGCATGATACCATTGAACTCTTCTTCAAAAAAGCGAATGTCTTTAAAGAATTGTTTCTCCTTAGGCATGTCTTCGATAAGACTTCCGGAGATAATAATCTTATTAATGCCAATCATACTAGCCATTAGTAATACCACAGCAGTAGCATAGATGGTAATACGTTTGTGCCTTACCATACGCTCCATCCAATTTACAAAACCACCAATCCAGCGTTTGTTTAAATGCTCAAGGTGGCGTGCTTTTGGATAAGGTAAAAAGGTGTATATGATAGGAATAATAAGTAAGCATAGTATGAATATTGCCAGAATACTCAACGATGCCACAATACCAAACTCTTTGAGCAACTTACTTTGAGTCAATATAAATGTTGCAAAACCGGAAGCCGTAGTAACATTGGTCATTAAGGTTGCATTACCAATTTTGGTGATAACGCGCTGTAATGATTTTACCTTATTTCCATGAGACTTTACTTCGTGTTGATATTTATTGATCAGGAAGATACAATTTGGTATTCCTATCACAATAATTAAAGGTGGAATTAGAGCCGTTAAAACAGTGATTTCATACTTCAAGAGACCAAGAATTCCAAAGGTCCACATCACGCCAACACACACAACTATGAGCGATATAAATGTGGCTCTAAACGATCTGAAGAATAAGAAAAATATAAGTGACGTCACTAATAATGCGGCACCAATAAACCAGCTAATTTCTTCAACAATTACTTGTGAGTTAAGTGTTCTGATGTAAGGCATTCCAGAGACTTTAACATCGAGGTTGCTCTCAGTTCTAAAGTCATTTATCTTATTTTCTAAGGTGTTGAGGATGAAATCTTTTCGGGCTGGAGTATTGACAATATCCTTCCTAAGATAAATAGCTGTGCGTACTGTCTTGGTTTCAGGATTAAATAAGAAATTGTCGTAAAAAGGGTATTTTTTAAATAATTCTTCCTGAAGCGTATTGATCTGCTCAATTGAAGTTATAGAGTCCTTGATAAAAGGTTCAATGTCAAACCGTTCTTCCTTAGTGTTCTTTACAAGTTTTTGTAAATCCTTAATGGATAATACAGTTTCAACTTCATCATAAGCCTTAAAATCATTAGACAAACGATTCCATGCATTGATCTTTTCAACCGTAAATAAAGAAGAATCTTTTACGCCTATAACGATGAGGTTGCCTTCTTCACCAAATACATCCAGAAAATTATTATAGGTAAGGTTTACCTCATGATCATCCGGAAGCATATTTGCTTCGGTATAGGTAAAACGCATGTGTTTCCATTGATAACTCCAAAAAACAGTGGCTAAAATCACAAAGATTAGGATAGTAATCTTGTTGCGAAGAATTAATCTTGCAACTGCTTCCCAAAAGCCTGTAGTTAAGAGTTTGAACATTAGCGTTATTAAAGAGGCGCAAAGGTAGAAAAAACCTAAGGATTAGCTCAATAAATTAACGTATTATAATGAAAGATTAAAGGTGAACTTAAATGCGACGTTATCTTCAAAATTTGGGAGATAGTAACTGCCATATCTATAGGCGAAGCTCAGTCCAAAACCGAACACAAGTTTGTTGATTTCTATACCAGATTCTGAATAAAGCTGATCAAGGGTATTGAATAGTATACCTTGATGACGCTCTTGATTTGCCATATCGCCAAGTGCATGTCGAGTGATGAGTACTAATTGTGGTTTGAACCATTCCGATATTTTGAAAGGCTTCAGATAGTGTTTGAATTGTAGCGTGGCAAATCTATCAGAGAAGAACTCATTAAAATACATGGTTTCAAAACTGTTGAGCCCAGCTACAGAAAAACGTTGTAATATGGTTTCTTTTGTGATGTTGTTTGGATACGCATGATACAGATGCGTAAGTGGTGTGTCTCCATTGGCAAATCCTGCCGTGAGTGTAATGTTCGACCTCGAAGTATTGCCGTGCGTCATTTCGTAAATGGTTCTGAAATCAAATTTTGAAAAGTTGAAATCACTACCCAAAATGTCTGCAAAACTCTTAGTGTATTGAAGTGTAAATTTAGGAAACCCATTTTTAGTCTCGACTAAAACATCGTCTTTGAACTCGTAATTACTAAATGGACTCCATTGCAAACTTACCCTCGCTAGGCTGAGATCAAAGCTATTGAAGTTCAGACCGTTTAGTGCAAAATTATACGTGTACGTTGGGTTTACTTTACTTAAGGAAAACTGGGTTTCTGAAAGTAAATGTTTAGAGATTTGATGCTCTAATCCTATGGTTTTGGTAATATGCCTATGGAACAAATCAATGTTTAGCAATCGGGGTTCAAAAAAAGTAAAGAAGCGTTTATCCGTTAAAAACTTGGAGCTTCCCGTTTCTTGAAGATCATCCGTGTACGAAATATTAATCCAGGTATTGCGCTTAGGATTTACCCTAAGCCCACCAGAAATACTGTACTTGTCCTTATCGTCTTTAAAACCATAAACCCAATAACCGCTAATTCTATAACGCTCAGAAAAATTTTTGTTGGTAGTACCTCCAAGCCCTGTTCGAAGTCCTTCAAACTGATTGTACTTTATGAGATATCGAAGGTCGATATCAAAGTATCGAGTAGGGAAGTAGCCATTACCAAGATAACTTAAGAACTCAGCTTTTTTTATGGAATCCTGAGCAACTCTTGTAGAATCTTTGGAATTGGGATTAGTTTGCGAATGTGCACATAGGCTAAACAATAAGAATAATAATGCACAACGAAAAATCATTAAATGTGTGAGGGTTTTTGGTTAGCAAGAAAAAAGCGACTTAATGTCGCTTAAAATTATACAGTCATAATTTCCTTTTCCTTTAGGCTAAGCATATCATCAACTTTACTAACGTACTTATTGGTTAAATCTTGTACATCAACTTCAGCATTGCTTTTTACATCCTCGGAAGCATCTTCAACCTTCTTAATATCGTTATTGGCATCTTTTCGGGCATTTCTAACACCAACTTTTGCATCTTCAGCTTCAGCTTTAGCTTGTTTGGCTAAATCTCTACGACGTTCCTCTGTTAAAGGCGGTACATTAATGATGATAGATTCCCCATTGTTCATAGGATTGAATCCAAGGTTTGCTAGCATAATTCCTCTTTCAATTTCTTGAAGCATAGATTTTTCCCATGGTTGTACCGTAATGGTACGACCATCTGGAGTATTGACATTTGCAACCTGATTCAACGGAGTCTGAGAGCCATAATAATCAACCATTACACTACCCAACATAGCTGGACTTGCTTTACCAGCTCTAATATTGGACAATTGCTTCTCTAAATGCTTTACAGCATTATCCATTGCTTCTTTTGCAGTGTCTAATATAAATTGAATCTCTTCGTTCATTGTTTTAGTGTTTTAATTGATGCTCATCAAAATGTAAGCCAAATTTACAAATTCACTTTAGTTCCTATGTTTTCACCAGAAACCACCTTTAGTAGGTTGCCCTTTTTGTTCATATCGAAAACAATAATAGGCAGTTCATTTTCTTGACTTAGGGTGAAGGCTGTAGTATCCATAACTTTTAATCCTTGTTTAAGGACATCATCAAAAGAAATATGGTCAAACTTTACAGCTTCTTTGTTTTTTTCTGGGTCATCATTGTAAATACCATCTACACGAGTACCTTTTAGAATAACATCTGCTTTTATTTCAATAGCGCGTAAAACAGCAGCAGAATCTGTTGTAAAATAAGGGTTACCTGTACCACCACCAAAAATAACAACGCGTCCTTTTTCGAGATGTCTCACCGCTTTTCGCATAATGAAAGGCTCTGCAACTTCATCGATATGAATGGCAGATTGTAACCTCGTTGGGATACCTGAATCTTCTAAAGCACCTTGTAGGGCTAATCCATTAATAACGGTAGCCAACATTCCCATGTGATCTCCTTGAACTCTATCCATGCCATTGCTTGCGCCAGCAACACCTCTAAAGATGTTTCCACCACCGATGACTATTGCAACTTCAACACCTAAGTCTGTTATGGCTTTAACGTCTTCTGCATACTCTGCTAAACGCGTTGGATCAATACCATATTGTCTGCTTCCCATTAAAGCTTCACCTGATAGTTTTAGAAGTATTCTTTTGTATTTCATAAATGCTTTTGAAAGTTTAGCAAAACTAATCAAATATTGGAATCTTTAAAAGTGAAAATGATGAGAATAAAAAAAGCGCTTCGGTTACCGAAGCGCTTTTTTATGGTATTATATTTTGAATAGATTAACCTAAAGCAACACGCTTAAAGTCAACTACAGCAACATCACCAATTGACTTAACGTAATCAGCAACGCTTACTTTACTATCTTTAATGAAAGCTTGGTTTACTAAAGTGTTGTCTTTAAAGAAACGCTTTAATTTACCTTTAGCGATATTGTCTAACATAGCTTCTGGCTTACCTTCTGCACGTAATTGATCTTTAGCAATCTCAATTTCTTTTTCAACGATAGATGCATCTACACCTTCTTCGTTTAATGCAATAGGGTTCATTGCAGCAGCTTGCATAGCAACATCTTTAGCAACTACATCAGCACCATCAGCAGCAGCTGATAAACCAACTAAAGTAGCAATTTTGTTACCTGCGTGGATGTAAGATCCAACGAAAGGTGCTTCAACTTTTTCAAAAGCATTGATGTCTAGTTTTTCACCAATAACACCAGTTTGCTCAATTAATTTGTCAGCAACAGTCATTCCTCCAAAATCAGCAGCTAAAAACTCTTCTTTAGAGTTAAAGTTCAATGCTAATTCTGCCATATCGTGTGCTAATTTTACAAAGCTTTCGTTTTTACCAACGAAATCAGTTTCACAACCTAATACGATAGCCACACCAACAGTGTTACCTGCGTTTACTTTAGTAATTGCAGCACCTTCAGTAGACTCTCTGTCTGCTCTCTTAGCAGCAACCTTTTGACCTTTTTTACGTAAGATCTCAATCGCTTTATCAAAATCACCTCCAGCTTCTACTAAAGCTTTCTTGCAGTCCATCATTCCTGCACCTGTGGTTTTTCTTAGTTTGTTAACTTCTGCAGCAGTTATTTTTACTGTAGATTCCATATGATTTAAAAATTTAAAAAAGTCGTTTAAAACACTTCAACATTGAACCGCATTAAACGACTTATCAGTGTTGTGTTATTGTTATTTATTCTTCTTCTTGAGCTGCTACTGGTTCAGCTGGAGCAGCTGCTTTAGCTGGAGCTTTATCTGCTTTTGCAGCATCTTTCTCTGCACGCTCAGATTTACGCTCTGCTAATCCATCAGCTATTGCTGAGCTTACAATAGATAAGATTTTATCTATAGATTTAGAAGCATCGTCATTTGCAGGGATTAAATAATCAACCTGACGTGGATCAGAGTTGGTATCAACCATTGCAAAGATTGGAATGTTTAATTTTTGAGCTTCTTTAATTGCAATATGCTCACGCTTAATATCTACTACGAACAATGCACCAGGTAAACGTGTCATGTCACTAATAGAACCTAAGTTCTTTTCTAATTTAGCACGTTGACGGTCTACTTGTAAACGTTCTTTCTTAGATAGTGAGTTGAATGTTCCATCTTTCTTCATACGATCGATAGCAGCCATTTTCTTAACGGCTTTTCTAATCGTTACAAAGTTTGTTAACATTCCACCTGGCCAACGCTCAGTGATGTAAGGCATGTTTACAGCACCTGCTTTTTCAGCAACGATGTCTTTAGCTTGCTTTTTTGTAGCAACAAATAAGATTTTCTTTCCAGAAGCAGCAATTTTGTGAAGTGCTTGAGCAGTTTCATTGATTTTTGCTGCAGTCTTGTAAAGATTAATAATATGGATGCCATTACGCTCCATATAGATGTAAGGAGCCATGTTTGGATCCCATTTTCTGGTAAGGTGTCCAAAGTGTACACCTGCTTCAAGTAAGTCTTTAACTTCTACTTTTTCCATTTTTGTAATAGTTTACGTTCTTTAATTAGCAATGCTTAAGTGGTCATTTTTTGTTCGCCTTAAGCATTTAGATGCTAAACTAAATTTTGAGTTATTAATTGATAATGGCCAAATGTATTTGGCAATGATATTAACGCTTAGAGAACTGGAATTTCTTACGAGCTTTCTTCTGACCGAATTTCTTACGCTCTACCATTCTTGGGTCTCTAGTTAATAATCCTTCTGGCTTCAGGATACTTCTGTTTTCTTCATCAATTTCGCACATTGCGCGAGAAATTGCTAAACGTACAGCTTCAGCCTGACCTGTAATACCACCTCCATGTACATTTACAGTAATATCAAAGTTGCCATCATTGTTAGTCAAGGCTAAAGGTTGATTAACTTTATACTGCAATGGAGCAGTAGTAAAGTAATCTGCCAAGTCTTTTTTGTTTACCGTGATGTTACCTTTTCCTTTAGCAACATACACACGAGCAACAGCCGTCTTTCTACGGCCAATTTTGTGAATTACTTCCATTAGTTAAATTCGTTTAAATTAATCGTCTTTGGTTGTTGAGCTTCGTGTTTGTGCTCAGTACCAGCGACTACTGTTAAATTACGGAATAGCTCAGCACCTAATTTGTTTTTAGGGAGCATTCCTTTTACTGATCTCTCTACTAATCTTGTCGGATCTTTCTCGAACATTTCAGTAGCAGATAAACTTCTTTGACCACCTGGATATCCTGTATGACGCACGTAAGTTTTGTCAGTCCATTTCTTTCCAGTTAAGTTGATCTTCTCTGCATTAACAACAATTACGTTATCTCCGCAATCAACGTGTGGTGTGAAGTTTGGCTTGTGCTTACCTCTTAAAAGTTTTGCAACTTTAGATGCTAAGCGACCAAGAGTTTGTCCATCAGCGTCAACCAAAACCCACTCCTTGTTTACAGTGGCTTTGTTGGCAGAAACTGTTTTGTAGCTTAATGTATCCACACTTAATAATTTTACTTTCCTGTCTTACAGACAGATTTGATTAAACATTCCTCTCTAAAAAAGAGTTTGCAAATTTACGATAAATACTGTGATTACCAAATAGTATAGCCTACTATTTTCAAACAATTTTAAGGTGTAGAAATGCTATAGTCAAAATTTAGCGAAATGCGTTAATTTTTTATTAATGCGCATTGAAAACTGTAACAGTCGGTTTAGCTTTAAGTCTTTACAACCGTAAAGACTAAATCAATGCAATCAATCAAAAACTGTATATGGCTTTTTGCCATAATCTTTTCGGCTCAATTATACGCTCAGGATTCAATCATTCCTAGGCGATCTTACACAACTAAAGCGATAATAGGAGAACCACCAAGCATTGATGGTATTTTGGATGACAAAGCATGGGATTTGGTAGAGTGGACCTCGGATTATGTAGAATTTGAACCCGATGTTGGTACACCACCATCCGAGCAAACCAAGATGAAAATATTATACGATGACAAAAACCTATATCTCGCTTTCAGATGCTATCAAGCTGATCCTGCAACCATAGAAAAACGTATGGGAAGGCGTGATGATTTCCCAGGAGATTGGGTTGAAGTCAACATAGATAGTTATAATGATGATAGAACAGCCTTCTCGTTTACAGCCTCTGCTTCTGGAGTGAAGGGCGATGAATTTGTTTCTAATAATGGCAATAATTGGGATAGTAGTTGGAATCCTATTTGGTATATGGATACCAACATAGATGATGAAGGTTGGACAGCAGAGATGAGAATACCGTTAAGTCAATTGCGTTTTGGAAATGAACAAGAACAGGTTTGGGGATTGCAATCCACAAGACGTTATTTTAATAATGAAGAACGATCTACATGGCAACCACTTGAAGCCAATCCACCAGGATGGGTTAGTGAGTTTGGTGAATTAAGAGGGTTAATTGGGTTAACACCTCAAAAACAATTAGAAATTCAGCCTTATACAGTTGCCCAATTAGACACTTACGAAGCCGAAACTGGCAATCCGTTTAGAGATGGAACCGATACCAAACTTACAGGTGGATTGGATGCAAAGATTGGAATTACCAATGATCTTACGGTAGATTTAACCATCAATCCAGATTTTGGTCAGGTTGATGCAGATCCTGGAGCTATAGCGCTAGATGGGTTTGAAATCTTCTTTCAAGAGCGACGTCCATTTTTTGTTGAGAATAAGAATGTATTCGATTTTAGAGTCGGTGGTGGTGCAGATAATTTATTCTTCTCTAGAAGAATTGGGAGAACACCTCAAGGGTTTACCAGTGCAGATGGTAGTGTTGGTGAGTATGAAGATATTCCGAATTTCACGACCATACTTGGAGCAGCTAAGTTTAGTGGAAAAACAAAAAACGGTTGGGCTATTGGTCTTTTAGAGAGCATTACCTCAAAAGAATATGGACAAGTGCGACTTGACACTCGTGGTGATGTGTTGAATAACCTTCCGGAAGTTGGTACGCCTCGAGAAGAACTCGTAGAACCATTCACGAATTATTTAGTCGCTAGAACTCAGAAAGATTTTAACGACAGAAACTCTTATATAGGCGCAATTTTTACGGCAACGAATAGGAAGATAGAAGACAACGTAAGCTTTCTTAGAAAGAGTGCTTATACAGGAGGAGTAGATTTTAGACACAATTGGAAAGAGAGAACATATTATATTTTGGGGAATTTCAATTTTAGTACAGTTAATGGTAGTAAAGAGGCAATCGAAATTACGCAAAGATCATTAACGCATTTATTTCAACGAACAGATGCAAGTCATGTTGATGTTGATCCTAATAGAACATCTTTAACGGGTTCTGGAGGACGATTAGAGTTTGGTAAAGGTGGAGGAGGTAATTGGCGTTATACTTTTGGTGGTAACTGGAAGTCTCCAGAATTTGAGTTGAACGATATAGGATTTTTGAGGCAAGCTGATATCATATCACAATATTTTAATGTAAGGCGATTATTCAACAAACCTACAAGTTGGTATCGACGCGCTAGTTTACGGTTTGAGCAGTTTACACAATTTGATTTTGAAGGGAATTACAATCGTATTCAATACGAGATCAATGGAAACATAAATTACAAGAACAATTGGTGGACCGATTTTGGAGCTGCTCATAAACCAAGAATTTATACCAATACAATACTTCGAGGAGGTCCTAGATGGCGTTGGAGTGAAGAGAACTTTTGGTTTCTGTTTTCAGGAACTGACCAGCGTAAAAAGTTTAGTATGACACTAGGTTATGTGGACTCTAGAGCCAAGCAGAATAATTTTTCGGTACAGCGATACGAGATGAGGTTTAGATATCAACCGATTAATTCATTGAGTATGTCGCTCAATTTTCAATATGAAGAAAATCCGAACAAAACACAGTATGTTACTGAAACAGATTTTGCAGGGACACCAAGATACATTATGGGAGAAATCGATAATGAAAGCCTTAGTGCTACGCTAAGGGTAAACTACAATATCAATCCTAACCTCACAATTCAATATTACGGACAACCATTCATATTCAAAGCAAGTTACTCTAACTTCAATTTTGTAAACAACCCTATTGCTAAAGATTTAAGCGAAAGAGTAACATGGTACGATGACAATCAGATATCTTTTAGTGATGATGTGTATTCTGTGGACGAAAATCAAGATAGTGTTATAGACTACCAATTCAGTAATCCAGACTTTGCTTTCGTACAATTTAGATCCAATCTTGTTGCACGTTGGGAATACATTCCTGGCTCAGAAATATTCTTAGTCTGGTCTCAAGGAATCACAGGACTTGGAGATGTCAATAACAGCTTTGGTGATATTATCAACAATCAAATTTTTGGTGTAAAACCTGAAAACACATTCCTTATTAAGGCTACCTATCGTTTCGTACTCTAAAGTGCTATCGGACTCTTGCTTGTAATTCAGAAATGATATTAGAGTATTTTCTAAGGACACGATCCCATTCTCTAAACAACTGATCGCTTTTGACGCTCGTCAGAGGAAAGCCAGATTGTTCGCTGACTAATTTCACCTTAAAAACGGTTGGTTCGTCATTAGTTTGCTTTACAATGACACGAGTTCTTATTGAATTTTGAAGAAATGATTGTAGCGACCAAGCAGTACGTACATACCCAGTTTCCTTGTCGGTCATTTCAATAACATCAAAGTGAGATAACACTATTTGATTGATAAGTCGCCAAGCTTTGTCTTTAGAGGTGTTGTTACAAACCAATTCAATATCTACATTGGCAATATCTGTTTGAATAGACGCATTGAAGGCATCGTCTGGTCTTAGTTCTAGATAATAAGACTTAGGAGGTCTAGGCATGTTTTTTTTGTTGCAGAATTCTATTTTTTCGGATAAGAATCCTGTTTTCTTTACAATAACAGTGATGCAGTCTTTAGATGGTACTACAAGTTCCATACTTCCTTTGCCTAGAAGCTTTCCGTTGACATATATTTCGGCATCAGATTCTGAACAGCCAAAATCTATTTTCTTTTTTCCTGGAATGGGTGTTGATGTATTTTCTATTGAAGCATATCCTGAATTGAGCCCAAGACATAGGCATAAAATGAGGGTAAAAATGTTGCGGGTCATGATTAATAGAGTTATGATTAGATAACACAAATTATTAACTCTATATGGCGTTTGAAATACCTAGTTGTAGGTAGATGCTAAGAGAGGTTTTTTAGAGCATAGTTCACTAGACCTGTGTTGGTTTTTATACCCAATTTCTTATGAATATTTTTTCGATGCGTATCAATGGTATACTTACTAAGCTTTAGTTGATTTGCCATTTGAATTGATGTGCGCCCTTTGGCAAGGAGTCCCAAGATTTCCTTTTCGCGTCTAGTAAGGATGGCTTTGATTTCAATTTGCTCTTTATTGAACCAATCTTTAATATCCTTAGGAAGATTATCGCTAAAAAAGTATTCATCTTTTACAAGCGTATGTATAGCATTGACGAGCTCTGATTTTTCTACATTTTTCGTCACGTAGCCTTTAGCACCAGCATCGAGCATTTCTATAACATCAGCTGTCTGATCATACATACTCAAGGCTAAGACTTTAATTTTTGGATAGTCTTTAGTAAGTTCTTTAGTCAATGAAATTCCATCCAAAACAGGCATTCTAATGTCTGTAATGATGACATTGGGTTCAATATCTCTTTCTAATAGTTTCAGAACTTCTAAACCATTATTAGCTTCAGCAATAACATCGATGTCAATTTCTTTCAAAAGAATGGATTTTATTCCATCGATAAACAATTGGTGATCGTCTGCTATGAGGATATTAATTTTCATAATGGAATGTTTAGAATTACAGTAGTTCCATTACCTTCAGAAGCATCTATGACCAATTCTGCATTGATCTTTTCTGCTCGTTTTTCAATATTAGTAAGCCCCATTCCTGAGCGTTGCTTTTTTATATCAAAACCTTTCCCATTGTCTTCAACAATGATATTGAGGGTGTTGTCATCTTCAGAGAACTGCACAACAGCTTCAGTTGCATTAGCATGTTTTATGATGTTGGTCAACAACTCTTGAATAATCCTAAATATCTGAATCTCTAACGTATTCTCTATTCGGTTTTTCACATCTACATTAATGACTTTGATATCAATTTTCTTGGTGTCAGAAATTTGTTTTGCAATACTTTTGGTTGAAGGAATTAGCCCTTTATTGATGTGCGCGCCAAAGTTTTTATTCTTAGAAATGTTTCGTATTTCGGTATACGTATCACCCATTAATGATTTCAACTTTGTGTAGAAGTTTGAAAACTCTTCTTTCTCATCATAGCTTTCCAGATACAATTTTAGCGTGGCGACTTTACTACCCAGATTATCATGAAGATCAGCAGCCATTTTCGTACGTTCTTGCTCTTGCGCATCTAAGATGGCATCAATACCTTCTAACTCTTGAGACTTGAGTAATTGATTAAAATTTTGCTCTTGTATCGTTAAATTTTGCTCCATGATGATACGCTTGCGCTTGGTATTTTTGAAGAGCATATACAAGCCAAAAATTGCAGCGACCAACGCTACCAATGTTCCGAATAATAGATTTCGATTCTGTCTACGTTTATAGTTTGCCTCTAAGTTATCGGTCTGGAGTTGAAGGATTTCCTTTTCCTTTTTTTCGGTTTCGTATTTAGTTTGAATATCCAATATGGTGTTCTGGTTTTCAGCACTCAATAAACTATCATTAAGTTGCTTTGCTTTTTCCGAATATTCTAAGGCTTTTGGGTAGTTGTTCTGTCCCTTATAGCTTTTGGATAGATTAGTATACAGAGTACTTAGCTGCTTGCCTTTCACAACCGGTTTAGCTTCTTCTAGTAGTGTAATAGCTTTATTATAGTCTTCTTTTTTAAGATGTACATAGCCTAAGTTACTTTTAGTAATTTCAATCCCTTTGGTAAGATTCAATTCTGTTTTTAGTTGCAAAGCATCTTCAAGATAAGCTTCAGATTTTTCAATATCACTTTCTAAATAAATATTACCAAGATTGTTATAGATAAGGGATAAAGACCGTTTGTCGTTTACAGATTTGGCAACAGCTTCGGCATTATTGTAATAACCAATAGCTCTAAGCGTATCTCCTTTTTTGAAATACTGAGTCGCTAAATTGGGAAGCGTAATTAACTGAAACGGAATAAGCTTGTTCTTATTGAAAACAGTCAGGGCCTTTTCACTATATTCAATGGCTTTGTCGTAGTTGTCTAATTCTGCAAAAGCACTAGAAATATTGCTATAGCACTTAGCAGCATTGAGCTCATCATTGGTGTCTTCAAAATACGAAGCACTTTCAGTAAGTATTTTAATTGTGTTTTCGTAGTTGCCCTGACGTAATTGAATGGCACCCAAACTTATATTAATAATAGCTGCACGTTGATCGTCATTATTCTCTTTGAGAATTGTTTTAGCAGCTTCAAAATAGTGCGAAGCCGAATCCAATTGAGCTGTAAAAAAATGAAAACGCCCTAGCTGGTTATTGGTTTCAGCGAGAATAGAATCGTTCTCCTTGTATTTAAACGCTTCATAAGCAAATGCCTTACCTTTATTGAGATCGATACGTTCATGAAGATTCGCTAAAATTAGGTTCAGCTTAGCTTTCTCAAACCTATCAGTAGTACTTTGAAGTAATGTTGAAAGACTATCAATTTTTTCTTGTTGCGCACATACAACAGAGGTTGCTAATAGAAATATATAAGCAAATCTTTTCATTCTCGATTAATAGCTAATTGTTCCTTAAAGTTAAGGATTTTAAAGTTCATTATTTGCAGTACTTAGTTATTGCAACTCGCACAGCAACCACAGGATGATGTGATTTCTGTATCTAGTTTCCTGGAATATGTTTGTATTTCTTGCAGGAACACTGTTGTGTTAGATGCACCTTGTATTCTACGTTTTAAGTCTGTTAGATAAGTATTGCTCAAGCAATTTGAAGCTTTTATATGTTGAAGCGCATAGCCAATCGTAGTATCCATCCATTCCCAGCCATAGCCTTCGTAAGCACCAAGTTCAAGGCCGTAAACCAGTTTTCCTAGACCAAATAGTGAATGGCAATTGATGGCTCCTCCAGAACTTTTAAGCCCTTCTTCAAAGACATAAAACACTTTATGTCCTGCAAAATCAAATGTGAAGGCAGTAAGTGGCGCATTCTTCTTTTTATTATAGATGAATGTATAGGTATGAGAGGTATGACCTGGATACCAATCGTGCACACCAGATGAAGAAGCAGTTGTACTTACTTGAGTGATATTAGCATTATAAGTATAGCTTGGATATTGTGCTATACCTGTGACATTGTTGGCAGCGTAGACATTGGCAATTCCCCATTTGTAGCCACAAGGTGTGCTACAACTACGGCAAGATAGTGTGATAGAAAACTCTTCACCGTTCTGTAAAGAAGAAATGTCTTTATTGAATCGCCAAGTAATATCGTAAGTGCCTACACAATTACTAGATCTGTAGGTTCTATTGAAAGCAATACTACCACCATATTGGTCAGCGCGAACCGTAGCATTAAAATCGTTTGTGCGTTTTTGAACAATGTCTTTTAGCCCAATACTTTGAGCATTAATGAATCCAGTAAATAGGATAGAGAAAGCAAGAGAGGTAAAAAATGATTTCATGATTAAAGCTTTTGTAACAAAGCTATTATCAGACTAGTAAGTATCAAATACCTACAATTAGGTATATGAATTGGAAGTAGGTAGGGATAATTTTATTCAAACAAAAGCTATTAATTATGAAACCCCTTAAGTACATTCTACTCCTTGGTATTGTGATACTTTTTAACTGTGATGAACTTAAAGATGCATTACCAAACGAAATAGACATCACGACGACGTATGTAAACACAATTAACGTATCGACACCCTTGATAAGCGGAGATCCTGAAGCCGATGTTTCTTTTCAGGATGCAGCTGCTTTCGATTTTTTAAATAATCCAGACGTAGCAGAATATGTTGGCACACCAGAGCAAATAAAAGCTATACAAATTCTTAATATACAATACGAATACAAGAATTTTAGTGGTAATGTTGATGCCGAATCTTTGAACAGTTTTTTTGCCATAGCAACGGCATTTATGGCTGTAGATACGTTTCCTGTAGCCAATACCAACTTTGCAGAATCCGATGCCTTTGGAACACTATTTACCGTGACAGGTGACTTTAGTAATGTTAACGAGTTTATATCTGAATCTAAAGTTTTCTCCAGTGTCTATGGAGGAACGTCAACGCACAATCCTGCCGATTTTAGTGTGGAAATGACCATTACAGTTAGGCTCACACTCGAAGTAAATCCAGATGATTTATAAAAACCATAGCTATGAAAACAAAATTATTCTTGCTATTAATGCTATTTGGGATTTCTTTTTTTGGTTGTGACGAATTAGAAGAATTACTTGAAGAAGAAATAGAAGTACAATCTACTTTCATTACCGAACTGGAAATCAATGTGCCCAATGGTGCTACACCAGAACAGGCGATGGAGTTTGAGTCAAACTTTGGGTTTTGGGATTTTACTGAAGATCCCAATGTGGTTGATTTTTTAGGAGACCCAGATGAGATTACAAAAATAGAGATTAATAGTGTACGCTATTTCTATAAAGATGTTGTAGGCAATCCAGATGCTTTTGTAGAAGGCGATATCATTTTTGCTATTGGTCAATCTGCAGAAGAATTTGAGGCTGTAGTCACCAATTTAGCACAAGCAGATTTTAATAATACGCTTTTTACTCTTGAAGGCGATTTTAGTCAGGTAAATGCTGCAATGACACAATTTAGATCTGTTGGGTTTTTGTATAAAGGCTCAGTGTCCGATAACCCTGTGAGCTTTATCACTGATGTTTCTATTACTGTTACTGTAACCATAAAACCAGATTTGGACAATATTAACTAAAACACCTAATTATGAAATTATTAAACTACCTTTTTGTTTTTGTGTTTATCCTGCCTTTGTTTATTGATTGCGAGGACGATGAAATGGATGACGAACCAGAACGCACTACAGTACTTGTGACCTTACAAAATAATGCTGGAGGGTTTGGTGCTGGGGGATGCTTCCCAACTGAAGATTCAGTGACCTTCATTGTCTCATACAGAGATATTTCTGTAGATGCGGATATTACAGGAGGAGGTCAAGGCTTTATAAATGTTCTGGTAGAAGATAACGAAAGTATCAACGTAATTGTGCAACGTACAAGTGACGATGTAGTTCTTGGGAATGCCAATGTCAATGTGAGGACTGAAAGCAGGCCAGGACCAGAAGATGCTGCGAGGCGAATAATTTATTGTGAACCTTTTGAAATTCAGTTTGAGAATTTTTAGAGAAACTTTTCTTTAATTGTTTTCCAACTGTTTTTGTTGATGCAATATGTCCAAATGGATGCAGTAGAATGTAGTAGATGCTTTTTGGAATCAATGATGCGTTGAGCTCCAATTTTCTCAGCGGCCTTTTGTGAACGTAAGTTGGTGTCATCGATATACAGAACTACATCTTCAATAAATTGAAAAGCATGATCGATCATCAATACTTTCATAGCCTTGTTGTATTTGCCGCCCCAATGCGCTCTGGATAAAAATGACCAACCAATTTCGATGGCGTTATCAGCTCCATCTATGGATTTATATCTCGAGCTTCCAATAATGGTGTTGTTGGATTTGTCGATAACTACTAATGCACCTTTAGATTGAATAGACTCTTCGAAGAACGCAGAGAAGTCTTCTTTTTTATAACGATTTGGACAAGGGTGTTGTTCCCAAATTAGAGGGTCTTTAGCAACAGTATAAAGCGCATCATAGTCCTCTTTATATAAAGGTCTTAGGATTATTAAACCATCTTCTAATGTTGGTTGTAGGTTCATATATCTGAAAGAATGCATTTAACTCAAAATATGTGGTATAAATTATTTACTAATAAACCAATGGCAATGAGTATTAGAAAAAATGCATGACTCTTTCGTAAAGTAAGATTGCCCTTTACAAGCTTAATTCCATAAAAAATATTTACAATACTTAAAAGCACATTAATTAATAAAACCCAATCAGGGAACACAAAAGGGACTAAACTATCAGTGTAATGATATTTATAATAAAGGTCAGCCATGTGATATATCCAAAAAAGAGATAAGGCTATCTGAATAAAACCTAGTGTTAATCGAGTGTTTTTCAAATAAAGTCGTTTAAGCCTGCCTTAAGATCTTCTCCATTTTTCTGCCTCTAGCCAATTCATCAATCAGCTTTTCCATACGCCTGCATTGCTTATACACGTCAAATTCATCCTCTATCTCTTCAATGCGATAACCACAAACGACGCCTTTAATCAAGTGTGCGTTTGGATGTATTTTTGCTTCTTGAAAAAATGTTCCAAAAGTAGCTTTCTCTTCAATTAGCGCTTGAAGTTTGTCATCATCATAACCAGTCAACCATTCTATAACTTGGTTGAGTTCTTCTTTTGTTCTACCATTTTTCTCCAATCTATTAAGGTAAAGAGGATAAATGGATCCAAATATCATATTGGCAACCTGTTCATTTTTTTCTGGTGTGACTTTCATTTTTATTTTGATTTAATTGTAGCTATAGCTTTGATATATTAATGCGCCTCTAACCAATTATCACCTGTGTCCATATCGACGTCTAAAGGCACAGCCAGCTCATAGGCACTTTCCATTTCAGTTTTAATAAGTTGTTTCACTTTATCAAGTTCTGGCTTGTAAGCATCAAATACCAATTCATCATGAACTTGTAACAGCATTTTGGTTTTATAATCGCCTTCACTCAACTTCTTATGAATGTTGATCATGGCAAGTTTAATAATATCTGCCGCGCTTCCTTGTATTGGTGCATTCACAGCATTTCGCTCTGCGGCACCTCTAACCACAGCATTACGAGAGTTAATATCTTTAAGATAACGACGTCTACCTAAAACGGTTTGTACATAACCATTGTCTCTTGCAAAATCGACCTGCTCGCTCATAAAGTTGCGTAGCTTAGGATAAGTCGCATAATATGTGTCGATAAGCTCTTTGGCTTCACTACGCGATAAATCGGTTTGGTTACTCAGTCCAAATGCTGAGACACCATAGATGATTCCAAAGTTAACCGTTTTGGCATTGCTACGCTGTTCTCTGGTCACTTCGTCAATGGGGACATTAAAGACCTTGGCTGCCGTAGACGCATGAATATCTTCACCTTTTTTAAAGGCATCAATCATGGTGTCTTCTTCACTCAAAGCAGCAATAATTCGTAATTCTATTTGAGAATAATCCGCAGCAAGCAACGTATGGTTTTCATCTCTTGGGATAAATGCTTTACGAACTTGACGACCACGTTCTGTTCGTATCGGAATGTTTTGAAGGTTAGGGTTATTACTTGCCAAACGTCCTGTTGCAGCAACCGCTTGCATGTAGTCTGTATGAACACGTCCTGTTTGTTCTAAGACTTGTGTTGGTAGGGCGTCAACATAAGTGCTTTTAAGTTTCGATAAGCCTCTAAAGTCTAGGATATTCTGAATGATTTCATGATCCTTTGCCAAATAACTCAATACATCTTCTGCAGTGGAGTATTGACCTGTTTTGGTCTTTTTGGGTTTATCGACAAGTTTTAGTTTTTCAAATAGGATCACACCCAATTGTCTTGGCGATGCAATATTGAACTCTTCACCTGCCTTTTCGTAGATTTTTGCTTCAAGGGTTTTAATATCGTTACCAAGTTCTTCTGAAAGGGATTTAAGAAACGCTTCATCGAGATTAATGCCTTCTAACTCCATATCGGCTAAAACTCTTAATAATGGCACTTCTATATCATCAAATAAGGTTTGGGTATTGGCTTCGCCAAGCTCACCTTGAAAATGCTCTTTGAGTTGCAATGTGATGTCGGCATCTTCTACAGCATATTCGGTTTGCTTATCTAATGGCACTTGTCGCATAGACAATTGATTCTTCCCTTTTTTGCCTATTAAAGTTTCAATGGAAATAGGTGTATAGTTGAGGTACGTTTCTGCAAGCACATCCATATTGTGGCGCATATCTGGATTAATAAGGTAATGTGCCAACATCGTATCGAATAGCTTTCCTTTAACGTTGATGTTGTACTTAGCAAGTACCTTAACATCATACTTTAAGTTTTGACCGATTTTTTCAATGGTTTCACTTTCAAAGAAAGGTCGTAATTCTTCAATTAGAGTCTGCGCTACGTTTCTATCTTCTGGAAATGGAAGATAGAAGCCTTTACCGGCTTCCCAAGAGAATGCAATCCCAACAAGCTCTGCTGTAATGGGGTCAATTCCTGTGGTTTCAGTATCAAAACAAACACTAGTTTGGTTCATAAGTTGCTCCATGAAAAGCTTCTTGGATAACTCTGTGTTTATAAACTGATAGAAGTGCGATGAGGTGTCGGCAGTTTTTCTGGTATATTCTGAAGTGGCTTCAGTAGTGCTTTGATCGTCACCACCGAATAATGAAAACTGTCCTGCACCAGCAGTTGAGGTTTTCTTTGGAGTGGCTTTAGCGGCTTCTGGTTGAGCAGTTGTGGCACCATTTTCTGGAGCTGCAAATGTTTTCAAGAAGTTGTCAGTCAATCGTCTGAACTCTAACTCCTGAAATATATTTTTAACGCCTTCAATGTCTGGATCACACATTTCGAAATCTGCCTCATCAAATTCTACTGGGACGTCCAACATTATCGTTGCCAATTCTTTTGAAAGTATGCCCAATTCGGCATTGGCTTCAACCTTCTCCTTCATTTTACCTTTGAGTTCGTGTGTATTGGCAAGAAGTCCTTCCATGCTACCATAAAGACCAATGAACTTTTTAGCTGTTTTTTCTCCAACACCTGGTAATCCTGGAATATTATCGACAGAATCTCCCATCATGCCAAGAAAGTCTATCACTTGCTCTGGGCGTTCAACTTCAAATTTTGCCTGTACTTCAGGGATTCCCCAAGTTTCATAACCACCGCCAAAAACTGGACGGTACATAAAAATGTTTTCACTTACTAACTGAGCAAAATCCTTATCCGGAGTAACCATATAGGTTTGATAGCCTTGCTTTTCGGCTTTCTTTGCTAGTGTACCAATAATATCGTCTGCCTCATAACCTTCTTTGACCATGATTGGTATATTCATAGCTTTAAGGATTTGTTCTATGTAAGGGACAGCAATTTTAATAGCCTCTGGAGTTTCGTCTCTGTTAGCTTTATATTCTGTAAACATTTCGGTTCTGGCTACACTTCCGCCTTTATCGAAGCATACTGCTAAATGGTCTGGTCGCTCTCTTTTTATAACATCTAATAGCGAGTTGGTAAACCCTAAAATAGCTGATGTATCTGTTCCTTTGGAATTGATTCGTGGATTTTTGATGAATGCGTAATAACCACGAAAAATAAGGGCATAAGCATCGACAAGAAAAAGACGTTTTTGGTCTGACATAATTTGTATTGTTGAAGACTATAAAACTACAAAACAAAACTATAGTAAAAAAAGAAAGTCGCTCCCTACAAACGACTTTCTAACAAAACTTAATTGAGTAAAAATACTTCAATTAATAGCTAAGCTTAATTTGTCTTTACGACCTTAACCGTAGTGTATATTTTTCCTTCGTTTTCTAAAGCCGATAAACGAGCTTCGATACTTTCTAACTGTTTTAGTTGTTTTTTGAGCAATTCATTTTCATGTTTTAGATCTTCTACTTTGGTGTTTAATTCTTTAATAGCTTGCACAGCGACAGGAATTAAGCTTTCGTAGTTTACGGACCATAAATCTTCTGTGTCATTTTTTGGCTTATAAACTGCTTCAGGAATAATGTCTATAAGTTCTTGAGCGATAAAACCAATATTGTTTTTGAAATTGTTGGCGTCTAAAACTAAATTTCCATTTTCAAAAGTTGCATTATGTTGGTTGTAACGCTTAGGGGTAACTTTCAGCAATTCATCTAAGCCATAGTTCAATGTTTCTTGATTTTGCTTCACTCTACCATCACTATAAGTTACCCAAGCGTTAGCGCGTCCTTGGCCGACTGACGCAGTAGTGTTATTGGGAAGTTCTAAAGCATAGGTTGGTGCATTATCATTAATACCAACTCGACCGTCACCTCTTATATGAATAATATTACCTGTTCCCGTATGATTTAGATTGAAGCGACTTTCAGATGCGGTGTTGTCCGCTCTTCCAAACATAAGCCAAGTATTATTGGTTTCAACTGAATTATTAAAACGAATACGAGCGCCATCATTAACTTGAGTTTCGGTCAATTCGATATGAGATATTGTGGCTCCACTGTTGCGAACTACTTCAAACTGTGCGTTTGAACGAAGGATTTCATTATCCATTTCACCATAAATAAAAGATGAAGTACTACTGTCGGAGTTGTCAATGACCAGTTTATTGTTTCCTGTTAAGGATCGGCCTGCTGAGGTTCCAATGAATATATTTGAAGAGCCATCCATATTCTCACCTGCAGTATGTCCTATAACAACATTATCATCCCCACTTGAAAGGTTTTCGGCAGCTTGCTCTCCTAGAATAGTATTCCCGTCTCCAGAAGTAAGATTAGTTAAGGAGCCTAACCCTAGCGTAGTATTATCAGCACCATTAACAAGAGACGTAAGACTCACAGTACCTACGGCTGTATTGTCTATTCCTGTGGTTAGGGCTAAACCGGTATTTCGACCAATTAAGACATTCCTAGTTCCTACTGTGACAGCATTACCTGCATTTTCGCCTAACCAAACAGATTGTAATTGAGTCGTTTCGATTTGCCCTTTTGAAGTGATGCGCACTTTTTCAACATTATTAGTTCTGATAGACAAGTCTTGATTGTCGGTTGTGCCAATAAAATTTGTTGAAGGATTAGTGCCTGCATTTCCTGTTGTGGTCCAATCATTTCCAGTACCATCTTGTAAAGAGGCTAGATTTAAGGTTTGTGTGGCGACACCATCATCTTCAAGTGAGATATTTAAAGTAGTTCCTGTTAGGGATAGCACGTCGATAGTTTGGTCATCAGTATCTGTATCGGTAAATACTGATGGTGCATCTACGAAACTGATTTGGCCATTACCATCCGTAGATAATATTTGATTATTGGAACCATCATTAATTGGGAGCGCATATCCAGTGGTTGAAGGGTTATTTACCTGAAACTCACCATTGGTGCGAAGGATATTGTTATCGAACTCGCCATAAATCAATGGGACTGCATTACTGGCATTGGCTTCAGCAAAACTTGTATAGTTATCTATAATTAGTCTATTGCTACCAGTATGGTAAGCACCAGCAAAATTACCAATAGCAATATTTTGGCTTCCAGAAGATATAGTATTTAGTGAGTGTCCGCCAATTCCTATATTCCAGCTACCTGTGGTGTTAGATTCTAGAACTCGGTTACCAACTGCTAAATTGTCTGTTCCTGTTGTATTGCCCATCAAGGTCTGATGACCAACTGCAGTGCATCGTATACAATCTGAAGCATTTTCTAATGATTGCGTTCCTATAGCTGTTATGTTAGAGTTTCCAGAGTAATTGGCTAGCGCGTTGTAGCCAACTGCTACACTAGGAACTGAACCCGTAAATGATGATAATGTGTTATATCCTATGGCGACTGATCTACTTCCCACTTGTGAGCTAGACATTGCATTTCTGCCTACTACTACATTAAAGTCACCTTGAGCATTAATTTCTAAGGCACTTGCACCAATAGCTACATTGCTCTCTGCAGCAAAAGTAGATACGAAAAAGCCCCCCATTGCTAAATGCCCTACAGCAGTATTATATGAAGAGTTAACATTGTTGACCCCTCTTAAAGCATAGTAACCAACGGCAGTATTCTGACTTGCCCTGTTAGATTCGTATGCTCTATAACCAATGGCCGTGTTTTCTTCACCAACAGTATTGACGTTCATTGAAAAATATCCTATTCCAACATTTTTGTTATCACTACTATTATCTCCAGCTCCAGCATTAAAACCTAAAAAAAGAGAAGAATAGTTTTGCGTACCATCATTGTCTGATTTACCGTCAGTTAAATCATTAATTTCTTGTGCACCAGATAGGGACGATAGATCTAGTGTTTGTGTCGCAGCGCCATCATCCTCTAAAGAAATCTCTAGTGTATTGCCATTTAAGTTTAGCACATCAATAGTTTGGTCGTCTGTATCTGTAAAAATAGATGAAGCATCTACAAAGCTTACTTGTCCTAAACCATTAGTTGCCATTATTTGGTTGTTTGAACCGTCGGTTTCTGGCATTAGATAGCGATTTCCTGTTCCTATACCTAGAGAAGTTCTTCCAAGGAAATACCCAGCATAACCATTTGCTGATCGTGAATCTGAGTATATTCCATATTCTATTCCGCCTGATGAGGTGATGGGGATTACAGATCGAATACCATAGGTATTTGCCGTGCCAGTTTCAAACCTTGCTATATCCACATCGACATCATCGATTACATTATACAGAGAGAGTGCTGACTGTGATGATGGAGTAAATGTAGAATTCATTCTAATTTCTACGGCATTACCTTGTTGAGAATCATGGGTTACATAAATGGCCTCGCCATTGTTTGCGTTACTGCCAATTCGTATTTGTCTTGTGTCTGAGAGTGAGTTTATTGACAAATTATATTGTGTAGGAGTAGTTAATCCTAGACTTAGCTCACCATCGTTTTGCATTCTAAATGCTTCAGTTCCATTAGCTGAATAAGCTGTAATGGTGCTGGCTGGGCTAAAAAATCCTGTATCTGGATCTGTAAATCGGATACTTGGATCGGCTATAGTTCCATTATCGAATTGGATTTCGTTAATACGATTGTCACCATCAGGATCTAAAAAATAGTTGGTGTCATCCCAATCAATGATGTCATCACTAATGTATAATTGGTTGTTTGTTCCTGGATTATTTCCTATGTAAACATTACCAGTTTGTCGTTCTATATCTGGACCCACATCTGTCCAATCATCGTCAATGACTGAAGATAAATTAACACTATTGCCGTCAGCTATGCTCAAAGTAGTACCACTCAGATTTAGTGTTTGGTCGTCGGTATCTTGATCAACAGCCGAAATTAAAGTACCAGTAGCACTTATGCCTCGCACATATTGTCCAAGAGGCAAGACTTGGTTACTCAGGGCAAAATCGGAACCATCATAAGTTGTATTTGTGTCTGTAAATACTGAAGAGGCATCAACAAAATTGAGCTGGCCAGTTCCGTCTGTTGCCAAAACCTGATTGTTTGTGCCATCAGCTATTGGCATACTATAGCGGTTGGCTACTGTACTTCCTAACTGCAATTCGCCATTGACCCTGAGGATATTGTTATCAAATTCGCCATAAAGTAATGCATTGTTGGCATTCGCATTTGTGTTGTCGATATACAGTTTATGACTACCTGTTTCATTTTCTCCAGCGCGATAGCCAAGAAAAACATTTGCATTTCCTAGAATATTAGAAAAGCCAGCTCTATATCCTACAGCAGTATTTTGGTCACCACTAGAGTTGTTGAGTAACGAATTGGCTCCCAAGGCTAAATTATTTATACCAGTCGTATTATTGGAAAGTGCTTGGCTTCCAAAGGCACTATTCAAAACACCATTTGTATTGGAACGTAATGCTTGGCTTCCAAAAGCTGTATTAAAATTCCCTACTAAGTTACTTGTTAATGATTGATAACCTACAGCACTATTGTTATTGCCACTAGAGCTGGAACGCAATACTTGATAGCCAATTCCAACATTTCTGTTAAGAGCGTTATTATCTGAAAATCCGGCTTCAGTTCCTAGAAAAACTGATGAGTTCCCAGAGTCAGTTTTTCCATCTAATAAGTCGTTTATTTCTCGGGCACCAACTATTGAAATCCAGTTAGTAGTGCCATTGTCCCAATAATAAAATCCTTTGGTAGGTGTACCGTTTCCGGTGATAAAAATCAACATACCATCTTGATCTACAGTTGGGTTTGTAGACGGAAAATTATCTATTCTAGGGATAAGAATACCATCTGCATTACTTGGGTTGGTTAAACTAGTTGCAGTGATATCTAATGATGCTTTAGGGTCAGTGTTACCAATACCAACTTGAGAGGAAATTGATAAAGAATACAATAATATTAACGCGCATGAGAATAAAAGCCGTTTCATGATGTAGAGATTTTTTAGGCTTTTGGCGTAAGCCTAGTAATTAATAGCTAATCCAAGTTAACTCCTAATGCTCTGACGGTCATGACGTTTTTAGCGAGTATAAAGGTTTTTTTAGTGAATGAAAAGATTGTGTAAAAATGCTCGATTAAGTGTAGCCTAGCTTTATTCTCAAATTGGTTTTCTGAGAAGCACTCAGCGGAATATCAGTATCATAGACTTTTATTTTGTTCTTCTCTATGCTCTGAATATAATAGATGTTTACGACGTAAGAACGATGTACTTTCACGAACAGTTCATTGTTTAGTTGCTCATAAGTATGCTTTAAAGTGTGTGGCAATAGATACTCTTTAGCTTTGGTTACAACATAGCAATAATTGTCAAAAGCTTTGAGATAAAGAATATCCTTTTGATTGATTCTGAAATATTTTCCTGAACTTTTTATTAAAATAAAATCACCTTGGTCTTTGGAATAGTTATGCCAAGCCAATTCAATATTGCTCCTGAGACCTGCTTCTGTAAAGGGTTTTACGATATAACCTAGAGGATTGGTGTTTTTTACACGATCTACAGTTTCAGGGTCAGTTTGTGAGGTGAGGTATAGGTATGGCGTAAAAATCGTATCTAACTCTTGTGCTAATTGAATACCATCTTTATGGCCTTCTAACTGAATATCAATAAGGACTAAATCGGGATTGAGACTTTTTATAGATTGTATAGCGTCTTCAAAATTGTCTGAATCACCAATAACTCTAAAACCAGCTTTTCTCAAAGCGGTTTCGATAGTAGCACTGATGAGCGGTTCATCCTCTACAATGAATATGCTGATGTTATTAGGCAAAGATTCAATTTTTCGCAACATACCTTTAAAAGAGGTTAATCATATATTTTTTTAGCAAACAGGTTCATTTTTTTAGTGAGTTACTAGGCCATTGCTTGAAATCTTTTCATGCGTAACAAAGCAGTAGTACCATCATTGTTAGGGATAAAATCCAGCTGCGCTTTTAGCTTTTTGGACAATGCCTTGATTAGCTTAAGACCAAATGAAGATTCTTTTACTTCATTTGGCATACCGATGCCATTGTCACTTACCTTCAATACCAATTCATCATCTTCTTGCTTAAACTCTATCGCCATTTTACTTGTTTCAGTAATGTCTGTGAAAGCGTGTTTTATGACATTGGTGATAAGCTCGTTAAGGATAAGCCCTAGCGGTGTAATCGTTTCAATATCCAACACTTTAGGCTCTATATCTAAGTTATAGGAAATAGGTTCTTTTTTGAATTGATGACTTTCGATAATATCCTTTGTAAGATCTTCGATATACTCTTTCGTATTTATGCCCACCAAATCATCCTTACTGTATAGTTTTTGATGGATCAAGACCATAGAACGCACTCTGTTTTCTGCTTCTTTTATGGCAATTTGGGCTTCTTTGTCTTCTACATTTTCAGATTGAAGGTAGAGCAGTGAGGATACAATTTGAAAGCTGTTTTTTACACGATGATGTATTTCTTTTAGCAGCACATTTTTTTCATCGAGAGTAGTTTCAAGAAGTTGTTTTTGTTTTTCTAGTTGGGTTTTCTTTTTACTGTTTTTAAACAAAAGAAGACCAATAGCAGCACAAGCAATAAGACCTCCAATAGCAATGATAGAAAATAGTCTTTTTTGCTGTTTGTTTTTTTCGTTTTCTATGGAAACAACTTTCAATTGGGTTTCTTTACGTTCGGTTTCGTATTTTACTTCAAAGTCAGCAAATTTTTCTACCGTTTCTACTCTACGCACAGAATCCTGCAATAGTTTTCTATACTCTAAAACTTTAAAGGCATTTTCGTAATCCCCAAGGTACTCGTATGCATCTTCTAAGTTCACGAGATTTAATATTCTATCATAGGTATTGACGAAAGCATAGTTTTCATCTGCATATTTTTTTAACAGCGGTACAATCTCTTGATAACGCCCTTTTTGTAACAGGGCTTCAGCCAAAGAAGTTATAATCACGTGATGTGTGCTTGAGTCTTCGGTTACATCTGGGGCATCCAATATTTTCTTTAACTCAACAATATGTTCGTCGGTTTCTTCAAAAGATAGAATTGATGATAAAGAAGTATGCTGCTCAGGAAACTTGAAATCATTTTTTTTGAAATAGTATTTCCTAAGCCTAGAAGCGTAATCAGCATGCTTTTTATAATTTTTAGTAACCTTGTAATGATAGGCTACTTTGGCTAGTATAAAACCTCTATTCGGATGATTTTTAATGGTATCCGTGCTAGCTACAGCCTTTTCTAAATAATCGTCTCGTTTTTCAAAATGACCTAATAAGCCTTCTATTTGCGCCTTACGTTCATAGATAACGTGCAACAATTTACTAAGTTGAAGATTGTCTTCAATGGTTTTTTCAGCTCTCTGGACATAATACAACGCAGAATCTGGCATGGCTCTGTCTATATAATGATAGGAAAGTAATTGATTATACTTGAATAAGAAAATAGGAACTTTATACTGTTCGGCAAGTTTCAAGCCTTCAAACTGAAGGGATTTTGCTTTCATAGGCGTACCAGCTCTGTGTGCCAGACTAGCATAATCATCTAGAAGATTTATTCTAATGTAATCGTTGTCTTTGTAAAGGGAATCCAGACGATTATAGATTTTAATACTTTCCCCTACGGATTTCCTGAAGAGCATTTTAGATAATTTGTTGATGTCTTTATCTTCGACAATGTTTTTAATATTCTCTTTGGAAGAGAACAGGCTGTCGATATAATTTTTGTCAATGTTTTGACAATATCCATCTGCACCTAAAAGAAGGATTAGGCAAACTAAAAAAGAAAGGGGTTGTCTCATTTAATTCAATATTATAATTTGAAAAAAATGTAGGGATAGTTATAAAGATAATAAAAGTTCTTTCAAGCATTAAAGAGTGAACAGTAATTTGTAATTTTCAACCTTTAAAAAGTAATAATGAAAAGAATCTCATTAGCCATACATGGAGGTGCAGGGACACTGGTAAAAGGAATGATGACAGCCGAATTGGAAGTTCAATATAAAGCCGCTTTAAAGCTTGCCTTAGATGAAGGCTATAAAGTTTTGGAGCAAGGCGGTACTGCTATAGAAGCTGTTGAGGTTTCTGTGAAATTGCTAGAAGATTCACATTTATTCAACGCAGGAAGAGGAAGCGTTTTTACTGCGGATGAAACTCACGAAATGGATGCCTCGATAATGGATGGCAAAACCCTAAATGCTGGAGCGGTTTCACTAATAAGCAATATTAAAAACCCTGTTTCTTTGGCTCGTGATGTTATGGAAAATAGTGAACATGTGTTTTTGGCTGGTGAAGGTGCAATGAAGTTTGCAAAAGATCAAGGTTATGAACTTAAACCAACGGATTATTTCTATGATGAGTTTAGACACAAACAATGGTTAGAGATAAAAGATACTGACAGTTTTCAACTAGATCATTCTGTAAAAAAGGATTCTAAATTTGGTACTGTTGGAGCAGTGGCTTGCGATGTTAATGGAAATATCGCTGCAGCTACGTCTACTGGTGGGATGACAAATAAGCGTTATGGTAGAGTAGGAGATAGTCCAATGATTGGAGCAGGAAATTATGCAAACAACAACACCTGTGCAGTAAGCTGTACGGGTAGTGGCGAATATTTTATTAGAGGGGTTGTAGCATATGATGTGTCTTGCTTAATGGAGCATAAAGACCTGTCTTTACTAGATGCTGCTAATGACGTCATCAATAAGCGTATCCTTGAAATCAATGGCGATGGAGGACTCATCGCTGTTGACGCAAAAGGTAATATAGCAATGCCTTTTAATACAGAAGGGATGTATCGTGCATGTAAATCTTCAACAGGAGAAGAAGAAATTTCTATCTATAAAGAATGATTGTAAAATCCTTAGGACAAACCAGCTTTACGGAGTTAATGGAATGCTTTTTGGAGGCATTTCAGAACTACTTTGTAAAGATGCCAACAGATTATGACTACTACAAGAAACGTTGGCAGGCAGCTATGGTTGATTACAACCTGTCTTATGGAATGTTTGAAGGTGATAAATTAGTCGGATTTATTATCAATGCCATAGATCAGCGAGATGCTCATCGTATAGCTTTCAATACAGGAACAGGCGTGATTCCTGCATATAGAGGTAAAAAGATTGTAAAGGAAATTTACGATTATGCTATACCAGATCTCAAAAATCATGGCATTACTAAGTGTAGTCTAGAGGTGATTACAGATAATGTTATCGCAATCAATTCCTATAGAAGTATTGGGTTTCAAAAGACCAAGTATTACAAATGCTTTAACGGAACACTAAAGAGTAATAAACGAGACTTTAATCTAAAGGAAGTGAATTACGATCAAATAGATTGGAGTACGCTTCCAAACCAAGAACTGTATTCGTGGGATAATCATAGACATTGCTTAAGCAAAGGGGATTACAGATATTTTCAAGTTTTAGAAGACAATAAAGAGATTGCTTTTTTTGTCATCAATCCAGAGATCAATTATGTAGCCCAATTAGATGTTTTAGCTGAAGCGGAATCGTATTGGGATATACTATTTTCTTCAATACATTACATTTCTGAAACCATTAAAATTAATAATGTCGACGATAGGCTCAAGACCAAAATTGAAGCATTAGAAAATGCTGGTCTAGAGAATTCGATAGATCAATTTGAAATGGAATTACTTTTTTAATTAAATAAAAGGAGCTTCGACAGGAAGCACTTGCACTTTCTTTTTCTTTATGTTGAAACGATCACCGTTTGCCAGTACATGAACCTTTAAATTGGTCAAAGACATTGGTGTGCCTTCTTCAAGAATCTTTTCGTTATTGTGTTTTAACTTTCTTGGGTCAAAAATAATGACCATTCCAGAACCGATAACTTGCATGTCTCCATCTTTGATGATCAAGCCAGTATCTTCAGCCAAACCAATTCCAATCAGTTTTGGGAATTTAGCAACAGCTTCACTAACACGACCAAATCGTCCACGTTGAATAAAGTGTGTGTCAATAATCAATTCAGGGATTAAGGCGAGTCCTTTATACATATCAACTGCACCTTTTACAAAAGCTTCCGTAGCGCTTCCACCAGCAATCATACGTTTAGCCATGGCCATGGCACCTGCGCTTGTTCCGGCAATTACGAAACCTTCTTCGTTACTGTAACGCTCAGCAAGGATGGTATGTATTGTTGTGCCTCCAATTTTATTAGTGATTTTTGATTGATCACCACCAGAGAACATTACACAATCACAAGATTTTATTAGGTCAATAGAAGATTGTTTTTCCGAATCTTCTCTACTTCTAATATCTAATACAGTAATATCTTCACACCCCAGTTTTGAAAATGCAGTAATATAGCTTTGTCCTACTTCAACAGGGATACTTGAAGCTGTAGGAATAACCACAATTTTAGCATCAATTCCACCTGCTTCTTTAACGACATGATATAATATACCTTCATCTATAAATTCTAAGGTATACATTTCATTGTCTTCAATACCTTTATCTTCATTACCACCAATCGGAATCAATGTTCCTTTCGCTTTCGTCATATGTCTTTTCAAAATTTAATATTGGGGCAAAATTACGTTAATTTTTTAATTGAAATTCTCTATATTTATAATCTTTCACGCTAAATAACCAACACTATGGAGATAAGAAGTATAAACGCCATGAGAGGACCAAATTACTGGTCCGTAAGACGACACAAGCTAATCGTAATGGTCTTAGACCTTCAAGAGATGGAGGAAAGACCTTCAGACAAAATAGAAGGGTTCTATGAACGCTTAACAACAATGTTCCCTACCATGTATGAGCATCGTTGCTCTGTTGGTGAACCTGGAGGGTTTTTTCAGCGTGTCAAGAGAGGAACCTGGATGGGTCATATCATTGAGCATATTGCTCTAGAGCTACAAACATTAGCTGGCATGGATGTTGGCTTTGGAAGAACTCGAGGATATGGTGAGTATGGCGTTTATAATGTAGTCTTTGCCTATATGGAAGAATCTGTAGGACGCTACACTGCAAAAGCAGCTGTAAGAATCTGTGAAGCTTTAATAGCAGGTGAAGAATATGATATGACTGAAGACATCCAGCATATGAGAGAACTTCGCGAAGCAGATCGCCTTGGGCCAAGTACGGGTTCAATTGTAGCTGAAGCAGAAGCAAGAGGTATTCCTTGGATTCGATTAAATAAGTATTCGTTATGTCAACTTGGTTATGGAGCAAATCAAAAGCGTATTCAAGCCACAGTAACTAGTGAAACTAGTAGTATTGGTGTAGAATTGGCTTGTGATAAAGAAGACACAAAATATTTGCTAGAACAAGCTGAAGTTGAAGTGCCAAGAGGTGATATTATTCGTCGTGAGCGAAGTTTAGAAGAAGCTTGTGACTATGTTGGTTTTCCTCTTGTAATCAAACCGATTGATGGTAATCATGGTCGTGGTATCACTGTAGATATTCAAAACTATGATGATGCCTTAGTTGCGTTTAGAGCTGCTAAGGAAAGCTCACGAAGTGGAGTTATTATCGTAGAAAAATTCATTAAAGGAGAAGATTATAGATTATTAGTAATTAATAATAAGTTAGTTGCTGCTGCACTGCGTTCTCCAGCACATGTGGTTGGAGATGGAAAGTCTACTGTTCAAGAGTTAATAGATGAAGTAAATAGTGATCCACGTAGAGGTTATGGTCATGAAAAAGTATTGACACAAATAACTACTAACGAACTCACCAAAACCATTATTAAAGATGCTGGCTATACCTTAGATTCAGTTTTAGCTGATGGCGAAAAATTAGTTTTAAAAGACACAGCAAATCTTAGTACTGGTGGTACTGCAGAAGATGTAACAGATATTGTACATCCTGCAAACGTCAGTATGGCCGAGCGCATTTCTAAGATTATTGACTTAGATATTTGTGGGATCGATGTGATGACTACAGATATTACTAAGCCACTTTCTGAAACAGGAGGCGCCGTGCTCGAAGTTAACGCTGGCCCAGGTTTTAGAATGCACCTTGCACCAACAGTTGGATTACCACGAAATGTAGCTGCTCCAGTTATAGATAAACTGTTCCCGCAAAAAGGAGATACAGGTAGAATACCTATTGTAGCGATTACAGGAACTAACGGTAAAACTACAACATCCCGATTGATGGCACATATTGCTAAAATGAAAGGATATCGTGTAGGATATACCACAAGCGATGGTGTATACATTCAAAACAGATTATTAATGACAGGCGACTGTACAGGACCATCTAGTGCTGAATTTGTGTTGAAAGATCCTACAGTGAATTTTGCTGTTCTAGAGTGTGCTAGAGGAGGTCTGTTAAGAGCAGGTTTAGGATTTAAGAAGTGTGATGTTGCCATAGTTACTAACGTTGCGGCTGACCATTTAGGGTTGAAAGGTATTCATACAGTTGAGCAATTGGCAAGAGTAAAAGGTGTAGTCCCTGAAACTGTATTGCCAGATGGCTATGCGATTTTGAATGCTGATGACGACTTAGTTTATGGAATGCGCCGAGATGTAGATTGTAATGTTGCATTGTTCTCTATGGATGAAAATAACCCTAGGATAAAAGCTTTGCAACGTCTTAATGGGATTACAGCAGTGTATGAGAATGGTTTTGTAACTATCTGTAGAGGTGAATGGAAAATGCGTTTAATGCGTGCTGAAAATATCCCATTGACTTATGGAGGCAAAGCAAAGTTCATGATACAAAACGTACTGGCTGCTGTGCTAGCCGCGCATGTACAAGGTATTAGTATTGAGGATATGAAAGCCGCTTTAGAGACCTTTATTCCATCTGCATCACAAACTCCAGGACGATTGAACTTATTTAAGTTCAATGACTTTACTATTCTGTTAGACTATGCCCATAATCCTGCAGGAATGAGAGCACTTCAAAAGTTTACAGATGAATTGGATGCCACTGTTAAAGTTGGAATTATTGCAGGAATTGGAGACAGGCGTGTAGAAGACAATAATGAAATGGGAAGGATTGCTGCTGAAATGTTTGATGAGATCATAATTAGACAAGACAAACGCCTTAGAGGAAAGACAGAAGAGGAACTGATTAAGATGCTTAATGATGGTATTATTTCTAAAGATCCGAATAAGAAAACTACTGTTATTCCTTCTGAAAAAGAAGCCATTACCTATGCTGTTAAGAATGCGGTAAAAGGATCACTCATTATTTTATGTAGTGATGTTATTCCTGATGCCTTAGAACTAGTGAAAGAGTTTAAAGAGAAAGAGGCCAAAGGTGAATTGGCATTTTCAGAATAAATTATAAATAGTATAAATAAAAAACCCGAAGCAATTGCTTCGGGTTTTTTGATATCTCGTTGTTGTGATTAGCAAAGCTTAATCGTCTTCACTTTAATTTGAAGACTTTTTTTATAAGCTTTAATGCTAATAATTTCGTTACTCTTCTTGTGATTTAATTTGATTAACTGATGCTTTATTTTAGCATTTAAAGTAGAGCTCTCAGAAGCAGTAGCTTCTTTTTTAGGAGTTACTTCAGCAGTTTTTTCAGGTTGAGTTGAAACCACAGTAGTACCTTCTTGAGCCATTCCTAGTACAGGTAAGGCTAATAAAAACATTATGATTACTACTTTTTTCATTTTAACTAACAGTTGTTTGTGTTTCAATTCGACATCAAAGAAACATCACAACCAAGGCTATCTCATAAAAAATGGATAAATGTGACCGATTTTAGATAAAATGCACAGCTAAACCAAAAACATCGACGAACTGCACTATTGGTTTTAAACAATTGTAAATCAATTATTTACAATCACAAAAAAAGACGAAAAACCTTACTTTATCGATGAAATGCAAGGGCATTCGATAAAAAGCATACAGATTAGAAACTTAAGTCTTAATGTAGAAATCAGACTTGATATTTTCATTTTTCCCATCATGGTATTTGGTTATGCTGAAGTGCTCATGAATAGAATAAGAGCCAGTTTCACCCTGTTTATTGACAGCTATATACCCAACCTGAAAATTTTTATAGTTGCTATTAGGCTTGTTTACAATTCGCCCAATGGCTTCTTCGCAAGCTTGTTGAGGTGATCTTCCTTGTCGCATTAATTCAACAACCAAAAAACTTCCAACAGTCTTTACGACTTCTTCACCGAGACCAGTAGCAGTACAAGCACCAATTTCATTATCTACAAATAAACCGGAACCAATAATTGGAGAGTCACCAACACGTCCTCCCATCTTATAAGCCAAACCACTGGTTGTACACGCACCGGAAATGTTCCCGTTTTTATCCATAGCCAACATGCCTATAGTATCATGATTTTCGATATTGATAATAGGTTTGTATTCTGATTCTACTTTCCATTTTTCCCAAGCTTTTTTAGAAGCTTCGGTAAGTAGATCTTCAGGTTCAAAACCACTAGAAATAGCAAATTGTTTTGCGCCTTCGCCAGCAAGCATTACATGTGGTGTGTCTTCCATAACTTTTCTGGCAACAGATACAGCATGGGTTATGTTTTGTAGATAAACGACCGAACCACAATTACCGTTCATATCCATGATGCATGCATCCAAAGTAACATTGCCATCACGATCTGGAAATCCGCCTTTACCAACTGTTTGATTATTCTCGTTGATCTCTTCAACCATACAACCTTGCTCCACAGCGTCCAAAGCATTACCTCCATTTTGTAATACGTCCCAAGCTTTTGCTGTAGCTTCCATCACATTCCAGGTAGCGATAACCAATGGTAGGGAAGCTCTTATTGGTGTTGAAGCAATAGCTTCATGAGTATTTTCTTCCGAAGACTCATCTTTACAAGACAATGCAGTTCCAGCTAAAGCTATACCCACACCAGACACTGAAGCTTTTTTTATAAAATGTCGTCTTTTCATTAAAAAGGTTATTTGAGATTGAGAAAAAGATCAATTAATAGTCTACACCTTGTTTGTCTAAAACTGTTTTAGTTCTAAATGCATAAAACAATAAATAAACAAAACAAGCAACAGCAATCCAATATGAAGATTGAATGCTAAACACATCTGCAAGCTTTCCTTGAACAGGTGGAATAATAGCACCACCTAGAATCATCATAATTAAAAAGGCAGAACCTTGCGAGGTATATTTTCCAAGGCCAGCAATACTCAATGTAAAAATACATGGCCACATAATAGAACAGAATAAACCACCAGATAAGAAAGCGAACAATGCAACATTACCAGATGTGAATAACCCTATTAGCATGCCTAAAATCCCTAAAGTACTAAATACTTTAAGAGTTTTTACAGGTCTGTCTTTAGCCATAAAGAACCCTCCGACTTGAGTTGCCACACAAATACAGAAAATAAGAATTTCGTTTGTAGAATAACTTCCATAATTAACTGCTAAAATAACGCCAAAAGCAATATAAGGAACGATAATCAGTAGTGCTTTTTTAAGTCCTTTACTAGGATTGAAAACTGTAATTGCACCAACCCAACGACCAATCATTAATCCTCCCCAATATAAAGATATATATGGCGCAATTCCAGCGTCATTTAAAGCAGGTAATCCTAATGGATTTAAATTTTTAGCCTCATCTGAAACAAATTTTAATAACTCACCTAAATTACTTTGTATGGTAACCTCAACACCAACATATGTAAAGATAGCTAACATGCCCAAAACTAATTGTGGATACCTCATTGCTCCCCAGTCATCAGGTTTTTTCTTAGCTTTATTTAGAGCAAAAAATAAAAGACCTATTATAATAAATAATGACATCAATAATACAAATAATCTCTTGGGATCTAAAGCTTTATTGATTTCTTCAATCCTTTCTTTTTGCACTGTTGTCATATCATCTGTTATAGTCTCTAGCCCAAAATAAGTGGAAAAGATATATGCAAAGAGACCCAAAGTTATTACTGTCATAACAAGCAATAAATTTCTAGCTTTATTACTAGGCTCAAAAACACTATGCGATTTTAATGATGGTAACTTTTTTGAAAAATAAAACAAAGCTGCAGCCAATAAGAATGATACTCCAACTCCAATATAAAGTGCTTGAATGGTACCAAGTTTAATTTCATTATTTTTTATCATAACAGTAAGTTCCTCACCTGTGGGAGGAGTAGATCCAAAAATGATAAGTGCTATTAAGATTGGACCTATCATTGTTCCGAAAGAGTTGATACCTCCAGCCAAATTAAGACGATGTGAGCCTGTCTTAGGGTCACCAAGTGCTATAGCAAATGGATTGGCAGCAGTTTGTTGTAATGAAAACCCTAATCCAACAATAAATAAAGCAATAAGTACAAGGTAAAATACACCTGTTTGTCCTTGTTCTGCACCAGCAGTAGCAGGATACATCACAAAGGCACCGATTGCGGATAAGAGTAAACCGTAAACGATTCCATTCTTGTAACCCCAATTATTTAGGATGTCTTTTTTTATAGAACCAGACATAATAAAGAGTAGCAATGCACCAATGTAATAAGCCCCATAAAATGCAAAATCTACTAATTGCGATTGAAACTGATCAATGTTGAAATAGGTTTTGCAAAATGGTATGAAAACACCATTTGAAGCCGCTATAAATCCCCAGAAAAAGAATACAGTGACTAAGGTTGCTAAGGCAGATTTGTTATTTTGATTTGTCATCGTTAGTTAGTTTAGCGTTCAAGATAGGTTATTATTATTTAACTGAAATTTCATCAACAAAGATCCAACTACGTCCATCGTGTTTATAGCCTAAGTGCCATTCTGGAAGTTTTCCTAATTTCTTGGCAACGATTTTTATATATCGATATGATTTTCCTCTAGGAACAGGAATAAAATAAGTTTTGTAAATCATTGTACTATCAGATTCCTTGGCAGCGTTAATAATCCAGTTGTGTTTTTCAAAAGATTTAAATGCTTTGCCATCATTAGAAACATAGCACTCGACTTCTGTAGGTAAAAATATCCATGAACGTTGATCTTGCAAGAAATTAACAGTAACCTCATTAATTGGCTTTTGCTTGCCTAAATCTACAATAGCTATAACATCCTCATCAAAATAACCTTGCCAAGTGCCTGTTCTAAAATCTTCAGTACCTCTTATACCATCAATTAGAGCATCATTACCACCAGCATTGTATTGATTTGCATATTTGGTTTCGAGTGTAATACTCACATTTGGATCTATTTTATAGAACTTGGTTTCAATAGTGGCACTTTGATTTCCAGATTCGTCAGTGGCATAAACTTTCAATAAAGAAGGTTCAGAAATGGTGAAAGGTTCACTATATAATTTGAATTCAGAATCATCGAGACTATAGAAAATTTCAGTTTCAGAATTCACAATTCCCAAGGTTACTTCAGTTTCACCTTTAAAAGCTACATCGCCTTTAGCAATAAACGGAGCAGGAACAATAAGATGTTCTGTGATCTCAGTTTTTGGTACTTGTCGATCTCTGCTTCCCCAAACGGCTGGGTTATCGTTCATGTAGAACTCCAAACTTCCACCTTGCATAATTTCCTCATGGGTGATATAGGTTCTATCTAGCTTTTCGCCATTGAGATACACATATTCTATGTATTTATTGGTGTCATTTAAATCATAAGTTTGTACTGTAAATTGATTGCCATTTTCAAGATTGAAAGTTGCCTTTTCCATTAGAGGCGTTCCAATGATATATTGGTTACTTCCTGGTGTTACAGGATAGAACCCAATAGATGAAAATACATACCAAGCACTCATTTGACCACAATCTTCATTTCCAGAAATTCCATCAGGTGCATTTTTGTATAATTCGGTAAGAATTTGATGTACTTTTTCCATGGTCTTATGAGGTTTGCCAACAAAATTATAGAGATAAGCCATGTGATGACTAGGTTCATTACCATGTGCATACTGACCTATTAATCCTGTGATATCTGCCTGATTTCGGCCAGAAGTTTCAGCACTAGCTGTAAACAATTTATCCAAATGTGCTTCAAGTTTATCCTTTCCGCCAAGTAGTTTTATAAATCCTGAAATATCCTGAGGCACATAGTAACTGTATTGCCATGAATTGGCTTCAGTATAATTAAAATTCACTTCGTAAGGATCGAAAGGTGCAAACCAAGTATTACGAAAACGCCCTCTCATAAACTGAGTTTCCGGATCGAAAATATTCTTGTAGTATTGCGCTCTTTCAGAATACGTTTTATAATCTTCTTCTTTTCCCATGGCTTTCGCCATTTGTGCAATCGTCCAATCGTCGTAAGCATACTCAAGAGTTTTGGATACAGATTCACTTTCATGCTCAACAGGAATATAACCTAGCGCCTTGTAGGATTCTAAACCTAGATGATCTCTTGTTGCAGAATGCTTCATAGCTTCAAGAGCTTTCTCAGCATCATAACCGTCAATGCCTTTCAAATAAGCATCTGCAATTACGGGAACTGCGTGGTAACCAATCATACAACCTGTATAGCAACCTGACAAATCCCAAATTGGCATAATGCCACCTTCATCGTATTTGGCTAAAAATGTATTGATGAAATCGTTCGTGCGTTCTTCTTCAATAATTGTATATAAAGGATGTGCAGCTCGGTACGTATCCCATAGTGAAAATACAGTATAGTAATCGAAATCAGCACTATGAATTTTCAAATCCATACCTCTATAACGGCCATCAACATCTTGGTAACGATTTGGCGCTAGCATAGTGTGATAGAGTGATGTATAAAAATTGACTTTATAATCTTGATTTGGACTTTCTATGACGATTTTTTCAAGTTGTTGCTCCCAAAGATTTTGAGCCTCTTGTTTGACGTCGTCAAATGTTTTATTCCCAATTTCAGCTTCTAAATTTTGTTTTGCACCAGCTTCATCTACTGCACTAATCCCAATTTTTACAAACACAGGATCATTGCTTGGGTTATCAAATAATAATGCAGCTTTAGTGCTGAGGAACTTATAATTTTTCGATATAGGTTCGCCATCTTCCACATAAGTTATATCCTTAATTGGTTTGGAAAATGTAATGTGATAAAATAAATGCTGATCAGTAGCCCAAGCTTTTGAATCTCTAAATCCCTTCAAGTTAAAACTGTCTACATATTGAATTTTATGGTGTAGTAATTCATCGCGATGCTCTAAATCTAGAATCAAGTATTGATTTTCTGCTGAAGGATATTGATATTTATGAATTCCGCTTCTTAAGGAAACAGTTAATTCTACATCAATATTTGTTGAGTCTAAGTGCACTTTATAGTAACCAGGCTCTGCAATTTCATTGTCATGAGAAAAATGATCGCGATACCCTTTTTTGCCATCAGCACCATTGTTGAAATTAACTTCATTGGTTGGCATTAAGAGAATATCACCATAATCTGAAACACCTGTACCGCTGAGATGCGTATGCGAAAAACCATAAATGTATTCATCAGAATAGTGATACCCAGAGCAACCATCCCAACCATCTAGTCGAGTATCTGGACTCAATTGCATCATCCCAAAAGGCATTGTTGCACCAGGATAGGTGTGTCCATGACCACCTGTACCAATAAAAGGATTTACATAAGAAATTAACGGATTATCTTTTTTAGCGACTTCGATTTTTGGGTCGTCTTTGCAACTGAATAAAAGGATAAGGATTAAAACAGAGAGAAGGCTAGGTTTCATTAAAAATAGATTGCTAATTTTAAAGCATCTAATATACTAAAATGCCAATCAAGAAAATAGTACCAACTTTCCTTTTAGCTCTATTGTGGTTGAGTTGTGCTGATAAACCTGTTGAGGTGTCTGAACCTCAAATCATTCCGAATCCAGATAGTGTATTATTAGCGAACAATGAGTTTGTTTTGAATAATAAAACAAGCATAAGTTATGGAAATGAGTTCGCAACATCTGCAAAGTTTTTAGAAGCTTTTATTGAAGAAGGGAGTAATATCCAGTTTGTAGAAGGAAGAGGTAGAAATGAAATTAGGTTTGAAACAGATGAGGCTTTGGATAATATTGAAGGCTATACACTAGAGATTTCAGATAAAACAATTCTTATAAAGGCTAAAACAGATCAAGGCGCATTTTACGCGGTTCAGAGCCTTAGGCAATTACTTCCACCTGAATTCGAAAATGGGAGTTATGATAAAGAGCAGGTAGCTATACAATGTTTATCTGTGAAAGATGCACCTCAATTTCAGTATAGAGGGATGCACTTAGATGTTGGGAGACATATGTATTCGGTTGAGTTTGTCAAAAAGTATATTGATGCCTTAGCAATGTTGAAGATGAATACCTTTCACTGGCATCTTACAGAAGATCAAGGTTGGCGCATAGAAATAAAGAAATATCCAAAGCTACAAGAAATAGCTGCCTATAGAGATGAAACTTTGGTAGGACATTACAACGATCAACCACATCAGTTTGATGGGAAACGCTATGGAGGGTATTACACCCAAGAAGAGATTAAAGATATAGTGGATTATGCACAAAAACGATTTGTGACTATTATTCCAGAAATAGAAATGCCAGGGCATAGTCAGGCAGCTATAGCAGCGTATCCAGAATTAGGTTGTTCAGGTGAACAAGTAAAAGTCGCTACAAAATGGGGCGTTTTTGAAGAAGTATATTGTCCAAGTGAGAAGACGTTCAAATTTTTGGAAGATGTGATTGACGAAGTCGTTGAATTATTTCCAGGGAAATACATTCATATAGGTGGTGATGAAACACCCAAAACACGCTGGAAAAACTGCGATTCGTGTCAGGAAATGATAAAAGAAAAAGGATTGAAGGATGAACATGGCTTGCAAAGCTATTTCATAGAGCGAATGGAGAAATATATTAATACTAAGGGAAAACAAATCATTGGTTGGGATGAAATTTTGGAAGGAGGTTTAGCGCCAAATGCAACTGTTATGAGTTGGCGTGGCACTGGAGGTGCCATTGCTGCTGCCAAGCAGCATCATAACGTTGTTATGACGCCAACCTCGCATTGTTACTTCGATTATTACCAATCAGAAAATGAAGACGAACCCCTTGCCATAGGAGGGTTTTTACCATTAGAGAAAGTATATAGCTTCAACCCAATCCCAGATGAATTAACAGAAGAAGAATCACAATACGTATTGGGTGCTCAAGGCAATATTTGGACAGAGTATATGCCTACAGAAGACAAGGTAGAATATATGGCATTTCCGAGGATGCTTGCTATGAGCGAAGTAGTATGGTCAAAACCCGAACAAAGAAACTATGAGGATTTTGTGAATAGAGTTGAGAATTTCCACAAACGATTAGATGCTCTGGATATTAATTATGCAAATCATTTATATGAAATTAATGGACAATTGAAAACGGGTAATGGACAAATAAGCTATCAATTGGAAACTTTGACTAAAGGAAAAGAGATTCGTTTTACTTTAGATGGTTCTGGTCCAGATAATACTTCGACAGTTTATACAGGTCCAATACCAATTTCAGAAAGTAAAACTATAAAAGCTGCTGTGTTTAAAGCAGATAAAAAGTTAGGTGCAACATTTTCACAGAAGATTAGATATCACAAAGCAGTTGGCGCTAAAATCACGATTGATTCAGAACCACACAAAGCCTATTCCGGGAGTGGCGCTGAAGGACTAATTAATGGAATTTCTGGAAGTGATAAGCGTTATGGCGACAAAGAATGGTTAGGGTTTTGGGGAGAAGATATTTCTATTCAAATCGAATTTAATGAACCAATTGATGTCCAAACGGTTTCAACCCGATTCCATAATGGACAGGGTCAATGGATTTATGCCCCAAAAAATATTGGAGTGTCTTTTTACGATTCAGATGATGTGTCAATTGTAGTGAAGCAAGTTCCACAGAATGGATTAATATCTTATATCAGCTTGGATGCTGGAATAGATGAAAAAGCAAAAGGGATAACTAAAATTGTTATCTGGGTTGAAAACTACGGAACCATTCCAGAAGGTAAACAAGGTGCAGGCAACAAAGCTTGGACTTTTATTGATGAAATTATTGTGAATTGATTGTAAAATGTGATTCAGTTTGAACACTGAGCGAAGTCGAAGTGTATTTCGGAATCTATAAAAAATTAATAATAACTGAAAGATTCCTGCTTTCGCAGGAATGACAAATCATGAAACTCGAAGTTTGTGCCAATTCATATCAATCTGCCAAAAATGCTCAAGAAGCAGGAGCACAGCGTATTGAGTTATGTCAGAACTTAGTAATTGGAGGCATTACACCAACTGACGAGCTACTCAAAAAAGCAATTCAAGAGTTAGATATAGAAACTTTTGTGTTGATACGACCAAGAGGAGGTGATTTTTGTTATTCTGAAACAGAATTCAATACAATGAGAAATAGTATTGAGCTCTGTAAATCATTAGGTCATGCAGGAATTGTCTCTGGCGTTTTGAATGAAGATAACACTCTTGATATTAAAAGAACCAAAGCATTGGTTGAATTGTCCAGACCTTTACAGTTTACATTTCATCGCGCTTTTGATGAAGTTCCAAATCCACTTGAAACCATGGAGCAGTTAATTGATCTAGGAGTTGAACGTATACTCACTTCTGGGCAGGAGCATAAGGCAGAAGAAGGGTTTAAACTACTCAAAGAATTGAAAGAACGCGCCAAAGGTAGAATCATAATCATGCCAGGAAGCGGTATTAATCCAGCGAATGCCAAGTTGTTTAAAAAAGCAGGATTTTCCGAAATTCATGCTTCTGCTTCTAAACCAATAGATAATAATCAGACAGTATCTGATCTTGCAACCATTAAAGCCATCTTAGATGAGATATAGTTTTACCTTTCTTTGTTTACTAGTATGCTTGTCTTGTCAACCAAAATACGATGTACCACAAACTTTAGAGTTACACAATAATTGGGAGTTTAGACAAGTTGGTGATTCGGTATGGCATTCGGCAACAGTTCCTGGTAACGTGTTTTCAGATTTGTTGGATCATCAACTTATTGAAAACCCATTTATTGGCAACAACGAGGAAAAAGTACAATGGGTTTCCGAAACAGATTGGGAGTACAAAACCACTTTTGATGTAGATGAAGAAACACTTCAAAAGAAACATTTAGAATTGAATTTTGAAGGGCTAGACACCTATGCATCTGTGTATCTTAATGATAGTTTGATTTTGAAGTCTAACAATGCTTTCAGGGCTTTTGAAGTTGATGTAAAGCCACTTTTGAAAGCATCTAATGAACTCAGAATTCTATTTGAACATACTTCAAAATATGAAGCAGCAGCAAAATCAAAACTACCCTACGAACTTCCTGAAGGCAACCGCATTTTTACCAGAAAAGCACAATTTCAGTATGGATGGGATTGGGGACCAAAACTAAACACTTCGGGAATTTGGCGACCAATTAAGCTGATTAGTTGGAATGATTACAGGCTTAAAGACTTAAAAATTAGTCATGGTTATTTAGATGATTCGCTAATAAACCTAGGCCTTGATTTTCGTTTGCTGAAAAATGACATTTGGGGAGTGGACAGGGATTTAACTTTTGAGGTTTATGTTAATGACAGTCTTTATCAGGTAAGTGAGGATTCATTTAAGGCATATAGGCAATTCATACCTATACTCATAAAAAATCCAAAACTTTGGTGGCCACATAATTTAGGAGAGCAATACTTATATGATTTCAAAATAGTAGTAAAAAAGGATAAAAGGATATATGATTCAATTTCAGTCAAAAAGGGTTTAAGAAATGTTGAACTCGTTACAGAAAAAGATAGCCTCGGTGAATCCTTCTATTTCAAAGTCAATGGTGTCCCTGTATATGCTAAAGGAGCAAACTATATTCCACAGCATAGCTTTCAAAATAAAGTTACTGAACAACATTATGAGAAGCTCTTAAATGATGTTGTAGATGCCAACATGAACATGCTCAGAGTATGGGGAGGAGGTATTTATGAAAGTGATAAATTCTACGAACTCTGTGATGAAAAAGGTATTATGGTATGGCAAGACTTTATGTTTGCTTGTGCCATGTACCCTGGAGATGAAGCATTTTTAGATAATGTTCGGCAAGAGGCAGTTGAGAATATAAAACGACTTCGTAAGCATCCATCAATAGTATTGTGGTGTGGTAATAACGAAAACTCCGAAGGCTGGCATCGATGGGGCTGGCAAGCTAATAGAAGCAATGATGAAAAAGAAGAAATCTGGAATAACTATCTCAAAGTGTTTTATTTTATCTTGCCACAAACAGTATCAGAATTGACCAATGTACCGTATTGGGAGTCGTCTCCAAAATATGGTCGTGGCAATCCACAGTACAAGTTCGAAGGCGATGCGCACGATTGGTGGGTGTGGCACGATGGTTATCCGTTTGAACATTTTGAAGAGCATGTGCCGCGTTTCATGAGTGAGTTTGGGTTTCAGGCATTTCCTAGTTATGAAGCCATACGATTTATCAATCAATCAGACTCCATTGATATTGATTCTGAAGGCTTTAAAAATCATCAGAAACACCATAGAGGATTCCAGCTTATTAGAGAATACATGGAGCGCGATTTTCCAGTTCCTAATGAGCCTGAAGACTATGTATATATGAGTCAATTGGTGCAAGCTCATGGTATCACAAAAGGTATTGAAGCACACCGTCGCGCCAAGCCTTACAACATGGGAACATTGTATTGGCAACTCAATGATTGTTGGCCAGCAGTTTCGTGGTCGAGTATAGATCATTTTGGAAATTGGAAAGCACTGCACTATAAAGCCAAACGAAGTTTTGAAGATGTATTTGTTTCGAATACTATTGAAGACCACATTATTGAGGTATTTGCTATCAATGATGGAGTCGAGGCTATTGAAAGTAGTCTGGAACTTGAAATCAGAACTTTTGAAGGCGATTCCATTTGGAGTATAAGCAAGGACTTTAAATCTGAACTATTGTCTAACACTAAGGCTTATAGAATAGATTTTTCTGGGACACAGTCTGAGTTCAAAAAAGATAAAGCAGTTTTAATAACTAAGTTTAATGGCCAAACCCGATGCGATTACTTTGTAAAACCAAAAGATTTAAAGCTAGCACAAGCGCCAATTCAAAAAATAGTAACTAAAACTAAAGATGGTTTTCTAGTAGAACTCACAAGCACCACATTACAAAAAGATGTGTTTTTACATACAGATTCAAAAGGGCATTTCTCCGATAACTTTTTCGATTTGCTACCTAACGAAATAAAAACGATAGAATTTTTAACTCAAGATGAAGAAATCCCAATTATTAAGTTAAAATCCCTTAACAATTTTATAAGATAACTACGTTTTGTTATTAATATCTTTACAAAAAATTGATAGATGGTTCGTTGGATTATATTCCTACTTATTTTTGGAGTTATAGATTTTTATGCTTTCCAAGCTTTTAAGACAGTTGCTAGAAATAATTATCTCAACATTTTATATTGGGTTTTAACCCTTTTAGTTATTGGAAATTTTGTGTATCACTTTTATGGTTTAAATAGGAGTGATTTTGGTACTTCACATGGTTACGCTTTTGCATTCCTTATTGCACTCCTCGTACCGAAGATGATTATACTTGTCTTTATGTTTGGTGAAGACATCATAAGAATTCCACAAGCTATTTACAGGTATTTTACAGAAGGTAGAAGTGCTGAAGGTAACTATATGCCATCGCGTAGAAAGTTTGTAAGCCAGATAGCACTTGGTTTGGCGGCAATTCCTTTTGCTTCGATTCTATACGGAATTTATAGAGGTAAGTACAACTTTAAAGTACTAAAATACACGCTTCATTACAAAGATTTACCAGACGCCTTTGATGGATTCAAATTGACTCAGATAAGTGATATACATTCAGGGAGTTTTGATAACCCTTCAAAGGTCGAGTATGCTATAGACCTCATTAATGAACAACAAAGTGATGTTATCTTGTTTACTGGTGATATGGTAAATAATATTGCGGAAGAAATGGTGCCATATAAAACCATGTTCTCTAAGCTTAATGCTAAAGATGGATTGTATTCAGTCTTAGGTAATCATGACTATGGGGATTATGTGCGTTGGGAATCTACTGAAGCTAAAGCCAAGAATTTAGATGATCTAAAAACCATTCAAAAAGAAATTGGTTTTGATTTATTGCTGAATGAAAGTCGTTTTATAGAGCGCAATGGAGAACGTATTGCCATAGTTGGTGTAGAGAATTGGGGAGCTGGAGGCTTTAAGAAAGCTGGTGATTTGAAGAAGGCTTCTTCTAATGTTAATGCTGAAGATTTCAAGATTTTGTTGAGCCACGATCCGTCGCATTGGGAACGAGAGGTTATTCAGGATGACTACCATTATCACCTTACCTTGAGTGGGCATACACATGGTATGCAGTTTGGTATCGAAATACCTGGATGGTTCAAGTGGAGCCCTGTAAAATGGCGCTACAAATACTGGGCAGGAATCTATGAAGAGTTGGGACAGTTCATTAATGTAAACAGAGGCTTTGGGTATTTGGCGTTTCCAGGACGTGTTGGGATATGGCCAGAAATTACCGTTATAGAGCTTAAAAAGGGTGAAAAAATAGCTTAATACGCTGAAAATACTATATTTGTAATGGTACATTTGACTCAAAACTTCAACGTCATGTCAAAATTTGGGGAATTAATAGATGTGGATATTCCAGTTCTGCTCGATTTCTTTACGGAATGGAACGAACAATCTACGGCTATGCATCCTGTATTAAGAGATGTTGCAGCTGCACTTGGCGATAAAGCTAAGGTCATTAAAATCGATGTTGATAAGAACAAAGAATTGGCCGAAGCACTTCGTGTAAAAGGCTTGCCAACGCTGATTATTTATAAGAATGGCGAAATGAAATGGCGCCACAGCGGAGAGCAAGATGCTAATACGCTTATAGGTATTATACAGGAATATATCTAGACTTCTATAGCTTTAAAACTATAGCCTTCTTTACTATAGTATTCTAACACTTTTGGTAACGCAAACTCTAAATTGTCTTTTGCTTTTAGGCTATCGTGAAATACAACAATACTTCCAGATGTTGCATTAGATATTACATTCTCTAAACATTGTATCTCGCTTACCTCTTTACTCCAATCGAAAGAGAGGACATCCCACATCATGATTTTGTAGCCTAACTTTTGAAGCTTTCTACCTTGCTTGGGCTTCAACTTTCCATAAGGAGGGCGGAAGAGTGAAGTAGTTTTTGAATTTGAACTAAAAATCGTCTTTGTGTGTTCAACATCTTCAAGATATGTTGAGGTTTTTACTTTCCAACCTTTAAGATGGTTGAATGTATGATTGCCAATAGCGTGTCCTTCATCAATTAATTTCTTAAAGATATCAGGATGCTTTTCAACATTATTACCAATGCAAAAAAAAGTAGCTTTAGCATTGTATGCTTTGAGCGTGTCCATAACCCATTCGGTAACTTCCGGAGTAGGACCATCATCAAAAGTGAGATAAATTGTCTTTTGATGTTTGGATGGAATATCCCAAACATAACTGGGAAATAAGGACTTAACAACTTTTGGAGTCTTGGCAGGTGTTAAGTCCATAGTTTATTCTTCTGCGTCTAGTAATGAATCGAGATCAAGACTATCAGACTCTAGTTCTTTTAGTAGATCTCTAGGGTCTGGTTGCTGTTCTTCTTCACCCATAAAATGATCAAACAGCTTAAGATAATCATTGAATTTCTTGGTTTCACTAAGCACAAAATCTTCATCTTGGTAGATAACCAATATATCCACTAAGCTACGATAGCGTTCAATGTCTGTTACGATCTCTTCAATATGCTTGTTCTGATTTTCTATAGATAGCTCACTAAAATATACTAAGCGCTCTTGGTACTTCTTGGTAACATCTTTATAGAGTTGTCTTCCTTTTTCGACTTTACCTATTTCATAATAAGCACTTATATAAGGCTCAAGAAGTGTGTAGTATCCAAACTTATCTACAGGCATTTTTTGCATTGCCAAGTCTGCAATGGTTTCAGCCTTATCAAGTTTGTCCTCATTGATAAGCTGCTCCATAAGACGTGCTAAATTTCCTCTGTAGGTAATTCCGTTTTTACGAGTTTCAACATCATGGTAAATATCTGCACCACTATTTCCCCAATCCCATGACATCACTTGGTCGTACATAAGGTCACTATCTACACGACCCATATCAAATGGATTAGCTCTATCGATTTTAGTTTTAATAGGAACCAATTTATAGCACATTCCGTCTAGTTGTAGATAGTCTTTCATCCAGATGTAATCATCTTCTCCAAATGCGCCACCAGTAAAATATATAGGGCGCTCCCAATTATTGTTGGCAACAACATCTAGCATCAGTAATCTATTCTTATATAATCCACTTTCACCAATTCTCAAGTCTATGTAAGGCACAATTTCATCTGCATCTTTTTCCTTAACAATACCACTTTTTAGAACTTGTTGCTTGTTTACAGGAACTCTGATGTTTTTCGTTGGGAAGTAGTTGGTATTCAACAATTGGTTTGGATAACCCTTAGTACTCTCTCCACGTTGCTGCAGTATGAATCTCAGTTTAGTTTTTGGGTCTTCACTAGAGACAAAATTCATGAATGCTTTAATATCTAACGTATCTTGCGAAACTTCCTTGCTAATCTCTCTATACATAATATAATCTCTGGAGCCATACTTGTATTTATCGTGAGTCAATTGTGATGGAATAGGGTCACTTTCGTAAGCTTGGCGTTTCATCTGGTCGATGTACCAATCTGTTTGGAATAAGCTCGTATTCACTACTCTTACATCTGTTCGGACACCTTCAATTTCTTGCAAATACCATAAAGGGAAAGAATCATTATCTCCAATACTGAACAGTATTGCATTTGGTGCACAGGATTCGAGATATTTTCTTGCCATTGCATTGGCGGTATATTTACCAGACCTGTCATGATCGTCCCAATTATTAGCAGCTAATATACCAGGAACAAGAACTAGACAGGCTAATGTAATTCCAGGAACTAACATGGAAGATTTCACTTTGGTTTTCAATCCATCAATTATGGCATAGACTCCAAACCCTATCCATAAGGCATAGACATAAAACGACCCTACAACCGAGTAATCTCTTTCCCTAGGTTCAAAAGGTCTTACATTAGTATATACTTGTATGGCAAGTCCTGTAAATAGGAAAAACACAAGCATAACCCAGAATAATTTTTTATCCTTATTGAATAAGAAAAACAGACCGATTAGTCCTAGTATGAAAGGGAGGAAGAAGTATGTGTTTCGTGCTTTATTATTGACGACATCACTTGGTAAATTATCTTGAGACATTCCAAGGTGTAGCTCGTCTATAAACTTTATACCACTAATCCAATTACCATTAAAATCATCATACTGACCTTGAATGTCATTTTGCCTTCCGGTAAAATTCCACATAAAGTAACGCCAATACATATAGCCTAATTGGTATTGGAACATGTACATAATGTTGTCAATAAACGATGGTTTTTCAACTAATAAATAGGATTGGCCATAAGTTCTAAGGAAATTATGATAGTCCTCGTAATCCACCTCTCCATTGGCGACACGCATTCTGAAGTCGTTAATCAAGTTTCGAATCTGATTGACTCTTCCTGTAGCATATTGAACAGCAATATCATCCGATTCGCCAGCAGCTAAGGCACTTTCATAAAAATATGTATACAGTTCAGGGTCTAGTTTAAAATCTATCAAACCTGTGAACATCATATAATTTTCGGCATGTTCCGTACTCCACATTCTTGGAAGTAAAGCCGCATGATCAGAATTATAGTTTTGCTTTGCGTTCTCGTATTCATTAACGATTACATATTCACCCTTGTCTTTATCTTTTTCATACTTTGGTTTATCATCAATGAAAGGTCGACTTTCATCTGCGCCAGAGTATAGCTCAGTAAATTGAGGGCCATAAAATAAATGGGTTTCAGGATATTGTTCTAGATTATAATAAGCCAATAGCTCTCTAGCACTCGCTGGATTATTTTCATTAATAATGACATTGGCATTCGCTCTTATTGGAAGCATCATCCAAGACGAAAACCCAATCATAACAAAAGCTAAACATAGAATAGCAGTGTTGATATGTTTGCTGCCAATTTTCTGAGTGTATTTCAATCCAAAATAAATTCCAGATACAATAACAAGTCCAGCAATTATAGATCCTGAATTAAAAGGCAAGCCAATAGTGTTGACAAAGAATATTTCTGAAGCACTAAAGAACCTTAAAATGTTTGGAGCTAATAATTTAAAAATGAACAATAAGACCGCTATTGAAATGGCATTTGCCAGTATGAAATTTTTGAGTGTTATCGTTTTGTAATTCTTGAAATAATAGATCAGTCCAATCGCAGGAATGGTCAATAACCCCATAAAGTGAACTCCAAAAGAAAGCCCAACTACAAAAGAAATAAGGATTAACCACTTATTACCGCGAGGCTTATTCATATCACGTTCCCAACGCAATGCTAAATAGAACATTATGGACATTATGAGTGTGGCCATAGCATACACCTCAGTTTCCACAGCATTGAACCAAAACGAATCCGTGAAGCTAAAAGCTAAGCTGCCTACTAAAGCACTTCCAAGAATAGCTTTAGCACCAGTAGGAGTTACGTTTTCATCACCACCAGCTAACTTCCTTAATAGTAAACTAATAGTAAGAAACATGAAAAGAATTGTAAAAGCACTACTTACAGCACTCATCATATTCAGCATCATCCCAACCTGAGAAGGTTCTAAAGCGAAAATAGAGAAAAATGCACCCAGCATTTGAAATAGTGGTGCTCCTGGGGGATGCCCAACTTGAAGCTTTGAAGAAGTTAGAATATATTCACCAGCGTCCCAAAAACTTACTGTAGGTTCTATGGTTAACGCATATGTAATAAGTGAAATTCCAAAAACCAACCAACTTAAAATGGTGTTCCATTTCTTAAAGTTGAACTCTGCCATAAATGATGTCTTTTGATGCGGGCGAATTTACTAATTATTCTATTAACCCTTAGGTTTTTAAGTAAACGTTATGCTTTTAAGATTATTTTCTTTTAATTTTTTTGTGCAAAACAAAGTTTATTATAAATTTGCATCCTCATTTTACAATGATGGCCCATGGTGTAACTGGCAACACGTCTGGTTTTGGTCCAGAAGAGTCTAGGTTCGAGCCCTAGTGGGCCAACATAATGAAATCCTGAACATTAATTTGTTTGGGATTTTTCTTTTATATAAGAATAATTTGGGCGAGAAGCCTGTGCCGAGCTTTCACTGAGCGGAGTCGAAGTGTTGTCGAGGTAAGCCCTAGTGGGCCAACAAAACCCTTAAAGATTTCTCTTCAAGGGTTTTTTGGCTTATATAATAAAGGTGAATGAAAAAGCCGAACATACATTGTTCGGCTTTTTTGAGGGTAAAATCGGCTAAAGCGCCTATATAAATGGATTTAGCTTTTTTTTCGCTATAGACAATACAATGTCCCGTGTTAGCTCTCCGACATGTTGAGAGGCTATTTTGTTTAACCCATCGATATCCATGTTTGGCATTATTGGGATGTTTCTAGATCTCGCTATACGTAATCCATTATCAGGTTTGGCATCCACTACATGAGCGCTAATGTAAAAGTGATCTAGTCTATCATTCATAATACCTTCAAAAGGTTGAGGGCCTCTGTAGGACGGCCATGTTTCACCCGAAGGATGAAAGTTGTAAAAACCATATTCTGGATGGCTAAATAATTCCTCATTAAATATTTGCCCAAAACATGCGGAAAAGCAAAGCTCTGGATTCCACATCTTGTACTGATTTAGAAAATTAGCTGTATTAACATTGCCAGTGTATACATCTATATTATGCCTTAAAGCAAGGTCAATGACCATGCGCTCTTCTTCTGGAGTAAATCCATATTGCCACTTACGCTCAGGACTGTCTAAGCAAGTCTGGTGAAGATCATCTGAGATTACACCGCGAACATCAACGTAACTGCTCAAATCTCCTTTTAGTAATTCGAATAGAAGGCTGTAACCGGAGTGTAAACTCCCAAAAACAAGTGTTTTTATTTTGTTCATAGTTTTTAGATTTGGGTGTCATATAGAAGATGCATTCACCTGAAGTGAACATAAGTAGGTTTTTTTGGCAAATGCATCTTCATGATTTTTTAAAGAATAATCCTTTATCATAAAGGATAAAATTCAAGTTCAACATTAATTATTATTAATGCCTCGATGAAAAAGATTAGAAGGATGTAATAGCTAATATTCTAACTTAAATGCAAGTACAATTGGGTAAGTACAAGTCAATAATAAATTGTCTAAAACGTGATAAGGAATAAAGACTGAATAATAATAGCTATAAGAATATATGCATGATGCTATGCATTAAACTTAGCATCAATAACTACACTAATGTAATAAAAAAATCTTGATATTTAAAAAATCAACACCTGACCGTCAGTTAATTACTACAAATTGTAGTGGATGTAGTTAAATATGCTAACTTTTGGTTAGTAATTTAAATTTTAAAAGTAATCACAGGTCTTTTCGCATGATTTACCAAATCTTCACTGATACTTCCATTAAAGAAATGTGCAATTCCCTGTCTGCCATGAGTGCTAATACCTATAATATCAGCGTCAACCTCTTTTGAAAAGTTTAGAATCCCCTTTTCAACGCTTTCGTCATTATAGATATTTACAGAATAGCTATCATAGTCAACATCTTTTATAAAATCACTAATACGCTTGTTGGCAATAGACGTAGTGGTAAAATTGTTCGGTGTATTAACCATTAAGAGATGAACATTTGCGCCAAAATTCTTAGCAAATTCTGCAGCTTGCTTATAAGTTTCTTTGTTGTCGTTTTTAAAATCTGAAGCAAACACAAAATTGGAAATATTGAAACTGTCATGATTGTTCTTTATTACCAAAACAGGAATATCAGAGTTTCTAACAACTTTTTCAGCATTAGACCCAATGAACATTTCTTTTAAACCACTTGCACCATGAGATCCCATGACAATTAAGTCAATATCGTGCTCTCTACAAGCATCCTTAATTTCGCTAAAAGAAATATCTGCCTTTACAGTTTCATGTATTTCGATACCATCAAGATAAGGCTTGTCCAAAAAGTCATCAAACTGCTTTTCGGCAAGTTTTTTATAGAATAAAGCCTCAGGTGGCTCGCCATGGCTTCCAGCTACATCTACCTTATTATGAAAAGGTAGCTCTAACATATGCATTAAGTAAATTACACCATTGTGTTTTTTAGCCAAATTAGCGGCAACTTTCATAGCATACTCCGCATGCTCAGAAAAATCGGTAGGGACTAGTATTCTATTCATTGTATTAAGTTGATTGTTCCACTATAAATTTAGCAATAAAATTCGATTTTTTAGGCCTTGCGTAAATCAATATAAAAATTGTATATTTGCACAGCAGTTAGTAAAAGGATTAACGAGGGGACGAGAAGTCCCCTCTTTTTATACTTTAAATGTTTAGAGATAAGGTATATACATTGCTCGCAGAAGGATTAGAAAAAAGGCCAGATTTATTTCTGATCGATTTTGATATCCTCGACGGAAATGCCATTAGAATTGTCATTGATGGCGATAACGGTGTATTGGTTGAAGATTGCATGTTTGTTAGTAGAGCTATAGAACACAATCTAGATCGAGAAGAAGAGGATTTTTCTTTAGAAGTCACTTCGGCTGGAGCAACAAGCCCTCTTACAAATGTGAGACAGTACAAAAAGAATGTTGAGCGTACACTAACTGTAAAGACAAATGATGGTGAAAAGTTTGAGGGTACTTTAGTTGAGGTAAATGATTCAGAGATTGTCCTTAACTGGAAAGCAAGAGAGCCAAAACCAATAGGAAAAGGAAAAGTTACAGTGTCTAAAGACGCAAGGCTTAGTTACGAAAATATCAAAGAAGCAAAAGTTAAAATAAAATTTTAATTCATAGTAGTTATGGAAAATGTCGCGTTAATTGAATCATTTTCAGAATTTAAAGATGATAAATTAATAGATAGAGTTACGCTGATGGCGATCTTGGAAGATGTATTGAGAAATGCACTTAAAAAGAAGTATGGTGACGATGATAATTTTGATATAATTATTAACCCAGACAAAGGGGATTTAGAGATTTGGAGAAATAGGATCGTTGTTGCCGATGGAGAAGTTGAAGAGCCGAACCAAGAAATCGCATTATCTGAAGCACAAAAGATAGAACCAGATTTTGAAGTTGGTGAAGACGTGGCAGAAGAAGTAAAGCTTGTAGATCTAGGTCGTAGAGCAATTTTGGCATTAAGGCAAAACTTAATCTCTAAAATTCACGAACACGATAACACAAACATTTACAAGCAGTTTAAAGAACTAGAAGGAGAAATTTACACGGCAGAGGTACATCACATAAGACACAGAGCAATAATCTTATTAGATGATGAAGGCAATGAAATCATCCTTCCTAAAGACAAGCAAATCCCATCGGATTTCTTTAGAAAAGGAGAAAATGTAAGAGGAATTATTGAAAGTGTAGAATTAAAAGGTAGTAAGCCGTCAATCATATTGTCTAGAACATCTCCTATATTCTTAGAGAAGTTGTTCGAGCAGGAAATTCCTGAAGTATTCGATGGATTGATTACTGTGAAAAATGTTGTAAGAATACCAGGAGAAAAAGCTAAAGTTGCTGTAGACTCCTATGATGATAGAATTGATCCAGTAGGAGCATGTGTAGGAATGAAAGGGTCAAGGATTCATGGTATTGTAAGAGAGTTAGGAAATGAGAACATAGATGTTATCAATTATACTAACAATCTACAATTGTTCATTACCAGAGCTTTAAGTCCAGCAAGAGTAACATCATTAAAGATTGATGAAGAAGCTAAACGTGCTGAGGTATTGTTGAAACCAGAAGAAGTTTCAAAAGCAATTGGTCGTGGAGGACATAATATTAGATTAGCAGGCCAGTTGACAGGTTATGAAATCGATGTGTTTAGAGAAGGTGCAGAAGAAGATGTAGAACTTTCAGAATTCTCAGACGAAATCGATAGCTGGATTATAGATGAATTCAGCAAAGCAGGATTAGACACTGCAAAAAGTATACTAGAGCAAGATGTTGCAGATCTAGTAAAACGTACAGATTTAGAAGAAGAAACCATATTAGAAGTTATTAGAATACTAAAAGAAGAATTTGAAGACTAATAACTTTTTGTAAGTTATATTTATTCAGCTTATGGCTACAATTAGATTAAATAAAGTATTACGAGAGCTTAATATCTCCATAGATAGAGCAGTAGATTTCCTAGATACTAAAGGGATATCTATTGACAAAAGCCCTAATACGAAAATTACTCAAGAAGTTTACGATGTGCTTTCGGATGAGTTCCAGACCGATGCTTCAAAACGTGAGAAGGCGCAAGAAGTAAGTGAGGCTAAGCTCAAAGAGAAGGAAGAGCTTCGTCTTAAGCGTGAACGTGAGCTTGAGGAAAAACAGCAATCTGTAGTTGTAGAGCAAGAGGTTGTTAAGGCAAAGGCATCTTTGAGTGGGCCAAAACAAGTTGGCAAAATAGAACTCAACAAAGAAGAAGAGGTTGCAAATCCAGAACCTGTTAAAGAAGAGCCTAAGCCGAAAGTTGAGGTTAAAGTTGAAGAAAAGCCAGTTGCCAAAGAGGAAAAACCAAAACCGGTTAAGAAGAAAGAACCAAAACCAGTTAAAGAAGAGCCTGTAAAAGAAGAGCCAAAAGCTGAAGAGAAGAGTCAGGATGAAGGAAAGGTAAAAACTCAGTACAAGAAATTATCTGGGCCGAAGGCAACAGGACAAAAAATTGACTTAGCTCAATTCAACAAGCCAAAGAAGAAGAAAGAAGAGAAAAAACCTGAAGATAAAGACAATACTAACAAGCGCAAACGTCGTAGAATTAGTAAAGCAGGTGTAGACTCTAGAAACTTCCAAAACGATAGAAACAAAGGCAAAGGAAACTTTAAAGGAAAAGGACAAGGCAGACGAAATATTGTCAAAGAGGAGCCTAGCGAAGAAGAAGTACAAAAACAAGTAAGGGAGACCTTAGAAAAGCTTCAAGGAAAATCCAATAAAGGAAAAGGAGCTAAGTATCGTAGAGAAAAAAGAGAGCAGCATAGAGAGCAAACCGAGAAGGAATTACAAGCACAAGAAGCTGAAAGTAAAGTCTTAAAAGTTACTGAGTTTGTTACAGCAAGCGAAGTTGCAACGATGATGGATGTTTCTGTGACTCAGATTATTTCTGCATGTATGTCTCTAGGTATGATGGTGACGATGAACCAAAGGTTAGATGCAGAGACATTATCTATTGTTGCTGATGAGTTTGGATACAAAGTAGAGTTTGTAACTGCAGATATTGAAGAAGCCATTGAAGAAGTTGAAGACAAGCCAGAAGATCTAAAAGAACGTGCGCCGATTGTAACCGTAATGGGTCACGTAGATCATGGTAAAACTTCTTTACTCGATTACATACGTGAAGAAAATGTAATAGCCGGTGAGTCTGGAGGAATTACACAGCACATTGGAGCTTACGGTGTAACCCTAGAATCAGGACAAAAGATCGCATTCCTAGATACACCAGGTCACGAGGCCTTTACAGCGATGCGTGCTCGTGGTGCTCAAGTTACAGATATAGCAATTATTGTTGTTGCGGCAGATGATGATATTATGCCACAAACCAAGGAAGCCATCTCGCATGCTCAGGCAGCAGGAGTGCCAATTGTGTTTGCAATCAACAAAATAGATAAACCAACAGCAAACCCTGATAAGATTAAAGAAGGTCTTGCAAGCATGAATTTATTAGTTGAAGATTGGGGAGGGAAAATCCAATCGCACGATATTTCTGCTAAGACTGGACAAGGCGTTAAAGAATTACTAGAAAAAGTACTTCTTGAAGCCGAATTATTAGAGCTGAAAGCGAATCCAAATAAATTAGCTCAAGGTACAGTAGTTGAAGCATTCTTGGATAAAGGTCGTGGATATGTATCTACAATTTTGGTTCAAGCAGGTACTCTAAAAATTGGAGACTATGTTTTAGCTGGAAAGAATAGTGGTAAAGTAAAAGCCATGCACGATGAGCGAGGTAACGAAACCAAAGAAGCAGGCCCATCGACACCAGTATCAATCTTAGGATTAGATGGTGCACCTCAAGCAGGTGATAAGTTCAATGTATTTGAAGATGAGCGTGAAGCAAAACAAATCGCTGCAAAACGTACACAGTTACAACGTGAGCAATCCGTAAGAACACAAAGACATATTACACTTGATGAAATCGGAAGACGTATAGCACTTGGAGACTTCCAAGAGTTGAACATCATCCTCAAAGGTGACGTGGACGGTTCGGTTGAAGCCTTAACAGATTCATTCCAGAAACTATCTACAGAAGAAATTCAAGTAAATATCATCCATAAAGGAGTTGGAGCCATCACAGAGAGTGATGTATTATTAGCATCAGCATCAGATGCAATTATCATTGGATTTAATGTAAGACCAATGGGTAATGCTAGACAGATAGCCGATAAAGAAGAAATCGATATTAGAACATACTCTATCATTTATGATGCAATCAATGATCTTAAAGATGCAATGGAAGGCATGTTGTCTCCAGAGCTTAAAGAAGAGATCACTGGTAATGCTGAGATTAGAGAAACCTTCAAGATTTCTAAGATTGGAACGATTGCAGGATGTATGGTAACAAGTGGTAAAATCTACAGAAACTCTGGCATTAGATTAATTAGAGACGGCGTAGTAGTATTTACAGGAGAATTAGCATCATTGAAGCGATTCAAGGATGATGTTAAAGAAGTATCTAAAGGATACGATTGTGGTATGCAAGTGAAAAACTATAACGACATCAAAGAAGGTGATGTTATAGAAGCATTCCAAGAAGTAGAAGTGAAGAAGACACTTAAATAAAAGTGTACTACTATAAAAACAAAAAGGCGATGTGTTTACATCGCCTTTTTTATTGAAGTTATATTAGGATTTATTTCTTATCCTTTTTTGGTTTGAAAATAAAAGCATTTGCATATTTCTTCTTTATTTTCATTAGTGCTCTATCCGCTTCTAATCGACTTGTAAAGTTCCCAACCCAAATCTTATAATTTGGTGTTCTATACTCTCTACTCACTGGCCACTCACCATATCTGTTTCTAAACTCAGTCATAACGCGCTCAGCACTTGCTCTGTTTCCAGAAAAAACCTGAATTTTATAAGTTTCAACCGTTTTAAGATCACGCTTATATTCCAAAAGTCTATCAATGTCTTTGTCTTGCTCAACATTTACAGTTGCAGTCTGTCCAAAGCTTTGACTCTGAAACCCAATAAAAACAAGGCTTACCAAAGCAATTTTAAACAAGAATTTTTTCATGATATTTATTATTTGATGCAAAGTTAAATTATATAAACTGAATAGGCTTATATTTTATTATTTAGAACCTTTATAAATTAGCAATTAACAGTTCTGTAACATTTTCAAAATCGAGTTTATATCTTACTTTTGCATGAGATTTTCCAAACGTTTTTTATACCGTTTAATGAAAAAATCATACCAAAATTTAGACGTCAATTTAACTAACAATATGAAACAGGTGATTCACCGTAATTTAGCCTCTAAGTTCTTCGCTTTAGGTTTTATTTTCTTAATTACAATTTCTACCTCTCTCAACGCTCAAGAAGGCGATCATAAAAACGGAAAAACTTTATTTAACACGCACTGTGCTGCTTGTCATAAGTTAGATAAAGATATGACAGGTCCTGCATTAAGGAATGTTGAGGCAAGATTGTCGGATACCAAAGGATTAGATAGACAATGGTTGTACGATTGGATTAAGAATAATACAGCATTAATTAACTCAGGAGATGCTTATGCTAATGAGATAAAAGATTTTGATGCTAGTGCAATGACTGCTTTCCCTCAATTATCTAATGAGGAGATAGATGATATTTTAGCTTATACAGCTGTTGATCCTTGTGAGTTGGATCCTCAGTCATCACCGGATTGTCCGGGGTATATTCCGCCGCCACCTGGTGAAGGAGGAACTGTAGGAGGAACTTCCAATACTCTTATTCTTGGAGCTTTAGCGTTATTATTTGCCCTATTAGCAATGGCATTAATCTTAGTGAAGCGCACACTAAACCGTTTTGCAGAAGCTAAAGGTGTTGTCGTTGCAGATGAAAAAGGGGCAAATTTATGGCAAGCATTTGTTAAGAATCAGTTCTTATTATTAGTAACTGCGATTTTCTTCTTGTTAGCTAGTGGATACTTTGTGTATGGATACTTAATGCAAATAGGAGTAGATCAAGGTTATGAGCCAGTACAACCAATACATTACTCGCATAGAATTCATGCTGGAGATAATGGAATCGATTGTAAATACTGTCACTCGTCTGCTAGAGTAAGTAAGACGTCAGGGATTCCTTCGCTTAATGTATGTATGAACTGTCATAAGACTATCTCAGAGGTAGCACCAGAAACCTTAGCAGAAGGACAAGAGTATGGTGTAGACTACAATGCTGAGATTCAAAAATTATACGACGCAGTTGGATGGGATGGAAGAGAATTTACTGGAGAAACACAACCAGTAAAATGGATTCGTATCCACAACCTACCAGATTTTGCGTATTTCAACCACTCTCAACACGTTTCCGTTGGAGGTATAGAATGTCAAACATGTCATGGTCCTGTTGAAGAAATGGAGGTCATGTATCAATATTCATCATTAACAATGGGATGGTGTATCAACTGTCACAGAGAAACCAATGTTAAGGTGAAGGATAATGAGTACTACGCTAAGATACACGAAGAGTTATCTAAAAAGTATGGTGTAGAACAATTAACAGTTGCCCAAATGGGTGGACTAGAGTGTGGTAAGTGCCACTATTAATAAATTTAAAGAATTAAGATTGACGAATTACGAAGTCGTTTATTAGAAACAAAAATCGTAAATCAAAAATCAAAAATCATAAATTAACAATATGTCATCAAACAAGAAATACTGGAAAAGTGTTGAAGAGCTAGACAACAGCTCTATTGTTGAGACGCTTAAGCAGAACGAATTTGTTGAGCAGATTCCTGTAGATGAATTTTTAGGAGATAAAGATACCTTAGAATCATCATCAACATCACGTCGTGATTTCTTAAAGTATATTGGTTTTAGTACAGCAGCCGCTTCATTAGCAGCTTGTGAAGGACCAGTAATCAAATCGATTCCTTATGTAGTACAACCAGAGGAGATTATTCCAGGTGTTGCAAACTATTATGCGACTACAGTTGCAGATGGATACGACTTTGCAAGCGTATTGGTTAAGACCAGAGAAGGACGTCCAATCAAGATAGAGAATAACGATTTAGCAGCTACTCATGGTGGCGCAAATGCTAGAGTAAATGCTTCTGTTCTTGGCTTGTATGACAACTTAAGAGTGAAGTCACCAATGCAATCGGGTAATGCGATCGATTGGGCTACATTCTACGCAAATACTTCAAAAAAATTAAACGAACTTAAAGGTGGTAAAGAGATTGTGTTGTTAACGCAAACATTTGCTAGCCCATCAACTAGTAAGTTGGTAAATGAGTTCAAAGCACAATTCGGGAATGTTCGTCATGTAGTATATGATGCCATTTCAGAAAGTGCAGCATTAGATGCATACCAAGCTAAGTATGGAGAAAGAGGATTAGCTGATTACGATTTCTCTAAAGCGATGACTATTGTGTCTGTTGGCGCAGACTTCTTAAGCGATTGGCAAGGTGGAGGATTTGACTCTGCATATGCTAAGAAGCGTATTCCAGATCATGGAAAAATGTCTCGTCATATTCAGTTCGAATCTAATATGTCATTAACTGGTGCTAACGCAGATAAGCGTGTGCCAATGACTCCAAGCCAACAAAAATTAGCATTAGCTAAGTTATATAGCTATGTTGTAGGAGGTTCGGTTTCAGGAAGCTTACCAGAGCATATAGACCAAGCGGTTCGTAACGCTGCTTCAGAATTGAATAAAGCAGGAAGCAATGGTGTTGTTGTAACAGGAATTCAAGATGTTAATGCGCAAACAGTTGCTTTAGAAATTAACGAACACCTTTCAAGTAAAGCGTTCAATCCAGACACACCTATAAAGACTAGACAAGGTAATGCAAATGCTGTTGCTAAGCTAGTAACAGATATGAATGCAGGTACTGTTGGAGCTGTAATTATGGCTGGAGTAAATCCTGCTTATAGCTTGCCAAATTCAAATGAATTTACTGAAGGTCTGAAGAAAACAGAATTATCAATTTCGTTTTCGATGAAAGAAGATGAAACATCTTCTTTAGCAGAATATATCGCTGCTGCACCTCACTACTTAGAGTCTTGGGGAGATGTAGAAATGAAGAAAGGACACTATGGTTTAACGCAACCAACAATCCGTCCTTTATTTGATACGAATCAATTCCAAGATGCTTTATTAAAATGGACAGGAAACGATAGTTCGTATCACGATTATATAAAAGAAACTTGGACTTCTGATGTATTAAACGGAGGTTCATTCAATCAAGCATTGCACGATGGTGTATTCGTTAGCGCTGCTAATACTTCAACTGAAGATACTGCATCAGACGATGCTCAAGATGACGCTACACCTGAAACACCTTCAGGAAATGCTGCTAGAGCTTTAGCGACTTCAGCTGGTGATGGTAGTAGCATGGAGCTAACGCTATATAGTAAAGTTGCAATGGGAGACGGTCAACAAGCCAACAATGCTTGGTTACAAGAGTTGCCAGATCCAATTACAAGAACAACTTGGGATAACTACTTAACAGTATCTAGAGCTGATGCAGAAGCGTTAGGTCTTAAAAACTGGAATGTAGCCACGGGAGCTTTAAACGGAAGTTATGCTAAAGTCACTGTAAATGGTGCATCAATAACAGCTCCAGTAATTATTCAACCTGGTCAAGCTAAAGGAAGTGTAGGAATGTGTTTTGGTTACGGAAGAACCAAAGGTATGAAAGAAGAAATGCAAACAGGTGTTAATGCCTATGCATTGTACGCTAACTTCAACAATGTTCAGAATGTGACCGTTGAAGCAGCAACTGGAGAGCACGAATTTGCTTGTACTCAGCTTCACAATACCTTAATGGGTCGTGGAGATATTATTAAAGAAACAGACTTAAATACCTATAACAACGAACCAAAAGAGAAGTGGAATGCCATTCCTACGGTGTCGTTAGATCATAAACCTGTTGAAGTTACAGATCCTAAAGTTGATATTTGGGAATCATTTGATCGTTCTATAGGACATCACTTTAACTTATCTATTGATTTAAATGCTTGTACGGGTTGTGGTGCTTGTGTTATTGCATGTCATGCGGAAAATAACGTGCCAGTTGTAGGTAAAGAAGAAGTAAGACGTAGTCGTGATATGCACTGGTTACGTATCGATAGATATTATTCTTCTGAAGAGTCTTTCGAAGGAGATAATGCTAAGAAAGATGCTATTTCTGGTTTAGGAAGTTCATTGAGTGAATTTGGAGAAATGGAATCTCCTGCAGATAATCCTCAAGTCGCATTCCAGCCTGTTATGTGTCAGCACTGTAACCACGCACCTTGTGAAACAGTTTGTCCAGTAGCAGCAACATCACATGGTCGTCAGGGACAAAACCACATGGCATACAACCGTTGTGTAGGAACAAGATACTGTGCGAACAACTGTCCTTATAAAGTACGTCGTTTCAACTGGTTCTTATACAACAACAATAATGAGTTTGATTACTACATGAATGATGACCTTGGTCGTATGGTATTAAACCCAGATGTTGTAGTACGTTCTCGTGGTGTGATGGAAAAATGTTCTATGTGCATCCAAATGACACAGAAAACTATTTTAGATGCTAAGCGTGAAGGACGTCCATTAAAAGACGGAGAATTAAAGACTGCTTGTTCAGCAGCTTGTAGTAGTGGAGCAATGACCTTTGGTGATATTAATGACAAGGATAGTAAGGTTGCTCACCTGCATGAAGATAAACGTATGTATCACTTACTAGAGCATGTAGGTACAAAACCAAATGTGATGTACCAAACAAAAGTGAGAAATACAACTGAAGCATAATTAAGTAAAAAGTTAAAAGTTGAAAGTCAAAAGTTGAAAATAGAACAACATTAGACGATTAAACAAATAAACAATTAAACAATAAAATATGGCGTCTCATTACGAAGCACCTATTAGAAGACCTTTAGTAACTGGCGAAAAATCGTATCACGATGTTACGGTAGAAATCGCTAAGCCTGTAGAAGGAAAAGCCAACAAGGCATGGTGGATTGTTTTTGGAATCTCACTTGCAGCTTTTCTATGGGGAATAGGATGTATCATATATACTATTTCAACAGGTATCGGTACTTGGGGACTTAATAAAACTGTTGGTTGGGCCTGGGATATTACTAACTTCGTTTGGTGGGTTGGTATTGGTCACGCAGGAACACTGATTTCGGCAGTACTATTATTATTCCGTCAAAAATGGCGTATGGCGATTAACCGTTCTGCTGAGGCGATGACAATCTTCTCGGTAGTACAAGCAGGTTTATTCCCTATCATACACATGGGACGACCATGGTTAGGATACTGGGTATTACCAATTCCAAACCAATTTGGATCACTTTGGGTGAACTTTAACTCACCATTACTTTGGGACGTATTTGCAATCTCTACTTACCTTTCTGTATCATTGGTATTCTGGTGGACAGGTCTGTTACCAGATTTCGCAATGATTAGAGATAGAGCTGTAAAACCATTCCAAAAGAAAATCTATTCATTACTATCTTTCGGATGGTCTGGTCGTGCAAAAGACTGGCAACGTTTCGAAGAAGTATCTCTGGTACTTGCAGGTTTAGCAACACCACTTGTACTTTCTGTACACACGATTGTATCCTTTGACTTCGCCACATCTGTAATCCCAGGTTGGCATACAACGATTTTCCCACCATACTTCGTTGCTGGTGCGATTTTCTCTGGATTTGCAATGGTAAACACGCTTCTCATTATCATGAGAAAAGTGTGTAACCTAGAAGATTATATCACAGTACAACACATCGAATTAATGAACATAGTCATTATGATTACAGGTTCCATAGTAGGTGTGGCATATATCACCGAGTTATTTATTGCTTGGTACTCAGGAGTAGAATACGAACAGTATGCATTCCTTAATAGAGCTACTGGACCTTACTGGTGGGCGTATTGGGCGATGATGACGTGTAATGTATTCTCGCCACAGTTTATGTGGTTCAAGAAACTAAGAACAAGTATTATGTTCTCGTTCTTTATCTCCATTGTAGTAAATATAGGAATGTGGTTTGAGCGTTTCGTAATCATCGTAACATCGTTACATAGAGATTACTTACCATCATCATGGACAATGTTCTCTCCAACATTTGTAGATATAGGAATCTTTATTGGAACTATCGGATTCTTCTTTGTATTGTTCTTACTGTACTCGCGTACATTCCCAGTGATTGCACAAGCCGAGGTGAAAACAATCCTTAAGTCTTCAGGTGAACGCTATAAGCGTATTCGAGAAGCTGGAGAAAGCTTAGTAGGAACAGGAGCCGATGAGAGAACCTCTGGAGATAATAATAAAGAATCAAAAAGTTAATAGCATAATGGAAGCATCTAAAGTAATTCACGCTATTTATAACGACGATGATGTCTTGATGTCTGCTGTTAAGAAAGTTAAGGCAGAAAAGCATCATATAGAAGAAATATATACACCATTCCCTGTTCACGGTCTAGACAAAGCTATGGGCTTGGCACCAACACGTATTGCGATTACATCATTTATGTACGGATGTGTTGGATTAACTGTGGCAATTGTAATGATGAATTTTATAATGATTAAAGACTGGCCTCAGAACATTGGAGGTAAACCAAGCTTTAGTTATATAGAAAATATGCCTGCATTTGTACCGATCATGTTTGAGTTGACGGTATTTTTTGCAGCACACTTAATGGTAATTACATTTTACTTAAGAAGTAGAATGTGGCCATTCAAAAAAGCTGAAAATCCAGACCCAAGAACTACCGATGATCATTTCCTAATGGAGATCGCAGTTCATGATAATGAAAGTGAATTAGAGAGTTTGCTAAAAGAAACTGGAGCAGTAGAAATTAATATTGTAGATAAAGAAGCGCATTAATTATGATTAGAAGCGTCACTAAAATAGCTGTATTGGCATTAGTCCTTGTATCTATTGTGTCTTGTAAGAAAGATACAAGACCAAACTATCAATTCATGCCAAACATGTATGAACCGGTTCCGTATGAAACCTATCAAGATGCCAAGGCATTCAAAGGTGATATGGAAGCACAATTGCCAGTAGAAGGAACAATTCCTAGAGGCTTTTCGATTTATGATATCGAAAATACTAATGAAGGCTACGAATTGGCTAAAGCGACATTAGCTAGCCCGCTAGATTCTACTCAAGTAGATATGGAAAGAGGGAAAGAGCTTTATGGAATCTACTGCAGTATATGCCACGGTAACCAAGGAAAAGGAGATGGTCAACTAGGTTTAGGGAAAAGAGAATTAATACTTCCTGGAAATTATGCGGATAAAGATATCACTGACGGAAGTATTTACCATGTGATTTATTATGGTAAAGGTCAAATGGGTAGCTATACCAATCAATTGAATGAAGAAGAGCGTTGGCAAGTTGTCGCTTACGTTTCAAAGTTAAAAGCTGATTTAGAAAAATAAGATATATAAAGATTATATAACGATATGTATACGTTTTCAAATAGATTAAAAATTGCTTCTATTGTACTGATGGTAATAGGTGCTGTATTATGGGGTACGGCATATACGTCATCACATGTGACTACTCAAGATGTAGAAAGAATATTAGCTGAAGAAGCAGCTGGTCATCATGGAGGTGGACATGGGGAAGCAAGCGATAGTCATGCAACTGAATCACATGGTGATGATCATGCTGAAGCTACTACTCATAATGTAGATAGTGATCATGCAACCGATGCTCATGGTGATGAACACGCTGAGCATGTAGAACATGTATTGCACCAAATTCATAATAGACCTTATGCGGCATTATACGTAGCAGCATTCTTTTTCTTTATGATCTCATTAGGTGTTTTAGCATTTTACGGTATACAATGGGCTGCACAAGCAGGTTGGTCTCCTGTACTTTTCAGAGTTATGGAAGCGATTACGTATTACGTATTACCAGGAGGATTAATTGTTATTGCAATTGCAGTTTGGGGAGATAGCCATTTATTTGTTTGGTTAAAAGAAGGTACTACAGAACCTGGTCACGAAAACTATGATGCCTTAGTTGCTGGTAAAGCAGGATGGTTAAATAAAACAGGATTTATTATTAGAGCTTTAATTTTCTTAGGAGGTTGGAGTTTATATAGATACTTCGCTCGTAAGTTTTCATTAGCTCAAGATTCTGCTAATGATAACAGAAACTTTAAGAAATCGTTCCGTATCGCAGCAGCATTCTTAGTATTCTACATCTATACAGAATCAATGATGTCTTGGGATTGGATTATGAGTATAGATCCGCACTGGTTTAGTACACTATTTGGATGGTATGTATTTGCAAGTATGTTTGTGAGTGGAATTACAGTAATAGCTTTAATGACGATATACTTAAAGAGCAAAGGATATTTAGAATTTGTAAATGATAGCCACCTTCATGACTTAGCCAAGTTTATGTTCGCTATTAGTATTTTCTGGACGTACTTATGGTTCTCACAGTTTATGCTTATATGGTATGCAGATATCCCTGAAGAGGTAACCTATTTTATCAGCAGATTCAACGATTATAAGTTACCATTCTTTGGTATGCTAGCTATGAATTTCATTTTCCCATTATTGGTATTAATGAATAGCGATTATAAGCGTGTAAACTGGTTTGTAGTTATGGCTGGTATTGTAATACTAATTGGTCACTACCTAGATGTATTCAACATGGTTATGCCAGGAACTGTAGGTGACAGATGGTTTATCGGAATGCCTGAGATAGGAGCTGTTTTATTATTTGCAGGATTGTTCTTATTCTTAGTGTTTAGAGCGCTATCCAAGGAGGCATTGCTTCCTAAAGGGAATCCATTCATTAAAGAAAGTGAACATTTCCACTATTAATAACATTAAATAACGAAGAGATATAGTAATGACTGCTTTATTGACAATTTTAATAGTATTTTTTGTAGCTGTTGCCATTTGGCAAATGGTAAAAATATTTGACCTGGCGCAAGTCGGAGCTTCAAATAATCAAGTTGCCACAGATAATGACAACAAGATCAATGGCTACTTAATGATAGGTTTCCTAATCTTCATTTATGTTATTACCATAATAAGTTTTGTATATTGGGGAGATTTACCATTAATGTCTAATTCTGCTTCTGAGCATGGACCACAGATTGATACATTGATGATTGTATCAATGGTTATCATCTTTATAGTTCAAACAGTAACTCAATTCTTATTACACTATTTTGCATATAAGTATAGAGGCGAAAAAGGTAAAAAAGCATTATTCTATGCAGATAATAACCTTCTTGAAGCTATATGGACTATAATCCCAGTTATTGTATTAGCAGGGTTAATCATCTACGGATTATTCACTTGGTCTAATATTATGAATATTGATGAAGATGACGATCCATTAATTATCGAATTATATGCGCAACAGTTCAACTGGAAAGCACGTTACGGAGGAGCAGATAATGTTCTTGGACAGGCTAATGTTCGATTGATCAATTTAGACAATGCTAATATCCTTGGTCTGGACGAAGCTGATCCAAACGCGCAAGACGATGTTATCACAACAGAGCTTCATTTACCAGTAGGTAGACCAGTATTGTTCAAGATGCGTTCTCAGGATGTATTGCACTCAGCGTACATGCCTCACTTTAGAGCTCAAATGAACTGTGTACCTGGAATGATTACTCAGTTTGGATTCACACCAACAATCACTACGAAAGAGATGCGTGAAAATCCAGACATCATTGACAAGGTTGCAAACATTAATAAACTAAGAGTAGAAAGAAAAGAAGAAATAGAAGAACTAGGTCAAGAACTAAGATATGAGTTCGACTACTTGCTACTTTGTAATAAGATTTGTGGAAAATCGCATTACAACATGCAAATGAAAATTATCGTAGAAACTCAAGAAGAGTATGATGCTTGGATGGCTGAGCAGAAGACCTTTGCTAATTCTTTAACTAAATAAAAAAGTTTTAAACGTATTATAGAACTATGGCAGCACACGTAGATACACACGACGCTCACGAAGAGGAACACCACCACCATAAAGAGACGTTTGTAACTAAATATATTTTTAGCCAGGATCATAAGATGATTGCTAAGCAATATCTTATTACAGGTACTATCATGGGAGTTATTGGTGTAGTTATGTCACTAATGTTCCGTATGCAAATTGCATGGCCAGAAAAGCCAAATGTAATATTTGAAGCCTTATTAGGTAAGTGGGCACCAGAAGGTGTTATGGATGCAGATATTTATCTAGCATTGGTAACAATCCACGGTACTATCATGGTATTCTTCGTACTTACTGCAGGACTGAGTGGTACGTTTAGTAACTTATTAATTCCATTACAGATTGGTGCGCGAGACATGGCCTCAGGATTCCTTAACATGGTATCTTATTGGTTATTTTTCTTATCGAGTGTATTCATGGTGTTATCTCTTTTTGTAGAAGCAGGACCTGCTGCAGCTGGTTGGACAATTTATCCACCACTTTCAGCATTACCACTTGCACAAGGAGGTTCAGGAGCTGGTATGACCCTATGGCTAGTATCGATGGCAATATTCATTGCATCATCGCTACTTGGTTCACTAAACTATATTGTAACCGTAATCAACTTAAGAACAAAAGGAATGTCTATGACGCGTTTACCATTAACGATCTGGGCTTTCTTTATCACGGCGGTTATCGGTGTAATTTCTTTCCCTGTATTATTATCTGCAGCATTATTATTAATAATGGATAGAAGTTTTGGTACATCCTTCTTCTTATCAGATATATTTATACAAGGTGAAGTATTACACTATCAAGGAGGTTCGCCAGTATTATTTGAACACTTGTTCTGGTTCCTTGGTCACCCAGAAGTATACATTGTATTACTTCCTGCATTAGGAATTACTTCTGAGATTATTGCAACAAACTCACGTAAACCAATTTTTGGTTATCGTGCGATGGTTGCTTCAATTTTAGCAATTGCCTTCTTATCGACAATTGTTTGGGGTCACCACATGTTTATCTCAGGAATGAATCCATTCTTAGGATCAGTATTTACATTTACAACACTATTGATTGCAATTCCGTCAGCGGTAAAAGCATTCAACTATATAACCACATTGTGGAAAGGTAATCTACAGATGAACCCTGCGATGCTATTCTCTATAGGATTAGTATCTACATTTATAACAGGTGGATTAACAGGAATTATATTAGGAGATAGTGCCTTAGATATTAATGTACACGATACTTACTTCGTTGTAGCACACTTCCACTTAGTAATGGGTATTTCAGCATTATATGGAATGTTTGCTGGTATCTATCATTGGTTCCCAAAGATGTTTGGTAGAATGTTGAATAAGAACTTAGGATACTTACATTTCTGGGTTACTGCAATCTGTGCTTACGGTGTATTCTTCCCGATGCACTTTATAGGCATGGCAGGATTACCAAGACGTTATTATACAAACTCTAATTTCCCGTTATTTGACGATACTGCAAATGCGAATGTTGTTATCACAATATTTGCTTTAGTTGGAGGAGCTTTCCAATTAGTATTCCTTTACAATTTTGTTCACAGTATTTTCTACGGAAAGAAAACAGTACAAAATCCATGGCGTTCAAACACATTAGAATGGACAGCACCAATAAAGCATATTCATGGAAACTGGGAAGGTGAGATTCCTCACGTTCACCGTTGGGCATATGACTATAGCAAGCCAGGGCACGATGAGGATTTTGTACCACAAAATATACCTCTAAAAGAAGGAGAAGAGGAGTTACAACATTAACAACTATTCTTTCAATAATACCACAGAAGCCTTTCTAATTTAGAGAGGCTTTTTGTTTATATTTGTTTAGCATGAATGAGAATCTCGATCCAACAAACGAAAACTTTTCACCAGAAGAACTGGATATAGAAAAAAAGCTTAGACCACTGTCCTTTGATGACTTTACAGGTCAAGAACAAGTGTTGGAAAATCTTCAGGTTTTTGTAAAAGCAGCCAACCTCAGAGATGAAGCGCTAGACCATACCTTATTTCATGGGCCTCCAGGTTTAGGTAAAACTACCTTAGCACACATTTTAGCCAATGAGCTAGATGTAGGCATTAAAGTAACGTCTGGCCCCGTTTTAGATAAACCAGGAGACTTAGCAGGATTGCTTACCAATCTTGAGGAAAGAGATGTGCTTTTCATAGATGAGATTCATCGACTAAGCCCAATCGTAGAAGAATATTTATACTCTGCCATGGAGGATTATAAGATTGATATAATGATCGAAACTGGGCCTAATGCTCGTACAGTTCAAATCAATCTAAATCCATTCACTTTAGTTGGTGCAACAACACGATCAGGATTACTCACCTCGCCAATGCGCGCACGTTTTGGGATTAGTAGTAGACTTCAATATTATAATACTGAGTTACTAACCACAATCGTACAACGCAGCGCTTCCATTCTAAAAGTACCGATTTCTATGGAAGCAGCGGTAGAAATCGCGGGTAGGAGTAGAGGTACACCTCGTATTGCCAATGCATTGTTGCGACGTGTAAGAGATTTTGCTCAGATTAAAGGTAACGGTAGTATAGACATCGCTATAGCTAAATTCGCTTTAGAAGCGTTGAATGTTGATGCTCATGGTCTGGATGAAATGGATAATAAAATATTGTCTACAATTATAGATAAGTTCAAAGGAGGGCCAGTCGGGATTACTACTTTGGCTACTGCTGTAAGTGAAAGCTCCGAAACTATAGAAGAAGTCTACGAGCCGTTTTTGATACAGCAAGGATTTATTATGCGAACACCAAGAGGTAGAGAAGTGACTGAACTCGCCTATAAACATTTAGGAAAAATAAAAGGCGGCACACAAGGTGGATTGTTCTAATGCAAGAATACAAGTATCCATACAATGTGTCATTCTTTAGGTTCCTTCGCCGTTCTTCAACAATAGCTAAAAATCCGATTCCTTTTCACAACCAATTGTTCAAGGAAAGTGAAGGCAATTCATTTTCAATAAAGCCATTGTTTACAAAACATATTGTAATGACCCGAGATGCTGAAATGGCTCGAGAAATCCTTCAGAAGAAACACAAACATTTCGAAAAATCTAAGCTACAAACACATAATCTAGGGAAGTATATAGGTTATGGATTATTGACATCTACAGGTCAATATTGGTTAAAACAACGACGATTAATCCAACCAGCCTTTCATAAAGAAAAGATTAATGGGTTGCTGAAAATAATTTCAAATACTGTAGAAGAACAAGTTTCAAATTTCCCTACAGAAAATCTGGTAGACCTCTATGCTTTAATGAATACTCTGGCTTTTGAAGTCATTGCAAAATCTTTGTTCAACTTCTCAGCAGATAAAGCAACCCTTAGCAGGCTGCAATACATTATTGAAACCTTGCAGCGATTCATAGTAAAAGAGATTCGTCAGCCTCATAAAAAATTATGGTATCATTTGTCTGGACAAATGAAGTCGAGTATGGCTATGGTCAAAGAAAGTAGAGACATCATTAATACAATCATAGAAGAACGAAGAGCATCGAATGATTTTCATGATGATTTATTGGATATGCTTTTGAATGCCAAGTATGAAGATGGAAGTAGTATGTCTAATGAACAACTTATCGATGAGATTTTAATTTTGTTTGTAGCAGGTCATGAAACTACTGCAAATGCTTTGACCTTTGTATTGTTTTTGTTGGCAAACCATAAAGAAGAATTAGGTAAAGCCACAGAAGAGGCAAAAAAGTTTCATCTCGAAACACTAGCAATGCAATCATTTACGGAATTGACATATATCAAGCAGTGTATCGAAGAAAGTATGCGACTATATCCACCAGCTTGGATAACAGATAGAGTGAATTTACAAGACGAATCAGTAGGTGATTACTATTTTAAAGAAGGTACGATGATAGGTGTTTCTTTTTACGAAATGCACAGACACAAAGATTATTGGGAAGCACCAGAAAGCTTCCGCCCAGATCGTTTTTCAGAAGAAAATAGAAAACGAACAGCATCGTTTTACATGCCATTTGGTGCTGGGCCAAGGCTCTGCATTGGGAATAATTTCGCAATGTTCGAAATGCAATTAGTTTTACAATCAATACTTTCAAAATATACCATAGAAACAGATAAGTCTACTATAGACGTAAATCCTTTAATCACTTTAAAGCCTATAGGAGCAAAACTGAAATTTGTAAAGCATTAGATGAGTTCTAAAGCCACACATACTAGGCTCATAAAAGAAGAAGCTAAACGACTTGGCTTCTTATCGTGTGGTATTTCCCAAGCAGGATTTTTAGAAGACGAAGCTCCAAGATTAGAACAATGGCTCAATAAGAATATGCATGGCGAAATGCGTTACATGGAAAACCATTTCGATAAACGATTAGATCCAACCAAATTGGTTGAAGGCTCCAAAAGTGTAGTATCGCTTTTACTCAATTATTATACGGATGAAATCCAAAGTGACAATTCAGCACCAAAAATATCGAAGTATGCTTATGGAACAGACTACCATTTCGTAATAAAAGATAAGCTGAAGCAATTGCTAGAGTATATCCAAGATGAAATAGGCGAAGTACATGGAAGGGCATTTGTCGATTCCGCACCAGTCTTGGATAAAGCATGGGCAGCCAAAAGTGGATTGGGTTGGATAGGAAAACATAGTAACTTATTAACGCAGCAAGTAGGCTCTTTTTACTTTATCGCTGAACTTATTATCGATTTAGAATTAGACTATGATGCGCCAACTACAGACCATTGTGGAACTTGCACAGCATGTATTGATGCATGTCCTACTGAAGCCATAGTAGAACCATATATAGTTGATGGGAGCAAGTGTATTTCGTATCTCACCATAGAACTAAGAGACAACATTCCAGCTGAGTTTAAAGGAAAAATGGACGATTGGATGTTTGGCTGCGATGTTTGCCAGGACGTATGCCCTTGGAATAGATTTAGCAAATCACATAGCGAGCCTTTATTCGATCCGCACCCAGAATTACTTTCAATGAGTAAAACAGATTGGGAAGAAATCACGGAAGAAACCTTTAGAAAAGTCTTCAAGAAATCCGCGGTAAAGCGAACAAAATATTCTGGATTGAAGCGAAATATTCAATTTTTGAAAGACTAAAACCCTTATTTTTGTAGGTTCAAATAACCCATTACGATATGAGCAAGCAGACCAAACGTAGAGAAGCTTTAGTTTATCATGCCAAACCTACACCTGGAAAGATTAAGATTGTTCCAACAAAGAAGTATGCGACTCAGAGAGACTTATCCTTAGCCTATTCGCCTGGTGTTGCAGAACCATGTTTAGAGATAGAAAAGGACAAAAACAATGCTTATAAGTATACAGCTAAAGGAAACTTAGTAGCAGTAATTTCTAACGGAACAGCCGTTTTGGGATTAGGAAACATTGGACCAGAAGCCTCTAAACCAGTAATGGAAGGGAAGGGCTTGCTTTTCAAAATATTTGCTGATATAGATGTATTTGATATTGAAGTTGATACAGAAAATATTGAAGAATTCATTCAGACCGTAAAAAATATTGCACCAACATTTGGAGGGATTAACCTTGAAGATATCAAAGCTCCAGAAGCATTTGAGATAGAATGTCGTTTGAAGGATGAGCTAGATATTCCTGTAATGCACGATGATCAACATGGTACGGCTATCATTTCAGCTGCAGCATTACTCAACGCATTAGAACTTGCGAACAAGCAAATTGAAAAGGTGAAAATCGTAGTATCCGGAGCTGGAGCTGCGGCGATTTCTTGTACCAAACTATATAAAGCCTTTGGTGCAAAAGGTGAAAATATTGTAATGCTAGACAGTAAAGGCGTTATAAGAAAAGACAGAGATAATCTCACAGAACAGAAAGCCGAATTCGCAACATCTAGAAAAATTGATACTCTGGATGAGGCCATGAAAGATGCCGATGTATTTATTGGATTATCGACATCCGATATAGTAAGCCCAGACATGCTAAAATCAATGGCAAAGAATCCTATTGTCTTTGCTATGGCTAATCCAGATCCAGAAATTAAATATAATCTAGCAGTTAAGACTAGAGATGATATCATCATGGCTACAGGACGTAGCGACCATCCAAATCAAGTGAATAATGTTCTTGGGTTTCCTTTTATTTTTAGAGGAGCGCTAGATGTAAGATCGACAAAGATCAATGAAGCTATGAAGATGGCAGCAGTTAAAGCACTTGCAGAACTTGCAAAAGAACCTGTGCCAGAACAAGTAAATATAGCTTATGGTGAAACCCGTTTAGCCTTTGGTAAAGATTATATTATCCCCAAACCTTTTGATCCAAGATTAATTGCCGAAATTCCACCTGCAGTAGCCAAAGCTGCAATGGATAGTGGTGTTGCTCAAGAACCTATTGACGATTGGGAAGCTTATAAAGAAAGCTTACGTCAACGTCTCGGATCAGATAATAAATTGGTTAGACTATTACTCAATAGAGCCAGAACAAACCCAAAACGTGTAGTGTTTGCTGAAGCAGACCAGTTAGATGTTCTCAAAGCAGCTCAGATTGCATACGATGAAGGGATTGCACATCCAATTTTGTTGGGTCGTAAAGAGGCTATTCAGAGATTGATGGAAGAGATAGAGTTTGATGCAGATGTACCAATTATAGATCCAAAATCAGATGAAGAACTTCCAAGAAAGAACGAATACGCAAAAGTATACTGGCAACAACGCAAACGTAAAGGTGTGACCTTGTATTCTGCGGAAAAATTAATGCGAGAGCGTAATTATTTTGCTGCGATGATGGTCAATCAAGGTGATGCAGATGCACTTATTTCAGGGTACTCTAGAAGTTACCCAACTGTGTTCAAACCGATGTTAGAATTAATAGGTTTAGCTAAAGGTGTCACTAGGGCAGCGGCAACCAACCTAATGATGACACAACGCGGACCAATGTTTTTGAGTGATACCTCTATAAACATAAATCCATCTTCCAAAGACTTGGCTAAGATTGCTCAGATGACTGCGAAGACAGTATCTCTGTTTGGAATGGAACCTGTTATAGCGATGACCTCATATTCAAACTTTGGATCCTCAACACACGAAAATGCTAACAAAGTGAGAGATGCTGTAGCCTATTTGCATCGTTATTATCCTGATATGATTGTTGATGGAGAACTTCAAACCGACTTTGCGCTCAATAGTGAGATGCTTCAGGATATTTTTCCATTCTCCAAACTGGCTGGGCGTAAGATAAATACACTCGTTTTTCCAAATTTGGATGCTGCTAATATTACCTATAAGCTTCTGAAAGAATTGAACAAATCGGAGTCCATTGGCCCTATTTTAATGGGTATGAGAAAGCCTGTTCATATTCTTCAGTTAGATGCTAGCGTAGATGAAATTGTAAATATGACGGCAATTGCAGTCATAGATGCTCAGCAAAAAGAAAAAAAAGCGCAAGAAATCAAAGCAAGAACAGCCTCTGAAAGTACTTTGTAGTGTGAATAATTTTATTACATTTGGGAGTTGTAACCAAAGCTGCTAGATGATTACACAAATACAGGGAAGACTGGTAGAGAAGAATCCTACCGATGTTGTCATAGACTGCAATGGTGTTGGGTATTTTTTAAATATTTCACTTAATACTTTTTCGGAAATACCAGATAAGGAACATCTCAAACTGTACACGTATTTACAAGTTAGAGAAGATTCGCACACACTTTATGGATTTTCGACAAGATCTGAGAGAGAAATTTTCAAATTATTGATCTCTGTAAATGGTGTTGGAGCAAGTACTGCCAGGACCATGTTGTCATCATTAACCCCAAAGCAGATTAGGGAAGGAATAGCTCGAGACGATGTAGCGCTAATTCAATCGATAAAAGGTATTGGCGCAAAGACCGCTCAACGAGTTATTTTGGATTTAAAAGATAAAATTCTAAAAGTTTACGATATTGACGAAGTTTCGCATGTAGAAAGCAATACAAACAAGGATGAAGCGTTATCAGCTTTAGACGTTCTTGGGTTCAATAAAAAGCAATCCGAGAAGGTCGTAGATAAAATATTATTGAATGATCCTGATGTTAATGTGGAAACCATTATCAAAGAAGCTTTAAAAAACTTATAATTCATTTTGAATACGACCAACTTTACAATTTCAAAATCACATATAACTTATCTAGCATTAGGCATAATGCTTTTTTGGTCTGCTTTGTCATTTGGACAACAAACCAATCCCCAAGCTCAAGATTCAACCAATACAAATTTTGCATTAGGTAATATTAATATGCCTAATCCAAGTAGTATTGTTTCTAAGTATACCTACGATCCTATTTTAGATAGATATATCTACACAGAAAAAGTTGGAACATTCAACATTAAGTACCCCATCATTCTTACGCCAGCAGAGTTTCAAAAGTTAGTGCTCCAAGAGCAAATGAGACTTTACTACAAACAGAAGATAGATGCAGCAGCAGGACAGAAGGATGGCGCAGAAGATGAACAAAAAAACCTGCTCCCAGAGTTTTATGTAAATTCAGGCTTATTCGAAACCATATTTGGAGGGAATACGATATCAGTTGTACCGCAAGGTTCAGTTGAGGTCGATTTTGGAGTGTTGTTTACCAAGCAGGATAATCCAACCTTTTCACCACAAAACAGAAGTAATTTTACCTTCGATTTCGATCAGCGTATCAGCTTAAGTCTTTTGGGTAAAGTTGGGGAGCGACTTCAGGTTACAGCGAACTACGATACGGAGTCAACATTCGATTTTCAAAATCTTATAAAACTAGAATATACACCAACAGAGGATGATATCATCAGAAAAATAGAAGTTGGTAATGTAAGCATGCCGCTAAACAGTTCTTTAATTACTGGAGCACAGAGTTTATTTGGTGTGAAAACCGAACTTCAATTTGGTAAAACTAGAGTTACTGCTGTATTCTCAGAGCAAAGGTCGCAAACTAGAAATGTAGTTGCGCAAGGAGGAGGAACGCTATCAGAGTTTGAATTCTTTGGTAGAGATTATGATGAAAACAGACACTTCTTCTTAGCTCAGTACTTTAGAGATACTTACGATCAGTCAATGTTACGTTATCCATATATAGATAATAATATTCAAATCACAAGGATTGAAGTATGGGTGACCAATAGAAATAACCAAACGGATAATGTTAGAAACATTATTGCATTTCAAGATTTGGGAGAATCCCAAGTAATAGGAAACCCAGCATTAAATATTATCCAGCTAGGAGCCGTGCCAGATAACCAGAACAATGGCTTTGACCCAGAGAATATAGGTATTGGGGCGTCTCAGCTTACCGAGGCAGTTCGTACCATAACGAACCCAGAAGCAGGGATTACTATAAATGTCAATGAAGGGTTCGATTATGGAAAGCTTGAAAGTGCACGAAAACTTCAACAAGGGTCAGAATATACATTAAACACGCAATTAGGATATATTTCACTGAATCAAAGATTATTAAATGATGAAGTTTTAGCAGTAGCATTTCAATATACTATTGGAGGTGAAGTGTATCAAGTAGGTGAGTTCGCCAATGATGGAGTTAATGCTACTGATGCTGCAGATGATGGAAATGGAAACACCTTGGTAACTAATAATGCGTTGGTTCTTAAAATGCTGAAGAGTGCTGTTACTGCAGTAGATCAGCCAGTTTGGGACTTAATGATGAAGAATGTTTATGATACTGGAGCATTTCAGTTAGAACGAGAAGATTTCAGATTGAACATCTTTTATAGAGAGGCTTCACCAGTTAACTATATCAGACCAGTTGAAGGCACAACATTCCCAATTTTTGACAACAATACATTCAATCCAAATGATGATACCGAAATAGTTGAAACACCACTGATACGACTATTCCATTTAGATCGATTGAATTTTAATAATGATCCGCAAGAACTTGGAGACGGATTCTTTGATTATGTAGAAGGACAAACCGTTATCTCACAGAACGGTAAAATCATTTTTACAAAAGTTGAACCTTTTGGAGAATACTTATTTGATGTGCTCTCATCAGGTGACCCATCAGAAGATTATGATGATCCGATGTCCTATAATGAGAATCAGCAAAAGTATGTTTACGATATTCTTTATAGTTCGACCAAAACGGCAGCCTTAGATCAGGCAGAGAAGAACAAATTCCAAATAAAAGGACGTTATAAATCCAGTGGAGGTGAAGGAATTCCTATTGGCGCATTCAATGTGCCAAGAGGTTCTGTTGTAGTAACAGCTGGAGGGCGTACACTTGTTGAAGGTGTGGATTACACCGTAAACTATCAATTAGGTCGTGTACAAATTATTGACCCTGCATTGGCAGCTTCAAATACACCGATTAATGTTTCGGTAGAAAATAATGCTGTCTTTGGTCAGCAAACACGTCGTTTTATGGGGATTAACATTGAGCATCAATTCAATGAGAATTTTGTGCTTGGTGCTACGGTTCTGAACCTTAATGAACGACCAATTACGCAAAAAGCGAATTACAATTCAGAATCTATAAACAATACTATTTTTGGATTGAATGGAAACTTCTCTACAGAAGTCCCATTCCTAACACGCTTAGCCAATAAGCTACCAAACATAGATACAGATGTACCATCAAATCTTTCTGTTCGTGGTGAGTTTGCTTATCTAGCTCCAGGAGCTCCAAAAGGTACTAACCTTAATGGAGAGGCTACAGTATATGTAGATGATTTTGAAGGCACACAAGGCGCTATCGATTTATTATCTCCTCAGTCTTGGTTTTTATCCAGTAGACCAGAAGATTTAGGTAGAACTTATGCTCAAGGAAATGAAGATGATAATGGAATTCAAAATGGATTTGATAGAGCATTGTTGAACTGGTATTCTATTGATCCAATTTTTTATAGCAACCAGCGACCAAGTGGAATATCGGACGAGGATATCTCTAATTTATTTACTAGAAGGGTATTTATTAATGAAATATTCCCAAATATTGATATAGTTCAAGGGCAAACAGCAGTTATAAACACTCTAGATTTAGCATATTATCCTAACGAAAGAGGACCATATAACTTTGATCCAGATATTGAAAATGGAATCAACCCTGCTGATAGTTGGGCAGGAATTACAAGGCAAATCACTTCAACGGATTTTGAACAAGCAAACGTTGAATATATAGAATTCTGGATTCAAGATCCATTTACTGATGAAGAAGGAAACCCTATAACATCTCAAGGAGGTAGGTTAACCATTAACTTAGGAAATATTTCTGAAGATGTTCTTAAAGATGGTAAAAAACAATATGAAAATGGATTGCCTGAGGATGGGAATGTTTCTTTCCTTCAGAATCAAGCTAATATTACTAATGATCCGTATGTAGTTCCTCAAAATCAATCCTTGATTTATACATTTGGAACTACTGGTCAAGAACGAATCAATCAGGATGTTGGATATGATGGATATGATAATGCTGAAGAAGTAGAATTAATGAATCTTCTCGAAACAGCAACTCCTGCTTTTAATTATTCACAATTTGCAGGTTTAGAAGATCCGGCTAACGATGATTATGTCTATTACCTAAACACAGAGGGTAGTATTTTTGAACGTTACAGACGTTATAATGGTATACAAGGCAATACACCAGAAACCTTTACAGATACCAACAGAGGAAATACGACACAACCAGATGCTGAGGATATCAATAGAGATAATACTATGAATACTATTGATAGCTATTTTGAATACCAGATAGATCTTAACCCTGCAGTATTAAACGATGCCAATACACTTATTAATGATATTAAAACAGAGCCTGTTACCTTACCAAATGGACAATCTGCAGATGTTACCTGGTATCAATTTAGGATTCCAATTGACTATGAAGATAGAGTAGAAGTAGGTGGTATTTCTGATATAAGATCTGTGCGTTTTGCGCGTATGTATCTAACAGACTTTGTTGAGCCAACTATATTACGTTTTGCTACTTTAGATCTAGTTCGCAGTGATTGGAGACGCTATAGCTTGGATTTAGATTCTTACGAAAACAACAATAACGACAATGCAGAATTTACAGTAGGTGTTGTTGGAATACAAGAAAACGAAGACTTTTATGTAAGCCCTCCAGGAATTGAGAGAGAGCAGTTAAATAACAACAACAACATCATTAGACAAAATGAGCAATCTCTACAAGTAGAAGTTTGTGACTTAGAGCCGACAGATTCCAGAGGTGTGTTTAAGAATGTTAATGTAGACATGCGACAATACAAAAAGATTCGTATGTTCTTCCATGCTGAACCATTAGAGAACCAACAACTTGACCCAAATGAGCTTGTAGGATTTATTAGAATGGGTAATGATTTTACAGAAAATTATTATCAAATCGAGATACCACTAGATGTAAGAGATGGTACTTCACCTGAAGATGTATGGCCGAACCAAATGGAAATGCCATTAGACATTTTAGCAAAAATAAAATCTTTAGGAATTTCTAATGGTACCCTTAGCGACGTTGACCCAACGTATTACAATGTAATTGGAGGTGTTCTAGATGAGACTCCACTGGTAAATGAAAATGATGTTGACGCAAACAACCCTAATCCAAGTTACAACTGTGGGCCAGATGGATCTGAATGTGCTGACCTGCAAAGAGTAGCCATAAAAGGAAATCCAAACTTTGGAGATATCAGGGTGTTAATGGTAGGTGTAAAGAGTGCTAATGATATAGAAACAGTTTGTGGTGAAGTTTGGTTCAACGAGCTTAGACTTTCAGAATTAGATAATGAAGGTGGTTGGGCAGCTATTCTGAGTATGGATTCTAACATTGCAGATTTTGCTAATATTAGCGCTACAGGAAGACGCAGTACAACAGGATTTGGAACTTTAGAACAACGACCAAACGAACGTAGTCGTGAAGACGTACAACAGTATGATGTTGTAACAAACATAAACTTAGGTCAACTATTACCTAAAAATTGGGGGCTACAGATTCCATTTAATTATGGGCAAAGTGAAGAGTTAATCACTCCAGAATACGATCAGTTCTACCGAGACCTCACCTTAGACAGTAGATTAGATGCCGCCCAAGATGATGCAGAACGAGATAGAATCAGAGAACAATCCGAAGATTATACAAAACGTAGAAGTATCAACTTTATAGGTGTAAAGAAAAACAGAACGGGAGATGCCAAACCACGATTCTATGATGTGGAAAACCTAACCTTCAACTATTCATATAATAAGGTTAAGCATAGAGATTTTGAAATTGAAAATTCTATAGATCAAGATGTTAGAGCAGGAATTAATTATAATTTCAACTTTGAGCCAAAGTCTATAGAACCTTTCAAGAAGAACGATTCACTGTTCAGAGGACGTTATTGGAAGATACTAAAGGATTTCAACTTTAATCCTTTGCCTACGAGTTTCTCAATTAATACAGACATTACGAGACAATTTAGTAGACAGAAGTTTAGAGAAGTAGAGTTAGGTGGTGATAATATCTCAGTAGAAGAACTGTTTAGAAGAAATTACAACTTCGATTTCCAATATGCAATCAACTACAATCTTACTAATGCATTGAGTATCAACTTTACTGCTGCCAATAGTAATATCGTAAGAAATTATTTTATTGATGATCGTCTTAATGGTAGACAAGATCCAACACTAGATATTTGGGATGGATTCTTTGATTTTGGAGACCCAAATATCCAAAACCAGCAGTTACAATTAAATTACGAGCTTCCTTTATATAAGATACCAACCTTAAGTTTCCTGAAGGCCAACTATTCGTATACAGGAGATTTCCAATGGCAAAAAGGATCAGATTTAAATCTGAATTTTGAAGCTCTCGTCGATGATGGACAAGGCGGCCAGTTCTTAGATACTTTCAACCTTGGAAACTCTATTCAAAATGCAAATACACATACTCTAAATACCACATTGAGTATGGAATCATTATATCGTTACATTGGGCTTTCTAAAAGAAATACAAGGAATGCTAGAAGTGGTAGAAGAACTCAGCCGAGAAATGCCGGAGTACCAGATGCTAATCAAGACGCAAATAAAACTAGTGTTGGCAAGAAGATTGGAAGTACAGCTCTCGATTTATTGACTATGATTAAGCGTGTACAAGTTAATTATGCAGAAAATAATGGTACATATTTACCAGGATATTTACCAACACCTGGGTTTATAGGAACATTAAGACCAACATTAGGATATACCTTCGGAAGTCAAAGAGATATAAGACATCTAGCAGCAAGAAATGGGTGGCTTACAATTTACCAAGATTTCAACCAGCAATATACTGAAGTGACTAACAGAATACTGGATTATTCTGTAAATGTTGAACCTATTAGAGATCTAAAAATAGACTTCATAGGAAATAGAACTTATGCCGAAAATACTACTCAGAATTTTAGAGCTTTAGATACAGATGGAGACGAATTAAGTGATGAATACGAAGAATTGATTACCAATTCTTTCGGGAACTTCAATATCTCTACAAATCTAATTAGAACAGCTTTTTCCAAAAGTGATGAGAACAGTTCTGCGGCCTTCGATGAATTTGCAGATAATAGATTAACGATTGCACGTAGATTGGCATTAAGAGCAGGTGTAGACTTTACAAACCCAGATAACTTCGAAGGTGGTGATGTCAATGGATTCCCATTAGGATTTGGACGAAATAGCCAACAAGTATTGCTGCCTGCATTCTTAGCGGCTTATACTGGATCCAATCCAGACAAAATAAGCTTAGGTGCATTTAGAGATGTACCAATTCCAAACTGGACATTAAAGTACACAGGATTGATGAAGCTTAAGTGGTTCAAGAAGCACTTCAAACGTTTCTCAATTACTCACGGCTACAGATCTGGCTATACGATCAATCAGTTTAGAACCAATTTAGAGTTCGAAGCAGCAGATTTCAGCTTGCCATATACATCTCAAAACCCTAACGCTCTTGATCAGTCAGGAAACTACAAGAGTGAAACACTCTTTAGTAACATCAACCTCGAAGAGCAATTTAGCCCGTTAATTCGTTTAGATTTCGAAATGAAAAATTCGATTAAAGTATTAGCAGAAATAAAACGCGATCGTATACTATCGCTGAGTTTTGATAATAACTTACTTACCGAAATTCAAGGTAGAGAATATACACTTGGATTAGGATACAGAATTAAAGATGTGAGAATACGCTCCAAGTTGGCTGGTCCTAGACAAATCATAAAGAGTGACCTTAACATGAGAGCAGATATTTCGGTTAGAGATAATAAGACAATCATTAGATACCTTGACTTAGATAATAACCAAATTACAGCAGGTCAAACCATTTGGGGAATTAACTATACAGCCGATTATGCGTTTACCAAAAACCTAACAGGAATTTTCTATTTCGATTATACGTTCTCAGATTACGCGATATCAACATCCTTCCCGCAAACATCAATTAGATCAGGGATAACATTACGATATAATTTTGGTAATTAAGATTTGAAATAGCAACGGTAATCAATTACATTTGTAGCACTAATTATTACACGCATTTAAAAAATGAACATTCCATCTGATTTAAAATACACCAAAGACCACGAATGGGTTAAGATTGAAGGTGATATTGTTACAGTAGGTATCACAGATTTTGCTCAAGGCGAATTGGGAGATATTGTTTATGTCGAAGTTGAAACAGTTGATGAAACTCTAGAAGCAGAAGAGATTTTCGGAACCGTAGAAGCAGTAAAAACAGTTTCAGACTTATTCCTTCCGGTTTCTGGAGAGATCATCGAATTCAATGAGTCATTAGAGGATGAACCAGAAAAGGTAAATTCTGACCCTTACGGAGAGGGATGGATGATTAAAGTAAAATGCTCTGACCTATCTCAATTAGACGACCTTCTATCTGCAGATGATTACAAAGCTATTATCGCTGGCTAAGCAATATGCCTTACCACTTTTTGTAGTATATGCATTAGCAATAGCTGTTTTAAGCTTAATCTCTATTGGCAAGCTGCCAGAAACAGCACCAGAGTTTAGTGATAAAATTGTGCACTGTCTAGCGTATGCATTATTTGCTGCATTGTTTTATAACTATTTAGAAGAAGTAATAACTAAACCCGCAATACTTGTCGTAGTACTATCCATGCTTTATGGCACTATTATTGAAGTATTGCAATACACACTCAATCCTGATCGCACTTTTGATCTGTGGGATATCGTCGCAAATGGCGTCGGCATTGTTATAGCAATCATAATAATTAGGGTTAAAAAGACTTAGTTAAAATAGAATAAACACTTGCTTTTTTGACATTTTATTGGTTAATTTAGCATTCTTAAAATACCTCGAAATATGGAACCTAAAAAGAATCCTAAAGCAGACGTCGGCAGAAATAGTTCATTATATTTTGCTGTTGGCTTATTTTTGATGTTATTCGTCACAAATTATGCGATCAACTACAAGACTTACGATAAGTCAAACATTGCAGCGGATAGTTTGAATCTAGATGATGAATTAGAAGAAGAAATTCCAATCACTGAGCAAATACAAACACCACCACCTCCACCACCTCCACCACCAGCAGCTCCAGAAGAGATCGAAGTTGTTGATGACGAGGAAGAAGTAGAGGAAACAGTAATTGAGTCTACAGAAACAGAACAAGACACTGAGATTGTTGAGGTAGAAGAAGTAGAAGTAGAAGAGGTAGAAGAAGATATAGAAGTACCATTCTCTGTAATTGAGAACGTGCCAATCTTCCCTGGCTGTGAAAACAAAAAAGGAAACAACGCTAAGAAACAATGTATGTCTGATAAGATTAGCAAGTTTGTAAACAGAAAGTTTAATACAGACTTAGCATCAGACTTAGGATTGGAAGGAAGACAACGTATCAATGTGATCTTCAAGATTGATAAAAACGGAAATATTACTAACGTTAGAGCAAGAGCACCGCATCCAGGATTAGAGAAAGAAGCGAAGCGAGTAATTAACTTACTTCCAAAAATGAAACCAGGAAAGCAAAGAGGTAAAGCTGTAACAGTTCCATATTCGTTACCAATCTTATTCCAGGTACAAGACTAAAAAACATAGTTTTAAATACAATATATTGAAAAATCCCATCCAAATTGGATGGGATTTTTACTTTGGTACGCTTATTGTGATTTTATCATAATATTAACATTTTAATTAATATTTATTATGAAAAAAATTAAAAACAGTCACAGTAATGCTGGCCAGAGCACTACTGAGGTGAGAAAACCACACAAGCATGATGCTAATGTACAAAAAAACACAACGCTGTATTTTCAGGTTGGGTTGATACTTTGCTTATTAGCGGTTCATACATTGTTTGAAATGCAGTTTCAAACCAAGATTCCTAAATATGTAGAAACAGCTCAAGTAGCAGAAGGCAATTTTGAAACTCCCCCTGAGAAGTTCAAGCGCTACGTGGAGCCAGTAAAAGAACCAAAACCAGTAAAGAAGCAAAAGAAAAAGTTAGTAACAGACAAGATAAAGAGAGTAGACGATGACCATAAAATTATCGAAACAACAATTATCACTCAAGACCAAAATACAACAGACAAACCACCAGTAAAAATTGATGAGGTAAATCCTTTTACAGTAGAAGATGAAGCACCTATTCCATTTTATAAAGTTGAGAAAGTTCCAGTATTTCCTGGTTGTGAGAAGTCTAAGACAAATGCTGAAAGACGTCAATGTATGACGAAGAAATTAAATAAGTTCATACTAAGAAAGTTTAATTCTGATATAGCTTCTGAGTACGGGTTAAGTGGTATACAAAAGATAGATGTCCAATTCAAAATTGATAAAAATGGTCAAGTGACTGATATTTTGACAAGAGCACCACATCCAGCTCTCGAAAAAGAAGCAAGACGAGTAATAAATAAAATTCCTAAAATGACTCCAGGTACTCAGCAGGGAAAACCAGTTGGAGTCACCTATCTACAACCTATAAAATTTAGAGTCCAAGATTAAAAAACGACTAGTTATGAAAACCGTTATCAAATAGTTGATAACGGTTTTTTTATACCCTCAAAACATCTAAAAAAAATAGTATCTTTCAAACCACAATATCACTTTGAGTTGTTATAATATAAAATGAGAATTAGGCATTGTATAGCCTTCAACCTTATGCAAACAATAAAAAGATCTCTTTGTATATTTCTTACTGTAGTCTCTGGGTTTCTTTATGCGCAAAATATAGATACTTATGAAAAACCTCCAGTATTCCCAAAATGTGATTCGTTAGCTGTAGAGGAATTAAAAACGTGTTTTAACAATACGCTCAATCAATTCATTTACAAAAACTTTAAAGTTCCGGAAGTAGTCAATGAAGAAAACTACAAAGGAGATGTGCAGATTTTGTTCGAGGTGGATAAAGAAGGGACTTTTAAAGTGCTATATGTGGATGCCATTTATGATGAATTAAAAGACGAGGCTAAGCGTGTCTTTGAACAGTTGCCTAAAATCACTCCTGGTACTTACAATGGTAATGCAACATTTTTTCAATATTCCTTAACGGTAAAAATTCCATTGATAGACCCAAAGGAATTGGCTAAGGAAGATACTACTTCGCAAAATGCTAAAAAAGTTGACGACCTTAATGCAGTTGTGTCCAATGAAATCGATAGCATCAATAATAGTTTGGTAAAATATCAGAAGAAGGAATACAAGAGTTCATTAAACATTCCATTTACACATACCTATTATAGTCGTTTTGATGCCAGTATGAATGCCATTGGGACGAATAGCCATACTGCGGCAAAACCATTTGTGTATGAAGATGTAGCCAGATATTATGATTTTGAAGCCGAAAAAGAATCTGTGGCTAAAGATGCTGAAGGCTGGTGGACAAGAAAGCTATGGAACGAACATTTAGTAGAAGTACAAAGCAAGGATTATTGGTTTACAATAGATCCTGTTTTAGACCTGCAAGTTGGTAAGGATACCGATGCCGATTTCGGGACTACATACAATAACACACGAGGAATCTATATTCAAGGAGGTTTAGGTAGTAAGCTGACCTTTTCTGCTTCTGTGTTCGAAAGTCAAGGTCGTTTTGCGCAATATTACAATCAATTTGCTGAAAGCTTGGGGAAACCAGGCTCAGATACTGAAGTAGCTGTAATTCCAGGTAGAGGAATAGCCAAGCGTTTTAAATCCGATGGTTATGATTATCCAGTTGCAGAAGGCTATTTATCCTATTCACCAAGTAAGCATTTCAATATTCAGTTTGGACATGGTAGAAATTTTATAGGCGATGGGTATCGCTCTCTGCTACAAAGTGATGTTGCTAGTCCATATACGTTCTTAAAGCTAAACACTAATTTCTGGAAAATAAAGTACACCAATACTTGGATGTGGTTGAGAGATATTCGTCCAGAAGTAGAAGAAGATGGAGCCTTTCTCACCAAGTATATGGCAAATCATTATCTAAGTTGGAATGTTTCCAAGCGACTTAATATCGGATTATTTGAATCCGTGATGTGGTACGATGTCAATGGAAGAGGCTTCGATATTAATTATCTGAATCCTGTAATTTTCTATAGAGCCATTGAGTTTGAATCTGGGCAAGATGCCGGAAATGCTATTTTGGGAGCTACAGCTAAGTATAAATGGAACAATAAAGTAACTCTTTATGGCCAGTTTATTCTCGATGAGTTTTCCTTAGATGCCATAAAAGGAGGAGATAAAAGCTGGAAAAACAAGTATGGCTATCAATTAGGTGTTAAATATTATAATGCCTTTAAAGTCAAAAATTTATTATTGCAAGCTGAATACAATCAAGTAAGGCCATATACTTACTCTCACAATTCTATTGTGCTCAACTATGCGCATGCCAATCAACCTATGGCGCATCTTTGGGGAGCAAACTTCAAAGAATTCATCTTAATTGGACGCTATAAATACAAGCGCTGGTATGGCGATGCTAAAGTAATCTTTGGGCAACGCGGTTTAGATTTCAATGATGGTACAGACAACTTTTCTTATGGGGGTGATATCTACAGAAATGAAGAAGACAGACCTTTTGATACAGGTGTAGAAATAGGGCAAGGAAACAAAACCAATATTTTTCATGGTGAATTTCTTGCAGGCTATATCATCAACCCAGCAAGTAATCTTAGGCTCTTTACCAACATTAGTGTTCGAAATTTTGACCCAAATGCCAATACAACAACGACCTTCAAGACCAATACCGTTTGGTTCAACCTAGGTTTGAGAACTGACTTGTTTAATTGGTATTTTGATTTTTAGAATTATTGCTTCAAGCTCTTGTAGAAAGTTCTTCTGATTTTTTCAGAAGTAATAAACTGCCAACTGTAACCTTGGTCATCATAAGTTTTAGTTAAAGACGTGTCGTTAGCAACTTCGTCTTCAGTTCTGCCTTTTTCAATTTCACCTGAAATAATTTTTTTAAGACCCTCGAGCATTTCAAGATAAGCTAGATATTCTACTTTATTAGATTCGGTACCACCATGTCCAGGGATTATTTTGGTGTTATCATCAATGAGCATTAAACCTTGCTTTACGGCAGCAATGTAACCATCTACACTACCTCCAGACTTTAAGTCTATATAAGGATACCAACCTCTAAAATAAGTATCTCCTGTATGTAGCACATTACTATCCAAAAAGTAAAGCATAGAATCACCATCAGTATGTGCATTATCGACATGAACAATAGCAACCTTTTCCCCATTCATGTGTATGCTCATTCTATCGTTATACGTAATAACAGGAAGTGCTTCTTTCGGAGCTAGCGTTCCATTGCGTTGAGGTTCATTAGCTAATCGTTCTCTTACATTATCGTGTGCAATAATTGTCGCGCCAAGATTGTGCATATTAGCATTACCTCCTGTATGATCACCATGGAAGTGCGTGTTCACAACATATTTTATAGGCTTGTCACTAAGCGTTTTCAATTTGGCTTCGATTTTAGCGGTCAACGGTGCAAACTGATCGTCAATTATAAAAACACCATCATCTCCAACAGATACGCCAATATTTCCGCCAGCACCTGTAAGTACATATATTTTGTCGGTAAGTTTTGTGGCTTCAATCGTAATGTTATCGAAGCCTTGCGCTTGAACAGTTAAATTCATACAAAGCGCAAGCCCTAATAGAGAGATAATGGTTTTCATAAGTGTTATTTTGATTTACTTTAAAGTCCATTAAAGATACTAAAACTTACAATCAGCCTATTACAATAATATTTACATGGCTTTTACATTGGTCTAAATCAATTTTAGACGTATCTTTGCAGTCGCTAAAAGCAGATTAAATTCCAGTAATATTGAGTACTGCAAAATCTTCAGTAATAAAGACTTCATTAATTTCAGATTTTAAGGAAATTACCAAAATTGGGTTGTCGCTAAGTGTGGTGTTTTCATCCATAGCAGGTTACCTTCTTGGAGCAGTTACCGTTGAGTTTTGGACACTTGTCTTGTTAGCGTTTGGTGGCTATTTTATGGTAGGCGCATCTAATGCTTACAACCAAATTATAGAGCGCGATCTAGATGCCTTAATGGATAGAACCAAGAACAGGCCCATACCTTCAGGTAGAATGTCTGTGAATACAGCATTTATTATTGCAGTTAGCTTTACCATTCTTGGAATTATCACACTCTATATCATCAATCCAAAAACAGCAATGTATGGAGCTATCTCCATCTTTTTGTATACAAGTGTTTATACACCATTAAAGACTAGAACACCATTGGCTGTATTTGCAGGAGCAATTCCAGGAGCAATTCCTTTTATGCTAGGATGGGTTGCAGCCCGAAATGATTTTGGTATAGAACCAGGAGTATTGTTTGCACTTCAGTTTTTTTGGCAATTCCCACATTTCTGGGCGATAGGTTGGTTCCTTTATGACGATTACGAAAAAGGAGGCTTCTTTATGTTGCCTACAGGGAAACGAGATAAAGCGACAGCAGTTCAGATTATCATGTATACAGTTTGGACAATTTTAGTGTCAATTATACCAGTTTTTGGTTTCACAGGAGACTTATCATTGTCTATCGTTGGAATGCTAGTAGTGTTGGCATTAGGATTATATATGCTATATAGAGCATTCGAATTATTCAGAAAACGAACTTCAAAAGCTGCTAAACAGTTAATGTTAGCAAGTGTGTTCTATATTACATTATTACAAATTGTATATGTAATCGATAGATTTATATAAAGATTATGGATTTAACTCAAGGTACAGAAAAAGAAAAAAGAGACAGAGCAAAAAAGATGATGCTATGGTTTGGTATTATCTCTCTAATTATGTCTTTTGCAGGATTAACCAGTGCTGTAATTATAAGAAGTAGGGAAGAAGATTGGATAAATGGATTTGAGTTGCCAAGCGCCTTTGCAATTAGTTGCTTAGCCGTAATAATAAGCAGTATTACATTTTTCTTAGCAAGACGAATGATGAAAAGTGATAAAAAAGAACTAACATCAGTGTTGCTTGTGGCGACATTTTTATTAGGAATATTTTTTATCTACAATCAATTTAAAGGCTTTCAACAAATAATTGATGCTGGATATCATTTCACAGGGCCAAGTAGTTCAGTGACAACAAGTTTTATCTATGTTATAGCGATGTTACATATTGCTCATGTTGTTGCAGGATTGATATCCATCACTGTTGTTTTGGTAAAGAATTTTATGGGTAAATACTCAAGTAAAAACATGTTGGGAATAGAGTTATCAGAGAACTTTTGGCACTTTGTTGGAATGCTATGGATTTTCTTGTTTTTGTTCCTTAATTATTTTGAAGAGATTATAGCTTTTTTTAACTAGGAATGGATTTAATATTGAAGGCTTATTTAGAGCCTTTAAAATTTATAGTCCGTTGTTTCGTTAGACCAAGAAATTGATTATTTTTGTGCAAATTTTAACACTAAACGCTTTATATGGATACTACAGTGACTACTGGAACTGAAGGTAAAACATGGGGAGGAGGAAATAAGCCTCTAAATGCAAGCTATGGAAAAATGATGATGTGGTTTTTCATCGTCTCCGATGCATTGACATTCTCAGGATTCTTAGCAGCTTACGGGTTCTCAAGATTTAAGTTCATAGATTCATGGCCAATTGCAGATGAGGTATTTACTCACGTACCATTTTTGCATGGACAAGAATTACCAATGATCTATGTAGCGTTTATGACGTTCATTCTGATTATGTCTTCTGTAACTATGGTATTAGCCGTAGATGCAGGTCATCACATGAATAAAGCTAAGGTAACATTCTATATGTTCCTTACCATTATAGGAGGTTTAATATTCGTAGGCTCTCAAGCATGGGAATGGGCAACATTCATCAAAGGTGATTATGGAGCAATCCAAACTAAAGGTGGTAACATCTTACAATTTGTAGATACTGAAGGACATAGAGTCGCGCTCTCAGATTTTGTGGTTGCAGAAGAAAAGTACAGGACAGAACACGATAGAAAAAATGGATTGTGGTTTGTGCAAGAAGGGACTTTACCAACCTATACTGTTGCTGAAGTAGTTAAAGGACTAGAGTCACATCCAAATGTATTAGTAAGAACACAAATGCTTACTGCTGAAGGTGAAAAAACAGTACTATCTAGAGAAGAATCTTTAAAACAAGTTAAGGAGAATGGACAGCTTGTTGTAGAAGGTGCTAACCTTAAAGTGAATGAATACGGAACATCCTTGTTTGCCGATTTCTTCTTCTTTATTACAGGTTTCCACGGATTCCACGTATTCTCTGGAGTTGTAATCAATATCATTATTTTCTTTAATGTAATACTTGGTACCTACGAACGTAGAGGACATTATGAGATGGTCGAAAAAGTTGGTCTTTACTGGCACTTTGTAGACTTGGTTTGGGTATTTGTATTTACATTCTTCTATTTAGTTTAATTAAGATAATTATCGTTGTATAATGGCAGCAGACGCACATAAATTAGAAATATTAAGAGGCTTAATAAAATTTAAGTCAAACACTCAAAAGATTTGGGGAGTTTTAATATTGTTAACTATTGTAACAGCAGTTGAAGTTGTTCTCGGTATTTATAAGCCAGAAGCTTTAATGGAACCTGTTTTAGGGATGAAATGGCTTAACTGGATTTTCATCATCCTCACAATCGTTAAGGCTTATTATATTACTTGGGATTTCATGCACATGAGAGATGAAAAAGCAAGCCTAAGACGTATGGTTGTATGGACAGCAGTATTCCTAATCTGCTACTTAATCTTCATTTTATTACAAGAAGGAGATTATGTATTCGAAGTTTATAAAGACGGATATGTGAAACGCGATTTTTAATACGTTTCAATTACTATAAAACAGTTAAAAAGGTGGTTTATTAGAACCACCTTTTTTATTTTTGCACTATGCAAACAAGCAAGACAACTCGTAACCTTGTTCTAGGAATTTTATTCTTTCTTCCAGTAGCTTTTTTGTTGATTTTATACCCTTCAACACATAACTATGAGCCGTTAGATATTGTTAAGAATAGCGTTAAAGAAATTCCAGTTTCAGAAGATGTTAAGTTAGAAGATCATTTAACAGTTTTAGCATTTTTTGGAAAAGAACCAATAAGCAATTCTATTGCGGCATCTAACCTAAAAGAGTTAGTTTATGATAAGTTTAAAGGCTTCAAGAAGTTTCAAATCATTGTTCTGGCTCCCGAAGGTTTTGAAGAAGACTATTCAGCATTAAAAAAAGAAATAGAACGTTACGAAGATTTAAGATTTTGGCATTATAGATTTATTGATGAAGATGAAATAATAAGAGTCTTTAATAGCTTGAAATCCGATCATCAGCTTGATGAACATCTTGCTACAGATGAAGTGTTTATCGTAGATAAAGACAGAAATCAAAGAGGTCGTTTAGACGATAGAGAAGAAAGAGAAGTCGAACAAAACAAGCCTGTTAGTAGTTTGTATTCCTATGATTGTATTGAGGTCGCCGAAATCAAAAATAAGATGAGTGATGACTTACGAATTTTATTTACAGAGTATAGGCAAAAACGAAAAGGTAAATTCGATTCCTCTTCAAGAAGAGATAGCGGTATAAAAGCAAAAAGCGATGAGTAAAAAAAGTCAATATTCATATGTAGGTATTGCCTTCATTATTTTGGTGTTTGGTATCATTTTTATCCCAAAAATCATCGATAGAGTAAAAAATGATGACATTACCAGAAGTGAAAGCCGAAGTGAAACTGTAGAGACTAAGATTGAGGAAACAGGGAATTTATCAGATATGGCTTTCTTGGAGATAAATGGTAGTAAGAAAAAAGTACCTGAGTTTAGTTTTACTAACCAAGACGGAAAAACTATCTCTAATAAAGATTACTTAGGAAAAGTCTATGTCGTAGAATTTTTCTTCACCACCTGCCCAACAATTTGCCCAAGAATGAGTAGGAATTTGGTTGAGGTGCAAGATGAATTTAAAAGCTTTGAAAATTTCGGAGTCGCGTCTTTCACTATTAATCCAGATTTTGATACTCCAGAGGTACTAAAATCGTATGCCACAAATTATGGCGTTACAAATCCAAATTGGCATTTCATGACAGGCAAAGAAGCAGATATTTATGATTTGGCTAACAATGGATTCACAATCTACGCAGGAAAAAATGCAGAAGCAGAAGGTGGATTTGAACATTCAGGAAACTTTGCACTTATTGACAAAAACGGATACATAAGAAGTAGAGTAGACGAATTTGGTAATCCGAAGATATACTACAAAGGCATAGTAAGTAGAGCAGAACAAGAAGAAGACGGAGAGAAAGAAGAGATTTCGATGCTCATACAAGACATTACAAAACTATTGAAAGAATAATGAAAGAAAACGTACAAGCAGAGAAGAAATATAATAAGTGGATTGTAGTCCTTTCCATAGTAATTCCATTAGTAGTAGCAGCACTATTTAGAGTGAAGGTAGATTGGGAATTACCAGTTTTTCTGCCACCAATCTATGCAACCATTAATGCAATAACTGCTTTGGTATTAATCATTGCTGTGGTAATGATAAAGAAAGGAAATAGAAAGGTTCACGAAAAGCTAATGAAGTTTGCTATCATACTTTCAGCATTGTTCTTGGTAATGTATGTGTTGTATCACATGACAAGTGAATCTACAAGTTACGAAGGAAGCTACAGAGGAATTTATCTCTTTATTCTGATTAGCCACATTGTACTTTCAATAGGTGTTATTCCTTTTGTATTGATTACTTATGTTAGAGCGATTAGCAATAATTTTGAACGCCATAAGAAAATAGCAAAAATCACATTTCCATTGTGGTTATATGTTGCGATAACAGGAGTTATTGTATATATAATGATCTCACCCTATTATTAATTGAGATGAAAAAAAAGGTCCTTCTTATCATAGCCTCTATAGTATTCTTCCTGAATACCAATGCGCAATGCGCAATGTGTAGAGCAGTTTTAGAAAGTGAAGAAGGACAATCCACAGCAGAAGGTGTAAATAATGGCATTATTTACCTCATGGCTATCCCTTATATTTTAGTTGGAACCATAGGATATATTATCTATAGAACCTATAAAGGCGAAAAAAAGGAATAATTTTTGCAGATTCCTGTAACATTTTGAGCTTTTATCAGTCTAATGGATAAGCCAATTAATTTTAAAGACACACTAATCAATCTAAAACACGATGTTAGAGATTCGTCAACTTCACAAGTCCTATCCAATAGGAGATTCTAGTTTACATGTATTAAAAGGGATAGACCTCTCAGTAAAAGACGGAGAAATGGTTGCCATTATGGGATCTTCTGGATCTGGGAAATCTACGCTTCTTAATATTATAGGAATGCTTGATGAAGCAGATGAAGGCGATTATGTTTTAGATGGTGTAAAAATTGAGAACCTTACCGAAAAGAAAGCAGCAGTTTATAGAAATAAGTTTTTAGGATTTATCTTTCAATCCTTCAATCTTATAAGCTATAAAAATGCTTTAGAAAATGTTGCACTTCCCTTATACTACCAAGGTTTAAAAAGAAAAGCAAGGCAAGAAAAAGCAATGTTTCACTTGGGTAAAGTTGGTTTAACAGATTGGGCACATCACCTACCTAACGAACTTTCTGGTGGTCAAAAGCAAAGAGTTGCTATTGCTAGAGCATTAGCAGCTAACCCAAAACTACTATTGGCAGATGAGCCTACAGGAGCCTTAGACACCAAGACATCTTATGAAATCATGGAGTTTATTCAACAATTAAATGATGAAGGAAAAACCATTTTAATTGTAACTCACGAAGAAGATATTGCCCAGATGTGCAAGCGTATTGTGCGATTAAGGGATGGCGTTATTATGGAAGACAAAGTAGTAGAACAAGTAAGAGCATCAGTCAATGTTTGATAGAGACCTTTGGAGGGAAATATTTCAGAGTATAAATAAGAATCGTACCAGAGGAATCCTCTCGGGATTTACTGTGGCCTTCGCCATTCTTCTATTTACCATACTTTTCGGAATAGCAAATGGACTGAAAAACACCTTTAAAGAAGCCTTTGCAGACGATGCTACCAATGCTATGTTTATTAGAGCAGGTAGAACCACCAAGGCACATAAAGGAATGCAAGCAGGACGCCGCATTCAGTTCAAAAATAATGACTTCGATTTTCTAAAAGATGATTTTGGAAATAGAGTAGAATACATCACTGCAAGAATATACAAAGGTCTTACCGCAACCTATAAAAACGAACAAAACTCATACAACATAAGAGCCGTACATCCAGATCATCAGTATTTGGAAAAAACCTTAATGAATGAAGGGCGTTATATCAATCAGAATGATTTAATCAATAAGACAAAAGTTATTGTTATTGGTCGTTTAGTTGAAGAAGATCTGTTCCTTAGAGGGGAAGAACCATTGGGTAAATACATTAATCTTGGCGGCATTCAATATAAAGTAGTTGGGACTTTTTCGGATGAAGGAAACGACAACGAAGAGCGTATTATCTACATGCCAGTAACAACTGCACAGCAAGTTTATGGAAATAATGATCATTTAGATCAAATCAACTTGTCCTATAACCCAACCATGAGTACCGATCAAGCTATTGCATTCGGTAACGAAATCAATAGAGCATTAAAAGATCGTTTTTCGGTAGCGAGAAGTGATCAAAGAGCTATTAGAGTATTCAATATGGCAAGCCAGACAAAAGGTGTTAACCAAATGAATAATGTATTAGCCATAATCATATTAATTATTGGTCTGGGAACATTAATTGCTGGTATTGTAGGGATTAGTAACATCATGATCTTTATTGTAAAAGAACGTACCAAGGAGATTGGTATTAGAAAAGCATTAGGTGCCTCTCCAAGATCCATTGTATCTATAATTTTATTAGAATCAATAATTATTACTGCAATAGCAGGATATATAGGATTATTGATGGGAGTAGGCGTGATAGAATGGATTGGTCCAAGTTTAAAAGATTACTTTATTACGGACCCAGGAGTTAGTACCCAATTAGTCATTTCTGCGACTATTACCTTAATAGCTGCAGGAACATTGGCAGGATATGTCCCAGCAAAACGCGCCTCAAGAATAAAACCAATTGTAGCACTTAGAAACGAATAACCATGATTAGATTTTTATTCGACAGAGATACATGGCAAGAAGTCTGGGATAGTATGAGCAAAAATAAGCTCAGAACTGTCATTACCATGATTGGAGTCTGGTGGGGAATTTTATTATTGATAGGATTATTGGGCTCTGCTAGAGGGATGGAGAATTCTTTCAACAGACTATTCGGAAACTTTGCAACTAACAGTGTATTTATTTGGGGGCAAAGCACAAGCAAACCATTCAAAGGATTTCAAGAAGGACGCAGAGTAAGACTATCCTTATCAGATGTTAGGGTAGTTGAGCAAAATGTTGACGGAATTGAGTTTGTAGTACCTAGAAATCAGACACAAGGAATGGTAATTCGCAATTTCTTGTCAGGCACCTTCAATGTAGCAGGAGATTATCCATTACTTGATGCCGTTCAGAAAAAGAAACTCATTTACGGAAGATTCATAAATCAGAATGACATCGACGATCTCAAAAAAGTTGCGGTCATTTCAGAAGATATATACAAACAACTATTTGAAAAAGATGTACAACCAGTCGGAGAATTGATCCGAATCAATGGTATGAATTTCACTGTCATTGGTGTGTTTGAAGAAGGTAATGTAAACATGGGGCCAGGATCGGACATCCATATTCCGTTTACAACCTTCCAACAAATCTATAACCAAGGTGATGAAATAGGATGGATTATGGTTACTGGTAAGCCAGAATATAATATCAAGCAAATAGAACTAGATGCAAAGTTATTATTAAGAAACCTTAATAAAATTCACCCAAAAGATAACAGAGCCTTTGGTAGTTTTAACCTTGGAAAAGAATTTGCTAAAGTGACAGGATTTTTAGTAGGAATGCAATTCTTAACCTGGTTTGTTGGAATAGCAACACTGATTGCAGGAGTAGTGGCTATTGGAGCCATTCTATTGATTGCTGTTAAGGAAAGAACCAAAGAGATAGGCGTAAGACGAGCTTTGGGAGCAACACCGTTTGAAATCAAAAGACAGATTGTTGTAGAAGCAGTATTCTTAACAATGATTTCAGGAGTTTTAGGAATTATCACAGGAGGATGGATATTAATAGCGATGGACTCGGCATTTGGACAAGGAGACGATGCTACACTAGTAAATGCTTCTGTCTCCATAGGCGTTGTATTTGCAGCGATGCTAATACTCGTCACATTAGGAACCCTAATAGGGCTCATTCCGGCATTTAAAGCCACAAGTGTAAAACCAATTGATGCATTAAGAGAAGAATAAAACCAATCAAAAAAACAAGTATAAACAACAACAAATGAAAAAAGCAGTAAAAATTATTTTAGGTATAGTACTACTGATATTACTTGTAGTAGTCATAAAATATTTTAAAGATTCCAATTCAGAATCCATAGAAGAGTTTGCAGTAGACTCACCATATTACTCAACAATAAAAACCAAAGTAGTAGCTACAGGGAAACTTAACCCAGAAGAAGAAATTGAGTTGAAACCTCAAGTCTCTGGAATTATTGATAAGATCATGGTCGAAGAAGGTGACATTGTTCAAAAAGGAGATCTTATTGCTAAGATTAGAGTAGTGCCAAACGAGCAAAACTTAGCAGCGGCAAGCAGTAGAATAAGAACAGCACAGTTATCAGCTAATAACTCTAAAGTGTTATACGATAGAAATAAGGCACTATTTGATAAAGGTGTTATCTCACTACAAGATTTTCAAGATAGTGAGTTGGCTTATAATCAAGCAAGAGAAAGTGTTATACAAGCGCAAAATGATTATCAAATCATCAAACGAGGATCACTTTCTGGAGGAAGTTCAGCAAATACAAATATTATTGCACAGATTTCAGGAACAGTTCTAGAAATCCCTGTAAGAGAAGGAGATCAGGTTATTCAAAGTAACAACTTTAATGAAGGAACCACGATTGCATCTTTAGCTGATATGAGTATCATGATTTTTGAGGGAAAGGTAGATGAGGCAGAAGTTGGAAAGCTTGAAGAAGGTGAAGATATCAAAGTGTTATTAGGAGCAATCAATGACAAAGATTTCCCAGCCAAATTAACGTTTGTTGCGCCAAAAGGTCAAGAGGAAAATGGGGCAGTACAGTTTACAATTAAAGCTGATGTAAACGTTGGAGAATCTACCGAGATAAGAGCAGGTTACAGTGCCAATGCTGAAATCGAGGTTGAAAACAAGGATAGCGTAATGGTAATTAAAGAAGCTTTGGTACAGTTCAATAGAATTACTGACGAGCCTTTTGTAGAAATTGAAACTGGAGATAATAAGTTCAAGAAGAAAAACGTGAAGCTAGGCGTTTCTGATGGAGTCATTGTTGAGGTATTAGATGGTGTTGAGGAAGATGATAAAATCAAAGTTTGGAACAAAGCCTCTAAAGACGATAATGAAGAAGATGAAGATTAATATGAAGAAGTTTTCAATCATTGCCATATTATTTTTTGTTGGGATTACTGGATTTTCCCAAGACAAAAAATGGAGCTTGCGTGAGTGTGTCGAACATGCTTTAACGAATAACATTACAGTTAAACAAGGAGAAAACACATTGTTGTCTAACGACGAAGATATTTTAGCAGCTAAGGGAAATTTTTATCCTTCATTCAGTGCTAATATTAACCAAGGTATGAGTTTGGGTAATGCAGAGTTATTCCAAGGACAGTTTGTGGATCGTACAGCACATACTACAAGTATTGGAGTTAATTTAAATCAAACTGTATTTAATGGTTTTAGAAATACATTTGTGTATAAACAAGCACAGATAAATAGAGAAGCCAATGAATTAGATTTAAATAGAATAAAAGATGATATTTCGCTCAATGTAGCTAATGCATATCTAAACGTTTTATTCAATAAGGAGAATTTAGAAGCAGCACAATCTCAGTATGAATTTTCGCAAAAACAAGTGGAGCAAGTTCAAGAATTGGTAGATTCAGGAGTTCAACCGCAAGCTAATGTCTATGATGCAGAGGCGACATTAGCAAATGATGCTCAAGCGCTAACAACAGCAGAGAATAATTATGATATATCATTATTAACATTGTCTCAATTGCTTCAAGTACCTTATCAAGGTTTTGATGTTGAAATTATTGATGTTGTAGATCCGTCTGCTGCATTATTATATAATGATGTAAATCCAATTCTAGAATCAGCATTTCAAAACAGATATGAAATCAAAGTTGCAGAAAAGAACATTGAAAGCGCTGAGGTTGGTACAGAATTATCCAAGAGTGGATTTTACCCAAGTGTTACTTTTGGGTATGGCTTTGGTACAAATGCCTTTTATTCTAATCTTACTCAAGGTGAAGATGCTTTCTTCAATCAATTGAACGATCAAAAAGCACATAGCTTCAATTTAAATATTAGTATCCCGATTTTCTCTAGATTTCAGAATAAAACTTCAGTAGCTAAGTCTAGAATTCAGGAAGAAAACTTTAAACTTAGCTTAGAACAGGCTAAGTTGAATCTAGAATCTAATGTTCAAAGAGCATTTACAGACGCAAAAGCAGCATTTAGAAGTTATGAGGCAGCTAGAAAATCTTTAGAGTCACAGCAATTAGCTTTTGATAACTCTCAAGAGCGTTATAACATAGGCGCTATGAATGCTTTCGATCTAGAACAGGCACGAATCCGATTAATCAATGCGCAAGCATTATTGATTAATGCTAAATATGATTTTGTTTTTAAGACTAAAGTTTTAGATTTTTACATGGGGAAACCTATTATGGATTAGCATGTCTTTAATTTTAAGCATAGAAACCACAACAACAAATTGTTCAGTCTCGCTATCCAAAAATGGCGAGACTTTGATTTTAAAAGAAGATTACGGCCAAGGCTATTCTCATGCCGAACGATTGCATGTTTATATAGATGATGTCATTAAAGAATCCGGCCACTCTCTAAGTGACTTAGATGCAGTTGCAGTAAGCAAAGGACCAGGCTCTTATACAGGCTTAAGGATTGGTGTTTCAGCGGCAAAAGGGCTTTGTTTTGCTTTAAATGTTCCATTAATCTCTGTGTCTACTCTAGAGAGCTTAGCGCATCAAGTAAAAGAATCCAAAGGATATATTGTGCCAATGCTAGACGCAAGAAGGATGGAAGTATATGCTGAAGTTTTTAATACTGAGTATAATTCTGAAAGGAATATTGAAGCCCAAATCATAGATGAAGAATCTTTTAAATCCTATTTAGAAGAAGATAAAGTCTATTTCATAGGCAATGGAGTAGAGAAAACGAAAACTGTAATATCTCATTCCAATGCCAACTTCATTGAAGGCAAGTTGCCTTCAGCAAATGAAATGGGACACTTAGCCTATAATAAGTACAAAAAAAACGACATCGAAGATGTCGCTTATTTTGAACCATATTATCTAAAAGATTTTGTTGCTATAAAGCCGAAAAATTAACCTTGCTTTTGAATTTCAACAGCATGTGGATAAGGAATTTCAATTCCAGCCTCATCAAGCGCAATCTTTACATTTTCATGGATTCCGAAATACACATCCCAATAATCAGCAACATCTGCCCAAGGTCTAACAGCAAAATTCACAGAACTGTCAGCTAACTCAGATACATCAACCGATGGAGCAGGGTCTTTGAGCACTTTAGGATGAGAAGTCAATACATTCATTAATACATTTTTAGTTTGTTTGATATCAGCATCATAACTCACTCCAAACGTAAGATCAACTCTTAACTTCCCTTCAGCAGAATAATTAACGATGTTACCATTAGATAACGCACCATTAGGTATTATGACCCTTTTGTTTTCAGGAGTAGTCAATTGAGTGGTAAAAATTTGTATTTCTTTTACAACTCCAAGTTCCCCTTGAGCTTCTATGAGATCACCAACTTTGAACGGCTTAAAAATCATTATCAAGGCTCCACCAGCAAAGTTAGATAGAGACCCCTGTAAAGCAAGCCCTATGGCTAAACCAGCAGCACCAATAATGGCTGCAAACGAGGTAGTTGCTACACCTAGTTTTGCAATTACAGTAACAAAGAGTAAAACCTTGAGTGTCCAACTAAGTAGATTGCCTAAGAATTTTTGCAAAGTCTCGTCAATACCTTGCTTTCTCATTACACGTTTAGACATATTTACAATCAATCGTATAATGAAAAGACCGACTATTAAAATAGCAAGTGCAGTGAGTACCTTTGGTGTATAATCGATTAATAGTTCTTTTATCTTATCAATGTATTTTTCCATAATTATTTTACTGTAGAGTGTTAAAAAAGCCGATTAATTTAATCATATCAGCTTCTCTGGAAAGCTTTAATTTATTTTCCTTAATGAAACCAGTTATTTCTTTAGAATACTGAGGGAATAGACTATTTGTGATTTCCTTTTTCTTTCTAGGAAGTTTTTTGAAGAGACCATCGCTAGACACAATAAAGTACTCATCCTTATTGTTTTTATAACTTGGAGGTTTAGGAGACGAATACCCATTACCTTCTGCCGTACCTTTATCGAGTCTGATGCTCTCTTTTTTTAATAAGTTAACCTTGTCATTTGTTGTTAAAAAAACGTAGAAGCCTTTAACCCCATCGTTTTTTGGAGAAAACAACATATAAGTTTTCTTCTCATTAACAAAGGCAACTTTGATTGAGTCGATGTTTTTATTTAAAAAGTATACTTTCCCATCAGTATGTTTAAGCTCAATTTCATCCAAGTGAGCATTATACCTAACGTTTGGAATTACTGAAGGAGGCTGACCATTTACTAAAATTCTAGCGGGTTGAAAGTTAGCGTTAAGATAAGGGGAGCCAATGGCCTTTTCACCATCACGACCTTCGGTTTTTAGGTCAAGTCTTTCACCTTGTATCCAGTGATTATTCTGATTAATTATTTTCTGGCTTTGAGAATAATTAAAGGCACAGCAAATTAATACCGTAAGTAATACTCTACTTTTAAATAAGTTCATCATTTGAAGTTTAATTATTATTTAACTTCAAAAGTGATTTTTACATTAACTCTGAATTCTGTTACATCGTCGCCTTCAACAACCGCACTCTGAGATTGAACAAAAACAGACTTAATATGTTTTACACTTTTTGAAGCTTGTTTAACTGCTTTTCTAGTAGCATCTTCCCAACTTTTATCAGAATTTGCTAATACTTCAATTACTTTTAATACTGCCATAATTATTATATTTTTAATGTTTAACTATTTGAAACAAAAAAAGTAATTAAGTCACCGAAATTAAAGATTTTTTATCCATTCACAGCATTAACTGTAATGCTACTGTCATTCAACATCTCTTTTAACATATTTTCGATACCATTCTTTAATGTAAAAGTTGAAGAAGGACAACCACTACAAGCACCTTGCAATAACACTTCAACCTTTTTAGAGTTAGCATCAAAAGAAATGAACTCAATGTTTCCACCATCGCTAGCTACAGCAGGTTTTATATATTCGTCTAGAATAGATACAATTTGCTTTGAAGTATCATCGAGAGATTCAAAATTAGCTTTAGTTTCAATATTTTTTTGTACTTCAGAATTTGAAGTGCTTTCGAGAAGTATAGGCTTCCCCGTTTCAATATAACTTCTTACGAATTCTCTTATTTCCATGGTTATATCTGTCCACTCAGCTACATCATACTTTGTAATAGAAACAAAGTTTTCATCCATAAAAACACCCTTTACAAAAGGGAAATGAAATAACTCAGATGCAAAAGGAGCAGATTTAGAATCATCAATTGAGTTGAACTCTACAGGTTGTAAAACAAGCTTTTTATTAGCTACGAACTTCATTACAGAAGGATTCGGTGTGCTTTCAGCATATACTGTTACAGGAACTTTTTTATTCGAATTCGATTCGTTTGCAGTAATAACATCACCTCCACTATTTAGATAACTTTCTATTTGCTCAGCAACATCATCTTGAACATCAGCCCATTGAACAATGTCATATCTCTCTATGGCTATAAAATTACCAGAGATGTAAACTTTTTTTACAAAAGGTAAATAAAACAATTGCTGAGCTAAAGGAGATGGCTTAGCATCGTCAATATTATTGAACTCATAACTCTGATGCTGAGTTATAAATTCATTGGCTTCAAACTTAACAATACTATCGTTAGAAGTGGGTTTTATGGCTATTTTTATGGAAGTCATAGACTTTTTTTTGCAAAAATAAGAAGTAATACGTTATTACTTAGAATTTATGAACTCAAAAAAGTTAAATACTGAGTATTTTAAATTAAAATGATTAATTTTCGGAGCTTTTATAAAAACTCACTATGAAAAAGAAAGATAAAATCAATCTATTGCAGTTTTTTAAGGGTAGGAATTTACGGAAGTTAGTTGTTTAATCTGTGTACAGATTAACTAACAATTTTAGACTAAATTTTTATTGCGTTATGAAAAAGATTTACTCCCTTCTAATCTTACTATTTCCCTTAGTAATATTTTCTCAGGATTTAAATATGCAGGATGGAACATTTAACAGATGCGCACCTGATATTTTTTATGATTCTGGAGGTGCTGCAGGAAACTATGGAAGTGACGAAAACTTTGTTACCACAATTTGCCCTCAAAACGCAAATGAATTCATTATTTTAAATTTTACAGAATTTAGTACTCAGTTAAATCAAGATGTACTTACGATTTATGATGGGGACGATACCACAGCACCAGTTATAGGCTCATATAGTGGTGTAGCAGGTCCAGGAAATGTACAAGCATCCAGCGCATCAGGGTGTTTAACAATTGAGTTTACATCCAATGCAACAGGAACTACAACAGGTTGGGCTGCAGAAATACTTTGCGCAACACCATGCCAGACAATAACGCCAACTATAGATAGTACAACACCAGCAGCTGAAGGAGGTGTAGTTTCAATATTGCCTGGAGAAACAGTAGATTTTGAAGGAAGTGCGACATTTTCTGAAGATGGTACAGGCGCAACATACCAATGGAATTTTGGTGATACCAACACAGCAACAGGACAATCTGTATCTAACACATATACGACACCCGGAACATATACAGTATTCTTAGCTGTAACAGATACTAATCCACAAGGCTGTACAGCATTAACATCAATAACTGTATTCGTATTAGGACCCAATGTTATCATAGATCAAGATACATATACGCCAGAAGAGCTAATTGAAGATGTATTAATAAATAGCCCATGTGCTCAAGTTTCGAATATAAATTGGTCTACAGGAATTTCTTTTAGCTCAGCTGAACCTAACGGAATCGGATTTTTCTATGGAAATGGAATAGATTTTCCTTTTGAATCAGGAGTTATTTTAACTTCTGGAGACGCTAGTGAAGCAAGAGGACCAAACAATAACGCCATGAGTGCAGGAGGATTTGGTTGGCCAGGTGATGCTGAATTAGATGCAACAGTAGGGATTAATTCCAATAATGCGAGTTTTATAGAATTTGATTTTGTACCATTAGCAGATAACATCAGTTTTGATTTCTTAATGGCTTCTGAAGAATACAATGGAGCTACAGGAGGAACTTTTGAATGTACATTCTCTGATGCCTTTGCCTTTCTACTTACAGATTCCATGGGAAATACAACGAATCTTGCAGTACTTCCAGGAACAAATACACCAATCTTAGTTACGAATATTCATCCAGCTAATCCAGGATGTGCGGCAATTAACGAGCAGTATTTTGGAGGCTATACAGCGCAAAATCAACCACCAACCAGTTTTGATGGAAGAACCGTAGTGTTTACAGCGCAATCACCCGTTACACCTGGTGAAAACTATAATATTAAACTAGTAATAGCAGATGCTTCAGATACTGCATTAGATTCTGGAGTTTTCCTTAAGGCAGGTAGTTTTGATTTAGGAGGTGACTTAGGAGATGATATCACAATTATGGCAGGTACTGCTGAATGTGATGGAACACCTATTCTATTAAATACAGGAGTCGTAGGAGCAGTGCATACTTGGTACAAGGATGGCGTAGAAATAACAGGAGAAACAGATGAAAGTCTTGTTGTTACTGAAGAAGGAACGTACAGTGTAGATATTGTATTTTCAGGAACATGTCAAGCCAGTGATGAGATATTTATTGAGTTTAAGCCAAGTCCAGTTGCCAACCCAGCATTAGACCAAAGTATTTGTAATATATCAGGGACAGGATCTTTTACGCTTACAGACAATGATTCTGAAGTTTTAGGAGGTCAGGATCCAGCAGATTTTATTATTTCATATCACCTTACAGAACAAGATGCAATAGATAATGTGAATCCGCTTGCATCTCCTTATGATAACGTGTCAAACCCTCAAACAATTTATGTTAGAATAGCAGAGTTGAGTCAAGAGTGTTTTGCTACAACGTCATTCGAACTCACAATCAGTAGTCTTTCTATCCCAGCGGTATTGACACCATTAGAGGAGTGCGACGATGCTGTAGCAGATGGTTTCACGGCCTTCACGTTGAGTGATGCCGATGCAGAGGTTTTGGGCACCCAGGATCCAGCGGACTACACGGTGACCTACCATGAGACGCAGGCCGATGCCGATGCCAACCTGAACCCATTGGCAGACGGCTATGTGAACACCATAAACCCACAGGTGGTCTATGTAAGACTGGAGACCAACAACGATACGGACTGTTACAATACCACGCCACTGACACTGGTGGTGAACCCGAACCCTGTGGCGACCGCCCCGACACCGATCGCGCTTTGCGACGATGATTCTGATGGTTTTGTCGAGTTCGACCTGAGCCTTCGGGATCTGGAGGTGATTGGCGCCG